>JANQMH010000105.1 GCA_028280195.1 Exilibacterium sp.
CTCTCGACAGCAGGGATGCTGGCGAGAAGTCCCCAGGGTGGAGCGGGAAACAGCGAAGCATCGCTTCGCCCCGCGCAACGACCGAAATCTGTGATTTCGGGCCGGGCCCGCTTGCGGGGGTTCACGACGTGTTTCTGAAAGCCTTACAGAGAGGCGAACCGATCGATTGGCACGATTTGCTTAAGTAAGTGCCATTCGGGACAGTTGCTTTATTGCAAGGCCCGGTCAAAGAGGCGGTTAACGAAATCCATTTCGGCTACGTCGGGCGCAGTACGACCGTATACAGCTATACCGTATGGTCCTCTATTTCCTCATACACCTCAACACCCAAGCGCTGCGCCAGCCTGTGCATCGCCGACATCTCTGTGCTGCCATCCCCTTGCCAAAATACCTGCCACTGCTCATGGCTATCCCAGCGAGCAATAGTGATAAATTCGGCGGGATCACTGTGACTGCGCAACAGGGTGCTGCCGCGGGCGCCGGTAGTGCTGGCCCTGATCGCCAGCGTCGCTTTCGACCAGGCGGCTGCAAATGCTGCCTGCGCGCTTGCCTCCACTTTCCAGCGGTAGATAACTCTGATCATCGGCCCAACACATCCCGTCGAGTTGCCTTGATACTAACGATACTAGCGTCCAAGTAATGCACCATATTCCCCCTGGTGTTGAACAGGTTGGATCGGGCCGGCCGAAACCAGCAGTGCTCTCGAGGTCACCACCGGTGCCTGGCTCAGTATCGGCGGCACCGTCGCATGGGTATTGGCAACATTGTTTGGATCTACATAGTATTCCTCGGAGCCGAACAGGTTTGCCCGCACACAGACATTTGCATCGAAACCCATGACCACCATGGTGCCGTTATTCGCCACAAAGTCGCTAAACGCCTGGTGGCGATTGCCCATATGATGGTGTCCGTTTTCATGCACCACCACCCGGTTGCCAAACAGGTTTATCTCGGCCGTCAGCTGCCCGCATACCGGTGGGTTATTGCCCATATGCAAAACGCAGATATTGTGATTCATGACATTGGTCGCACGCAGCACAGACTGCATATGTACAAGCTGGCTCCAGCCGTCGAACAAATTACTCATGGGCGCCTGAAAACCGCCCAGGTGAATAAGGACGATGCCTTTGGCCCCGGGGGTATTGTATATATATTCCTCAACGGTCATGCCCAGACCTCGAATATTATTCGACACAAGCCGGTCGGTAACATGAACGGGCGGCGGGGCCAGCCCCCGCACCCTGGCTTCATAACGGGCAGCTTCGGCCTGCGGGTCCGGGGCTACCCAGGCGTTGAAGTTGTGTGGCATTGCCGTTTGCTGAAAGTGTACCGCCTCGGTAGTATTCGGCCCACCAATAGGTACCCGCACGCCTGCGGGCACGGGATAGGTGTGCTGCAAAAAGCACAGCGCCTCTCTGTATTTATTGAATTTGGTTCGATAGCTGCCGTCAGCTTTATTTCGCAAGGCATTCAATTCAAATCTGACTTGGCCAAGCATTCCGTTGGGATCATTGAGAACCGCAATAAGCGACCGCAAAGAGCTGCTCTTGATACGGGCGTATGTAGGGTTGGCGCGCCGGACTCGCTGCATAAAGCCGGGATTATTGTAAGCTGGCATATTAACGTCCCTGATGACAACATTGGTGGACAGGAAAGTATAGCGCTTATGCTGGAGGTTTACAGCCAGGCGGTTGTCTGTAAACTGCGGTCTGCTTATCCTATATTTTGCCACGCCCCCACAAACCTCAATTGGCACAAATTACCTGGTGCTGCCTAGGGGTGCAAAATTTTTTCCAGATCGATTTTCTCCAGCACATCCGCCGGCAGGGTGTTTTTAATCGGATAACCGCGGTCATTGCGCTTAAGCGTTGCATCAATGCCCCACTTGGCCGTCACCTGATCACACTCCGACGGATCGATACCGTTGCCACTCTGGCCGGCGAGCACCAGCAAGTCCCGATCCGCCTGTACGCGGGTGGCCAGGGCCAGGCCGACCTGCTGCGGATTGCGGATATCGATATCGGCGTCAAACACGGCAACGTGCTTGATAAAACGCTGGCCGGTCAATATCCGGCGCATCATTTGCTCGAGCACGCCGGCAGGCTGGGGCGCCTGCACGCAGATATAGAGAGTCAGGGCTGCCGGCAGATGCAGGTCGCGGATAAACCTGAAGCGTTCCGGCAGGGCCTGCTGCAGGTACAGGCGCAGGGCCAGACCGGTCATATTCAAGTGCTCCATACCACCCGGCACAATATCCTGATAAATCGCTCGATCGCGCATCGACAGCAGCTCCACCTCGAATACCGGTTGCCGGGTTCTTTCGGCTCGATAACCCAGGCCCTCGCCGTAGGGACCTTCCATCACCTCGGCGCAATGGGAAATGCTGCCCTCGAGCACAAACTCAGCCGCGGCCGGGACTGCCAGGCGCGGCTCGATCAAACCGGGAGTGACCGCCAGCGGCTGGCCCAGCAAGCCGCCGATAATACCAAATTCGTCGCAGTCGAGACCGCCGGCCGCCAGCGCGCCGAGGCTCCACAGCGGGTGCGCGCCGATAAAAACCGCTAGCGGTGTTGGGCATTGCCGGGCCCTGTTGTTGAAAAAGATCTGCTGCAGATGACAGTTCGGCGTCATATAAATGGCGAGCCGGCGGCGATCGACAAACATCAGCCGGTGATAGCTGAGGTTGAAGGCGCCGCTGTCGGGGTCGCGCGCAACGGCGCAGGCGGCACTGATATAGGGTGCGGTCTCAGCGCGGGTATAGCGGATGGCGGGCAGCACCGACAGATCTAGCTGCGCGCCGCGGTAAACATGCTGCCGGACCGGCGCCCGCCCGGCCTGGCGATGCTGCAGCGGCGCAATGGGGTTTTTATAGGCCGCGAGCAGGCGCTGTTCCAGCTGCAGCATGGAAATACCCAGCGATTTTGCCACTCTCGGCCAGGAGCTGCAGATATTGGTGGCAACGGGGAAGTCACAGTCGTTTACCCGGCTGAAATGAATCAGTGGTGCGCGCATCTTCTGCCGCAGCCGTTCGACCACCGCCGCCAGCTCCCAGCCGGCCGACAGCGGCGTGTCGACCTGCAGGTATTCACGCGGGCTGTTGCGCCTGACAAAATCCATAAAGGTACGCAAATCCATGTTCCGTGCACCTCCGCGGTTGGCCCTAGTCTCCAGCGAGCAGCGCCTGCCGGTCCACTTTACCGCTGGCGGTAAGCGGCAGGCTGGAGCGGAAATGGTAGTGCCTGGGCGCTCGCACCAGGGGTAGAAACTGCAGGCAGTGATCGCGAATCTGCTGCAGCTGTTGCCGCCGGTCGCTATCGCTGTGCTGCGCCTCTGCCGAGACGATATGCGCCTCTATTCTCTGGCCGTAAAGCGGGTCGGCCACACCGACCACTGCGGCCTCTCTGACCAGGTGATGGCCGCTCAATACCCGCTCGATTTCCTCGGGGAAAATACGCTCACCCGCGGTCTTGATCATCGCCTGCCGGCGCCCCAGCAAAAACAGATCGCCGTCGGCATCGAAGCGACCCAGGTCGCCGGTCCACAGTCTGCCCTCGGCATCGATAACCCGGCGGCTGGCCTGCGGATCACGCCAGTAGCCGAGCATCACATTGTCCCCCGCCACTACCACCTCGCCCACTTCGCCGACCGGCAGCGGGCGGCCTGCGCTGTCTACCACCGCCACGTCGATGCCGGCGGGGGCCGCGCCCACGGAGGTCGGTTTGGCGTCGACCTTGTGCGGTTGCAGTGCGGTAATACGCGGCGCGCTCTCGGTCTGGCCATAGGTGATGCAAATGCGCACAGCCGGCATGCAATGCCGCAGCTGCTCGATACGGGCCGGCGCCAGCGCGCCGCCGGTTACGCCCAGCCAGCGCAGCGAGGGCAGTGCGGTGTGCAGCAGTTTACCGCGTTCGATCAGGGCGTTGATATGGTAGGGCGCACCGGAAACCCCGCTTATCCGCCAGTCCTGCAATTGCCGGGTAATGCGATTGGAAAAGACGAAATCAGCGGCAAAATACACCGCGGCGCCGCTGAACAGGTGAATCAAAAGCTGTTGCAGGCCGTGTACGTAGTGCAGCGGCACCAGCATCAGATAGCGGTCGCCTGCGGAGATGCCGTAGTAGCCGATGTCCGCCTCTGCCGCGGTAGCGAGATTGCGGTGCGACAGGCACACCCCTTTGGGCAGGCCGGTGCTGCCGGAGGTATAGACGATCACCGCCGGGTCCCGGCAGTCGGCCGGGTCTGTGTCGACGGCGGTCGATAGCGGCGCCGGGATAAACTCCAGGGCATCGGTGTCGATCAGCAGCAGCCGCCCGCCGGCCCGGTACGGCGACAATTCATCGAGAGCGGCCAGCGAGCACCGCTGTGCCAGAATCAGCTTTGCGCCGGCATGGTCGAGCACGAAGTCGATATGCTCGCAGGTCTGCCGGTCGTTTAAGAACACCGCCACCGCGCCGACGCGCTGGATCGCCCAGAACGCCACCACGGCATCCACCGAGGGCGGGGCCAAGATGGCCAGTCGCTCTGCGCTTTTTACACCGCGCCGCAACAGCGCCACGGCCAGTACTTCGCTGCGGCGCCACAGGGCGATATAAGACAGTAAGCGCCCGCCGCCCTGTTTGGAATCAAACAGCGCCGGCCGCTCGCCGTACTGTTGCACGGCGGCGTAAAAGCGCTGCGCCAGAAGCATGGATCACTTCACCGCAAGTGCGGTTTCAACGTAGTCGCTGATGTTTTTCAGCGTGGAGAAATTCTCCGGAGTCAGATCGTCGGTATCGATGGCAAAATCGAAAAACTCCTCACACCAGACCACCAGTTCCATCATCGCCACACTGTCGAGCAAACCCGATTCCAGCAAATTCTGGTTCTCGTCAAAGTCGGGCATATTCGGCTTGAGTGTTTTAATAAAGTTATAAATTTCCGCCTGTTTACTCATGGCTCCCCCGTATCAGCGAAGTTCTTTTCGAGCGCTAACATAATCCATGAGTGCTCGCTGCCGCAAGGTAATCGGCGGCATAGAGGCCGTGCTGTGCGTCTCAACTTTGACCGGATCCATCTGCAGCAGGGTGCGGTTCTGCCCCAGCCCCTCCACATAGGGCAGCGCCGGTGAATGGCGCAGCAACAGCTGCGCCGCCTGATTCAATACCCCCGACTCGCCGACCAGTGTGCCGGCCACCAGCCCGATACCAGCGGCCCGGGCCATATCGCGGATCTTTGCCGTCGCCAGCAATCCGCCGTGCTTGCCGATACGCAGGTTAAAGGCCTGGTAGACACCACTGCCGAGCAGCTGCTCGGCATCGGCGATGCTGCAGAGGGATTCGTCGGCAACGATCGGCACCGCGGTCTGCGCATACAGGTGTTTCAGCTTCGCCGCCAGATCGGCATCGCCCTTGGCGAACGGTTGCTCAATGGAGGCGATGGGCAATTGCGCGCAATCCTTCAGCAGGTCTATACACGCCTGCAGCTGCAGGCTGCCATTGGCATCCAGGCGAATGGGCATATTACCCTGCAGTGCCTCATTCAGTGCCTGCAGGCGCTCGAGGTCGCAGTCGCCGCCGACTTTTAACTTGATCGCGGTGGCGCCACCCAGCTTGGCCAGCCTGGCCCGGTGTCGCAACTGCCCGGCAGGGCAGTCGAGACCGATGGTGGCACACTTGCCGGCAGCATCGCGGCGCTGCGGCCCCAGCAGCGCAGCTAAATCGAGATCGGCGCTGAGGGCAAAGGCGTGCCACAAAGCCAGTTCAAATCCACCGAAAAGCGCAGGCTGCCAGCGGCCCTCCCGCAGGCAACCCTCGATAAAGGCCGCAAGCGCCGCCTGATCGTCGAAGCGGCGGCCCAGCAGTTCGGCGCCCAGGGCCGGGCCGCTGTCGGCAAAAATGCGGTCGTTGCTCTCACCGGTGACATAGTCGCGGGCCAGTATCTCGCCAAAACCCTGCGCGCCCGCCGCGGTGCGCAGCACCACCAGCAGCGTATCGGAGCAGGTGCGCCGCGCGACTGCGTGGGCGAAGCCGGTGCTGAAGGGAATGCGCAAGCGCAACAGCGTGATACGCTCAATCCTCACCGGCAATCTCCTGTACCGCAAAGGCAGCGTCGATATCCAGTGCGCTGGTCAGCACCTCGGTTTTAAGCTGTGCGTCACTTACCGCAGCCGCCTTGCGCCGGCGCCGATAGCGGCCGATGGCGCCGGCGGCCACGATAAAACCGCGCGGGCTGCCCAGGCGACCGGATGCACGCTTGTCTTTGTATTCCGTATTGACGGCCTGCAGGCTATGTTCGAACGCTGCCAGCCAGGCGCGCACCGTATCGGTCTCAGCGCCGGTCTCCACAATGACGCCGTAGTGGGGGCAGCTGCCGCTGCGCGGGAAACAGATGAAGTCGAGCGGCCCGCCGCCGCGCGTCGCCGCGGCCTGTTCGGCGGCCTGCGACACTTGAAACTCGGTCAGTTTCTCACCACTGATACTGGCGGTTTTGCCCAGGCGGTAGAGAAATTCCAGCACCGGCAGCTGCTGCATGAAGCCGCTGACGCGCACGCAGTCGCCAGTGCGATAGCGGTACAGGCCGCCGCCGGTGGTTACCACCACTTCGTAATTGCACCCGGGCTGCAGCTGCCAGGCAAAGCGGGTCTGCGGATCGCGGGCCTGTGTCTCGCCTTCGGCGATAAACTCAAAAAAGTGGGCGCTGTAGGCCAGGGCGCCGCCGCTGCGGCCGTCGCGCAGCGGAATGGCAATCGCGCACTCGCTGGACTGGGTAATGAAGTCACGGCTCGCCACCCCTTTGAGAAACGGCGCCAGCTGTTCAAAGTAAGGGCTCACCAGCCTCGAGCACCAGCACATGCTCAATGCCAGCTGTGGCCACAGTGCCCGCAGGCAAAACCCCTGCTGCAGGGCCGCGGCCACCTGCGCAGCGCGCTCGCGGTCGGCGCGCAGAAAGCCCCCCAGCGGCGCATCCACCTGCTGCAGAAAATCGGCATCGTCGCGCCCCCAGTCGCCGCGCTGCAATCCCGCCAGCAGTGCATCGATATGGCTTTGCAGCTGCCGGCAGAAAAACAGCAGGGTGCTGGGATTCAGGCACATGATGCCGTGCAGCTCACCCTGCAGCAGCAGCCGTGCCGCGGCATAGGCGCGAAACCAGGGGTCGGGCACGCGGCGCAGCGCCGGCGGCAGCGGCTGGCGCGAGTGGCGCTGAATACCCTGCCCGCGCCGCGACCAGAAGGTGGCTTCCGAGAGGATATCGACCCCGGCCGGCGATTTTTCCGGCGCACCGGAATCGCTGAGGTTGCTGACTACCCGGCCGCTGGCGAGTGCCGGGTAGGCCCGGTAGACATCGCTCCAGTAAACACCGAAGGCATTGAGTTTTTGTCGCACCAGGCTGGCGGTAACCGGAATCAGCTTGGGCGCCGCCAGAGAACCGCTGGTTTTGAAAAAGGCCAGCACCCGTTCGGCCGAGAGGATATTTTTCTCACCCGCCAGCATGGCATCGACACTGGCTCTGATCTCCTCGTAATGCACCAGAGGTACGCGCCGGCGGAAGTCTTCGGCGCTGCCGATCTGTGCGAAGTGATGCCGGCGGCCATAGCGACAGCCGGCATTGGCGCCCAGCACCTGCCGCAGCAGCCGCTTCTGGGTTTCTTCTACAGCATCGCGACCGGCCATGAAAGCCGCCCGCGCCTCCGCTCCGCTCATAGCCCCACCGGCTGCCGGCGCCCGTTAGCGGCCGCCGCAAGTTTCAACCGATACAGCACCGGATCAGCCCACGCCGGCCCATCAATTGAACATCTGCAACAGTTTCATTCCCGGGTCGGGCTCGCGCATAAATGCCTCACCCACCAGAAAAGCGTTGACATCGTGGCCGCGCAACGCTTTGACATCATCGATGGTATGGATGCCGCTTTCGGTGACGACGATGCGGTCAGCGGGGATCTTGTCCAGCAGTGCAAAGGTTGTATCCAGCGCAACTTCGAAGGTATGCAGGTCGCGGTTGTTGATGCCGATTAGTTTATTCGGCAGTTTCAAGGCCAGTTGCAGCTCACGCAGGTTGTGCACCTCGATCAGCACGTCCATACCCAGCCCCAGAGCCAAGTCGTTGAGCTGATAGAGCTTTTCCGGCTGCAGCGCGGCGACGATCAGCAGAATGCAATCGGCACCGATTGCCCGCGCCTCGTAGACCTGATAATCGTCGACAATAAAGTCTTTGCGGATCACTGGCAGCTGGGAAGCGTTTCTGGCCTCTTTGAGGCAGCTCTCACTGCCCTGGAAAAAGTCGGCGTCGGTCAGCACCGACAGGCAGGCCGCGCCGCCGCGCTCATAGCTGATGGCGATTTCCGCCGGGAAGAAATCCTCCCGGATCACCCCCTTGCTCGGCGAAGCCTTCTTGATTTCGGCGATCACCGCCGCCAGGCCCTGCTGTAATTTCGCCTCCAGCGCTGCGACGAAGCCGCGTGGCGCGGACTGTTGGGCAATCATATCGAGCAGCCTGTGCACCGGCGTGACCGCCTGGCGCTCAGCGACTTCCTCGTGCTTGCGCGCGATTATTTTGCGTAGAACTGTCGGGGCATCCACCGGATAAGCACTCCTAGGCACCTTTCTGGCACTGGGTGAAAGTGGCCAGCTCACTGATTTTCTCTTTTGCCAGCCCACTGCCGACGGCGTCCTGCGCCATCTCCACACCCTGGGCCAGGTCGGAGGCAACGCCGCTGACATAAATGGCCGCACCGGCGTTGAGGGCAATCAGGTCGGCAGCTTTGGCAGCGTGCGGGCCCCGGCGTTTACCCAGAGCGTCCTGGATCAGCGCCAGCGATTGGGCGGCGCTGTCCACCGCCAGCCCCGCCACTGACTGGCGCTCGATACCGAAGTCCTGCGGGCAAATACTGTAGGCGCGGATATCACCGCGGTGCAGTTCGACCACCTGCGTCGGAGCGGCAATACTGACCTCGTCGAGGCCGTCCTCGGCGCAGACCACCATCACGTGTTCACTGCCGAGGCGCTGTAATACCTGGGCCATCGGCAGGCACAAATCGGCGGCAAACACGCCGATGACCTGGCGTTTGACGCCGGCCGGATTGGTCATCGGCCCGAGTATGTTGAAGATGGTGCGCTGGCCGATCTCCCGGCGCGGCCCGATGGCGTGCTTCATGGCACCGTGGTGAGCCTGGGCAAACATAAAGCCGACACCGATTTCCCGCACGCAGCGGGCCACCTGCTCGGGGGTGATATCCAGCTGCACCCCGGCCGCCTCCAGTACATCGGCGCTACCGGTGGCACTGCTGGCAGCGCGGTTGCCGTGTTTGGCGACCCGCGCCCCGGCCGCCGCCGCCGCGAAGGCGGCGGCGGTGGATACATTGAAAAGCCCGGCGCCATCGCCGCCGGTGCCGCAGGTATCCACCAGATAGTCGGCGTCGATGGTCACGGCGGTGGCCATCTCGCGCATCACCTGCGCCGCGCCGGCGACTTCGTCGACACTCTCCCCCTTAATGCGCAGCGCCACCAGCAGGGCACCGATCTGGGCCGCAGTGGCCTCGCCGCCCATTATCTGCCGCATAACGGCCGTCATCTGTTCAGTGGTCAAGTCCCGCCCTTCGATCAAGAGTGCCAGGGCCTGTTTGATATCCGTCATGTCATCTTCGCCAGGTCGGTAATTAGGTGCCGTGCCGCCGCGCTTACAGCTCCAAAAAGTTCTGCAGCAGGTCGTGCCCGTGGGCGGTCAGTATGGACTCCGGATGAAATTGTACACCCTCGATCGCCAGTTCTTTATGTCGCATCCCCATGATCTCGCCGGCAGCGTCGCCATCCTGGGTCCAGGCGGTGACCTCCAGGCAGTCGGGCAGGCCGGCCGACTCGACGATCAGCGAATGGTAGCGGGTGGCTTCAAAGGGATTGGCCAGGCCGCGAAACACCCCCCGGTCGCTATGATAAATCGGCGAGGTCTTGCCGTGCATTACCGCTTTTGCCCTGACAATTCGCCCGCCAAAGGCCACCGCGATGCTCTGGTGGCCGAGACAGATCCCCAGGATCGGCAGCTTGCCTGCAAAAGCCTCCACCACGGCCACGGAAATACCCGCCTCGGCCGGTGTGCAGGGACCGGGTGAGATGACGATTTTTTCCGGCTCCAGGGCGCGGATATCGTCGATACTGACCTCGTCGTTGCGCACCACCCGTACTTCGGTGTCCAGTTCCCCCAGATATTGCACCACGTTATAGGTAAAGGAATCGTAATTATCGATCATCAACAACATAACTGATCCGTCCAGACTGACGACAGGTGAGCAAAAAACACTTTTTGTCAGCAAAATCAACAAATTTGCGGCAATAGTTCCAATCGGTATAAAACCGGCCGATAACGTCGATTTTGTTTACAACCAGAATAAGGCCAGCAGCCCGGCCGCGGCAGACAGACATCCACCAAAGCCGGCCGGGCAGTATAACACCAAGCCGTAGCAGCGCGCCGGCAAGAAAATTTTCTTTATGATTATCAATAAGCTACGAAACACTTCTTAAGTCACAAAAGAAGTATGGAGCGCCACCGTGAAGCGCCGCTGGCGCCAAAAGCCGATAGGCAATATACAGGCCTATAACTTGCATAGTAATCTGGCCATAGCGTTTGAACGTAAACTTTGCTCAGACGGTTGTTGATGGTGACGCCAAAGGCGAAAAGCTGGCTATTGGCCCCCATGGAAATGTGGGCATATAATTAGTCGCACAGGGGTAAATAGTGTTATTAGTACCAGTGGCTCTTAAAAAACCACAGTTATTACCTAGATACTGGTGGTAGTAATTGGGGGTAGCAACTGATGGTAGCAAAAGGCCGGGGCAAATAAAGGCAGCGGCAAATAAGGCAAAAGCAAACAAAAAAGCCAAAATAGGTGGCGGCAAAACAGGCCGGGCGACCTTGGAACAAAACCAATAAACACTGATAGCATCTATTAATAGCACCTATATAAGTAACTCGAGGCTGACACAGAATGACATCATCTGACAAAGACAAGGAGAATCTTGAGGTGATGCGCCCGAGGGACACGAATAAAGAGCAGGTAAAGCTGCCCAAGCTGCTGGCCCAAATCCAGGAAGATACCCTGTTTACCACCAACCAGTGCATGGAAAACCTGTTTGCGGTATGTGACGACCTGTTTTACGACCTGTCCAACCGCGCCTCCAGCAATAATGAGCAGACTCTGTATTTCGAGTCGATGCGGGAAATCAGGATCAAGAAGCAGGGCGTCATCAATGTGTTCCAGCAGTCCATGGCCGCCAGCTTCGCCAGTCTCATCCACGGCCGCGCCAACAATACCGACAGCCCGCAACCCGAATCCCAGACCAACCCCAGCCTGTCGCTGGTTGAAAACGACGATCTGGAAATCGAGCTGGCCATCACCAGTATGGCCAACCGCACCCGCAAACTCTACCTCGGCACGCTCTATGAGCTGACACTGCGGCTCGATCACCTGTTTCCGCAGATCGAGGTTACCGAAAAGAACAATCCGCTCGACCCCGAACATATCTGCCACGCCTTTGCCCGCGCCTGTAAAAAGCAGCTCGAGATCAGCATCAAGCCGCAGATCATCATTTTCAAGCAATTCGAGCGCTATGTGCTCAATCAGCTGGGGCACTGCTACTCGGATGCCAACCAGTTATTGATCAATACCGGCATTCTGCCGAAGATCCCGAGAAATCTGCAGCGCCAGGCCAGCCCGGAGGCGCCCGCCAAGGCTGCGGCCGAGCAGGCCGCGGCAGTCGCAGCACAGCAGGCGGCCGAGCAGGGCTACGCCGCACCGGCCTACCAGTTCAGCCTCGCCGAGCTGAGTTCCATACTTTCCAATGTCAGAGCCATCGGGCCGACACCGGCACTGAGTTTTTACAATACCTACGCCAACAACCCGGGGCCGGCCATGGGTGTGGCGGAACTGGTACATATGCTGACCAAGACCCAGCCCATTGTCGACAATGCGCACAATGACAACGGGCCGAAAAACTATCTGCACCCCATCGTTTCGCAGTTGCTGGCGCAAAAGCATCCGGAGCAGCCCCAGGCGCTGAAGCAGTCCGAGGACGACATCATCAACCTGGTGGCGATGTTTTTTGAATTCATTCTCGATGACGATAATATTGCAGCGACCATCAGGGCACAGATCAGCCGCCTGCAGATACCGATCCTCAAGGTAGCGCTGAAAGACAGCAATTTTTTCAACGATGGCTCA
The DNA here is from genome assembly GCA_028280195.1 of Exilibacterium sp. Lineage (GTDB taxonomy): Bacteria > Pseudomonadota > Gammaproteobacteria > Pseudomonadales > Cellvibrionaceae > Exilibacterium. The sequence continues at coordinate 12,188 of JANQMH010000105.1, forward strand.
CATCCGGCGCGCTGCCTGATCGACACCATAGCCGGCGTCGGCGTCAGCTTCGATGAAAGCAAACCGCTGGAGCGGGATGCGGTTTATCAGAAAATCAAAAAGATTACCCAGGCCATCAACAATCAATACACTTTCGACGAATCCATCTTCGCCACCATGCTGGCCGAGTTGCGCCAGTACCTGCAGAAAGAACAGCGCAAGTCGGCCATGGTAGAGCAGCGCACCAACGAGGCGGAGGAAGGGAAATCGCGCATCAAAGTGGCAAAGAACGCCGCGCGCAAGCTGTTGATCAAGAAACTGCGCCAGACTGCGCTGCCGGACAAGATCAGGGATTTCCTCATCAGCTCCTGGCTCAATGCACTGATTATCACGCATCTGAAATTCGGTGAGGAGAGTTCCGAGTGGGTGGAGTTCGGCCAGACAGTGGACGATCTGATATGGGCCTGCCAGCAGCACAACGACACCAAGGCGCAAAAGCGCATCAATGCACTGGTGCCGGACCTGCTCGCGCGCATTGCCGACGGCCTGCAGATCATCAGCGAGCACCCGGACTCGCAGTCGAGCAAGCTCAAGGAAATCGAAGAAATTCTCTACAAGGCCGAGAAAAACGAGATTCAGGCTGCGGACTGCTCGCCAATCAGCGAGGATCAGGCGGAGTCCATCCTCCCCGAGAGTGAGGAATCTGCGGCAGGCGCCAAGTCGAGCGCCATCCAGCGGCAAAAAGACCGCTATGAAGCCCTGACCTATGACTTTATCAAAAAAGCCGAACAGCTCGGCACCGGCACCTGGCTGAGCTACAAAGACGTCGACTCGGGCAAGCTGCTGCGCTGTAAACTGACATCGAAACTGGCGAGCACCGACACCTATATCTTCGTCAATCGTTTCGGCTTCAAAGCACTGGAGAAACAGCGCAAAGAGTTCGCTTACGATATGCAGAAAGGACGTGTGGCAGTACTGGAAAACGGACCTTTGTTTGAACGGGTCATCGGCCAGGTGGTGAGCAACCTAAAACAAATAACCACCCAGGGACCAAGCCCGGTGTCCTGACCTTCACCCTTGCCGTTACCACCTTCCCCAGGGGTTCCGCCCGCTAGGGCTTGAGCCACCCGAAGAATACCTATAGGCTATAGCGCGCAAGGTCGAACTCTTATAACAATCGAGCCGCAACGCTTTTTGGATTTCCGGGTGACTGCTTACAATGACGTAAATTGCCCCTGCCAGCCTGAACATGGGATATAGCAACGTTACTTTTTCCGCCTACGCCTGCGCCAGCCTGTTTTGGTTTGTTCTCAGTGCCATTTTCCTTTATCACCGCAAACACCACGACGCCCCCACTTCTCTGGTAATCGCCAGCGCCGTTAACGCGCTGTGGCTGCTGGCGCTGGCCTTACAGCAAAAAGTCCAATTGCTCAGCCCACTGCTACTGCTGCTGGCCGAGACCGGCCGCTACTGTGTGTGGGTGGTGGCGCTGTCGTTCATTCTCACACACTTCACCCAGCGCAAGACGCCGGGCAGCATCCGCCTCATTCTGTTTGGTGCCTGCGGCGTGGCGCTGCTGCTGTTGCCGCTGGCGCTGACAGCGCACAGCCCCGCCACCGTCGGCATCTGGCTGAGTCTGTTTCTATCGATTATCGGCCTGGTTGGCATTGAGCAGGTCTATCAGAACACGCGCAAAAACCGCCTCGTCAAACTGCTGGGGATCAACCTCGGGGCGCTGTTTATCTACGATATCTACCTGTACTCCCACGCCATGATTTTCGAGGTCATGGACAGCGACCTGGTGCAGGCACGCGCCGTGGTCTCCATCGTCACCGCGCTGATCCTGACTGCCGGCACCATGGTATTGCCGTTGCGCGGCGAGCAGACCGCCGCCATTTCGGTATCGCGGCCGATCGTGTTTTATACCACCTCGCTGACGGTGGCCGGCGGCTTCATCACCGTGCTGGCCCTGGGCGGCTACTATGTCAAACTCTATGGCGGCGACTGGGGCACAGTGGTTTATACGCTGCTGTTGTTTGGCGCCCTGATTACCGTAACCGCGGCATTCGCCTCGCAGACGGCGCGGCAGACACTGAGCGTACTGATCAGCAAACACCTGTTTCGCCATAAATACGATTACCGCAGCGAGTGGCTGAAACTGATTCAACAGCTCTCCCAGCCTACCAGCCCGCGGGATGTGCAGCGCCAGGCCATCACTGCCGTGGCCTCGATCTTCAAAAGCCCCGGCGGCGCGCTGTGGCTGCGCAAGGGCCCGGTGATGGCGCCCAGCTACCAGTTGGGCATGGAGCAGTTTCCGCCGGAGCCGATCGCCTCGGCATTCTGCCGCACCCTGCGCGAGGATGAGTGGGTATTCGCGCCGCAGTCGACCGACGATACCGCCCACAGCCAGTACAACGAATACCTGCCGGACTGGTGCAGCAACACCAGGGACCTGTGGATTATGTTTCCGCTGCTCAATGAGCGCGAACTCATCGGCTTTATGGCGCTGGCCAAACCCAAAGTCGATGCCTCCCTGACCTGGGAAGACCTGGATCTGCTGAAAACCGTGGGGCGCCAGGTAGCCAACTATCTCGAGCGCCACCGCCAGGCCGAGCAGTTGATCGAGTCGCGGCAGTTTGACGCTTTTAACAAACTGTCGGCCTTCGTGATGCACGACCTCAAAAACCTCATCGCGCAACAGGCCCTGGTGGTTAAAAACGCCGCCAAACACAAGGATAACCCTGCTTTTTTTGAGGATACGATACACACCATCAACAATTCGGTGGAGCGCATGAGCCACCTGCTGAAGAAACTGCAGATGCACGAGCCCGAGGAAATCCGCAACCTGTCGATCAAGGAGGTCGTGATCGAGGCGGTGAAAAAATGCCAGGACACCAAGCCCGTGCCGATTCTGCGCATGGACGACCCCAACGGCAGCATTACCGCCGACCAGGACAGAATCGTGATGGCGCTGACCCACCTGATCCGCAACGCCCAGGAGGCCACAGCCGCCAACGGTTTTATTGATGTCACACTCAAGCAGCAAAATAATGCTGCCTGTATTCAAATCGAGGACAATGGCAGCGGTATGGACCGGGAGTTTATCCAGGAACGGCTGTTCAAGCCCTTCGACACCACCAAGACCGGCAAGGGCATGGGCATTGGCGTTTACCAGGCACGCGAGTATATTACCTCCATCGGCGGCACACTGGATGTGGTCAGCGAGGTCAATGTCGGCACCACGTTCTCCATCACCTTAGTCGCCACCAACTACCAGTCCAGCAGCGAAGCATTATGAGCAAAGCCAACCAGAACAATACCCTGTTGATTATCGAAGACGACGAGGGTCTACAGAGCCAGCTGCGCTGGCATTTCGACCAGCACCATGTGGTGATTGCCCGCGACCGCGCCAGCGCCATCGAAGCCATTCGCCTGCACGAACCGCCGATCGTGATTCAGGATCTGGGTCTGCCGCCGGACGCCGAGGGGGTGGAAGAGGGCTTTCTCTGCGTGCAGGAAATCTCCAAGCTCTCACCCAATACCAAAATCATCGTCATGACCGGCAACGCCGATTATGAAAATGCCGTGCGCGCCGTGGCCATGGGCGCCTACGACTTCTACCAGAAGCCGGTGGACACCGACACGCTCGACCTGATCGTGCAGCGCGCCTACCAGATGTACGAACTGGAGGATCGCAACCGGCGCCTGCTGGAGATGCAACAGGCGCCACTGGAGGGCATTATCACCGCCGATCCGACCATGCTGAAAATCTGCCGCACGCTGGAGAAACTCGCACCCACCAATGTCACCTGTACCCTGCTCGGCGAGAGCGGCACCGGCAAGGAGGTACTGACCCGCGCCCTGCACAACCTGAGCCCGCGCAAAGACAAGCGCTTCGTCGCCATCAACTGCGCCGCGGTACCGGAAAACCTGATGGAAAGCGAGCTGTTCGGCTATGAAAAAGGCGCCTTCACAGGGGCGGCCAAGCGCACCCTGGGCAAAATCGAAACCGCCCACCAGGGCACACTGTTTCTCGATGAAATCGGCGATATGCCGCTGAACCTGCAGGCCAAACTGCTGCGCTTTCTGCAGGAGAGAGTCATCGAGCGCCTCGGCGGCCACGACGAAATCCCGGTGGATGTGCGCGTGATCTGCGCCACCAATAAAAATCTTTCGGAAATGGTGGCGGCGGGTACTTTCCGCGAAGATCTCTACTACCGCATCTGTGAAATGGAAATCAACGTGCCACCACTGCGCGACCGCCAGGGCGACAAGATCCTGATCTCCAGGCACTTCCTGAAAAAAATCGCCAAGGAACAGGGGCAGAACATCACCGGTTTCACCCCCGATGCCATCGACGCCATCGAGAGCTACGCCTGGCCCGGCAATATCCGCGAACTGGAAAACAAGCTGAAGCGCGCGGTGATCATGTGCGAGGAAAAAAACATATCACCGGTGGACCTGGGCCTGCACTCGGCGGAAAATATCGATATCAACCTGCGCCAGGTGCGTCAAAAAGCCGAGAAGGCGGCAATCCAGCAGGCGCTGGCGATATCCGACAACAATATCTCCGCCGCCGCCAAGCTGCTGGGCGTGACGCGGCCGACCCTGTACGACCTGTTGAAGAAATACGAGATTCAAGCGCCTAACTGATGGCAACACGGCCGCAGATACGGCCGCCCACGAGCATAGCAACGGTGATCGGGACGAAACAACGATGTCAAATAGAGAATCAACTGTAAACGTGTTTTGCAGCGTTCGCGCCGCAGCGGCGACCCTGGGCGGCACCAAGGCCCTGATAACCGGCCTGGCGGCCCTGCTGCTGCTCAGCGCCTGCAGTGAAAAGCCGGCAGACTTACAGAAACAGAGCGCTCAACATCTGCTGCAGGCCACCACCTACGCTCGCCAGGGCCAATACCGGGCCGCCATGATCGAGGCGCGCAACGCCATCCAGAAGACACCGCAGTCCGCCGAGGGCTACATACAGCTGGCGCGGATTTTCAACGAGCTGGCACAGGGCAAGCAGGCACTGGCACAGCTCGAGCTGGTGCCTGAGAACCAGCGCGCCTCCGCCGGCTACCAGGCGACGCTGGCCGAGGCCTATCTGCAGCGGCGGAAATTCAACTCCGCCAGGCGCTCGCTGCAGTCGAGTCAGGTTCTGGCCCAGGAGTCCCCGGTGGAGTATCAACTGCTGGAAGCGCAGGCACTGGTCGGACTCGGCGAGTTGCAGGCGGCGGGCGATCGCTACCGCCAGGCCCTCGCCGGCGACGCCGACAATGTCGAGGCACTGCTCGGCCTGGCCAAGGTCTCGGCGCAGCAAAATGATTTTCACCGCGCCTTCGAACCGCTGGCCAAGCTGGAACAGCTGGCGCCAAAAGACCCGCAAGTCCTGCTGTTCAAGGCGAGCCTGGCCTTCCGGGACGGCGATCTGGACAAAACCGAAAGCCTGCTGACCGAGGCGATCGCCGAGCTTCCCAGCACCGATGTGATGACGCCGCTGCGCGCCAGTGTGCTGCGCGCACTCACCGAAATACTGACCCGGCAGGGGCACTCGGCCGAAGCGCTGGTCTATACCAAAATACTGGCCGAGGCTTTTCCCGGCGTGGACGAAGCCAACGACCAGTACCGGCAGGCACTGGAGCAGTACAAGGCGCGCGACTTTGAGCAGGCCGAACAGAGCCTGGTCACCTTACTGGAGGATTTCCCGCAGTTCGAACAGGCCGCGCAGCTGCTGGGACTCATTTACTATATCCAGGGCGATTTCGAAAAAGCCGACCAGTATTTCGCCGAGCACCTCGATCCCGAGCTTGCCAATCAGAAGCTCACCAATATCGCCGCCATGGCCAACCTGCGCCTGCGCGAACCGGAAAAAGTGCTGGCGCTGCTGGAGGAACAGATTCCCGGCAGTGACAACGCCGAGACACTCAGCCTCTACGGCCTGGCCGCCCTCGCCGCGCGCCAATCCAGCAAGGGCGAAGCGGCGCTGCTGAAAGCGGTGAGCCTGGCCCCGGAGCGGGTGCGCGTGCGCCTGGCGCTGGCGCAGCACTACAACAACAACGACGCGCCGCAGAAAGCTCTGCAGCAGCTGCAGAGCGCCTATGCCCAAGACGGCGGCGACCCCTACGTGCAGTCGGCCCTGACCCTGCAATATCTGCGCATGGGGCAGCGCGAAGAGGCCGGCCGGCTGATCGAGGAGGTGCTGGCCGGGCACCCGCAGGCCTATACCAGCCAGATGCTGGCAGGTGACTATCACCGCGGCCAGGGCGACATGCCGCGGGCGGTGGGCTTCTACCGGCAGGCCGCGGCACTGAACCCCAGCGACCTGCGCAGCCAGCTGCGACTGGGGCTGGCGCAACTGGCCCTCGGGGACTATGGCGGCGCCACTGCCGCTTACACCCGGGCGATGGAACTCGCGCCGCAGAGAAGCGAGGGCTACAAGGGCCTGATTACCGCTTACGAAATGCGCGGTGATGCCGCCCCGGCCCTGGACCAGCTCGAGGTGACCGCCGCCGGCGACGGCGGTAACGCCGCCGCCGCCGTACTGGCCGAATACTATGCCCGCAGAGCCGACTTCAAACAGGCCGCGCAATTCGAACAGGTGGTGGTCGACAGGGCACCCGAAGAGGCCAGCACCCGGGCCCTGAGCGCCTCTATCGCTTTTATTCAGGGCAATCACGCACTGCGCCGGCAAGACTATGCCGGCGCCCGCGCAGCGGCCCTGCGCGGCCTGACGGCAACACCGCAGGCCCCACTGCTGCTGACACTGCTGACCCAGGCGGAGATTCTGTCGGCCAACTACGCCGAGGCGGAAAAAATCATCGCCGAAGTGCGCGAATTCAACGAGGCGGTCGCCAACCACCTAAGCGGCGACCTGCACGCGGCCCAGTCCAAACCCGCCGCCGCCGTGGAAGCCTACCGGCGCTCCTGGGAGGCGCTGAAAAACGATACCCTCGCGGCCAAACTCTACAGCCTTTTGAAAGCGCAACAGCCGCAGCGGGCCACAGAGTTTCTCACCAGTTGGTCACAGGCCCTGCCGGACAGCAGGCGCGCGCTGCTGGCGCGCACCGACGAGCACCTGAGTGCAAACCGCTACCGCGCGGCGATCCCGGACCTGGAGAAGGCCGTGCAATTGCAGCCGGACTCACCGGTATTGCTCAACAATCTCGCCTGGGCCTATAACCAGGTCGGCAGCGACAAGGCCGTCGACACCGCCGCCAGAGCCTATGGCCTGGCACCCGACAACGCCGCCATCGCCGATACCTACGGTCTGGTGCTGTTCGAAAACGGCGACCGCGACAAGGCGCTGCTGATGCTGCGCAAAGCCGTCAGGCTGGCGCCGGACAACGCCGAAATCCGCGGCCATCTGCAGCGGGTTGAGAGCGCCCGCTAAGCTGACACCTAAAGCCGCAAATGGCGTCGAATATATTTACAGCCATTTGTCACAATTTTGCAAAAGTGATCATAACGCATTGATTTTTCGCTGCTTTTCATATTGGCACAGGAGGTGCATATAGCAGGCTGAGGTTATGCTGAAAACACCTTAGCCCAGCTGACCTTCGTAGTAGCTTTAAATGTAGTAGCTTTGAATCGGGCCACTCTGCTCAGACCAAGGGGCTTTGGGGCGAGTCGCAGGTACAACCCGGTTGAAAATACAGATACCTGTTCAGCGAAATAAGGAGAATGTTTTATGTCACTCAAACAGGCTTTGGCCGCTGTAATCCTGGCAGGCGCCTCGGTGACAGCCAGTGCAATACCCATCAATGCGGATTTTGAGTTCTTCGCATTGGCACAGGAAGTGGACCACAACAACGATGGCAGCAACGACTCATTCGATTTCTGGGGCGGCCAGTCACCCGACGGCACTCTGGATAACGATATCTCAGTGGCAATGGTCACTTTTGCCGACAGCGATTTTACCGATACCTACGGCGTCACCGCCGGCCAGCAGTTACGCATTCGGGATCTCAACGGCACCAATCCCTTTGTCGACAACAGCCCCTACTGGTCACTGGACATTGATTTTGGCGGATTGCAGGGCACCATCGATTTTTTCGTTTACGACACCCGAATCGTCGATGGCGGCTCACCACTGGACATCAGCGCCAAGGGTACCCTGAAATGGACTGCCGATACGGGCTGCAGCAGTGCCCTGTGCAACCAGCTTGACGATACCGACGCCGTCTGGCGCACCTCCGGCGCCGGTGGCTACAGCGTGGTGGCGACACCGGTTCCCGAACCCGGCACACTGGCGTTGCTGGGCCTGGGTCTGATCGGCTTGCGCGTTGCGCGCCGCAGAACCGCCTGAAGGTTGTAGCGTCTTTATGAAACCCCGGAAACGGGGTTTTTTTTCGCCACTTTTTTAGCATTTTTTCGTCGCAACGACCCGTAAATAGTAACATTGAAACTTGCCTGCAGACTGAATATGCTACCTTTAAACTGAGCGGTTGCGCCGCCGATAATAATTTCTGCTGCAGGAAAGCGCTGGGGAAGGACGCTATGAAGCTGGTACTTGAAGACGGCACCGAACTGCAGGGCGAAGGCTTCGGTGCCTCGCGCGCAGTGGCCGGGGAAGTTGTCTTCAACACTGCCATGGCCGGCTATGTCGAAACACTGACAGACCCTTCCTACCGCGGTCAGATCCTGGTGCTGACCTATCCGCTGATCGGCAACTACGGTGTGCCGCCGGATCGCAGCGCCGAGCTGGGCCGACCGTTCGAATCCGACAGCGTGCAGGTGCTGGGTCTGGTGGTACAGAATTACAGTGACGACTACAGCCACCACAGCGCCGCGCGCTCGCTCGGCAGCTGGCTGTCGGCATCCGGCATCGCCGGCGTCAGCGCCATCGATACCCGCACACTGACGCGCAAACTGCGCGAACAGGGCACCATGCGCGGCTGGCTCTTTCCCGCCGCTATCGAACTGGCGCAGGCAAAGCAGAGCGCCACCGAAGTCGATATGAGCAGCGACGTGTTCTATCAGGTGGCGCCGGCCGAACCGCGCCTGCACCGGGGTGGCGAGCACACGGTGCTGCTGATCGATATCGGCGCCAAGGACAATATCGTGCGCTCGCTGCTCGACAGAGGTGTCAGCGTATTGCGCGCCCCCTGGCATGCCGACATCAGCGCACTGGCGGCGCAGGCCGACGGTATTCTGATCGGCAACGGCCCGGGCGACCCGAAAGACCTGAGCGCACTGATCGCCCAGCTGCAGCGACTGCTGCAGCACTATACCCGCCCCATTTTCGGCATCTGCCTCGGCCACCAGCTGTTGAGCCTGGCCGCCGGCGGCGATACCTTCAAACTTCCCTACGGCCACCGCAGTGTCAACCAGCCGGTGCAGGACCTGCTCAGCAGGCGCTGCTATATCACCAGCCAGAACCACGGTTATGCGGTCAGAGACGGCAGTCTGCCGGATTCCTGGGAGCCCTGGTTCGTCAACGTCAACGACGGCACCAATGAAGGCGTGCGCTGCCTCAACCGGCCCTTCTTCAGCGTGCAGTTTCACCCCGAGGCCCACCCCGGCCCCACTGACACCGGCTTTTTATTCGACCAGTTTCTGAGCCTGGTACGGGTAATGGCGAGGAGCTGACACGATGTACGGTGCCTATCTGCCACACAAGCCACAACGGCTGTTGATTCTCGGTTCCGGCGCTCTGCAAATCGGCCAGGCCGGCGAGTTCGACTACTCCGGCTCACAGGCGATCAAGGCGATGCAGGAGGAAGGCATCTATACGGTGCTGGTCAACCCCAATATCGCCACGATTCAGACCAGTGAGGAACTGGCCGACCGGGTATACCTGGTGGCGGTGACGCCGGAGTTTGTCAAACAGATTCTGATTGCGGAAAACATCGACGCCATCATGCTGTCCTTCGGCGGCCAGACAGCCCTGAACTGCGGCCTCGAGCTGCACGACAGCGGCGTGCTCGAAGAACTCGGTGTGCGGGTACTGGGCACTCCCATCGAGGCGGTGCGCGATACCGAAGACAGGCAGCTGTTTGTCGATCGGCTCAATGAAATCGACGTCAAGACCGCCGTCAGCCGCGCCTGCACATCGGCCGCACAGGCGCGCGAGGCGGTGGCGGCCATCGGCCTGCCGGTCATGCTGCGGGTCGCCTATGCCCTCGGCGGCAAAGGCAGCGGCATTGTCGAAACTCAGGACCAACTGGAGCAGGCGCTGCGCCGCGCTTTTGCCGACGGCGCCCAACAGGTGCTGGTGGAGGAGTGCCTGAAAGGCTGGAAGGAAATCGAGTACGAAGTGGTGCGCGACCTGCGCGACAACTGCATTACCGTGTGCAATATGGAAAACTTCGACCCGGTGGGCATCCACACCGGCGAGTCGATTGTGGTGGCGCCCTCGCAGACGCTGAACGACTATGAATACCAGATGCTGCGCAGTATCGCACTGAAAACCATCCGCCACCTGGGCATTGTCGGCGAGTGCAATATCCAGTATGCCCTGCACCCGGAAAGCTCGGACTACCGGGTGATAGAAGTCAATGCGCGGCTGTCGCGCTCCAGCGCCCTGGCCAGCAAGGCCACCGGCTATCCGCTGGCCTACGTCGCCGCCAAGCTGGCGCTCGGCTATTCCCTGGTCGATCTGCCCAACGGCATTACCCGCTGTACCACAGCGTTTTTCGAGCCGTCGCTGGACTACCTGGTCTGTAAAGTGCCGCGCTGGGATCTGGCCAAGTTCCAGGGCGCCTCGATCCGTATCGGCAGCGAAATGCGCAGCGTCGGCGAAGTGATGGCGATCGGCCGCTCGTTTGCCGAAGTGATCCAGAAAGCCCTGCGCATGCTCGATATCGGCGTCGAGGGGCTGGACCCGCAGGCCTATACCTTTGCCGATCTGGAGCGGGAACTGACCCAGGCCTCGCCGCTGCGCATCTTTGCCATCGCCCAGGCTCTTTACAGCGGCATGCCGGTGGAGAGAATACACGAGTTAACCCGTATCGATCACTGGTTTCTGGCGGCCATCGACAAGGTGGTGCAACAGCACCGGCGCCTACAGCAGGCCGCGGCGATGCCCGATCCGGCGCGCCTGCGCGAGGCGAAGAAGCTCGGCTTTTCCGACAACAAACTGGCGCAGCTGTGCGGGCCGAGCGCGGCACAGATCGCCGCCCTGCGGCGGCGGCACAATATCGTGCCGCACATTGCCCAGATCGATACCCTGGCGGCGGAGTTCCCGGCCGAAACCAATTATCTGTACAGCAGCTATCACGCCGGCAGCGACGATGCGCCACCCTCGGCGCGGCGCAAAATCCTGGTGCTCGGCTCCGGACCCTACCGCATCGGCTCGAGTGTGGAGTTCGACTGGTGTTGCGTCAACGCCGTCAAGGCGGCCCGCGAACTCGGCTTCGAAACGCTGATGATCAACTACAACCCGGAAACCGTCAGCACCGACTATGATGTTTGTGACAAACTGCTGTTCGACGAACTGAGCCTGGAAACCGTGGTCGACTTCTGCCACAAGGAAAGGCCCGAGGGCGTCATCGTCAGTGTCGGCGGCCAGCTGCCCAACAATCTGGCGCTGGCGCTGCAACAGGCCGGCATCACCATCCTCGGCACCGCGCCGGAAAATATCGACCAGGCCGAGGACCGCGGCAAATTCAGCGCCCTGCTCGACAGGCTCGGCATCGACCAGCCGCAGTGGGCACAGGCCACCGGCAGTGGCGATATCAATCCCATCGTCGAGCGGCTGGGCGGCTTTCCGGTGCTGGTGCGGCCCAGCTATGTGCTCAGCGGCGCGGCCATGAGCGTGGCGCACGAGCCCAACGAACTGAAGCGCATTCTGGCCCGCGCCAGGGACATTTCACCGCGCTACCCGGTGGTGATCTCGAAGTTTGAAACCCACGCCCGGGAAATAGAAATCGACGCCGTCGCCGACAAGGGCAAGCTGATACTGTGGAGCATCAGTGAACATATCGAAGATGCCGGCGTACACAGCGGCGACGCCACCCTGGTGCTGCCGCCGCAGAAACTGTATATGTCCACCACCCGCCGCATCAGAAAGATTGCCGTGCAGCTGGCCGAGGCGCTGTGCATTACCGGGCCGTTCAATATGCAGTTTCTGGCCAAGCACAATTCCGTCAAAGTGATCGAGTGCAACCTGCGCGCCTCGCGCAGTTTTCCCTTCGTATCAAAAGTCACCGGCATGAACTATGCGGCGGAGGCCACCCGGCGCATGCTCGGCGCCGGCACCAAGGTGCACAACAACAGCCTCGAACTGGAACATGTCGGCGTCAAAGTACCGATGTTTTCCTTTGCCAGGCTGGCCGGCGCCGATCCCATGCTGGGTGTGGAAATGGCCAGCACCGGCGAGGTCGGCTGCCTCGGTGAAGACCTGCACGAAGCGCTGCTGCACGGTTTGCTCGCTACCGGCTTTCGCTTTCCGCACCGCGGCGTGTTGTTGTCGCTGGGCACCATGGTCGACAAATACTGGTTTACCGACGAGGCCAGAATTATCGCCGAGGAATTAAAGCTGCCGATTTACGCCACCGAAGGCACGGCGGAGATGCTGGCGGAAATCGGTGTGGCCAACACCCGGGTGGGAAAAACCCGCCAGGACCCGGGCAGCGCGCTCGACCTGATTGACAGCGGCGAGGTCGACCTGGTGATCAATATTCCGCGCGAATACGATCAGCACGGCCGCCCCGACGGCTACCAGATCCGGCGCCAGGCGGTCGAAGCCGGGGTATTTTTGCTCACCGACTTGCCGCTGGCCAGGGCCGTGATCGAGGCATTGAGGGAAAAACGGCCAGAGGCACTCAATATTGTCGCCTGGAACGACTACATGGAAAACAATAATCAGCTGGTGCTGGCCAAATAAAATGACAAACACCAAGGTATGAGCATGACAACAACCCAACTGGCGGACCGCAGCCTGGCAATCGAGACAGGCCTGCTGATTGCACTGGTGTGCGCCGCGCGGCTGATCGGCGTCGGCATCGCCCACCTGCCGGTCGGCGATGAAATGTTTCACGTGCTGTCGGCGCAGTCCTGGGCACAGGACGGCACGTTTCGCATCGCCGATGGCGTTTACGACCGGGCCAGCTTTTTTACCGCCATGGTCGGTGCCATGTTTCGCCTGTTCGGCGAAAGCCTGGTGGCGGCGCGCATACCGGCGCTGGTATTCGGCGTTGTCTGGGTAGTGGTACTGTTTGTGTGGGTGCGCGCCAACGCCGGGCGCCTGGCAGCGTGGATTGCCGCCGGCCTGTTCTGCATTGCACCGCATGCGATCGAGCTTTCGCTCTACAGCCGTATGTACACGCTGCACGGCGCCGCATTCCTGCTCGGTGTGGTAATGGTTTATGCCGTTATCGCACACAGTTACACACTGGCGACAAAAGCCGCTTGTGCCGCCCTTGCCCTCGCCTGTTTCGGCCTGGCTTTTCATCTGCATCTGGTAACCTATCCGGCCCTGGCCGCACTGGCGGTGGCCATCGGGATGGATATTGTCACCCGCCACCACCGGGTGTGGACTGCCAGGCAAAATCGCCTCTGGGTCATCGCCCTGGTGTTTGCCATGATCGCCGCCGCTGCCGCGCTTGCGGTCATCGCCTGGGATACGGTCGTCGCCTCGGTGGAAAGATTTCTGCTGCCCGCCTACGCCAACCGGGGCACCGATATCCGCTATTACCAAAAAATGTTCATGACCGACTACCCGGCGCTGTGGCCACTGCTGCCGCTGGTGCTGATACTGGCGATCAGTTACCGGCCGCGATTCGGGGTGTTCTGCGCGGCGCTGTTCATCAGCGCTTTTCTGCTGCAATCGATAGCCGGCCGCAAAGAAGAGCGCTATATCTACTACAGTATGCCGTTCCTGTTTGCCCTCTGGGGTATGGCGCTGGCGGCGCTGGCGCCCCACCTCGACCGGCTGCTCAGCGACATCGCCAATCGCTTTACCAGTGATTATCTGCAGGTAAAGCAGAACCAGGGCCTCAGCACCGCGCTGAAAACCACCTGCGCGGTGGCCATTGTCGGCTTTATCCTGGTCAGCAGCGGCTCGTTTTTCCGCACTGTCAATATCTGGCGCGGCCAGAGTTATTACTTTGGTACGCAGCTGTCCGACTGGGAAAAGGCAAAGCCCGTGCTGCAGCCGCTGGTGGATCGCGCGCCCACTGTGGTCACCACCAATTTCGCCAAGAGCCAGTATCATTTTGGACGCTTTGACATCGTCTTCAGCAAAGTCGTCGCCGTGGACGTGCTCGGCGCGCAGGCGCACGGCAGCGCGGAGTTTGCCGCAGACCCCAGGACCGGACGCCCGGTTATCAGCACCGTCGCGTCACTGCAGCAGATTTTCGAACAATACCCCGGCGGCCTGTTCGTCGGCGAGAAAAGCGAATGGCGCAACCGCTTTCGCATGAGCGACGAGGGGGCCGACTTTCTCGAGAGCCGCGCCGTCAGAGTCGAGCTGCCGCCCGGCTCACGCCTGGTAGCATTTAGCTGGTAGTTTTACTGTTAGCCGGTAGCTTTACTGTAAGAATAGCGGCCTACTATTGCGGCCCTGAGCCCGGCGTGAAAAATGCCCTGCCGGCCGCCATCGACCCGAGGAGCAGATTGTCCCGGGACCGGCGATTTCGTACAATGAGCGCCTGAGGTAGTGGCCACGGCGGGAAAGCCGGGTCTTGTGATGACCATCGGGCGATCGGTATCAAAGCGGCATCCGGGTTAACGGCAGTGCACCAAATGATGGCAGCTTACCCGGCTGAAAATGAAACCGGGCCGGCAATAAGCCGGCAACAAAGAGCTGGCAAAAGACCCGGCAATAAAAAGCCGGCCATAAGCAACCGTCAATAAGCAGCCGCCAATAACCAGCCGTCAATAAACAGTATGGCATCCACAATTTGAACAGGAGTCAGGCGTTTGTCAGAGCAGCATCTAGCCGGGGGCTTTTACCGGTCATCGCAGCGGTATCCCGATCGCCCCGCCCTGTCGATCGACGGAGAACAGATCAGCTACCGGCAGCTCGCCGCACTCGCCAGCAATCTGTCGCGGCTGTTGCCCGAGCAGCCCTCGGTGGCACAGTCGCCGCTGACCGCCGTATTCGGCCAGCGCAGCCTGCTGGCCTATGCGGGAATTCTGGCGGCCCTGTTCGCCGGCCACGGCTACGTCCCCCTCAACCCCGACTTTCCGGTTGCCAGACTGCGCAATATGCTGGCCAGAGCCAAGTGCCGCGCCCTGATTATCGATCAACAGGCACTGCCGTTACTGCCGCAATTACTGGCAGAGACGGAAACGCCGCTGGTGGTGATACTGCCGCGGGAACAGGATCTGGCCGCTCACCGGCAGGCGCATCCGCAGCACCGCTTTTACGCCGCCGACGCACTCGAGCAGGAGCCGCAGCACATGCCGGTGCGCCGCGGCGATATCGCCTACCTGTTGTTCACTTCGGGCAGTACCGGCATTCCCAAGGGCGTCATGGTGTCCCATGACAATGCCTGCCACTTTATCGACTCGGCCCGCCAGCGCTATCAATTGGACAGCAGCGACCGGGTATCCCAGACCTTCGCACTGACCTTCGACCTGTCGGTATTCGATCTGTTTCTCGCCTGGCAGGCGGGCGCCTGTGTCTGTGTGCCGCAGGCCGGCGAACTGATCAAACCGGGTAATTACATCAATCGCGAGCGCCTGACGCTGTGGTTTTCTGTGCCGTCGACGGCTTTGTTCATGAAAAAGTTCGGCGAACTCAAAGCCGACAAATATCCCACCCTGAAGTGGAGCCTGTTTTGCGGTGAGGCGCTGGCGGAGGAAGTGGCGGCACGCTGGAGCCTGGCCGCCCCCAACGCGGTGCTGGAAAACCTGTACGGCCCCACCGAGCTGACCATCGCCTGCACCGTCTATCGGCGCGAGCCCGGCGCCGCCGACAGCGAGCGCAGCGTGGTGCCCATCGGCGAGCCGCTGCCCGGCATGACGGCAATGGTAGTGGACGAAAACCTGCGGCAAGTGCCGGCCGGCGTACAGGGGGAACTGATTCTCACCGGCCCGCAGCTGACACTGGGCTACCTCGACGACGCCGAGCGCACCCGCCGCGCTTTCGTGCAGCCGCCCGACTGCGATCGCATTTACTATCGCACCGGCGACTCGGTAATCCGCAGATCCCCGCAGCAGCCGCTCGAATATGTGGGCCGGCTGGACAACCAGATACAGGTTAACGGCCACCGGGTGGAACTGGGTGAAGTGGAGTCGGCCATCAGAAATCAGGCACAAATCGACGAAGCGGTAGCAGTGGGCTGGCCCGTCACCGACACCGGGGTCGGCGGTATCGTGGCATTTGTACTCGGCAGCGATATCGACACCGGACAGGTGCTGTCCGCTTTGAAGTCGCAGTTGCCGGGGTATATGACACCCAGCCGCATCCATGTGGTCGAGCGCTATCCGCTCAACAGCAACGGCAAGATTGACCGCCATGCATTAACTGCAACACTGAAGGGAAAAAAATAATGACGGCCGAAGACATCCGAACTTTCATCGCCGAGTCGCTGCAGGCGCAGCTGCAAAATGCCCGGCTCGACAACGCCGCGCTGGCGGGCGATTTTGACCTGCTCGGCTCCGGCCTGATCGATTCGATGAGCTTCTTAAACCTGGTGGTCGAAATCGAGGACTGGCTCGGCGCCGAGCTGAACCTCGAGGACCTCGACCCCGAGCAGCTGACCAAGGTCGGCCCGCTGTGCAGCTTCGTCGAAGCACAGCTTGCAGATGCATAGAGGCCAGTGAGCATGAACGAGCCGGTTAAAGAGGTAGCGCTTTCCGAAGAGGACTTCATCCGTTCTCACCTCGACGAATCCAACTCGGCAATGAAGAAATACGCGCAGCTGGTGGTCGGCGACGGCTCCTACTGGCGCTTGTTCAAACACGAGCTGATAACCCTGCTGTTCGGCTGGGTGCCGGGTGCCCTCGGTCTGGCGCTGCGCAAAGTCTTTTATCCGCTGTTGTTCAAAGACATCGGCCGCGGCGTGGTCTTCGGCAGAAATCTGACCTTGCGCAATACCGCGCGCATGTCCGTCGGCAACGGCGTGGTTTTCGACGATGACGCCTTTATCGATGCCCGCGGCGCCGAGCCCGGCGCCTTCGTGATCGAAGAGGGCGTGCTGGTGGGTCGCGGCGCCCTGCTGCAGTCGAAAATCGGCAGCTTCCGCGTCGGTGCCCGCACCAGCGTCGGCGGCCACAGCACGCTGATCGCCCAGGGCGGCATCGATATCGGCTGCGATGTGTCGATTGGCGGCGGTTGCAAGATCTCCGGCGGACTGTTTCGGATCAATGATCAGGGCGATGAAAAAGTATTCGATCGCTACTCCAAAGGGCCGGTCAAAATCGAAGATCGCTGTGTCTTGGGTATGGGGTGTATCGTCATCGACAACGTGCATATCGGCGGCAGATCCCTGATAGGCTCCGGCGTTACCGTTGGCAGCGATATAAAAGCAGACTCCATCGTCGGCCCGCGGCCGCCGCTGGTAATGAAAAACCCCAAAGCGGGCAGTGAGTAAGTGGTGCTCCGACTCATACAGATTCTCGTCAGCCTGTTGCTGGTCGGTTGGATTGTCACCACCATCGACCTGGCGGAGGTCGGCCAGCATTTGCGCAACACGCGCTTCGATATACTGGCGCTGTCGATACCGGTAGTGATCGCCAATCGCTGGCTGATGAGCGCCAAGTGGAACCTGCTGCTGAAAGCCCAGGGCGTGATCCTGTCGGAGTGGCGCTGCTTTCGTATTTACGCGATGTCCAACTTCGTCGGTATATTTTTGCCCGCCACGGTGGGGGCCGATCTGTCGCGCGCCGCGCTGGCCAAGTACGAGCACCTGCCACTGCCCACGGTGGCCTCCTCCATTCTGGTGGAGCGGCTGCTCGGGTTTGCCGCGCTGGTATTTATGACCGTAGTCGGCGCCGCACTGCTGGCGCTGTTTTTCGGCGATATCACCTTCAGCTTCGGTTCGCTGCTGGGCATTGCCGGCAGTGCCATGGCTTTTTTCGCAGTGGCAATTCTGGCCTCCTTCAGCCAGCCGATGCAGCGTTTCGTCGCCTGGGTGCTGGCAAAATTAGCCGGCTTCGGCGGTGTCATGGCCAAGCTCAGCGCCATGCTCGAGAAAACCTACTCGGCTTATCTGGAGTATCGCGGCCACCGCACCACACTGCTGGTGTTTTTTGTGCTGAGCTGCGTCGAAGGGTCGCTTTTGATTTTACTCGCTTACATTGTCACCGTGGCACTGCAAGTGGAGGTAAACTTCTTTTATCTGGCGGCATTCGTATCCATCGTCGTGTTTCTGATACGCATGCCGATCTCCATTGATGGTCTGGGAATTTACGAAAAGGGAACGCAGTTTTTTCTGCTGCAGGTAGGGGTATCGGCGTCACTGGGGCTGGCCACAGGCATTTTATTCCATATTGTCTGCCTGGTAGCCCTGCTGCCCGGTGGCGTGCTTATGGCTTTTTACCGCCGCCCCGCCCTGTCCTCGAATCACTCGACGTAAGGTCGTAGCGGCGCAGCCGCCGCCATGACACCCTGCGAAGAGTATGCGTAGCAGTTTGAACTGCGGATTATTATGTCTAGTAATGTCGTTATTGTAGGGGTCGGATCACTGGCCTCAGCCGTTGCCAGCCGGATACACGAGTCTACCGACTATCAGGTGGGCCTGGTGGTGGACACCAGTGCGGGCAACCGCGGCCTCGAGAGTGTGGCGGAACAAACCGGCAGCCCCTATCTGCTGGCGCCGACCTTGAAAAACGCCGAGCTGCTGGCGCGCATCCGCGAGCTGCAGCCGGCCTATATCTTTTCGGCCGATAATCTGCGCATCTTCAGCCCGGAGCTTCTCAAGCTGGCCACAGTGGCCTGCATCAATTTTCACAATGGCCCCTTGCCCGACTACCGCGGCGTCAATATACCGACATGGGTCATCTGGAACGGCGAAACCGAACACAGTGTGACCTGGCATATCATGCTCGAGGAGGTGGATGCCGGGGGCGCCATGCTGCGGCGGGCATTCGCGCTGGATGAGCGGGAAACGGCTTTTTCACTGTCGATGAAATGCATTCAAGCGGGCATCGACAGTGTTCCCACCCTGATCGAAATGCTGCCGGATCTCGACACCTCACACATCACGCCACCGGCCTCGGCCGGCCGCTACTTCGCGCGCACCAGCCTGCCCAACGACGGCATCCTCGATTCCGCCTGGAGCGCCGCCAAACTGGATCGCCTGTTCAGGGCCATGCACTATCGCACCATACCCAACTATGCCGGCACCGCGCGACTCGCACACGGCGGCAAATTGCTCGATATCAAAACGCTCAAGTTGATTGACGCCAGTGGCGGCAAGCCGCAGCTGCGCGATAACCAGTTGCTGTTGGAAAGGTTCGACGGCATGGTGCTGGTAACATTGGCGCCGGCTTCAAGGTAGTGATATCAAAGTGAATGGCGTTGGCTTAACGGGAGCGGTGCCCAAATTCGTTAAGAATACCGGGGCTAGGTCCAGCTCTCCGCAGTGCATCCAGAAACCCTCGACAGCAGGGATGCTGGCGTGGAGCTTACATGGACGTATTCACAGCGTGTTTCTGGATGCACTGCGGAGAGCTGGGCCGGTTCGCTGGCACCGCTCTCCTTGAGCCGGCGCCATTCGACTCCCAGGCCTCTCAACTTCAAAACCTAAGGCTGCCTGAGCACAAACCGCCCCCTCACCGCATTCCAGGAATCATTTTCATCGACGCCGGAAAACACCAGCACAAACTCCTGCCCCCGATTCCAGCTGTTGGAAAAGTTGTAGTAAAAAACCGTTTCCTGAATCTCACCGGCGCCAAAACGCCCATAGTGAACTGTTCGCCATGGTCCCCAGGGGGTTTGCGCTGCAAACAAACCCATATTGCTGCGAAACGAACGGCTGTGCTCGGTGGCAAGCAGATAGCGGTCGATCTGCGGGTTATAGCTCACACTGACAGTCCAGCCGACACCGGCGGGATCGGAAAACACCGCTTGCCTGTCTTCTATACGCTCGCTCCACTGTGCCCGGCCATCCGCGCCGATACCGCTAAAAAACCGATAGTGCTCACGCAGTAAAACTTTGTCCTTGTTGACCCTAAGCAGAAACAGCTGGCCGGGAACCTGCACCTGCAGTTTATTGCCCTGCTGCAGGCCGATAAAATAGATATAAATATTCTCGTCCAGCGCGCCGGCATAATTGGGACCGAACTGCAGGAACGCCGGCAATACCAAACCGTCCTCCTTGCTAAACGACCAGTCGACCGCCTCCCAGCCGGCCGCAGCCGGCGACGCACTGTGCAGGGTTGCACTGCGGTAGTTATTGTCGTTGGAGCCGGGCGAGACCCACATCAACAAGCGCCCGTCAACCATCAACAGTGCGTAACTTTTACCCTTGACATCCATGCGATAAGTCGGATCGATGCCGCCCCAGGTATTGTTGTAGGCAGCATTGGCGAAGTCGCCGCGAATCTCACCGACGCCGAGTGATACCCGCCCGTAGCGATTGCCGCCGCCGAAACCGCCGCCGTCACCCCAGGCCGCATATTGCACCCCGTCGCCACCCCAGGTCAGCGCCCAGTTATCGCTGCCGGCGGCGAGACGCCGGTGGCTGCTCCAGTCAAACTCGATGTGCTCGATCAAATCACTGGCGGGATACGGCGGCGCAGCCGCTACTGTCTCCTCGCGCTCGGCGCACCCCGCCAGCCATACCAATACCGGCCATGCCAGCCATATCCTGCTTATCGACATCCTGTTTATCGACATAGGGAAACCTCTGATGATTGATCACCGATGATTTATCGCCGGCCGCTGCCTTTGCATCACATCTGCGCGGGCACAATTAACGCCGGGCATTTTAGCCTTTGTTTAGCGACTAAGGTATACTTCGCAGCGATAAAAACAAGCTCTGCGACAACCAAAACCGGAGAACAATCTTGAAGCGTAGAACCTTTGTGCTTGGCGCTACAACCGCAGTGGTTGCCGGGTCATCGATTGTGGCGGTACGTGAAATCCAGCGCCAAAAATCCGCCAACTTCGACCGCATAGACGACAGCCGGGCCGGGCAACAATACGATGTCTGTATCATTGGCTCCGGCCCCGCAGGCTGCACCGTCGCCGAGCAGTTCGTGGCCCGCGGCAAGCGCGTAGTGATGCTTGAGTCGGGGGTAAGCCTGCAGGATATGCTGGGTATGCGCGCCGCCAGAAAGCTGGATGTGTACGGCAACTCCGGCAGTATCGACTATCCGCTCGACACCTCGCGCATCAGAGCCCTGGGCGGCACCTCGAATATCTGGACCGGCAGATGCCCGCGGCTGCAGCCCGATGATTTTGCCGGCAACCCTCTGGCGCCGGCCGGCGGCTGGCCGCTCAGCTATGCCGATATTGCGCCCTACTACCAGCGCGCGGAAGAAAAGCTGTATGTCAGCGGCGATCAGCTGAGCGCGAGCCAGGCACCGCGCCAAGCCCCCCTGCCCTATTTCAAACCCGGCAATATCGACGAGTTGCGCAAACTGTTCGACCCGCTCGATATCGCCATCGACGCGCCGCCGGTATCGCGCACGCCGGAAAACGGCTCACCGCTGCGCTATACCGAAAAAATTCTGCCGCATCTGGCGCAGCAGCCGAATATGGATTTGTTCAGCGACGCCACCGCCACCCGCCTGGAAAGCGACGGCGGCGGTAGCGTCACCGCGGTGGAGGTGCGCTCCAACAGCGGCGAAACCACCCGCATAGAGGCGCAACAGTACATCGTCGCCTGCGGCGCCCTGGAAAGCACGCGCCTGCTGCTACTGTCCGGCATCGGCAATCACGCCGATCACCTGGGGCGCTATTTCATGGAGCATCCCTTTGTCAGCTATCGGGGGCTGCTGCCCGGCGGCGACGAGTTTCCCGCCTGGCAGATGGGCCGCACCTATCAGTTCAGCCGCGACTTCAACGAAAAAGGCCACGGCGGTATTATCCTCGGCATCTATGGCAATAAGCCTAATCGACTGAAGATAGCGCTGGGCATTGAAATGAGTCCGGAGCGCAGCAACCGCATTACGCTGTCCGAGAATAAAGACGCTTTCGGCTCCCCCGGCCTGGACCTGCACTTCGCATTTTCAGAGCGGGACAATGCCTGCATGGCCGCCGGGGAGCAGCTGGTCAATGACATTTTTACCCGCCTCGGCGCCAGCGGCGTGCAAAAGCTGGACGGCATGCACTGGTCGCATCACCATATCGGTTCGACGCGTATGAGCGCGCGGCCGGAAGACGGGGTGGTGGACGAAAACCTCCGCGTTCACGGCAGTGACAACCTCTATGTGGCCAGCAGCTCCACCTTTGTCACCAGCGGTGCGGCCAATCCCACCCTGACCATCGTAGCGCTGTCACTCAGGCTCAGCGATCACCTGCTGGGCGCAACCTGAAACGTCGTGGAATGTCAATGATGTCCTGTAAATTCACCCTGACTCCCTTATTGATCACCCTGGGCGCGATGATCGCCGGCTGCAGCACCGACAGGGATTCACAGCACCCCCGCAGCGATTTTATCGCCGGCATTCATTTCGATATGGACTCGATTGTGGAACTGGCGCCCGGCAGCGACAACTGGGCCGTGACCTGGGCCGACGACGACCACCAGTACACCACCTGGGGCGACGGCGGCGGTTTCGGCGGCGACAATAAAAGGGGCCGCGTCAGCATGGGAGTCGGCCGTATCGAAGGCACGGCCGAGGACTTCGCCGGCTTCAATATCTGGGGCGGTGCAAAAACCGAAACAGCCGCCACTTTCAGCGGCAAGAGCTATGGTATTTTAGCTGTCGGCAGCAGCTTGTGGATGTGGAAAACCGGCAATGAATCCGACCAGTCCGCATTCGAGGAACAGTCGCTGTATATTTCCGCCGACAAAGGCCGCAGTTGGGCGTTTACCGGCGTCACCTTCATACCGGAGAGCTTTGTCAATTCTCCGGGCTTCTACGCGCCGACATTTTTACAATTCGGGCCCGGCTACAGCAACAGTCGCGACGACTATGTTTATATCTACGCGCCGGAAGTCGTTAACGACCAGTGGGATGTACAAGTGCCGGGACGTATCGCTCTGTTTCGCGTGGCCACAACCGAGCTGAGCCGGCGCAGCAGCTACGAGTTTTTCACCGGCCTGGACAGCGAACAAAAACCACTTTGGAGCGCCGATGTCAACCAGCGCCAGCCCGTGTTCGCCGATCAGCGCGGCACCATGCGCACCAGCGTGACTTACAACGCCGGGCTGCAGCGCTACCTGCTGATCACCCAAATGGTGAGCCGTTTCAAGGACAAGCGCGGCCTGATCGGCATCTTCGAGGCCAGTGAACCCTGGGGCCCGTGGCGCGAGGTACTGGTGGAAAACCCGTGGAAACTGGGGCTGCAGACCGGTGAAAAAAATGTTTTCTGGAACTTTTCCAACAAGTGGACCAGCGCCGACGGCAGAAACTTCAGCCTGGTCTATACCGGCCCCGGAGCGGATTCCTTCGGCGCGATTCGCGGCACTTTTGAACTCCTGCAATAACTGCCGCCCGGCCTGCCTCAGGCAGCACGGCGCAACAGACTGCCGACACCCTCACGCCCCTGGTTGTCGATATTGAGCCGATACCAGATCTCGGCCGAGCAGATCAGCCACAGGCGCTGGCCGTGGTCGTGGCTGCCCGACAGGTGTTCCTGCAATAGCTGGCTGACATAAGCGCCGTTGAGATAATTCTCCTCCACCAGGCGCGAATCCTTGAGAAAGGTGTTGTAGATCAGCTGAAACTCCTTGGCCAGCATATAGGTAATCGGCGAAGCGAAACCCTGTTTTTTGCGGAAGATCAGGCTTTCCGGCAGATAGCGCTTGGCCAGTTCCAGCTGAATCAGCCGCCGGGTGCGACCCTTGATTTTCATCTTCGGCGGAATCCGCGCGCAGAACTCGGCCAGCTTGTGGTCGAGGAACGGTGCCCGCGCCTCCAGCCCGTGCGCCATGCTCATACGATCCAGAATCATCACCGGGTGATCGGGCATGCGCACCATGCTGTCGGAATTGAGCATGCGGTCTATGACATCGTCGGCTTTGGCAACGTCAAAATATTTTTTCACGCTGTACTCGGGGTCAAAGGCCTGCACCTGCGCCAGAAATTCCGGCGTGTAGAGCAGTTGCTTGAACTTGTCGGAAAAATAAAAATAGCTCAGGCTTTTGGCATAGCGCTCACTGCCGCGGTGAGCGGCGATATGATCGATCCATTTGGCTTGATGCGAAACGCTCTGATACCAGCTGCCGTCCGGAATGCGCTCGAGCAGAGGGCGTACCAGCTGCCGCCGCATCACTGCCGGCAACAGCGCGTAGTAGGAGGCATAGACATTGCCGTAGTAGCGATCGTAGCCGCCAAACAGCTCGTCGCCGCCATCGCCGCCGAGAATCACTTTGACATGCTGCTTGGCCAGGCGGCAGATATAGTACATTGCCACCGAAAGAGAATCGGAGGGTTCATCCAGATGCCAGAGAATATCCGGCAGCGATTCCACCAGGCTGGGTTTAAAGCTCAACACATGATTGTTGGTCTTGTACTTGTCAGACAGCTGCCGGGCATAGGGCAGCTCGCTGTGAGTCTTGTAGTCCACATCGCCGGTAAAGGTGTCGAAGCCGCCGCCGGTAAGGCCGCTCATGGTGGCGACGATCAGGCCCGAATCGACACCGCCGCTCAGGAACGCCCCTACCGGCACGTCGCTGACGAGGTGGTACTTGACCGCCTCCTGCAACTGCCGGTCCAGCTGTTCCACCACATCGGGCAGGCTGCCCGGAATTTTATCCCGGTAGTCCAGCTCCCAGTAGCGCTCGACCTGCAACTGGCCGCGACAATAGCGCAGCGTATGTCCGGGCGGCAGCTTGGCGATATCCTTGTACATGGAACGCGGCGGGGTGATGATTCTGATGGTCAAATACTCGTACAGTGCCTCGGGATTTATCGCCCGCAGTTTTGGCTCCAGCACCAGCAGGCTTTTGATTTCCGACGCGAAGGCGATACCGTCGGCGCCGTGCCAATAGTAAAGCGGTTTCTGACCGAGGTGGTCGCGGGCGATAAATAATTCCTGCTGGCGGTGATCGTAGATGGCAAAGGCAAACATACCGCGCAGTTTCCGCACGCACTCGGCGCCGTACTCCTGATACAGGCGCAACAAGACCTCGGTATCGCTGCTGGTGTTGAACGGGTATTTGCCTTCCAGCTCAGCACGCAAGTCCCGATAATTATAGATTTCCCCGTTAAAGACTATCCAGATGCCACCGTCTTCGGTCTGCATGGGCTGGTGGCCGGCGTCGAGGTCGATGATCGACAGGCGGCGGTGGCCGAAGCCAACGCCGCTTTCGACCAGGCAGCCGGCGTCATCCGGCCCGCGGTGGCTGATGGCAGCGGCCATGGCGGTGATCTTTTCCCTATCGATCGACCCGGACACGCTGACATAACCGACAATGCCACACATAAAATTTACCTTATGAAAAATTCAATGATCCAAAGACCACTCGCACCATAATTCCCGTGCAGGCAGCCATAGCGGGCTCGACTAGCGGCCGGTCAGCTGCTCGAAGAGCGCTTCGTACCTGGCCGCACAGCTGTCGATATAGTAGGACTCCACTTTGTCTCGATTATAGGCGCCGATAGCCCGGCGCTTTTCGCCATCGCCGTGTAAGTGCTTGAGCGTGTCGAGGAAACTGTTCTCATCATTGAGTTGCAACAGCCCGCCGGTGCGGCCGTTCTGCAAAAAATCGCTTTGCCCGCCGTGGTTGTAGCAGATAACCGGCAGCGACGTCGACATGGCCTCTAGAAATACCAGACCAAAGCCCTCGTGCTGGCTGCTGGAGACATAGAGATCGGCGGCCTGCAACAACTGGAACTTGAGTTCCTCTTCCACAAAACCTTTGAACAGTACCGACTCTCCCAGGCCCGTCTGCTGCGCCTGTTCCTGCAGTTCCCCCTGCAGCGGCCCGCTGCCGATTACCACCAGCTTCAGCTTGTCGATAGCCGCTCGCGCAAGCATCTGCAGCAGCCTGTCCAGGCCCTTGCGGGCAACCAGCCGACCCACGGTTACCAGCACGAAGTCGTCCTCCGCCAGCCCCAGTTCGGCCCGCGATGCGACTCGGAATCTGGGCCGGTGGATGCCCAGGGGTATACACTGCACATCCAGGCCGGCGTCGTAGTACTTGGCCACATTTTCGATAGTGTTGTTTGACTGACCGACCACAGCATCGGCTTTGCGCAGCAGCTGCCGCACCCAGCTGCGCAGGATCCAGTGGCGGTGGGGAGAGCTGAACTTGCTCGGGTCGTAAAGGTCGCCGCCGTGCACCGACAGCACGTTCGGCAAACCGGAGAAGCGCGCCAGGGCCTGCCCCACCGGGCCTGTCGGCAGGGCAAAATGCGTATTGATGATATCGAAGCTCTGCTGTGCCAGCAGGGCCTTGCCGCGCCTGACACCGTTTAGCATAT
Source organism: Exilibacterium sp. (assembly GCA_028280195.1). Lineage (GTDB taxonomy): Bacteria > Pseudomonadota > Gammaproteobacteria > Pseudomonadales > Cellvibrionaceae > Exilibacterium. Next base: position 38,600 of record JANQMH010000105.1, read on the forward strand.
ACGCCGCCATGGAGGGAAAATTTGCCGCCGCCTGCTCTTTTCTCACATAAACCGGTACGCGGATAACACGCACACCGTTGACAGTCTCCTGTTCAGGCAAGTTGAATCCGGCCGAGGTCAGCACACTGACCTCGTGCTGATGTGCCAGGTGTTCGGCCAGCATCGCGTTGACCACACCACCGCCACCGCCCAACGGCGGGTATTCGTAATTGCAGAAAAGTATCTTCATATTATTATTTCATAACCGTAATAATTGCAGCCGGCAGCCAGCTTCACGACAGTGGCCAATATAGCATACCGGCAGTTGTATTTCCCACTGTGCCCGCTATGATAGTGGGCTGACCGACAGCAACCGCGGACGAGCAGACATGATGCGCAGCGACAATCTGGCAGCCCAGATAGAGCCTTTTGACTCTTTTTGGGAGGGCCCGGAAAATATCGAAAAAGGCTATGGTAAATTTCACGAATTCTACAAGTACAATTACCTGAATCATTTCCCTGCAGATAAAAACACCACGATTCTGGTGATCAGCTGCGGGCCCGGTTATTGTGTCAATACGCTCAACAAGGCCGGCTACAAAAACGTTACAGGCATCGACTCCCGCGAAAGCCAGGTGGAATGGGCCAGGAAGCACGGGCTGAACTGCCGGGTCGAAAGGGCGTTCGAATATCTCGACAGCCAGGCAGACGACAGCCTCGGCGCGATCTTCTGCGAACAGGAACTCAATCACCTCACCAAAGAGGAAATCCTGGAATTTCTCGGCCTGTGTATGCGCAAACTGAAGCCGGGCGCCCATCTCGTCTGCCACGGCCTCAATGGCGCCAACCCGGTAGTCGGTTCGGAGTCGCTGGCACAGAATTTCGACCACTACAACACGTTTACCGAATACACCATGAAACAGGTACTGGGCCACGCCGGTTTTACCGAGGTGAAGATCTTTCCGCTCAACCTTTACGTATTCTGGAAGAATCCTGCCAACTACGTATTGCTGGCAGCTTCGTCGCTACTGCACCTGACCTTTCGGGCACTGTTTATCATGTACGGCAAGGCCAATAAAATTTTTACCAAAAAGATCGGGGCATCCTGCCGCAAGCCGGCCTAACCATAGGGGCTACAGCAAACCCTGCTGCCGGTACCAATCGGCCGTCTTCCGCACCCCATCGGCAAACGGCGTCGCCGGGGAGAAGCCGAGTTCCCGCTTTACTTTGTCCTGCCGGAAAAAGAAGCTCTTGCTGAAAAAATCCAGACTGCGCCGATTGATCGGCGGCTGCCTGCCCAGCGCGCCGAACACCGTCTCGATAAGGCCCGCAAGCAGGCGCATGGGCCCGTAGGGCAGGCGCGGCAGCTTTTTGTCCGAACTGACGGCACGCGCCACGTCCTCGCACATGCGATTGGTGCTGAGGCGCTCACTGCCGGCCAGCACATAAATTTCGCCGACCGCCTGCGCCGAGTTGGCGACGCATATCAGGCCGTCGATCAAATCGTCGACGTAGATCAGCTGATGAATATTCTCACCATTACCGGCGATAAAAAACATACCCTTGCTGATACCCTTGAACAGCTTCAGCAGGCGGCGGTCGCCCGGGCCGTAGGTTTCCGATATGCGCACGACGGCAATATCCAGCCGCTGCCGGTACTGCAGCGCCAGCTGCTCCCCTTCGAGTTTTGTACGGCCATAGTGATTGCTGGGCTGCAGGGCCGAGTTTTCATCCAGCTCCCCCGACATTGCCGCGCCGTAGACGCCGATGGTGCTGCCGTGAACGAAGCGTTTGACGCCACAGGCCAAAGCCGCCTCGAGCATATTGCCCGTGCCCTCGACATTGATGCGGCGAAAATAGTCCTCGCCGACATTGGCCTCGTGCTGGGCGGCGGCGAGGTGGAATACCTGATCGCACCCTTGCAACACCCGCTGTAGAAACGCGGTGTCGTTGACATTGCCCGGCTCAAAGTGGATGCCGTCGGCCTCCAGGCTCTCGCGCCGCTGCTGCTCGACGTCGTTATTGACCATGCCGATCGCCACCACATCGCAGCCCTCTGCCCGCAGGCGCTGGCACAGCCGGCTGCCGATAAAGCCGGTAGCACCGGTAATACATGCTTTCATGCTTCGCTCTCCTTCCGCTTGCCCATCTGTTTGCCGCTGTCCATCCGCTTAATCGCGATGGGGAAATTTTCAGCCACTGCCGCCATTTCGCTATCCAGGCGCTGCTCGGTCCAGCCGAGTTCCTTTTGTGCAATGCGGGCGGCACAGGCCAGCGCCGCATCCCCCGGGTGGCCGCCGGTGGCGATATCCGTGCGGCGAAAAACCAGATCCGCCAGCGAGTTGACCATTTCCGCACGACAACTGTGCACCACCTCCGCCTTGGTGACACAGGTGCCGTCTACCGGCGCGGCCAGGCCGGGGTCGCTTTCCAGCAGCGGCAGCAGCACGCGGTAGCCGCTGCCATAATTATGCGCCAGCGCATCGATACATGGTTCGCTGAGTTCAATCGGCCAGGCCTGCGCCAGTTCAGACTTCAGCCCTGCAAACGAGGAGAAGTCAGCGCCGATTAATTTTACACTTTCGGAACCGGCGCGCCGCGGCGCCGAGCCCAGCTTGCGCTGCACGATATCCAGTGCTTTCTCCGCCTCGCCGCGGGCCATGGTGTAGCGCACACCAATCAGGGTAACCAGCCCCTCCAGCCCCTCAGTGGTTTGATGATCGGTCAGCAGCGAACGCTTGCCGTAACTGAGGTTTTCGCTGCCCTCCTCGTTCTCCCCGAAAGGCACCAGTCCGGCATTGTAAAACAGCACGTCGTCGAGGCTCAGCGCCAGTTCGGGAAAACCGGCATTGACCTCGTCGATAAACGTCTGTAACTCCGCCTCCTCCACGGCGATCGCTTCCGGGTGCTCGGCAGTTACCTTGTGCCAGACACCCACCAGGGTATAGTCGCGCCAGGGCGACAGAAACAGATGCCTGGCCGGTCGGCTCAACAAGGCGTCGGGATCTTTGGTCTGCCCCTGGAAGGCCAGAGTATAATGGCTGGGAAAGCGCCTTTTTATGACAAAACAGGCATCGCGCGAATAAGTGCTCTGGGTCTCGTAAGTACCCGGCAGCGCCCGCTCGAGAATGCGCTCAGCCCAGGGCCCGGCGGTATTGAGCACCATTTTGGACTTCACCGTCAGCTCTTGACCACCCAGTTTATCCGCCAGGCGCACGCCAACGACACGGTCATTTTCAATCAGCAGATCCTCTACCGGACAGTAATTCAATGCCTGTGCACCGCGCGCCAGCGCCGAGCTGATAAAGGCAAAAACCAGGCGCGTGGGATTGTAAAAACGCCCGTCTTCAAACACACAGGCACCGGTCAGGCCTTTGGCGTCGATATCCGGAAATTCATTCAATACCTGCTCCCGGCTCAGCAGCTGGGTCGATTTCAAACACCGCTCGGGCACACCAATGCCCTTGTTGCGGTCGTAAGTCAGCATATCGTAAAGCGTCAACCCCGCTCCCAAATAGGGCTTGCCGAGCTTGCCCCAGCCGTAGGTGGGTATCAGGATGGGCAGCGGCTCGACCAGGTGCGGGGCAATGGTGAGCATGGCGCGCCGCTCGCGGCTGGAGGACCTGACCCTGGGAAAGTCGAAATGCTGAACATAGCGCGTGCCGCCGTGGACGATCTTGTAAGAATTGGCCGAGGCGCCACTGCAGAAATCGAAGGCCTCGAAAAGCACCGCTTTCAAGCCCCGCAAAGTCGCTTCCCAGAGCGCACAGGCACCGAAAACGCCGCCACCGACAATTACCAGATCGTAGTCATTAGCATTCAAGGCGGCCAGCTGCTGCTGGCGGGAGAGCATTTCAGATTCCATGTGCGGGCCCGGATGTTGGTAAATTTTACACTGTCGAAGTGGAACTCAGTTCACAGTCATCTACTATCTACTTATTTACTGTCTACTCATTACTGTCTACTTATCTATACTGTTCTATCTATTATCTTAGTCTATCTATTATCTTAGCCGGAATAACGCGATATAATTCCCCGCCATATCCACATAACAAACGGATTTTACTCGTGACTCTGCCAGCACACAACCGACCTCAGATCTCCATCATTGCACCGCTGTACAACGAAGAGGACTCGGTGGCGCCGCTTTATGAAGCGATCGCCGCAGCTGCCGAGCAGCTGCCCTACAGCACGGAGATTATCTTCGTCAACGATGGCAGCCGCGACCACACCATTGAGCGCTGCCGGGAGCTGGCCGCCGCCGACCCCAATTTGCGCATTATCGACTTTCGCAAAAATTACGGCCAGACACCGGCCATGGCTGCCGGTATCGACAATGCCAGGGGAGAGATCATCGTCACCATGGATGGCGATCTGCAGAACGACCCCAGCGATATCCCGATGATGGTGGAAAAGCTGCACCAGGGCTACGATATCGTCGTCGGCTGGCGCCACAACCGGCAGGACAAACTGATCAGTCGGAAAATCCCGTCCGTCATTGCCAACAAGCTCATCGGCAAGGTTACCGGGGTGCCGATTAAGGACAACGGCTGTTCACTGAAGGTATACCGCTCCTCGGTTATGAAAAGCATGCCGTTTTACAACGAGATGCACCGCTTCATTCCCGCGCTGCTGTCGCTGGCCGGCGCGCGCGTGGCGCAGGTAAAAGTCAAACACCACGCGCGCCAGTTCGGCGAGTCCAAATACGGCTTGTCGCGGGTATACAAAGTGCTGCTCGACCTGCTGACCATGAAAACCATACAATCCATTGCCGACCATCCGGTGAGCTGGTTCGGCAAACTGGCGGTAACTCCTTTCCTGATATCGGCCTGCACCGGCCTTTTCATCGTCCTACAGTTATTTATGGGCGAGGCCATTGTGGTAACGCTGAGCGTGGCGCTGCTGTTTTTCTCTCTCGGGATATTTCTGCTGAGCCTGGGGCTGCTCGGCGAACTGGTATACCAAAAAGGCAATATTGACGTTCACGATTACGCCAAACTGACGGCACACTCGAGCATTCAACATACTTCTAATAAGGAACTCTGACTATGAGCATTGGCCAAGGCGATAAAACGCTGAGTGTTGTGGTGCCGGTTTATGAAAGGGCGGAAGACGCCGCACAACTGTTTGTGGAGTATTACCAGCACCTGACCAAAGTCGTCGACAACGTCGAGTTCATCTATATCATCGGCGAGCGCTACCAGTCGGTGGCAAAAGAAATGGAAACGCTCTCCAGGGAGAAGTCTTACAAACTCAAGCTGATCATACTGTCGCGTGATTTCGGCGAAGCCACGGCTGTAAAAGCCGGCGTTGACCAGGCCACGGGCGACTACATTCTGACCCTGCCACCTTACAAGCAGGTTGAAACCGAAGAGCTGGACAAGCTGATCGACGGCATTGGCGACTACGATCTGGCAATCGGCAAACGCTGGCCGCGGCTGGACAGCCAGAAGAATCGCTTTCAAACCCGGCTGTTCAACTCGATCCTGTACCGGCTGTCCGGCCAAAAATATACCGATATCGGCTGCGGCGCACGTCTGATCAAACGCGATGTCCTGGCTGAAGTGCGCATGTACGGTGACCAACTGAGGTTCCTGCCATTGCTGGCCTTCCAACTGGGCTACCATTCCGTGGAAGTGGAGTTGAAGCAGGCGCCGGAGGAGAGCCGCGATCGCATCTACCGCCCCGGCGTCTATCTGCGCCGCTTCCTGGATTTGCTGACCATCATCTTTCTGACCAAGTTCAATAAGAAACCACTGCGCTTTTTCGGTCTGATTGGCGCCGGCTCCATCAGTCTGGGGATACTCGGCCTGATTTATCTCGCCTTCGAGCGCCTTGTCTTCGGCGTCGAGGTCTCCGACCGGCCGATGCTGGTGATGTTTTCGCTGTTTTTTGTCCTCGGCGCGCAGCTGATCTCCATTGGCCTGATTGGTGAAACCATTATCTTCACCCATTCCAAAGAGATGAAAGAGTACCAGATCAAGGAAATCATCAATCAGTAGCTGCGCTATGGCGCCATTGGCCTGGCGCCGCACAGGCCGGTGCGATGGAAAACCTGCAACGGGTTAAACAGCCAACTACAGTGATCTCGGAGAAGACAGCGGGGCTTATCAATTGACTCGAGTAAGGCTTGCCAACCGCGGCGACTATGCCCAATGGGATGACTATGTTCTGGCAAAAGAGCGAGTTACCCCCTATCACACTATTGCCTGGAAACTGGCTGTCGAAGCGGCTTACGGCCATCGGGGGCACTACCTGCTGGCCGAGGACGGCGGCCGCATCGAAGGCGTACTGCCGCTGTTCTTACTGTGCCCGCCGCTGCTCGGCAACACCTTGTGCTCGCTGCCGTTTTGCGATGTCGGCGGCTGTCTGGCCGACGATGACGGTATTCGCGGGCAACTGCTGAGCGAGGCCTTTGCCCTGGCCCGCAACACGGCGGCGGCGAAAGTCGAGATACGGGAGGATGCGGCGGCGGATGCCGAAACCCCACTGCCGGGCCAGTTCGAGCATGCGCCCAAGGTGTCGATGACGCTGCCCCTGCCGGAGAATTCGCAGGCATTATTGGCGGGCTTTAAATCCAAACTCAGAAGCCAGATAAAGAAGGCGGAAAAGAACGGCCTGACCTTCAGCAACGGCGCCGGCGAACAAGGCATCGACGCATTTTTTCATGTGTTTTCCCGCAATATGAAACAGCTTGGCTCGCCGGTGCACGCAAAACGCTGGTTTCAGGCGGTACAGCAGCATTTCGGCGACAATATGCTGCTGGGTCTGGTGAGCATGGGCAACACTGTGGTCGGTGCCGGTATCGTGCTGATCGCCGCCGGTAAAGCCTATATCCCCTGGGCCTCAACGCTGAGCGCGTTTAATCGCTATGCGCCCAATATGCTGCTCTACTGGCATCTGCTGCAGCAGTCATGCGACGCCGGCTGTAAAAGTTTTGACTTCGGCAGGTCAACCCTGGGGGAGGGCACATTCAGGTTTAAGAAACAATGGGGAGCGACGCCGGCGGTGCTGCAATGGCAGACCTACGACCCACAGGGGCAGTTACTCGAGGCGGGGGGCAGCGGCGGCGGCAGCGGTGCCCGCAGGGTGATTGAAAACGTATGGCGCCGACTGCCGCTGAGCCTCACCGTCGGATTGGGTCCCCCGCTGCGCAAATACATTACTCTCTAACATTGACGACACAAGCCTATATGCATCGCAACACTGACCAGCCGAATTCGTTATGAAACCTGTACCCATCACGCTCACGGAAGCATCCGGGATCGCCAGAACCGGCGAACCCTTCACAATAGGCATACCGTTTGCCCAGGGTGAGCTGCGCCATATCAATACTTTGACACTGACGCAAGAGGATGCCGGCGAGTTGCCGCCAGAGTTACCACTACAGGCACAGATAACAGCGACCTGGCCCGACGGCAGTATCAAATGGGCGCTACTGGATTTTCGCAGCGACGTGCCGGGCGCACGAGCGAAGCAACTGCTGTTACAGGCAGGTATCGAGCGCGAGGCAACAGACGGCCCGCAGATAAAAGTGACCCGGGAAGACGATCATATACTGGTTGACACCGGACCGGCCCAGTTCGGCATTGACACCGAGACCCTGCGCCCCTTCAGGCATGTCGCGGTCAACGGCAGCACCCTGGTCGCCGCCGGCGGCGCCAGTCTCGAACTGCGGGACGACAAGGGCGGCGGCTATACGCCGCAAATAGCATCTATCGGCAACGGCAAACACTGCGGCCGGCTGCGGCACACCTTAACCGCCACGGGTTTTTTTGAGTCCACCGGGGGCGATCGCCTGGCGGCATTTTCCGCCAGCCTGACGTTTTATGCCGGCAGCGCCTCGGTCGCATGGGAGTTCACCATCACCAACACCAGGGCCGCCGCACACCCCGGCGGCCTCTGGGATCTGGGTAGCGAGGGCTCGATTTACTTCAGCGATATATCCGCGCGCCTGCGCGTTACGGGCGCCCGGTCGGCCCAGTGGCAAGCGGAGGCCGGCGCCGAATGGCAGCGCGACCCAAACCGCGACGGCTGTATTTATCAGGACAGCAGTGGCGGTGAAAACTGGAAAAGCAACAACCATAAAAACCGCCTGGGCGAGATCCCCCTGCGCTTCAGAGGCTACCAGTTTGCTGTTGACCAGCAGCAACAGCACGGCCTGCGCGCCTCGCCATTTTTCCATATGCAGAACAGCGGCGGCGGCGTCACCGCCCACCTGAAAGACTTCTGGCAAAACTTTCCCAAAGGTTTTTCCGCCCAGGACGACGTTATGGTGTTTAGTTTTTTCCCGCAACAGTTCGCCGATGTATTCGAGCTGCAGGGTGGGGAGCAAAAGACGCATACACTGTACCTGGACTTCAGCGGCGACAAGACTGCCCTGCAGTGGGCGCGACGACCGGCGACCGCAGTGCTGCCGCGGGAGGTCTATGCCAGGTCCGGTGTCGTGCCCAGCCTGCTGCCGGAACAGGTTCCCCATGGGATTGACGCCATCCTTGACGAAGGCCTGCAGGGGGAGAGGAGCTTTTTCGTCAAGCGCGAGATTATCGATGAATACGGCTGGCGCAATTTCGGCGATGTCTTTGCCGACCACGAGACCCTGCATCAAAAAGCAGGCGAAACACCGCTGATCTCACACTACAATAATCAGTATGATCCCACTTATGGCTTCGCCCAGCAGTTTTTTAACAGTGGCGATACACGCTGGTTCGAGCTGATGGACGACCTGGCCAGGCATGTGGTGGATATCGATCTCTATCACACCGACCAGGACCGCGCCGAATACAACGGCGGCATGTTCTGGCACACCGACCACTATCTGGACGCCCACACCTGTACCCATAGAACCTTTTCAAAACACAACGACACCAGCTCCACCCCGGGCCAGACCGGCGGCGGCCCCGGCGCCGAACACTGCTATACGACCGGCCTGATGTATCACTACTACATCACCGGCAATGAGCGCTCGCGCGCCAGTGTGCTGCAACTGGCGGCCTGGATGGCACACCAGTATGAAGACCGCAAAAACCTGCTGGCACAGATCTGGTCAGTCAAGAAGCACGAAATCACCAAACTGAAAAAACTGCTCAAAGGCGAAAAGCCATTGCCTTACACTTATCCGCTGACAAGGGGTACGGGCAACTATATCGTCACGCTGCTGGACGCCTACGAGTTGACCCGGGACAGGCACTACCTGGAAAAAACAGAGACGGTTATCCGCGCAACACTCCACCCCGGCGACGATATCGCCAGCCGTAATCTGGAAAATATCGAGGTAAGTTGGTCGTATGTGGTACTGCTGCTTTCCCTGGTCAAGTACCTGGCGGTGAAAGAGGAAATTGCCGAACGTGACGATGCCTATGCCTATGCCCGGGATTCCCTGCTGGCCTATACCGAATGGATGCTGGCCAATGAGCGCACTTACATGAGCGACCCCGACATTCTGGAGTTTCCCAATAAAACCTGGGACGCCCAGGAGATCAGAAAAGCCAACCTCTTCCTCTATGCCTCACTGCTGGACAGAGAAAAAAGCGACCGCTACCTGCAGCGCGCACGGGAATTTATGGACCATACCGTCAGAGAACTGGCGCAGGAGGAAACCCGGCACTTCTCCCGCATTCAAATCATACTTTTGCAAAACTACGGCCTGCAATCGCTGCTCTCCGGCGGCGGGGCGCCGCAGCAAGGCAGTGACAGTGTCGAGGTCCATCACGGCATGCCAGCGACAGTAACGCTTTATTCACTGTTTTCCAGCAGCCTGATCAAGCTGTTTGTCGGCCTCAGGCACTTTTCACCGAAGCGGGAACTGGCATGGCTAAAGGCCAGAACCAATACCTAGCGAAGGCACAGCGATGAGTTCGAGAAAGGCGTTGAAGTCGGCAGTGCGGTTTGTTTTTACCCTGCTTGTGCTGCCGCTGTACCTGCTGTACCTGGTGCTGGCGCAGATTGTCAATCGCGACGCGCTGTTCCAGTCCATCTCACAGCTGCTCAGCCTGTTACCGGGAAAACTCGGCATCTATTGCCGCGCATCCTACTATGCCCTGGCGTGCCCGGATACCTCTAAAGAGACCTCTATCGGCTTCGCCACTCTGCTCTCACACGCCGACACCGCCATCGCTGAAGGAGTCTATATCGGCCCCCAATCCAATATAGGCATGTGCAAAATCGGCAAAAACTGCCTGTTGGGCAGCGGCGTTCATATACTGAGCGGAAAAAACCAGCACGACTTCAGCGATACCGATACCCCCATCAAAGAGCAGGGCGGTATCTATACCAGAGTCGAGGTCGGTGAGGACTGCTGGATCGGCAACGGCGCTATCGTCATGGCCAATATTGGTGAAAAATGCATAGTTGCGGCCGGCTCAGTGGTCACCCAGGATGTCGACGCTTTTTCGATTGTGGCGGGCAATCCGGCCAAGGTAATCAAACGACGCCGATAATGTCGGGGCTGTCTTTTACAAGTTGAAATTTGGTTTTATGGCGGACTTTACCCACTTGAATTTCCCCGAGCGGGTTCTCTCCAGGCTATCGACATAAGAGATGTCGATATCGACATCATCCCCCAATCGATCGCGCAGACCTTTCAGCAGCAACTGCTCGTCGGCCCGGGAATAGTCCTTTTTCTTTACGATCTTTACTTCAATGGTATGCAGATCGCTCTGTATGATTTGAGATTCCTCGATATTGACCATCGGTTTAAAGGGGTGAGTCAGCACCGACGGCGATATCCAGCGGCCGTCCGGCAGCGTGATGATGGCCTCATTTTTGGTGGCCACATCACCCATCAGCGGAAAACTGCAGCCACAGTCGCAACTGACCTGCTGTAAACTACAGGAATCGTTGGTCTGGTAGCGAATCAGCGGGAAAGCAAAGTTATGCAGGCCGGTGGCGACAATTTTCCCCACCTGCCCCACCGGCACCGGCCTGCCGTCATCGTCCAGAAATTCACTGATGCCGTAATCCGAGTTCAAATGATGCCCGGCATGGGCCTTACACTCTGACGCATAGACGACCCGTTCAGCCATACCATAGAAGTCGAATACCCGGCAGTCGAATGCCCGCTCGATAGCGCTGCGCTGCCAGTCGAACAGGGTTTCCGAGGAAGTCAGCACCGCTTTTAAGGGCAGCTGGTGGCCGCTGGCATTCAAGAACGACGCCAGTGTGTAGACCGTGGACGGGTACCCTTCCAGAAACTCGATACCATCGCCGTGCAGTTTATCAACGTAGCTCTGCAAATAGTCTTTTTTCAGGTGAAAAGATGAGAGAAAGAGCTGATTGTTGATATAGTTTTTGCGCCAGAAAGGCGGCTTTGACTGCGCCGGCGGGCAGATTACCCGCCCCTGCAACGAGGCATAGACCTGCCCCCATTGCATCCCAGCCCACTCTTTCTGGCGCCGGTCAGCCACATGGTGCACGACGCAGGTATGAATATCGTAAAGCAGGTTCAGCGGTGTCCCGGTGGTGCCGCTGGTGTGGCCCTTGCGGAGTTTTTTGCGATTTACGGCGGTGGATATCATATCGTTGAAATGGGTATTGATATCCTGCTTGGTGAGCACCGGCAGCTTGTGCAGATCCTCGATGCTGTCGATATCCGCCGGTTTAACGCCGTGCGCCTTGAAGACCCTGTTGTAGTAGGGCACGGTATGATAAGCGTGCGCAACCAGCTGCCTGAGTTTGCGTGACTGGTATTCCACCAGTTCGGCGGGGCTCAGGTACTGGTTGCGATTAAACTCTTCATATACCTGCTCGAACTTCCTGCCGTATCTCTCGAAATACAGCTCCAGCGCTTTCGCATTCAATATCACTGACTGCAGGAATACAGGACTTGAGAGATAGGCCTTTTCCAGCACACCCATGCCACAAACCTCCAATCGGGAATCAGCGCGCAGCCGGCGTCAGGGTGCCAACCAGCCCCTTTAACGTGCCCAGGCTTCTCCCCAGCAGGTAGAAGCTGTCAACGGAGAAAATGCAAGCCAGGGCCACCGGCGTCAGGGGTTTGAACTTTGCCCTGACGATACGCTTTGCACTCAATATCGCCGGGGGCAGCAGCAAAGCCATTGCAACCGCGGCAATCGGCAGGCGCAGGCCCGCGACCGTCATCACCAGGCCGGCAATGCCGGACAAATAAACGAGTACCAGCCAGAATACTTTGTCCTTTAACGATGCGCCGATGGCTTTCACATAGTTTTCCGAGTGCCACATCTGCCTTTTGATAAAATCGCCAACGGTGGTTGGGTTGCCCAGGTGCACAACACCGATACTCTTGTCAATGACAACACTGAAGCCGCTGGCTTTGAGCTGCTGGGAGAGCGCCGAGTCCTCACCGGAGGTCAGCTGTTCATCAAACCCGCCGCAACTGAGAAAATCGTCCCTGTAGATAAAGATACAACTCCCCAACAGGTCTTTTTGCGACACGTTGCCGTCGGATTCCTGCAACAGCCAGTATTTCTCTATCCAGGCCGGATGCTCGCGCAAATAGAGATTACCGCCATAAACGCTGCGGCTGTCGGCCGCCAATAGCGCTACGCCCAGCTCCAGCCAGTTCTGCGGCACCAGGCAGTCCGAATCCAAAAACACCAGCACTGAGCCTTTGGCGTGCTTGACACCGTAGTTTCTCACCGCGCCGACGTTTACATCCGGCAGCTGCAGAGCCAGGTCGGCATATTGTTGCGCAATGTTGAAGCTGTCATCAGTGGAGCCGTTATCGACGGTTATCACTTCATAGCGGTCTTTGGGATAGCTGATTTGCCGCAGTGTGGCGAGGCAGGACTGCAGATACTTCTGCTCGTTAAACACGGGCAGCACTATTGAAACAAAGGGTAATGATCGATCCACCGCAGGGCCGCTCAAGCGCTCTTCCCAACACCCAGCACACTGAGTATCTTCTGCTGGAAAAACTTTATTTTCAGCGAAGTATTACCTTTATGCAGATTGCGCAGCAGATAGATGACCTTGCGGATTTGCTGAAAGTCCATTTTCCGCCCCAGGTCATAGGGCACCAGGGTCTGCTCCACGGTGATGGCGTCTCCGGAAGGGGTCGGCAGGCAACCGTTTTTCTCGATTTGCACGGGCCACAACCTGGCATCGATGGACTGCTTGCCGAAATCTAGTTCCAGCACACCGGTTTTGGTCAGCCTGTTGTCCCAGCACAAATCGAAAACGAAGTTCCCCAGTGAGTAGGCGCAGACAAAGCGCTCTCTCATTTCAATCTCATAAAACAGATGCGGGTGGCTGCCGATCACGGCGCTGACACCGGCCCGATAAAAACGCTCGACCAGTTGGCGCTGGTAGGGCAGCGGTGCGGTCGAGGCCTCCAGCCCCCAGTGCAGCATGACCACCAGGTGATCGTAGTTGGGCGCCTCGCGCTCGACACTGGCGAGAAAGTCTTCATCCAGGCGCTGGTATTTGGTCTGCGCCTTGTCGGTGTTGTCCGGCACATCTGAGGCCGCCATAAAACCGATGCTGAGGCCGTCCCGCTCGACGACAACCGGCTTTTGGCGATTGAGGCCGGCAGCGGCGATATCGAGTTTGTCGAGCGCCGCCAATGTGTCATCGAAGCCGGCATCGCTGTGTTGCACGGTGTGGTTATTGGCCACCTGCAGTACGCCGAAGCCGGCCTGTTTGAGCTGGCTGGCATGGTCGGGATTCACCTTTAAAACCATTTTCTCCGGATCGCGGCGATCATACTGCCGGCCGGTAATCGGCGCCTCGAGGTTGCCGACAACCAGATCTGCGGTGGAAAATATCGGCTTGACCCTGGCAAAAATATCCCCGGAATCGGCAAAGGTTCGGGGGCCATGCCCAAATGACGGATAGTATTCGCCCATGCTGATATCACCGACAAACATCACTTTCACGGCGTTTCCCTCCGGGCGCATGGGGCGCAAAAAACAGCAAGTATATGGCTGTTATTGCTTCTTATCCAGCTTTTGTTGGCTGATTTTGCCGCGCCTGCCGAGGTGTCAATAAGCCTTGATAAGCGGCAGCCCGTGATCAAATCCTGCCGCATCCCGGCCGGCTTTACAGCTGCTCGCAGCGCCGGAAAAATGACACTTGCCAGCCGCACAGACCGCGCTAGAATAAGGCCTGCCGGCAAATCGCCGGCGGCTGTATGCCCGCCTACCTGGTTATAAGAAAAATCGCCACTATTGCTCAAGCGTATATGCCTCTGCCCGGTCTTTGCTTCGCCGGCGGCGGCCTCAGCAGTGACGAGCGGAAGTGATAAGCAAATGAAAAATGGCACGACAAACGGGCAGAATTGAGACACAGCGCAAGATATGAATTGGAGTATTGGCTACTATTTCAGACACATACAATCGGCCGGTAGATTTGGGTGACGGGTTGCACAAACACGGATGCCGATTGCCAGTTTGAGGTGATTAACACGATGAAGATTTCTTACTCAATGTCGGAGCAAATCCGGTCGTTTGGATGCTTTGCTCAGTACCGCAACAGACTCAAGCAGGGATGCAGACTGATATTCGGCTGCACGCTGTTGCTGTCTGTAAGCAGTTACGGTGAAGTGATATTTTACGATAATTTCGATGCGACACCGGATTGGCAGAATGTCGGCTCGCAGCGGTGTAACTGGATAGGCTGGGATGAGGCTGCTAACGACGACTCCTGTGCCAATGTACCGCTCAATTACGACCTGATGTACATGACTGACAAGAACCCGACCACACCCATGTGTGCCATCCACAGCCGCGCGGCCAGAGGCAGCAGCGGCAAGGGCCTGAGGGTCACCGACGAATCCAACGGCGATGCCAATTCCTGGGGCTCCGACTGCCAGATTGCCAAGTACTTCCCGCAGCAGTACCCGGAATTGTGGGCGTCTTACTATATCTATTACAACCCGGATATGAAGTGGGACGGCGGTATCAAGGCGTCGAAAATATTCCGCATGGGACACTACAACCCGAAGGTGGTTGACGGCACCGCGGGCACCAGCGCCTTCAATACCAACAACACCAGCAGCAAGAACTCCGGCCTGGGCGACACTACCGCGGGGCTGTTCTTCCTCGACGTCAAACAGGAAAAGACACCGGCGCTGATGCGCCTGGCACAGATCGTACGCTGCTCAACCTATAAGTGCGGCGACTACGACGAGGCCTGGTTCCAGAACTTTGAAGGCACCCCGGGCAACTCCTGGTCGGAGACCCTGGGCGACGGCCGCTGGCACCATATCGAAGTGCGGATGGTAATGAATGATCCGGTCGGCGCCAGAAACGGCATACTGGAGGTCTACTTCGACGGCGTGTTACAGAGCAAGGAGACCGACATTCCCTGGCGTATGGCCGGCGTATCGCCGACGGTCACCGGCTTCAATATGTTCACCATCGCCGGCAATTCCAACAACGTCTGGGCCGGCCAGAGCAATGAAGAGCAGTGGATGTACGATGTCGACGATATCAGGATCTGCACCAGGCGCTGCCCGGGCGGGGTCTCACCGCCGCTGCCGCCGAAGGGGCTGAGCGTATCCAAGTGATCTGATCGGGCTGCGACCGCCACCGGGCAGCCGGCCGGGTGGCGGGGCGCTAATAACAATAACCGTGCATCTCAATTTCCTTTTGAAAAGCCGCCGCAATAACAGCGCTTTGATTCTGGTTTAACACATCCTGGTAGGCAGCCCTGTCGGTTCTGTGCTCAGACTTGGCCTTGACGCCAAGGGTGCCTTCAAACGGTACTTGCAACTGCCCGAAAACTTCGCCAAGTTCCTCCATCAGTGACTCATATTTAAGCACTCTGTCGACCATCAGATTGCCGGCCAGGTCGGTGTATTTAGGGTAGTTCAGGCAAAACCTGCCGTTGTGCAGGTAGGCGTCCAGCGACAGATCACCGTCGCTGCGATCCTTCATCATATGGTAGTCCGACAGTGTCTTGTCCCACGGATTTCTCTCTATGCAGAACTTGAAATACGACTCCCAGATTCGCTTCGGCAGGCGCTTCTCGACACTGAAAGCCGGGATATGATTGTAAAACTTCCGCAATTTGAAAAAATCTCTCATATCGCGGCGAACTCCCTTGGCTTTCTTTTCAGCAATTTCCGGTATCGGGTTCCACAGTCCGCGATGGTTTCTCGCCCGATGCGGCTCGACATGGGGAAAAATCGGCGTGACAATATCCTCGGGCCCGCACAGCTGAGACAGGAAAACCTCAATGCTGGTGCCCGCGGTCTTCATGGTTTTTATAAAAATAAACTTGTACTTGTGTGAAATTATCATTGCCGAATCATCGCTTATCCGAATGGCTTAAAGCCGCGCCGCAGTCCATTTTAAGCTGCCCTCAGGAGCGGGCATTATAGCCCAGAAAGCGCCTCCCGCCGAAATACCGCCCGGACCGCGGCGTGCTTTTCCCGATTCAAAGCGGGAAGGTATCGGCCAACAAACGAAAAAAGCGGTAATTTCGCTGAACTTGGGGTAAACTTAGCCGACTTGTAACGCCCACTCTGAAGCGGCAGGCACCCTCCATCCAATACCATGATTGCAGCGAAGACACGATACTACCTGCCGCTCGCCGTCTCGCTGTTGATGGCCGTTACCGGCATCGCGCTGCTGTCGATCAATCTCTACGGGCTTTTTGCCGATATCCGCAAGGACGACCTGGGGCAGGAGGAACCCGGGCTGCTGCGCTTCGCCGGCGACGTGCCGCTATCTTACCGTGAAAGCCTGGCAAAGCTCGGCGACATCCAGCAGCTCGACGGGCTTGAATATGCACTCGAGGCCAACCAGTTGGTACAGCAGAGCCTGTCCCATATTCACTGGCACCGGGTCGACCCGATCGAGTATCGTCAACTGATTCCGGTCTGGGAAAATTACTTTCTCTATTTCACCGGTCTGTTTTCAAATCTGCCGCAGTTCGAACGCTACCACTTTGTCGATTACAGGCGCAGCCTGGAGCGCGGTATCGGCATCTGTGGCGACGCGTCGATGGTGCTCTCACAAATGCTGGACAAGAAAGGTATCGAGAATCGGATTGTATCCTACGGCGGGCATGTGATTACTGAAGTGACTTTAGGGGATAATCAAAAGCTGCTGCTGGACCCCGATTTCGGCGTTAACCTGGATATGAGCCTGGCGGATCTGCAGGCGCGCCCGGCGGACGCTTATCTGCCTTATATAGAGGCAGGTTATAAAGAAAAAGAGGCCTTGGCTCTGGTACGCATATATACAACCAGGCACACCACTTATGACAGTGTCTATGCATTTATGCCAAGAAGGTATCTGTTCGAGTACGGCTCCTATATCCTGAAATGGCTGGTTCCCGCTTTCCTGCTGCTGGTATCCTTTATCTATCTGCGGCATCGGGCCCGAGTCAGTGCGCGTAAAGACACCCCGTAAAAACACCCAAGTCGATCAACCATAAATACCAAAAACAAAGGCTAGAACATGAGACCAAATTTCGTCATTATCGGGGCAGCCAGGTCAGGCACCACCAGTCTGTTCAAATACCTGGAATGCCATCCCGAAATATTTATGTCGGAAATCAAGGAGATCAATTTTTTTTCCAATCAAAAATACTGGAGTAAAGGTTTCGACTGGTATGAGCGGCATTTCGACAATACCAATAAAAAGCGTGTCGGTGAAGCCTCGACCAGTTACAGCAGCTTCCCCACCTTGCCCCATGTACCGCAGCGTATCCATGAACATTTACCCAAGGTCAAGCTGATCTATCTGCTGCGCGATCCCATTGACCGGTTTAAATCAGATTACCTGCATCGGGTAGCGCGCAGCACGGAATACAGGGATGCCATGGATATCATCGAAAACTATCAGGATGACTCTCTGTTTATTCAGGGTAAATATTTTTTGCAGTTGCAGCAGTACTATGAGTATTTTCCGCAGGAGTCAGTCCATATATTGACGACCAACAGCCTGAAAAACAAGCCGGCGGAAACCGTCAAGGCCATCTATGAGTTTCTCGAGGTGGATACTTCGTTTTCAGATGTGCGCCTGGACTCGCATCACAATAAAAACAGTGTCGTTACCCGGAAAAACCGCTTCGGTAACCGGGTGTTGCATTTCTATCACAATCATATCGAGCAGGTGGCATATCCCTACCGCTTTAAAAAGCTGTTTTTAAGTCTGGCGGAGATAGGTGCTGTGGAAGTCGGGCCGCTCGAGTTGGATGAAAAAGCGATGCAGATATTGACAGATTACTATAGGGAAGATGTACAGCAGTTGAAAGCATCCACCGATTTAGATTTAAGTGAGTGGCGGGATTATAGCTAAAGGGTATGTATTTAGCTAAAGGCAGGTGCCGCTCGGCCCGGCTCTGGCTTTAAGAAACAACGGTGGTGGCCGACCCGGCCCTAACCCGATCAGGGTCTGGGGTTCGAGACCCGCCGTAAACCCATCCGTGGGGGCTTCACGCCAGCATCCCTGCTGGCGAGAGTCTCGAACCCCAGACCCTGATCGGGTTAGGACCTACCACCGCAGTTCCAACAACCTCTGTTAAAAACACTGAAGGTAGGCCCGCCTTTCCGCAATGCATCCAGAAACCCTCGCCAGCA
>JANQMH010000106.1 GCA_028280195.1 Exilibacterium sp.
TGGCGGCGATACGCCGGGCCAGGGCGACCGATGAAATCTGGTCAGGCTGCATGGCTGAGACCTCCCTCGGCAGTGTTGGTCTGGTGCGCATCGCTGACTTCTCTGAACAGCGTTTCCAGATCCCGGTGTTCGGTCTGCAACTGGTAGAGGTCGGCGCCGGCGGTTACCACTGCGCGGGCCACGGCGGCGCCGACGCTGTTGCGGTCGCTGCCCTCGGTCATTGTCAGGCGGTAGTGGTGTTCCGGATCGCTCTGTTGCGGCAGTGCCTCGAGCTGCTCGATGCCGGCTATGGCCGTCAGCTGCTCGGTCGCCGCAGCGGCCTCCAGGGAGGTGCACAGCAGCAGGTGGTTGCTGTGGCGCAGTTGCTCCAGCCTGGCGTCCACCGCCAGGCGACCGGCGCGCAGAATCAGAACGCGGTCGCACACGGCGTCCACCTCCTGCATGATATGGGTCGACAGAATAACCGTAGCGTCTTTGGCGATATCGCGAATCAGCTCGCGCATGTGCTCGGTCTGGGTGGGGTCGAGACCGTTGGTGGGTTCGTCCAGAATCAGCAGTTTGGGCTTGCCGAGAATGGCCTGGGCCACGCCGACCCGCTGGCGGTAGCCGCGCGACAGGGTGGCGATCGGGGCCAGCAGTTTGACACTGATGTCGGTGGCGGAGATGGCGCGCTGTATTTCCGCGGTTTTATCCGCACCGCCCAGGCCTTTGAGGTCGGCGGCGTAGTCCAGGTAATCCGCTACCGACATTTCCTGGTAGACCGGCAGGTTTTCCGGCAGGTAGCCCAGGCTGCGCTGTATTTTCTTCGGCTGCTCGGACAGATCGATACCGTCGATGTTTACCGTGCCGGTATCGGGTTCCAGATAGCCGCTGAGCATTTTCATGATGGTGGTTTTGCCGGCGCCGTTGTGGCCCAGAAGGCCGACGATTTCGCCCCGGTCAATTTTGAACTCGACATCGTCGACGGCGATAAAGTCGCCATAGCTGCGGGTTAACTGGCTGACTTGCAGCATTTCATCCTCCTGTTGTGAAGTCACGCTTTGGAATCAATGATCGAAACCTTTGGTCGACAGCGGTTGCGGTCGGGATTATGACATTTTGGTCAGGCCGGGTCATACCCACCTAGGGGGGTGATTGCCGTTGACAGACGATTGGTCGCGGGCGGGGGGCGTGCGGCTATCGCGTACTCCCTGACAGTTCAATTATTAACCGTTCTTTTGCTCGACCAGCCGGCAATAAAAGGCGCTGGTCCCGGCCGGGAACTTAGCGACTACATGGGGTGGATTCAAGGAAATTCAATGGCACCGGCGATGATTGCCGGCTCGATCACTTTTTGCGCAGTCCATACGGCGGCAGAGCCTGGCATGGCAGGGGATGGTGTGGCAGAGGGCGGCATGGCAGAAGGTGGTATGGACAGGTCCTTGCGTTCACTTGAAAACTCGCCGCCGGCCCCCAGATTAGCGCTAGCAGGGCATTAAGTCTCGAAGAGATTAACGCCCTGCTGCAGTCGAGGTTGACAACATCCAAGGTTTTATTTGGTATTGCTTCTTATCTGGAGGATATGCAAATGACGACAATCGATCTAACCCCACTTTACCGCAGCAGCGTCGGCTTCGACCGCATGGCCTCGCTGCTGGACGCCGCGTTGCGCAGCGACAAGTCTGCGGCCGGCTATCCGCCTTATGATATCGAGGTTCGCGACGACGACCGTTATGCCATTACCCTGGCCGTGGCCGGTTTCGACCGCAGCGATCTGGACATTCAAGTGGAAAAAGGTGTGCTGAGCATACGCGGTAAAAAAGCCCAGGACGGCAAGGAGCGTACCTTTCTGTATCAGGGTATCGCCACCCGCGGCTTTGAGCGCAAATTCAATCTGGCAGACCACGTCGAGGTTACCGGTGCGGATTTGCGCAACGGCCTGCTGACCATCGGGCTGGTCAAGGTGATCCCGGAAGCGATGAAGCCGAAAACCATTGCCATTAACCAGCCCGAAGACACGGTTATCGAGCACGGCGGCGGCAGCTGAGTTGCGCCGGCCTGCGCCGGAGGCTGTGCGCGGGCTGTTTCAATATGCCTCAACGATATGTCTAAACAATATGTCTCAACGACGGGAGGACAGCACTGTGGATCTGCAAAAATTTTACCCCTGGAACTGGTTTAAACACGAGCAGGCACATGCCGCCGAAGCAGAGCAGATACCGGTAAAACGCTCTGCCGGCGAGGCCGGCATGCCGGGTTTTGAGCGGGCGCACCCCCGCACCCAGTTTCACCAGCAGGTGGACCGGCTGTTTGACGATATGTTTCGCGGCCTTGGTCTGCCGTCTCAGGGTTCGCGCTTTGCCGAGCCGGCGCTGTGGTCCGGCGACGGCGCTTTTCGCCCGAGCCTGAACGTTTCCAGTGATGATGCGGGTTATCAGGTAACACTGGAGGCGCCGGGTATGACCGAGGCCGACTTGTCCATTGAGGTGCGCGGTGACGCCTTGACGATCAAGGGGCAGAAGCGCGAGGAAAAGGAAACCAAGGATCGGCATTTCTACCGGATCGAGCGCCGCTATGGCGCCTTTCAGCGCACCCTGACCCTGCCGGAAGACGCCGACGCGGACGATATCCGGGCCCATATGAAAGACGGTGTGTTGAGCCTGTCGATCCCGCGGCGCGAGATCGCCGACAGCCGGGTGAAGAACATTACCATTAACCGTTAAACCCGCCGGCGCATACCGGCAGCTGTCCATCCGCCCCCGGTGGCCCGGCCGCCGGGGGCGGATGGCGATATCTGTGAGAACGTATGTTTATTGAATTGGGCAGCGGCATCTTCTGTATCGACGCCGACTATGTGCGCCGCGGGCTGGCCTGCTTTTACCTGCTGCACCACCGCGGCGAGGTGGCCATTATCGAAACCGGCACCAGCCGCAGTTTCGGTAATCTGCAGAGCCTGATGGCGAGCAAGGGCCTGCAGCCGCAGCAGGTACGCTACGTCATTCCCACCCATGTCCACCTCGACCACGCCGGCGGCGCCGGCGCCATGATGCGGGCCTTTCCCGAGGCCAGCCTGGTGGTGCACCCCAAGGGCGCGCGGCACCTGATCGACCCCGCCAAATTGATTGCCGGGACCATCGCCGTATACGGCGAAGCGCGCTACCGGGAACTGTACGGCGATATCCGCGCGGTCGATGCACAGCGGGTGATAGAGGCCGAAGACGGCACCACCCTCGACCTGGCCGGCCGGCAACTGCTGATCAGGGACACCCCCGGACACGCCAACCACCACTTCTGTGTCTGGGATGCCTATACCGAAGGTTGGTTCAGCGGCGATGTCTTCGGTATCTGCTACCCGGAGCTGCGTTTCGCCGACGGCAACTTTGTGCTCCCAACCACAACGCCGGTGCAGTTCAACCCGGAAAAGCTGATCAGCTCGATCGAGTTGCTGCGCAGTTATCAGCCGAGAAAAATCTATCTCACCCACTTCAACCAGCTCGAGAGCATCAGTACCGGGGCCGAGCAACTGCTGCGGCAGATCGAGCGCTACCGGCAGATAGCCCTGAGCCTGCGAGATGACGATGACCGCCTGCAGGCCATTGAGCGGCAGCTGAGTGAGTACACACTGCAGCAATTGAGCGATTTCCGCTGCGTCAACGACAGGCGCTTCTATCGACAGCTGTTGCAGATGGACATGAAACTCAACGCCCAGGGGCTCGATGTGTGGCTGTCGCGCAATGCCTGATAAGTTGATCACGACTTGCGCTATACCAACCGGTATGTATAATTGACATCAAACTGCAATCTTGAGGTGGTGTCATGCGCAAGCCGGGCGATACCCGTAAAAAACTTCTGGAAACCGCCATATCGCTGATCTGGCAGAGCAGCTACAGCGGCGTGGGGGTGGCTGAGATCTGCAAGCAGGCCGGCGTCACCAAGGGCAGTTTTTACCATTACTTCGAGACCAAGGCAGATCTTTTTTGTGAGGCCAGCCAGTACTATTGGGACAATTTCAAAAAAGACCTGGACGCTGTTTTTTCCCCCAGCAATACCCCGCTCGAGCAGTTGCAAAGGCTGATCGAGTTCATTCTCGAGGAGCAGGAGCGGGAGGCTTCGGCCGACAGCCCGGTGTCCGGCTGCCCGTTTTTTACTTCCGCCTCACAGTGCAATTGCGGCGAGGAGAAGGTTCGCCAGGCAGCGATGGAGATGTCGGAAAATGCCCTCGCCTACAACACGGCGCTGGTGCGCAATCTCAAGGCAGACGGACTGCTCAACGGCGATCCCGATCCCCAGCAGGTGGGGCGGCTGATCAACCAGTATATCCAGGGCCTGCTGTTGTACGGCCAGGTTTATCGCAGCCTCGATCGGGTCAGGCGGGATCTGCGCGAGGGTCTCTACCGGCTGGTGGACCTGAAGCAGGAGTACCGCCTGGAGGCGCCGCGGGCCGGTGCCGGCGACAGCCGGCGCTCGGTAGCCTAGATTTCAGCCGCGGCAGCGGCCCCCGCGACAAACATTCTTACCACCGGTCGGATTAACTGCCGACTCAATGCACTATATGCCGATATTGCACGTATAAAAGACTGCCATCACTAGTGTGACCTTCCGAGTCTTACACCGCCCCTCCGGCATGAAGTGCTATTTTTATCTAATAAAATCAATACCCTAACAAATACTTACGATTCCGAGAAAAAATCCGTTGACACATACCGACCGGTATGGATATTATTTGCCGCAATTCCATACCAACCGGTTTGTACCAAGCCGGTAATTTAGGTAAGCCATTCACAGGTAAGCCATTCACAGGGAGAAGGCTGATGAAATCCATTACCCGTATCGTCAAAAACCACACCGCCGTGGCCGCTCTGGCCGCGCTAAGCACCCTGGGTGCCGCTGTCGGCGCCGTCCACTTTGCTCCCGGTGTCTCCGCCTCACCTCAGGTCGCGGCCGCGCACGCCCTGCCGGCAGTCGATGTGGTTACGCTGCAGGTGCGGCAAGTGCGCCTCTGGAACGCGTTTTCCGGCCGCCTCAGTGCCGTCGATCAGGTCGATGTGCGACCCCGGGTCGGCGGCACCATCGAGCAGGTATTGTTTGCAGAGGGGCAGCTGGTGGCGGCCGGTGACCCGCTCTATATCATCGACCCGCGCCCCTACCAGGCCGCCGTCGCCAGCGCCGAAGCTGAGCTGGCGGCGGCCGAATCGCGCGCCCGGTTAGCGCAGCTGGAGCGGCGGCGGGCAGCGGAACTGATTGAGAAAAAGGTGATATCCCAGAGTGCCTATGACACCAGCTTCAACGATCACAAGGTTGCGCTTGCCAGCATCGACGCCGCCAAGGCGGCACTGCAACAGGCGCGCCTGGATCTGGAATACGCCCATATTACCGCCCCGGTAGCGGGCCGTATCAGCCGCGCTGAAATTACCGCAGGCAATGTGGTGCAGGCGGGGGCCAACGCCCCGGTGCTGACCACCATTGTCTCCCAGGACCGCCTCTATGCCGAATTCGATGTCGATGAGCAGACCTATGTCAACGCGGTGCGCAGCGGCGGGTCAGGCGCCGCCATGCCGGTGGAAATGAGCCTGTCCGGCGACGACAGTGTGGTCTATCGCGGCCGTATCCACGCCTTCGACAACCGCCTCGACAGTCGCTCCGGCACTATCCGGGCGCGGGCCATTTTCGATAACAGCGACGGTGCCCTGGTGCCGGGCATGTATGCCAATGTGCGCCTGGGCGCGGCCAGTGAGTCGCAAAAACTCTTGCTCAGCGAACGCGCCGTCGGTACCAACCAGGACCGCAGGTTTGTCTACACCGTCGACAGTGACGGCCGGGTTGGCTATCGCGAAGTCACCCTGGGCCGCAGCATCAGCGGCCAGCGGGTAGTGCTGTCCGGGCTGGTCGCGGGTGAACAGGTGATCGTCAACGGCCTGCAGCGGGTGCGCCCGGACATGCAGGTGGCGCCGGTCGATATCGCCGGTCAGGCAGAAGCGGAAAACCTGTTGGCCGCCCACTGAAAAGGCGGCCTGACAGCTCGATTGGCGATAAGTACTGAATTGGTGATAAGCACTGAATTGGCGATAAGTACTGAATTGGCGATAGGTACAGAAAAGAATAAACGGAGCAGCAGTCATGAATATTTCCAAAGCCTTTATCGACCGGCCGATTCTCGCAGGCGTTTTGTCAGTCGCTGTTTTTCTGGCCGGTCTCATTTCCATGTTCAAACTCCCCATCTCCGAATACCCGGAGGTGGTGCCGCCCACGGTGGTGGTCAACGCGTCTTTTCCCGGCGCCAATCCGACCGTGATCTCCGAAACCGTGGCGACGCCGCTGGAGGAGGAAATCAACGGCGTCGAGAATATGCTCTACATGTATTCGCAATCCACCGCCGACGGCCTGCTGACCCTGACGGTGACCTTCGAGATCGGCACTGACCCGGATCTGGCCCAGCAACTGGTGCAGAACCGCGTCGCCCAGGCGCTGCCGCGCCTGCCGGATGTGACCCGGCAGCTGGGGGTAACCACAGTAAAAACCTCGCCCGATCTGACGATGGTGGTGCACCTGACCTCGCCCAATGACCGTTACGATACCCTGTATCTGCGCAATTACGCCGTGCTCAATGTCAAGGACCAGCTGGCGCGCATCGAAGGGGTGGGCCAGGTGCGGCTGTTCGGCGCCGGCAACTACGCCATGCGCCTGTGGCTCAACCCGGAAAAAATCGCCGAGCGCGGTCTGAGCGCCGGCGAAGTGGTGGCCGCAGTGCGCGAGCAGAATGTGCAGGTTGCCGCCGGTATGATCGGCGGCGCGCCCTACGGCGATGCCATTGAGCTGCAGTTGCCGATCAATGCCAAGGGCCGCCTGCAGACACCGGAAGAGTTCGAGGACATTATTGTCCGCGCCGATGCCGACGGCAGAATCACCCGTCTCAGTGATGTGGCCCGGGTGGAGCTGGGCGCCTCGGAGTACGCACTGCGCTCGCTGCTCGACAATAAACGCGCAGTGGCGCTGCCGATCTTTCAAGCGCCCGGTGCCAACGCCATTGAAATCTCCAATAATGTGCGCGCCACGATGGAGGAGCTGAAGCAAAATTTCCCCGCAGGGCTGGACTACAGTGTGGTCTACGATCCGACGGTATTTGTCAGAGGCTCTATCGAGGCGGTGGTAAAAACACTGCTCGAGGCGGTGGGCCTGGTGGTACTGGTGGTGATTGTTTTCCTGCAGACCTGGCGCGCGTCGATCATTCCGCTGCTGGCGGTGCCGGTCTCCATTGTCGGTACCTTTGCGCTGATGCACCTGTTCGGCTTTTCCATCAATGCGCTGTCGCTGTTTGGCCTGGTATTGTCGATCGGCATCGTCGTGGATGACGCCATCGTGGTGGTGGAGAATGTCGAGCGCAATATCGAAAACGGCCTCAATCCGCGCGAGGCTACTTACAAGGCCATGAACGAAGTGAGCGGGCCGATTATCGCCATCTCTCTGACACTGGTGGCGGTGTTTGTGCCGATTGCGTTTATCAGTGGGCTAACCGGCCAGTTTTACCAGCAGTTTGCCCTGACCATCGCCATCTCGACGATCATTTCCGCATTTAACTCCCTGACTTTAAGCCCGGCGCTGTCGGCCATGCTGCTCAAGGGGCACGGCGCCAGGCCCGATGCCCTGACGCGGGGAATGAACAGAGTCTTCGGCGGTTTTTTCAACGGCTTTAACCGCTTTTTCAAGCGCAGCTCGGAGAGTTACTCGCGCGGTGTCGGCGGCATTCTCGGCCGCAAATCCGCGGCCATGGCGATTTACGGGCTGTTGCTGGGCTTTACCTACCTGGGCTTCGAGCAGGTACCGCAGGGTTTTGTCCCGGTGCAGGACAAGCAGTATCTGGTGAGTTTTGCCCAGCTGCCCGACGGCGCGACTCTGGATCGCACCGAGGCGGTGATCCGCGAGATGTCGGCAATCGCTCTGGATGAACCCGGTGTGGTCAGTGCGGTGGCGTTTCCGGGGCTGTCGATCAACGGTTTTACCAACAGCTCCAGCGCCGGTATTGTGTTTGTCACCCTCGACGATTTCGATCGCCGCGACGATTCGCTGTCCGGCTTTGCCATCTCACAGCGCCTGCAGCAAAAGTACAATGCCATAGACGAAGCGTTTATCGCCATCTTCCCGCCGCCACCGGTACAGGGGCTCGGCACCATCGGCGGCTTCAAACTGCAGATCCAGGATCGCACCGATCAGGGTGACGAGGCGCTGAGCCGCGCACTTGCCGAGGTGATGGAAAAAGCCGCCGCCGCGCCGGAGCTGGCCGGCATCTTCTCCAACTACAAAATCAATGTGCCGCAGCTGTACGCCGATCTGGATCGTACCAAGGCCAAGCAGCTGGGGCTGGATATCAGTGAAGTGTTCGAGGCGATGCAGATTTACCTGGGCTCGCTCTATATCAATGACTTCAATCAGTTCGGCCGCACCTACCGGGTGGTGGCGCAGGCCGATAAGGCGTTCCGCTCTACCCCGGAGGACATCCTCAAGCTCAAGGTGCGCAACAACCAGGGCGATATGGTGCCGCTGGGCGCCGTGGTCACCGTCGAGGAGAGCTTCGGCCCGGAGAGCGCCGGGCGCTACAACGCCTTCCGCGCGGCGGACCTCAATGGCAATGCCGCGCCGGGTTATTCCAGCGGCCAGGCACAGGCAGCCATTGCCGGGATTCTCGACGAGACACTGCCCCAGGGGATGGACTTCGAGTGGACGGAACTGACCTATCAGCAGATCCTGGCCGGCAACACCGCCGTGTTTGTGTTCCCGCTGGTGGTGCTGCTGGTGTTTCTGGTGCTGGCCGCCCAGTATGAGAGCCTGGCGCTGCCACTGGCGGTGATATTGATCGTGCCCATGAGTCTGTTGTCGGCCATTACCGGTGTCTGGCTGAGCGGCGGCGACAACAATATCTTCACCCAGATCAGCCTGTTTGTGCTGGTGGGGCTGGCGACCAAGAATGCCATTTTAATCGTCGAGTTTGCCCGCGAACTGGAAAACAGGGGGCGTGGCATTGTCGCCGCCGCGGTCGAGGCCAGCCGCATGCGCCTGCGGCCGATTCTGATGACCTCGTTTGCCTTCATTATGGGAGTGCTGCCGATGGCCCTGTCCACCGGCGCCGGCGCCGAGATGCGCAATGCCATGGGTATTGCCGTGTTTTCCGGTATGCTCGGTGTCACCTTCTTCGGGCTGTTCCTCACGCCGCTGTTCTATGTACTGCTGCGCAAACTGGAAAGCCGCGGCGCCGGCGCACCTGCTGCAGATACCGGTACGGTCGAGGCCCGCGTGGCCGAGAGGGTATAGCCATATTCGAGCGGCATTCGGTGCCGCGGCCGCACAGGCAGCGGCCTTGCCGCCTGCTGCGCTCTGCCTATCGCCGGCGGCGGTTAAGCGGCGGCCGGCAGCTAAATATACAGCCAGCCGCGCCGCGCCTGTTCCGTATCCAGGCGCCATTCCTGCTCCAGTGTCAGCGCGCCGGGCAGTACCTGGTTCGGCGTTTTATCGGCGTATTGCACCAGGCCGGGAATAAACAGCTGGTACAGGCGGCGCGAGGCGATATGGTTGTGTGCCTGCATATGCACCGCGCCGAGGCCGTCCGGGTGATCTACCCTGACATCATTGCCCAGGCCGCGGTAGGCCAGCAAGGGTTGGTTGACCACGGCGCGCAACAACAGACCCATATCGCTCCATTCCGGTGGCACGCAACACAACAACCGCGCCGCCATGGCAATATGCAAGTTGTTGTGTTGGGCAAAGCTCGACAGTTGCTGGAATTCCTCGCGTGCGACCCACCAGCCGCCGGTAACCGCGCGGCCCAGTGTCGACTCGCTGCTGGCAAAGCGGTACAGCACGTCGTTTGTATGCAATTCATGGCGGCTTGGCGAGATCATACCGCCGGTTTGCGGATGGGCCAGTGCTTGACCGCCGGCGCTGTAAAGCGCCGCCCGGCGTGTATCTACACCCATGGCCTGCTGGCGACTGTTGGGGTGATCGAATTCTCTGCTGTTAACAAACATAGACTTCCCTGCAATGACAGTTTAAAGACGCTGTGTATAAGCCGGCCGTCCGGCACCGACTGTTGGCAAGGCCAATGGTAATCCTCTCACTGCTGGCGGTAAATAATCAATGACTCCGAGCGCCGAACTGTGAACCCGCTAACATCTGCGCAGCTGTTCTTTTGCGCGCCGAAATTTCATCAGAAATTTCATCAAAGTGAAACAAAAACCCGGCGCAGAAAAATTTCTGCGCCGATTTGACGGCAGCGCCTCTGCGGGCGCAAAAAACCGTAAACCATTTTTATGGTAAGCCCGTATACCTAGGCGCTACACACAGACATTGACGGGCCGCCGGCCAATGGTTCGCTTGCCCGATTCACCATTGTGCTTTCACCGGCCACGTGCTTTCACCGGTCATTCTTATCTGAGGGATAAATAATGAATAGATTTTTTCGAGTCATGAAACTTGGCAGAGTCGTTGCGGCCAGCGCTTTGGCACTGGCTCTGACAGCGCTGCTGTCAAGCCCCGCTCACGCCTGGCGCCACTATACCCAGCTGTCCGATCTTCTCGAAGCCAACGGTTTTGGTACTCTGAAATTCGCGCTGGATACCACCAATCTTACACCGGTGCTGGACCAAAACCGGGTCACCCTGTTTGCACCGACTGATGATGTTTTCGATGCCACCGCCGAGGCCCTCGGCTGCAGCGATGCTCTCGACCTGGCGACCCGGCTGATCAACCTGCCGGTAGGCGATACCGATGCTCTGACTGCCATCCTCACCTACCACGCCACCCTGTTTACGGTGCGCAGCGATTCGCGCCTGTTGCGCTACCGTTCGCTGCACACAGTAAATGGCGCCGAGATTCAAACCGGCGTTAACAGCGGCGGCTTATTCGTCAAAGGCGATGCCAATGCCACGCCGTCGCAAATTAGCAGCGATGCCATCGCCGGCTTTCGCTGGGTGGTCTATCCCATTGACCAGATCCTGTTGCCGATAGCGCCGCCGGCCGACCTCTGCAACTGATTTTGGCGCTTGACCCCGCCGGCGGAGTCCGCTTTACCGCCGCTGGGGTCTTTTTCCCGTTAGTGCGCACTTAGTTGAGATTTTTCAGTGCAACCTCGTATTATGCTACTATAAGCGGTTCCCAATAGTGAACGAGTTCAAGTATGTCCGTAATTGCCAAGGTGTCCACCGGTATTGATGTGGGCGCACGCGAGCTGGTGAAGGAACATCTGTCGCACCTCTATCAGGCGCCGAAGTACTCACCCACTGAACAACAGGTGCTGAAAAACCGCATCAAGCAGCTGTTGCAGGCGCGCAATGCCGTGCTGGTTGCTCACTACTACACCGATCCCGTGGTGCAGGCGCTGGCCGAGGAAACCGGCGGCTGTGTGGCCGATTCCTTCGAGATGGCGCGCTTCGGCAGAGAGCACCCGGCCGAGACGCTGATTGTGGCCGGGGTAAAGTTTATGGGTGAGACGGCCAAGATCCTAACCCCTGATAAAAAAGTGGTTATGCCCACGCTCGAGGCCACCTGTTCCCTCGATCTGGGCTGCCCCGCCGATGCGTTTTCCGCGTTTTGCGATCGCCACCCGGACCGCACCGTGGTGGTCTATGCCAATACCTCGGCGGCGGTCAAGGCCCGCGCCGACTGGGTGGTGACGTCGAGTATTGCGCTGGATCTGATCGACCATCTGGATGCCGAGGGCGAGAAAATCCTGTGGGCGCCGGACAAGCACCTGGGCAACTACGTACAGCGCCAGACCGGCGCCGATATGATCCTCTGGGACGGCGCCTGCATTGTGCATGAGGAATTCAAGGCCAAGGGCGTGGCGGATTTGAAAACCCTGTACCCCGATGCCGCCGTGCTGGTACACCCGGAATCGCCGCAGTCGGTGGTGGAACTGGCCGATGTGGTGGGTTCCACCTCGCAGTTGATAAAGGCGGCGCAGACCCTGCCGAATCCCCGCTTCGTCGTCGCCACGGACCAGGGCATCTTTTACAAAATGCAGCAACTGTGCCCCGAAAAGGAGTTTCACGTCGCGCCGACGGCGGGCGGCGGCGCAACCTGCCGCAGCTGTGCCAGCTGCCCGTGGATGGCGATGAACAGCCTGGACAGCCTGCTAAAGGCGTTGGAACAGGGGGGGGATGAGATTCATGTCGATCCCCAGATAAGTGCCCGCGCCATGATACCGCTGCAGCGAATGCTGGACTTCGGCAAACGCAACGCCAACACTAACTAGTCACTAGTCACTAGTCACTAGTCACTAGTCACTAGTCACTAGTCACTAGTCACTAGTCACTAGTCACTAGTCACTAGTCACTAGTCGCTAGTGA
>JANQMH010000123.1 GCA_028280195.1 Exilibacterium sp.
GGCCTGCTGCGTCAGGCTGAAGTATTCGCGCCCGCGCTCGCGGTCCATCGACGCCGGTTTTTTACTGGTATAGAGAATCTCTCCACGAATAGTGCGGTGGGCCATGGTATTCCCCGTATTGTGTTGCCTATTGCGGCCTGGTATCCATAAAGGCGCGGAAAGCGCTGTCCATTTCACCGACAGCGCGCTCGACTTCGGTATCGTTGTTAACCCAGGTCCACCAGTTCTGCACCTGCTGCAGGCCGCTATGGATATTGCCGTTACCAAACAGTGATGCCAGTGTCAGCGCGTACCAGAATGTCGGCGCCAGCACCAGATCGCCCAGATGCAGCGACCGCTCGGCCGGCGAGGTTGTGGCGGCCAGCCAGTGATCGAGTTTTTCCAGTTCGGCGCGCACCGCGCCTAGCTGGGCGACCTTGTCGACGCCGGCGTCCGCCAGCAGTAAAACGCGAAACAGCGGCGACAGTGCCGGCCCCAGATGGGTATCGGTAAAGCCGCTTAAAACGCGCATATGGGCGCGCTGCAGCGGGCTGTCCGGGCGCAGCGCGGGCGCCGGGAAACAGTCTTCGAGATATTCCATGATGGCGATCGACTCAGGCAGGTACTCGCCGCCGTCAAGCTGCAGTAGCGGTATCTTGCCGAGCGGAAAGGCCTGAAAAAATGCCGGCGTCTTGCGCGGCACCGGCGACTCTATCATCTCCACCGGCAGGTTTTTCTTGCGTACCTGTATACGCACCCGGGCAGCATAAGGGGAGTGATCGATATTGACCAGTTTCATCGCGGTGTCAGCTCCTCAATCGTGGTGATGGCCGTGATCGTGATGGTGGTGGCCGTGCCAGTGACTGTGCTGCTTGCCGTCGGACACCCGCGCGCCGGCCTGATCAAAGCCCTCACCGCGACGCGGCATGGTGGTTTCGAAATCCTCCGGGCCGTGAGGGTGGTTGTGGTCTTTACTGACCGCCCAGCGATACAGCAGCGGGTCGCGCTGATACAGGCGCGCGCCGGAGCGCTCGCGGTTTTGCACCGGTGTCGACCAGGGGTTGTAGTGGAAGTGGTTAAACAGCTTCGAATCAGTGCGGCCCAGGGCGATACAGCCGAATTCACTGGCGAAGGCGCCGTGATTGATATAGGCCGGGCGCCAGAAGTACCCGCCGGTGGGCAGATCGCCGAATTGCATCATCCAGGAAGTGCCCCACAAATGGTAGGACTCCTCGGCGCAGTCGTGGTAGGAAATATTGTCCTGATAGAAGTTCGGCGTCATGCAGTAGAGGAAGGTCATGGCGTGGGAGATGGGGTTGTAGTTCAGCAGTTTGATCAGGCAGCCGCTGGCCACCGACGGCTTGGTGACATTGCCCACCGCCCAGGGTATGTCCATATAGGAGTCGACATCGTGGTACAGATTGAGCTGGCACTGCGGGTGGTGCTCGGTGGCTTCGACATGACTGGGCTCGGCGGTATTGTACATCATCAATACCAGCGCACCCTGCTCGCTGCTGATGGCGGGCATGGCATAGCCGGCGGGGACAAAAAAGTAGTGCCCCTTGCGCACACTTCTGTCGCCGACGCGCAGCTCGCCTTCGACCACCATCATTTCCATCTCCGACCAGGAGAAACCCGGCGCTTGCTTGTAGCCGCCGCCAAACTGTACAGTCATACTGCAGGCGCCGCTGTCGGTATCGAGGCTGAGCATTTTGAAGCCCATATCGCGGCCAAAGCCGGGCAGCAGCATATTTTTAAAGTGAACATCGCGATCGCAAAACGGTTCGATATGTGGACGAGCCATACCCTGTTCTCCAATAAGTCAATTCATTACACCGCGGTCTCGCACGGCTTCTCATACAGCTGTGTTAGCAAGCGGGCCCCAAGCGGGCGTCTAATCGCCGTCGGCGCCGTGTTTCCACACCACCCGATCCCGATGGCCTTCGGGTTTCACCGGCAGGTCCTCGGGCTTGATTACCAACTTGTCATCGCCGTCCATATTGAAGCCGATGGTGCTGACGCGGTCCAAAAACTCGTGATACCAGGTATCGCGCTGCGGCGCCAGATCCTGCATTTCTTTTTCGATCTTGCTGAAACGCGCCTCCTGCTCGGCAATTTCCTCGTCGATCCAGGCCTGCTCCTCGGCGCTGCGTTGGTGTTCGATAAAAAGATTCTTAAAACTCATACCAATCTCCTACAAAAGAAGTTACTAGTTACTAGAGACTAGCAACTAGTGACTGTTACTTGCTGTAATTCCAGCAGCAATCATTTGCTCGATTTCTTCGTTGCTATAACCCGCAGACCGAAGTATGGTCTCGCTGTTTTCTCCCAGCTTCGGCGCCAGTGAGCGAATCTGCGCCGGGGTTTTTTCGAAATTGATCGGTGGCTTGCTCATGCGGATGGTGCCCTCGGTGGCATGCGCGAACAGCTGCCAGAAACCCGAGGCCTGCAGATGGGGGTCGTCGATCAGGCCATTGAGAGTGTTGACCACCATCATCGGCACATTGGTGTCGCCGAGCAGGTCGAGCCACTGCTGGGTAGTTTTGGTGGCGATCACCTCGGCGGTGGCGGCGTAACTGGCATCGATGTTCTGCAGCCGCGCGCGCATATCGGTAAAACGCGGGTCCTGTAACAGATCCGCGCGCCCGGCCACTTCGCAGAAGGTGCGCCAGTGATTGTCCCAGTAGGGCAAGACCGCCAGATAGCCGTCTTTGGTCTTGTAGGGACGGCGGTGTGCGCTCATCAGGCGGGTATAGCCGGCCTCGCCGATAGGCGGCTCAAAGGTCAGCCCCCAGAGATGTTCAGTCATCACATAGGCGACCATGCTCTCGAACATCGGCACTTCGATCTCCTGCCCCTCGCCGCTGCGTTCGCGGTGGAACAGGGCCGCCAGTACCGCCTGCACTACCGTCAGCGCCGTGGTCTTGTCGGCGACGATGGTGGGCAGGTAGCGCGGCTCCCCCTCCACCATGCTCTGCAGCATGGCGATACCGCTGGCGGCCTGAATCGAGTCGTCGAGCGCGCCCTTGTCGCCGTAGGGACCGGTTTTGCTGTAGCCGTAGGTGGCGCAGTAGATAATTCCCGGGTTGCGGGCTTTGACCGCATCGTAGTCGAGGCCCAGGCGCTGCATGGCCGCGGGGCGGAAATTGTGGATCATAACGTCGGCCCGCTCGGCCAGGCGCAGCGCCGCCTCCCTGCCCTGCCCGGCTTTCAGGTCCAGCACCAGGCTCTGCTTGTTGCGGTTGCAGGTCAGATACAGGGAGCACATCTTCGGGTCGCGGCGGTGCGGGCCGAGGTTGCGGTTGGTGTCGCCGCCGGGCGGCTCGATTTTGATCACCTCGGCACCCAGATCGCCGAGCATCTGGCAGGCCCAGGGCCCCAGCACCACACTGGTCATCTCTACGATTCGGATTCCGTCTAAGGGTCCGGCCATATTATCGACTCCTGCCGGCGGCAATCGCGGCCATCATTCGATGTTGTACAGCTTCAGTACGTTGTCGCGCAGAAACTTTCTGCGCACCTGCGGCTTGAGACCGAACTCGTCGATTTCACCGACCGTGCGGGCAAAGCGCAGCACCGGAAAGTCCGTGCCGAAAATCACTTTTTCCTGGCCGTAGGAATTGATGTATTTCACCAGGCTCTCGGGCCAATACTTGGGGCTGTGGGCATCGGTGCAGATATAAACATTCTCGTGCTTCCAGGCCATGGCGATCATTTCCTCGTGCCAGGGAATGCCCACATGGGAACCGATCAGTTTCAACTCCGGCAGGTCGCAGGCGATATCGTCCAGGTAGATCGGCCGGCCGACACTGCGGCAGCGCTGTTCTTTGGCGTAGATCAGCGACTGGCCGACCTGCATCTGCACCGGAATATCCAGTTCGATACACTTGGCGTAAAACGGGTAGTACTTGGCGTGGTTGGGCGGCAGTTCAAACCAGTGGGGGTAGAGGTGGGCGCCGACGAAGCCCATATTCTCCACCGCATCCTGCAGCGCCCGCACCCCGTCCATACCCTGGAACGGATCGATGCCCGCCAGCCCGTAGAAACGGCCGGGATACTGTTTGCAGGCACGCGCTACAATTTCCAAAGGCATATGGTAGCTGCCCGGCAGTCCCGGGCGGCCGGTTTTCGCCGCTACCAGCAGGCCCTTTTCGATACCGGCCTCATCCATCTGCTCGAGCATGGTTTCCAGGCTGATGCCGCCGCTGTGGTGGCGGCCCTTGACCTTGCCGAGAAAGAACTCATCGGTCCAGCCCGGGCGCTGCGCCAGTGCCTCGGCGGTCCAGATATTGACCACCGCATCGATAGCCTTGTAGTCGTATTCACTCATTGACGCCCGCCTCCGCGATCCGCAGTCAAAGTCCGAGAAACTGAATCGACAGACCGCAGATCAGTACCGTTGCCCCCGCCATGGCGTGACTGAACGGCGCCAGCTGCGGCAGCTTGATCCAGCTCAGCCCCCAGGTGGCAAACAGCACCGCGGCCAGCATGGTCAGCAGAGTCACCGCGCCGAAGGTGGCGGTGACCAGTATCAGCCCGGGCATACTCTGCTGTGCCGCCGGGTACATCAGCAGTGGTATCAACGGCTCGCACGGCCCCAGGACAAAAATGATAAAGATCACCCAAGGGGTCAGGTTGGCGCCGCCTTCGGCTTCGTGCAGATGGGCGTGCTCGCCGCTGTGGCTGTGGGCGTGGCTGTGCACCAGGTCGCCATGGCTGTGAATATGGCTGTGGCTGTGCCTGCGGTAAGCGCGCCGCACGCCCCAGGCACAATAGGTCAAACCGAAGGCGATCAGGCCCCAGGCGGCAATATCGCCGCGCACCGCCTCCACCCACTCCAGCGTGGCGATGGCCGTACCCAGCGCTACGCCGATAAAACCGAGGGCGATGGAGCCGACAATATGTCCGACACCACATACCAGGGTAATGGCCGTCACTTTTTTCAAGGTCCAGCCACGGGCCTTGGCCATTGCGACGAAAGGCAGATAGTGGTCCGGGCCCAACAGTGTATGCACAAAGGCAATGGTGGCGGCCGTAACGACCAGAATCTGTATTTCAGCGCTCATGGATCTGGTTATTATTCTCCAAGGTTGTGTGCCGGCAGAGACTACCGGACATGGTCATCCAGTACTGATACCTTGTCGCAATATCCCGGCCTTGGTGTGTGGGTATTGTAACCAAGGATTTGTTATATTTCTATAACATTATGACTTGTACTGCAAGACCCGTCTCTGCTGCTATAGTGGCCGACAGTAGCCCGCTGCCTGGCACCCTGCATTGATAATTATCAAGCGCTAAACTGCGGCAGGCGGCCTTTACCGGCATAAGCCATCAATATATAGTTATAGCTATATATCTTTTACAAAAAGCGTCGGAGAGCCCATGGAAACCACCAGCAAAACCGCCAAAGAGATCTATCTCGAGGTCAAGGCAAACCCGGCCCGGGCCCGCTTCGGCTTCGGCAAGAAAGCGGTGCTGGTCAATGTCGATCCGCAGAAGGCCTATACCCGTACCGACCTGTTCAAAACCGCCTACGAAACCGACCCGCAGCAGATGCGCCATATCAGCGAGCTGGCGGCGCGCTTTCGCGCCCTGGACTGGCCGGTGGTGTGGACCCATGTGGCCTATATGGCCTCGGGCGAGGATGCCGGTGTCTGGGGCACGCGCACCGATACCCCGGACTCGCTGCAGAATATCAAGTTCGACTCGGAGCGCAGCGAGTTTGACGAGCGCCTCGACATCGACCGCCGGCGCGACGCGATCTACACCAAGAAAATGCCTTCGGCCTTTTTCGAGACGCCGTTGCAGTCGCTGCTGGTGTGGCACCAGGTGGATACAGTGGTCATCACCGGCGGTTCCACCTCCGGCTGTATCCGCGCCACCGCGGTCGACAGCCTCAGCCGCGGCTACCGCACCATCGTGCCGGAGCAGTGCGTGGCCGACAAACACGAGAGCTACCACTACGCCAATCTCACCGACCTGTCGCTCAAGTACGCCGATGTACTCGAGGTGCAGGCGGTGTACGACTGGCTCGATGCGCAGACCGCGAAAGCGCAAAGCGAGGCATAAGCATGCGCGAAGACCCCGGCTATTACGATTACTGGGCCTATGAAAACCGTCCCGGAATTACCTGGCCCAACGGCGCCCGGGTGGCCTTCTGGGTGGCGCCCAATATCGAGTTCTACGAACTGAATCCCCCCGCCAACCCCCAGCGCGCACCCTGGCCGCAGCCGAACCCGGCGGTGCCGGGCTATTCCATCCGCGACTACGGCAACCGCGTCGGCCATATGCGGCAGATGCGGGTGCTGGACAAGTACGGTATTCGCGGTTCGATCTCGCTGTCCACGGCGCTGTGCGACCACCACCCGGAAATTATCGAACTGTGCCTGGAGCGCGACTGGGAGTTTTTCAGTCACGGTATCTACAATACCCGCTATACCTACGGGCTCAGCGAACAGCAGGAGCGGGAGATGATCGCGGACTCTGTCGCTACAATCGAGAGGCATACCGGCGCCAGACCGGCCGGGTATCTGGCGCCGGCCCTGTCCCACTCCGAACAGACCCTGGACCTGTTTGCCGAGGCCGGCGGCCTCTATACCTGCGATCTGTTTCACGACGATCAGCCCACGCCGATCCGGGTGCGCAACGGCGCGCGCTTTATCTCCATTCCCTACTCCCTGGAGATGAACGACACCATTGCCTACGTCGTCAACAAGGTGGAACCGCGCCGCTACGGCCAAATGCTGAAGGACAATTTCGACCGCCTCTATGCCGAAGGGGCCGAATCGGGCACGGTGATGTGTATTCCCACCCACAACTACCAGGTCAGCTGTCCCCACCGCCTCAAGGCCTTTGAAGAGGCGCTGGAATATATCACCGGCCACAGCCAGGTATGGCTGACCACCGGCCGCGAAATCGCCGACTATTTTCTCGACCATTACTACGATCAGGCGCTGCATGCCATTGCGGCGCAGGCGGGCGGAGGGCGCAGCGCATGACACTGGACCCGCAATACCTGCACTACCCCAGGCGCCGCTACGGCATGGACCACGATCGCTACCGCTGGTCGATGTTGACAGACCGGCCGCCGGTGCAGTGGCCCGGCGGCGCCAGGCTGGCGCTGTGGGTCAATGTGGCGCTGCAGTTTTTTCCGCTCAATCAGCGCGGCAAACCCTTCAAGGTGCCCGGCGGTATGACCATGCCCTACCCCGACCTGCGGCATTTCAGCCTGCGCGACTACGGCAACCGCGTCGGCATCTACCGTTTTTTCAAAGCCTTCGATCGCTACGGTATCAAACCGACCATCGCCATCAATACCCGCCTGGCCGAGCGGGCACCTTATCTGCTGGAGAAAATTCTCGCCCGTGGCGATGAAATTATCTGCCACGGTGAGCATATGGATGCCCTGCACTACGGCGGCCAAGCGCGCGAACAAGAGGCCGAACTGGTTGCCGGCGCGCTGCAGCGACTGCGCCGGCTCAGCGGCCAGCCGGTGCGCGGCTGGATCAGCCCGGCGCGCAGTGAAAGCGAAAACACTCCGGAGCTGCTCGCCGCCAACGGCGTGGCGTACTTTTGCGACTGGGTCAACGACGACATGCCCTACGCTTTCCATACCGACAGTGGCGAATTGACCGCCATGCCGCTGTCGGCGGAGCTGGAAGACCGCTTTATTCTGATGAATAACCTGCATAGCGAAGATGCCTATGTGGAGCAGATCAGCGATGCCTGCGATTTTTTATTGGCGGAGGCCGAGCGCGAGGGCGGGCGCATTCTGTCCCTGTCGATTCACCCCTGGGTGCTGGGGCAGCCCCATCGTATCGGCAGGCTCGAACAGGTGCTCGACCATATCTGCAGTCGGGAAGGAGTCTGGTCGGCCAGTGCCGGGGAGATTTTCGATGTCTTCCAGGCACAGCAGGGCAGCCCGAAGTGAGACATCAAGCCTGGACGTTATGCCGCCCACCCCGGCACCGGGTTATGCCTGCACCCTGAAGCATCAAGGCTCAGTCTGTATCTATCACTATCTATCAAGAGTACCCGGCGTTTCACTCGATTGCGCTTTTTTCGGGCGCACCCTCCAATTTTCAACACAGTCGACAATACCGGACCCGTGTTTCACGTAGAATCGGGCGATATATCCCAGCAGCAATCGAGTTGTCGGAGTGACTGTGAAGCAGGCTTTAACCGTGCAGCCCCGTCTCAAGGCGGCAAACATTCAGAAAGCACCCTGGTATGACATTCTTCTATTCCGTACCCGGTTGCGGGTGAAGATTCCAAAAGCTACTGCCAGAATTGCAAGAGATGCACTGGGGAATATCATTGACCGGCGCCCTTTCTTAAATACTGTGGCAAAAACAGAGTATGATTGTAACGACAGGCTCGGCCGCTGTGTCATCGACATTTACCACAGTGCGTGGCGCCTTTATCCTAAGCACATGCTCTCCCGCTCCCATGCATCACTCTCTTTGTTTCTGCGCGGCCTCGGGGTCACCCGCGCTGAACGCAGAGTATATCGCGACCTCTATCAACTGGACACGGCGAGCATATGGATACGAAATTACTATTCCGGCGCGACACATCAGTTTGACGAACTACCCGGCGTTACGCCGGTTGACGGCAAAGATCAGCATAACGGGGTCGAGTCTGACGGCAAGCCCCGTTTCTCTGTCGAAGAGATAAGCATCAACGGCGTCAAGTTGTTTTTTTGCCGTCCATTTAAAAACCAGTTGGACTATTTCCTACCTTTTTCCGCTGCGGATCTGCTGCAGTTTTCTTTTCAGATCACGCCAAAGAACGCGCGCGCGGAAAAACAATTTGCCGAGTTGATCCAGACCACACAACAGTTCGCCCTGTCGATGCTGGACACCCTGGCACTTGCGCATGAGGAGCCGCCATTGCGCCGCTAGAGAGCCGGTAATTTCCAGGCCTGTGATCTCCCGGGTCTGTGACCTCCCGGGTCTATGAGC
The DNA here is from genome assembly GCA_028280195.1 of Exilibacterium sp. Taxonomy (GTDB): domain Bacteria; phylum Pseudomonadota; class Gammaproteobacteria; order Pseudomonadales; family Cellvibrionaceae; genus Exilibacterium. The sequence continues at coordinate 8,943 of JANQMH010000123.1, forward strand.
TCCCGGGTCTATGAGCTATAGTTCCGGCAGATCCCCAATGCCAACCGCACCTGCTTTCGGTTCCGGCTCCAGCTCCGTGGCCAGGGTGGCGTTCCAGCGGGTGAGAAAGCCAAACAGCGAGACCACGCCCAGCAGTTCGACGATCTGCTCGTCACTGAAATGCCGGCGCAGCTGTCGAAACTGGGTATCGGTCACGGCGTTGGGAATCATCGCCGCATAGCGCGCCAGATCCAGCGCTGCACGTTCGGCATCGCTAAACAGCGGGTGAGTAGGATACTCCCAGATCGCGGCGATTTTTTCCGCGGCCACGCCGGCGCGCAGGGAGGCAAAGCTGGTATGGGTCTGGCAGTACTGGCAGCCGCTGGCGCTGCTGCTCATCAGCGCCACCAACTTTTTCAGTTCCAGCGCTACACTGCCGGGTTGATATACCGCCTGCACCAGGCTCAACAGGGCGTTCAGCAGAGCCGGCTTGCGCGCCATGATCAGGCCGTCATTGGGGGTAAAGCCCATCATCTCCTCACCGGCGGCCATGGTCGCCCGCAGCTCCGTATCGAGTTGGTCGAGACGCAAAGGCGGCAGGCGTGACATAGGGTTCTCCTGTGGATGTTCAAAACCGGGCGGCAACCAACAAGTAATTATACTAGGGCCTGTTGACACTCATTGAGTTAGCTCTGTTGCGCCTGACAAAGCGCCAATCTAGGCGCGAGGAGCGTGGTTTGGTCATTCCAAATGAGTGACGAGCAACGACGAGTGGCGCT
>JANQMH010000033.1 GCA_028280195.1 Exilibacterium sp.
GCGTGAGTGCCCCGGCCACGGTAACCATTACCGTGACCGGTACCAACGATATACCGGTGGCTAGCGCTGCGATGGCCAATACGGACGAAGAGACAGTGCTGAATAGCACCGTGCCCGCCGCGACCGATATTGACGGCACGATCGCGAGCTATACCTTAGCGACGGACGTAGTTGCCGGCAGTCTGACGTTTAACAGCGACGGCAGCTACAGCTTCGATCCTGGCAGCGACTTCGATGACCTGGCACCGGGCGCGACCCGCGATGTGAGTTTTACCTACACCGCCACCGACAACAATGGCGGCGTGAGTGCCCCGGCGACGGTAACCATTACCGTGACCGGCACCAACGATATACCGGTGGCTAGTGCTGCGACAGTCAGCACTGATGAAGAGACAATCCTCAACGAAATGGTGCCCGCCGCGACCGATAGCGATGGCACGATCGCGAGCTATGCCTTGGCAAGCGATGTCACCGCCGGCAGCCTGATATTTAACAGCGACGGCAGCTACAGCTTCAATCCCGGCAGCGACTTCGATAACCTGGCGCCGGGTGCGACCCGCGATGTAAGTTTTACCTACACCGCCACCGATAACAATGGCGGCGTGAGTGCCCCGGCGACGGTAACGATTACCGTAACCGGCACCAATGATATACCCGTGGCCAGCGCTGCGGCGGCCAGCACCGATGAAGAGACAGTGCTGAATAGCGCCGTACCCGCTGCCACCGATATTGACGGCACGATCGCAGGCTATACCTTGGTAAGCGATGTCACCGCTGGCAGTCTGACATTCAACAGCGACGGCAGCTACAGCTTCGACCCCGGCAGCGACTTCGACGATTTGATACTCGGAGCCAGTCGCCAGGTGAGCTTTACTTATACTGCCACCGATAATGACGGCGGCATCAGTACTCCCGCTACTGTCACTATCACCGTTACCGGGACTGGCAGTGATAGCCGCCCGGTCGCAAGCGTTGACAGCTACGCTGTAGCCGAGGGAGAGACCCTTACGGTAGACGCCGCCGCCGGCGTGCTCAGCAATGACTACGACCCGGAGGGCGCAGCGATTAGCGTCACGGAGGTGGCGACCGACACCGCGGGCACCGGTGCCCGCGCTGTCAACGGAGTAACTGCATTGACAACCGCATTGGGCGGCAGTGTTATCCTAAACGCCGATGGCTCGTTTAGTTATGTGGCGCCTGACAGCCTCGACCATAGCGCCGCCGATATTCTGCAGGACAGCTTTACCTATCGCATCTCCGATGGCGCCAGTACCAGCGACTGGACGACGGTAACTATCGATGTTGCCGATACACAACCTCTGGCTCAGGCCGATAATGACAGTGTTGGTGCGGGCGGCACCGCTGTCGGCAATGTGTTGAGTGGCGCCGGTGGAGACGGCTCAGGTGCCGACACGCTGGGCGCAGATGCGGCGCAACTCACCGATGTCAGTTTCAATGGTACTGCTGTCAGCAGCGCCTTCGATGCCGGGACGGGAATCTGGACCATTACCACTGACAGCGGTGTCCTGACCATCAATCAAAGTGGTGACTACACCTATCAGTCGACACTGCTTTCCGCCGCTTTGCCTGAGGATGAGTTTACTTACCAACTGACCGACAGCGACGGCGATAGCAGTAGCGCTGTGCTCTCGGTCAGCCACGATGCGCTCGGCGCTGTAGCGGATACCGCGGCGGTGAGTGAAGCCGGATTGCCGCTGGGCACACAAGCAGGCATTGCGCCAGTTACGGCTGCCGGCAATCTGCTGGACAATGATCAGGGCATCAGCCCACAGGCGCGGATTACCGAGGTGGCAGGGCAGACTGATAGCGATGGCGATGGCATCATCACCGTTGCAACTGCCACCGGTGTGCTGACGGTTTATACCCAGGAGGTATCGGGTTTCCGTGCAGGGGATTATGAGTATGTGCTGCAGAACAGCACCACCGAAGGTTTGGACGACGTAGAGACTTTTGATTACCGCGTGGAACATACGGTGACTGGTGACACAGCCAGTTCCACATTAACCATCGCTATAGAGGACGATGCGCCGCTCGGCTCAAATATCAATACCGCGCTGGAAGACAATTCCACAGCTACCAGCTTTAACCTGGTGGTGGTTCTCGATCGCTCCGGCAGTATGGATGACAATGCCAATGGCCAGTCGCGTATTGAAATAGCCAGAGATGCATTGCAGCAGCTGTTTGAGGCTTACGATAAAATTGGCGACGTCAATATACAAATTGTCGATTTTGCCTCCAGTGCCAATCAATCCGCCTGGTATGTGGACAATGTCAACGGTGCGGTCGATTATCTCAGCAATGTGGAGACCGGCGGCAGCACGGCGTACAACAACGCGCTGAACGAGGTCATGGCTGATTACAATCCGCCGGCCGCCGACAAATCGCTGGTATACTTCATATCCGATGGCGAGCCCAGCAGCGGTAAGGAAGTCAGCGCCAGGCAGGAGGCTGCCTGGCAGCAGTTTATTATCGATAACAATATCGACCTGTCCTTCGGCATCGGCATCGGCGATGCCGCGCTGGCTCCCCTGCAGCCCATCGCCTACCCGAATGACGATAGCGACGCTGACGGCAACGAAGACTATGCCATCAATCTCTCCAGAGCCGAGGATCTCGCTTCCACTTTGCTGGATACCGTGGATGGCGGCGTTGTGCGGGGCGATATCTCCATTCTTTCGGGCTCCGGTGAGAGTGGCGTGGTGGTTGGCGCCGATGGCGGTTTCATCCAGAGCATCAATATCGGTGCAGCCAGCTATACATTTACCCCGGGCGAAACGGAAGCCATCACTATCAATACGCCCAAGGGCGCATTTTTGGATATCAATTTCATCACCGGCGAATACCGCTACTACGTCGAACTGGATCAGACGATTTTAGGCGAGCAGGAAACCATTACTTTTACTGTGGTGGACGGTGATGGCGATACCACGGCTATCGACCTGATTGTGACGCTGGAATACGAGGCAAACCTGGATGCCAACCGGGATAAGATAATCACCAATATCGACGATGGCTCGATAATTGAGATTCCAGGCCTGGCACTGCTGCACAACGATACGGGAATCCGCGGTGAGCAGATAGCCGGTGCCTCCAACCCCGTCAATGGCGCGCTGGCCTATGTCGACGGCACCGTCTCCTTTACGCCCGGCACCATCGTTGGCGGTGTGGCCGCGGAGATAGTCGAAGACGCGGCAGACAGTGAGAGCAATGAACTCAATGGTACCCTGGCTACCGCAACGACGATCGAGCGTTCTGCTTTCGGGCTGGCCAGTGCGGCCGATCGGGGCGACCTGGCCGACCCCACCCTGGGCAGTGTCAAGTACACGGGACGGATATCGAGCGACGATGGCAAAGACCAGGACTGGATCAAGGTGACTCTCGAGCAGGGCGAACGGATTATTTTCGATATTGATCGCGGTTTTACCAGAAAATCCGACAGCAACAGTGTCAACACCTCGATTGCTCTCTATGATGGCAGCGGCAATCTGATCGACGCCAATAACAATGCGTTCGCCACCTTTGGTGGGGGCGGCTCGAACAGTTCCGCAGACTCTTACCTGGAATATACCGCCGAGGCTGATGGCGATTACTATCTGCAGGTAACCTCGAATCGAGATGAGGACAGCGGCAGCTACGACCTGTGGGTGTCGCTGGATCGCGCCACGGGATTCGACTACACCATCAGCGAAGACGGTGACACCGATACCGCCAGAGCCGATATCAAATTTGTCAGCGGCAACACACTCACCGGCACCGCTGAAGACGAGGTGCTGATCGCGCACAGCAGCGACGATACCTTGAATGCCGGCGGCGGGGACGATGTGTTGTTTGGCAATGACGGCGCCGACAACCTGCTGGGTGGAGCCGGAGAGGATATTCTCTTTGGCGGTCTCGGTGACGACACCTTGAGCGGCGGCACCGGCGCGGATACCTTTGCCTGGGCGGCAGGCGATGCCGATGGCGGCGTCGACACCATCGTCGATTTCTCCCCCGCTGACGGCGATGTTCTGGATCTGCGCGATCTGCTGATCGGTGAGGAGGGCGCCGGCGCCGATCTGTCGAATTATATCACCATCGTTGCCGGCGACTTCGACGGCGACGGTAATGCCGACGACTCCCGCATCGCTATCGACAGCGATGGCGGTGGTGATTTTGCCGCCGCCGATCAGACGATATTGCTGCAGGATGTCGACCTGACTTTCGGGCTTGCGGATAACAGCCAGGTACTCGATAACCTGTTGAACAACAAACATCTCTCGGTCGACCAGGGATAGTGCTTATGCCCGGGTCCGCCTGCCTGCCGCGGCTGATAATTATGCCCGCCCGCCTGGCCTGAATGGGCTTTTACGTTAGAATAGCGGCCATAACCACGAGGTTTTCTCTATGGCTGTCAGATTCAACACCTTATGCCTGTTACTGCTAGGGCTCAGCGGCAGTGTCAGCGCCCGCGGCCTGGAAATCGAGGGTGTATGGCAACAGGGGGCCACGCTGATAGGCCGGGTGGAGCCACAGGCCCAGGTCACCTTTGCCGGCAGGCAGGTCAGGACCACCGGGCAGGGCCGTTTTGTCATCGGCCTTGGGCGCGACGCCGGCACCGAAGCCGTGGTAGAGGTGCGCAGCGGCGGCGGAGAACTCACCAGGCATACGTTTGCCGTCAAACAACGACACTACAACATTCAGCGCATTGACGGCGTGCCCGCCAGAACCGTCAATCCGCCCCCGCAGTCACTGCAGCGCATTCGGCGCGAGTCGGCCCTTACCCGGCGGGCGCGTGCCGGGGATCTGCCCAGGGAAGACTTTCTGCAGCCCTTCATCTGGCCGTTGCGAGGCAGGATTACCGGCGTCTATGGCAGCCAGCGCTACTACAACGGTGAGCCGCGCCGGCCGCATTACGGCATCGATATCGCTGCGCCCACCGGCACGCCGGTGCGTGCGCCGGCGGCGGGCAAAGTGACACTGAGCCACGGCGACATGTATTTTTCCGGTGGCACACTGATACTGGATCACGGCCACGGCCTGTCATCCACGTTTATTCACCTCAGTGAAATACTGGTGGAACCGGGGCAGGAAGTGGAACAGGGGCAGGTGATAGCCGCCGTGGGAGCGTCCGGGCGGGCTACCGGCCCGCACCTGGACTGGCGCATGAACTGGTTTGAATTTCGCCTGGACCCGCAACTTGTCGTCGGCGCAATGCTGCCCGCTGCGGCGCCGGGCCGCGCCGCTCCCCCCTGATTGGGTTGCAGACGCAGGTCCGGCATCGGTGTACCATTAGGCCCTGTGGATTGGAAGCGGGTGAAAATATGATTGATCAGAAGTTACTGAGTATACTGGTTTGCCCTGTCAGCAAGGCCCCGCTGGAATACAACCGGGAACATGAGGAACTGGTGTGCAGGGCCAGCGGTCTGGCCTATCCCATTCGCGATGGCATTCCGGTGATGCTGGAGGGCGAGGCACGTCAATTGACTGAGGAAGAAAAGCAGAAACGCTGAATATTTACTGGGTAAAGGCAGATAAGGGCAGGTTGTAGCTATGGTTGATGAATCCGGGGTCAATGAAGCAGAGATTAATGAATCGGCATCCGAACCGTCCATTTTTACCAAAATCATGCAGGGTGATGTTCCAGCCGATATCCTCTACCAGGATGACGACTGCATCTGCATCAGGGATATCGCCCCCAAGGCACCCACCCACCTGCTGCTCATTCCCCGGCGCCAGATTCCACGCCTGGCTGATGCCAGCGATGCCGACAAGGCGCTGCTGGGGCACCTGATGTTGAAGGTAGGGGATATCGCCCGTCAGGTGGGGGTGGACGAGGCATTCCGTGTAGTGATCAATAACGGCGCCAACGCCGGCCAAACCGTATTTCACCTGCACCTGCACCTGCTGGCGGGCAAGTTTTTCGACGAGAGCACACTGGGCTTATAGAACAGGCCCTGGTTCATATCCGGCGGTCAGCCGGGCCGGCGCAGTGGTCAGATAGCATTGGCGACCACAATCAAGGCTAGCGCAATTGCGCACAGGCAAAGAATCACGATGCCCAGGTTTTTCCAAACTTGTGAGTCGTCCATAGTCTGGTCTCCGGCTGGCAAGCGTAAACCTTCAGCATAAGCGCAGCTGAGACAGGCGCCTTGATACAAATCAAAGGCCCGGTGAATATGTTGCCGGTAAGCTATATACTTGGCCCCGCCTGAATGGCGGCGGTCGCGCCGGCACAGGTAGGCAAATCATCCGCATGGTAGTGAGTTTATGAAGAGCGCAGAAATACGCGACGCTTTTTTGGCGTTTTTCGAGAGCCAGGGCCACACCCGTGTACCCAGCAGTTCGCTGGTACCGGCCAACGACCCGACCCTGCTGTTCACCAATGCAGGTATGAACCAGTTCAAGGAGGTATTTCTCGGTGAAGACAAGCGGCCCTACAGCCGCGCCGTCAGTTCGCAGCGCTGCGTGCGCGCCGGGGGCAAGCACAATGACCTGGAAAACGTTGGTTATACCGCGCGCCACCATACTTTTTTTGAGATGCTGGGCAATTTCAGCTTCGGTGACTATTTCAAGCGCGATGCGATCCGCTTTGCCTGGCAGTTTTTAACCCAGGTGCTCGAGCTGCCGGCACAGCGCCTGTGGGTAACGGTACATATATCCGATGACGAGGCGGCGGATATCTGGATAAAGGAAGTGGGGATTGATCCGGCGCGCTTCTCCCGTCTCGATGAAGACAATTTCTGGCAGATGGGAGATACCGGGCCCTGCGGGCCCTGTTCGGAGATATTCTACGACCACGGCGAGGATGTCCCGGGTGGGCCTCCGGGCAGTGATGGCGACGATCTGGACCGCTATATCGAAATATGGAACCTGGTATTCATGCAGTACCAGCGCCAGAGCGATGGCAGCCTGGTAGCGCTGCCAAAGCCCTCGGTCGATACCGGCATGGGGCTGGAGCGCATTGCCGCGGTCATGCAGGGCGTGCACAGCAACTATGAAATCGATTTATTTCGACACCTGTTGCAGGCTGCGGCGCAGGCGACGCAGTCGGCCGATCTGAGGGACAAATCTCTGCAGGTGATCGCCGACCATATCCGCTCCTGCGCTTTTCTGATTGCCGACGGTGTGGTGCCGGGCAACGAGGGGCGCGGCTATGTGCTGCGCCGCATCATCCGCCGCGCTATCCGTCACGGCCATAAACTGGGGCAGAAAAAGCCCTTTTTCCACCAATTGGTGGCAGCGCTGGCCGCGCAAATGGGAGAGGCTTATCCGGAACTGCTGCAACAGCAGGCGCAGATTGAAAAGGCCCTGCTCACTGAAGAGCAGCAGTTTGAAAAGACGCTGGATAAAGGCATGGCAGTGCTCGAGGAGGCCCTGGCCGGGCTGAGTGGCAGCGAAATTCCTGGTAAAGTCGTCTTTACTCTCTACGACACCTATGGCTTTCCCGCCGACCTCACCAACGATATTGCCCGCGAGCGCGGGCTCACTCTGGATATGCCGGGTTACGACGCCTGTATGGCACAGCAGCGCGCCCGCGCGCGGGCGGCGGGCGCTTTCAAAATCGACTACGCAGCGAACCTCAAGCTGGAAGGTGAAACTGCCTTTCTGGGCTACGACTCCCTGGCCGAAAGCGGCCGGGTGGTGGCTTTGCTCAAAGGGCAACACGCCGTTGCCAGTCTGGAAGCCGGCGATGAGGGCGTAGTGGTACTGGATCGCACGCCGTTTTACGCCGAAGCCGGTGGCCAGGTGGGCGACAGCGGCTTCCTCAGCCTCGGCGGCAGCCGTTTCGAGGTGCGCGACTGTACCAAAGAAGGCGGTAATCACCTGCACCACGGTCGCCTGTTGCAGGGCAAGATTGCACTCGGCGATACGCTTACGGCGCAGGTGGACGCCGCCGTGCGCACCGACACCGCGCTCAATCACTCCGCCACCCATTTGCTGCATGCGGCGCTGCGGCAGGTACTCGGCGAGCATGTCACCCAGAAAGGCTCCCTGGTTGACTCGCAGCGCCTGCGCTTCGATTTTTCCCATTTCGAGCCCCTTGGCAGCGAGCAGCTGAAGGCCATTGAACAACTGGTGAACCGGCAGATTCGGGGTAACTCACCTGTACAGACCGAAGTTTGTGATATGAAAACCGCACAGGCACGCGGGGCGATGGCCCTGTTCGGTGAAAAGTACGGCGAGCAGGTGCGTGTCTTGACCATGGGCGACGGCTTTTCGGTGGAACTCTGCGGCGGTACCCACGTCGAGCGCACCGGGGATATCGGCCTGATGCGTATTGTTTCCGAATCCGGTGTTGCGGCCGGGGTGAGGCGCATAGAAGCGGTAACCGGGGCCAGCGCGCTGGCGCTGTTCGATCAGGCCCAGGCACTGCTTGCCCGGCTCTCGGGCCAGGTCAAGGCCAGCCCGGAAAGCCTGGGTGACAAAGTCAGCCAGCTCATACAGCAAAACCGGGCGATGGAAAAAGAGATTGCCGCCCTCAAGGGCAAGCTGGCCAGTGCCGCCAGTGGCGACCTGCAGTCTCAGGCGGTCAAAATCGATGGGGTCAATGTACTGGCGGTCAACCTCGAGGGGGCTGATGCCAAATCCCTGCGCGATACCGCCGATCAGTTGAAAAACAAGCTGCAACCGGCGGTAGTGCTGCTGGCGGCGGTGAACCGGGATAAAGTGGCGCTGGTGGCGGGCGTCACCAAAGATCTGACCGCTCGGGTAAAGGCCGGCGATCTGATGCGGCACGTAGCCGCGCAGGTTGGGGGCAAAGGCGGAGGCCGTGCTGATATGGCCCAGGGAGGCGGCACTGATATCGCCGGCCTGCCAGCCGTGCTCAGCACGGTACCCGACTGGGTTAAGGTGCAGCTGGTCGGCTAAAAGCGGTTTTCGCGCGAAGAATTGGGCTTTTGTTAAGCGGATACTTTTATTATTTTTGCGGTTTGGTTAACTTTTATGCCAATTTAGTGTTTAATTGGCGCCCGTTTTGCCATATGTGGGTAGATTGGTAATTAACAGTTTAAGACGGTACTGGGGTAAGCCCGCGGATGAGCTTATTTGTACAAAAATACGGCGGTACATCGGTTGGTACGACCGAGCGCATAGAAGCGGTAGCGGATAAGATCGCCGGATTCCGCCGGCACGGGCACGATGTGGTGGTAGTGGTGTCGGCCATGAGTGGCGAAACCAATCGCCTGATTGCCCTGGCGCAGGCCATCCAGGAGCAGCCGGACCCCCGTGAAATGGATGTTCTGGTGTCCACCGGCGAGCAGGTAACGATTGCCCTGCTGTGTATGGCGCTGAAGGCACGCGGCTGGGATGCGCGCTCCTACACCGGTGGGCAGGTGCGGATTTTAACCGATAACTCCCACACCAAGGCGCGTATTCAGGATATTGGCGTTGGCAATATGCGCAAGGACCTGGAGGCGGGCCGGGTAGTGGTAGTGGCAGGTTTTCAGGGGGTCGACCAGCACGGCAATATCACTACGCTCGGCCGCGGCGGCTCCGATACCACCGGCGTGGCGCTGGCGGCGGCGCTGAAGGCAGACGAGTGTCAAATTTATACCGATGTAGACGGTGTCTATACCACTGATCCGCGTGTGGTGGACAGTGCCCGGCGCCTGCAGCGGATTACCTTCGAGGAAATGCTGGAAATGGCCAGCCTGGGCTCGAAGGTACTGCAGATTCGGGCGGTTGAGTTTGCCGGCAAATACAATGTGCCGCTGCGGGTGCTATCCAGTTTTAAAGAGGGTCCGGGGACCCTGATTACCCTCGATGAGGAGTACGCCACCATGGAACAGCCAGTCGTATCCGCAATCGCCTTCAACCGCGATGAAGCCAAGGTGACCGTGCTGGGGGTACCCGACACGCCGGGGGTGGCCTCGCGTATCCTCGCCCCCATTGGGGAAGCCAATATCGAGGTGGACGTTATCGTCCAGAACGTCGCCGAGGACAAAACGACTGACTTGACGTTTACCGTCCATCGCAACGATATTGCCCGGGCCACCGGTGTGCTCGGCAAAGTAGCGTCTGATATTGGTGCCAGGGAGGTTATTTCAGACGACAAAATTGCTAAAGTATCTATCGTTGGCGTGGGTATGCGCTCCCATGCCGGTGTGGCATCGAGAATGTTCAATGCGCTGGCTGATGACAATATCAATATCCAGATGATTACCACCTCTGAAATCAAGATTTCAGTGATCATAGAGGAGCGTTATCTGGAATTGGCAGTCCGCAGCCTGCATTCGGCATTCGAATTAGACGCCGATCCGTTAGAAAGTCGCTAAATCTGCTGGAAATGTCGCGTAAAACGTAGTGAAATGCTTAGAACTAGGGCTAATAGGTTCGCTTAGAAACCATAACAAAATTATAGGGTCTATAAGCAAGGATTTGTTTTCCAATTTTACTAAGCTGGGCAATACTGAACGTAACAGCGTCAATCACAGCAATAACAAAGTGGCGGTACAGGGTCAGGTGAAGGCAGCCGGCAACGGGTTAAGGCGTCAGCTTAGGCAGTTTGAGTTTCTCACAGCAACCGTTGTTCTCACAGGATGATATAAAGGAGATATATATGTTGATATTGACGCGCCGCATTGGCGAGACCTTGATGGTCGGCGATGAGGTCACCGTCACCGTACTCGGTGTCAAGGGTAACCAGGTTCGCATCGGTGTTAATGCACCGAAGGAAATCGCAGTTCACCGCGAGGAAATATACCAGCGAATCCAACGCGAAAAACAAGAACAACAAGACCAGCAAACCGGTTAGCCATATTGAAGCCAGTCCGGCTTGGTATCCGTCATACTGAGCTGGGGCTTGGCGTTATCGTCATTTCTTCATACCTCATCGCCGCTATCCCGGCGGATATATCGAGCGTGTGAAAGCCTGCATATTCCCGGGCTTTTAGCCAGCATCGGCCATCTGCTGTTAATGTATATATAAGCCTTTGATTTTGGGCGTAATATGTTATTATTCCGCACCTTCCGGAGAGATGGCCGAGTGGTCGAAGGCGCTCCCCTGCTAAGGGAGTATCGGGGAAACCTGATCGAGGGTTCGAATCCCTCTCTCTCCGCCATTGATCCATTTTGGGCGCAAAGATCACCTAAGTACTTGAATGGTAAGGTGGTTTTGGGTGTTCGAAAGCCTTCATTCTTGCGGTATATCAATCTGTCGGTAAAGGCCAGTTTTAGGACCGCTCTCTTGTCCTCCAACCTGTCTGAAGCCCAGAGAACATGCGGGTTTGACAGGAAAGCGAGTGAAGTTCGAAGTGTCTGCTCAAAGCTGCGAACGGGCTTGACGCATTGGGACAGCTTTTCAGTGATCAGCAGCCTTTCTTCCTCGTAAGTCTTGATCTTGGCTTCATAGGCTTTGACCACGCTCGGCAATTCTGCATCCATAATCCGTTCTAACAGCCTGTTCACATGACGCTCGATCTTGGCCAATTCGGCCTTTAAGCTGTGCTGACGTGCCTTTTGGTAAGTGCGGCGATGATCCCATAGTTTTTTAAACATCGTGGTTGCAATGCTTATCAAGCCTCGGGACGGTGAAAGCGATTTGAGCAATTCCTCAAACTCGCTTTCAATAATTTCACGCCGGATATGCTTGCTGCGGCTTGGGCAGCCCTTCGTAACACAGTAATAATACGGGTGGTGTTTGGTCTTGCCTTTGCTCCAGCACGCCGTCAGCGGCCTCTCACAATCCGCGCACACCACTGCACCGCGCAGAGGAAAATCCTTGTTGATGTCCTTGCGCTGCGGGGCATTGGCCCGAACTTTGAGACGTTCCTGTATTTTATGGTAGGTTTCAAAGCTAATCAGTGGCTCATGTTGCGCCTTTCTTAAAGACACATCCCACGGTTCGCACTCCAGATACCCGGCGTAAACAACGCGGGTCAGTAAATCCTCAATGCGCTGGTTATGGATTTTGCCATTACTCCCCTTTGGGTATTCGGGAAAACTTTCTAGAAAATATTTTACTTCCGCCTTGGTCTGGAACCGCCCGGAGGCAAAGCCTTCAAGGGCTTCTGTGACAATGGAGGCGAGCGGTTCGTCTTTGACCAGTATCTTACCGCCGCCCTTGGCTTTTTCGTACCTGTAACCTACAGGCTTAAAAAAGACCCAATAGCCGTTTTCCAAACGGGCTTTCATTTTCTGGATTGTTTGACGCTTTCCTTGTTTGGCTTCAAGCTGGCCTTGCGCGGCAAAGAGGGTTTCAACGAATTCCCCTTCGGGGCTGTCGTCGAAGGTGTAATTTAAACACTCGACATCAGCGCCATATTGCCGGAGTGTCATACGCAGCATCAGGTGAGACATGGTATCGCGGGCCAGTCTTTTAAGGTCGTCAAAAATTACAACGTAATTATTGCTTGGATGTTTATCGAGATATTCCAGCAAGGCCACCATACCGGGGCGCTTCATAAAATCACCTGAACCGCTAATATCATCCGGGAACACGCTTTCGACCTCATAGCCTTTGGTGGCGGCATGAAGGCGGCAGCGGTGTTCTTGGGAATCTAGACCGCTGCCCTTTGTTTTTTGCCGTGTTGATGATACCCGGCAATAGATCAGAGCTTTTTGGGGTGTGTCAGTCATTCTTAAATCCTTTCCCGGCATTTGCCGCCTGGTTAAAACTTTTAGTGTTCTTTGAGTCTATTAAATTTCCAGAATCGGCCCCAGCTTTTTCAAATAAATCGGGCAAAAACATCTGGACAGTATCCACGCCCCAGCCGATATCGACAAAGGTGCTCATAATATGCCAGAGTGTTTGTAAGAGTTCGTTTTCCTGCTCTTCGGTGAGATCAAACTCTGCCAACTCTTCCCGATAGTCGTCAGGGTTCAACTGGGGCGGTGCAACCGTATCGCTGTTTAAAGGGGGTGTAACAGTATCCGGTTGCTTATGCTTCATTTTGCACCTTTCGCGTTTTTTGGTTAACGGGTGTTCCTGTCTCCTTTTCCTAATAAGAACATAACAAGAACATTTATATGATTTTTTTGTATTTGGCAATCAAAAACTACACGCGGTAGTTGAAAAAATTACTAACGCTGTGGAGCTGTTATAAAGATTCCGGCAATGGATCTTGGGAAAAACGCCTGTTTTTTATCGTTCCCTGTCGTAGTCACGGCTGCGCTGTTTATCTCCGCGTTCGCTTTGCCTGTCGCGGTAATAGAGTTCCCTTGATTGCTGATAGGCTTGCCTGGACAATTCCGAAAGTTTTAAGAGATCGGCTCCGGTAAAGCTGCGGCTATTTTGATAGTCTCCGCGCTCATCCCGGTAAGTTTTGGTAAAATCCGTAACATAGAAACTGCCTTTTTCGCTTTCGCGTTTCCAGATAGAGGCTTTAATATTGCCATCGGCCAGTGTAATTTCCGGTCTTTGTTTATCATTGCTCATCATGTTTTCTCGCTCTTTAAGATGTTATGAGTGTTAATATGAACGGCGGTCTATAATGGTGATGAAGGGACAAGTATCGCCATGCATGTAATAGAGGAAGCCGCGTGAGCCTAAATACTGGCAACGGTAATAGACGCGGGTATTTATTCCAAAGTCCTGATAGCTATAGGTCCATCGAAGATGTGGGCCCACAGGAGAGATAAAAAATACAACCAGAAGCAATAAAGGCCATGCACTCAAGAGCCTGACAACGCCGCGTAAAGCCATCGCAGCGATGCGCCAGACAGTGATTTTCCTATGTGTATAGATGCTCATATATGTTTTCTCATTGTTTGGGGAGTTTAAGTTTGAGTTTCACCGTGTTTAAAAACGCTTTGCCGTGGTGAGGGTTGATGTCAGCGAGTTTACGCAGTGGTTCGACTTCCGAATAGGACAGAGGTTTTTGCAATATCGGTCTTTGCTGACGGATAATCAGAATACCGTTTCGCGTGCGCCTGATTTCATCGCCTGTCATAAGCGGTCTTGCGCTCTCGCTCATATTCTCACGCATGCCCCCGCTTTTATCCGCTGATAAACTCGCAACCATTAAGGACTGCTCGCCTAACATCTCGACAATCTTTTTAATAGTCGGGGCCGAGCGCTGACCCGGCAAAAAGAGCTTAATTTCACTTTCCGAGTTGAACACTTCAACGGCGTGCTTCCCGTGTTTTTGCTCATAGGCAGTAAAATTTTGAAAAAACTGAATGATGCGGATAGAAAAGCCTCGCCCCCACGTCATTAAAGACACCAGCCCAAATATGGAATAATTGCTGGCTTCATCATTAATCAGATAAACAGGGACATGCTTGTTGGGGTGACGTTTGAGCTTTAATTGCATATACCACTGCATCAGCCCAAAGTATTTTTCTGTGGTTTTTGTGCGGCTGGCATCCCCGACAATAAAGATATTAATGGGTGCGCCGCCATTTTTGATGGCATCAAAATCAAAGCTGGTGCGGCCCAAGCTAGAGGACAATTGGCCGAACCCGTAGGGCTCCAATGCCTGGCGTGCCCCTTCCAGAAAAGAGCTAAAGGTTTTTTCACTTTCAAACATCAGCTTTAACAGGCCGCTGGCCTTGGCACGAAAGGCTTTTAGATATGCACTCAGGCTCGCATCATCGTGATAGTGCGCCCACTCGCTTAGCTCAAACGGATAAAGCCCTTGCGGGTCGGGATTGCCTTCGGGGTCGATGCCGGTTATTGAACACAGCTGTAATTCAAGGGCGGCCTGATCATCAAGCAAGAGCGCGACATCGCTTAAGCTGGCGTCATAGTCTTTCAACATGCATACTGCCTGAGTGACAAGCGCAATCAGATTGCGGCTACCACTGCGCCAGAATTGATCATCGCCTTTACTGCCCACCGGGTCTTCATAAAGTTGCATAGCCAGCTCGCCGCTATCGCTAAAGACATTGCGCAAGTCTCCACCCCGGTAAAAATTATCGGTGATGACATCCGCCGGGTTGAGTTGATCGGTTGGACCAACCCGATCGCTATACAGGCCAAACGGGTCGAGCTTAATGACTTTTTGGCCCAAGGCTTCCAGCCCTTTCTTACAAATGCACAAAAGCTCCGGTTTAAAGTCGGTAATGATTTTTGAGTGCGGAATAAGAAAGATCATCGGTACGACCGCTGTATGGCCTTTACCCGAACCACTCGGCCCGACCACGTAAGCATTAGAGGAAAAATCAATCAGCAGTTTTTTACCCTTGTTAACCGATAATCCCCAAAACGGTCCCGCATCGTCTTTGCAAAGCTCTTTCTTTAACTCTTTGTATTGACCCCAACGCGCCGTTCCCGATTTACCTGTGGCAGAGTGAGAACCCACCCAATCAAGAATACTCGCAAGGCCATTTAAACACCCACCCGCTATGCGGAGCCCGCCAAGCGCAGCCATAAAGCCCAGAGCGGCAGGAAGGGGCTGGACCTCGCCCCCGGCCAAAACGGGGCCGCTTTGAACATAGCCCCAGACACATAGCCCTGTGACAGTCACCAGCCCCGCCACATTGGCGCGGCCAAAATGAGCGCTCACCTACCCAGCCTCAACAAAGCCATGGCGAATGCGGATGAACTGCGGAGCTTCTGCGCCGTTGTCGAGAAAATACTCTTCCCAGAATTGTTGTAATTCGTCCTCATGGCAATATTGCAGATCGCCTTGGCCGTAGCCGTGGCGCTGCAACATCAAGACTTCAACCTCTATGGCTTCCAGTGATTGCGGCTTTAACCTGCGCTGGTAAGCACTGCGTTTTTTGAAGTTGCTGAAGAGCGGCAAATCGTTTTGTTGCCTGCAAAATTGCACCGTATCCGAGTTATTAATAAGGTCGCTGACAATAACCAGTCTGTCACCGGGGCGAAGATCACGCGAAAGGGTTTTAATCATCTCCAGCATAGGCGATTGCTGGAGTTGTCTTCGCCTGTCGTCAGGATTAAGTGATAACAAAGTATCCAGTTCAGGGGCCAGTACCTTGTCATACAAGCGCTGTTTTTGCTTGCGCAAATACCCGGTTCCGCCAGCCTCAGCATTCACCGCCTCAAGCTGTTGCGGTGAGTTTGCCTGACCGCAGATATGAAAGCGCGGTGATAAGACAGACCCCATCATATCGCCTTCACTGGTATAGATGCTTAAGCGCTCATTGAAGCTCAAGCGGTTATAAAGCTGGTCAATATAACGCCGCAGCGAGCGCCCCTGTTCCTCATTCCAGCGCGGTTCACTGGCGTCCACAATCACCGCCGTATGCGATTGATCAACGCCATTAAAGCAGCCCATTTGATCGGCAACACGCTTGCCGTAGCCTTGCAGAGCAGCGTAAGTCATCCCGCCAAGGCATAGCAGCAACCCGGTGCTTAATGCGAACAATTGAATTGTGTTTTTCTGTCGTGATCGTCGTTTCATGGCTTTTCTCCGGAGCTATAAGATTCTGTGGCGTGGTGGAAAAAATCGCTCAAGCGTTTAAGCGCCATGGCTCTGGCTTCTAGAAGCTCTGTACCAAGATCGATTTTTTCGGAGGTATGTCTAAAGGCTGGCAGCTCTATTGCAAGGTAATCCTGAAAAGATACGAGATTGCAAAAATCAGCTTCAGGCATAGCTTGGTCATTATGTTGCCTCACAGCTCGGTGATGATTGACAATCTGGGCAACTTCGGCCCGCATCTGGCTTTCGGCAGCGTTGACTTGTTGTTCTAGCTCACGCCTGGAAGTGTGGCAGGACTGAACGGCTTTATTGTAGTGATCAACAGCTTTTTTACTGTCTTTGGCTGTGTCCTCCAAATCTTCGAAGGTACGCTCAAATTCATCTGTAATGTGAGATGATAGGTTTTCATACAGATCGGCGATATCATCTAATAGGAACTGGACCGCACGCCCGCGCTCGCCATAGCCTGGGTAGGGATCATCAAACGCGCTCAAGCCCTTGTGATAAGCCAGGACAGACAGGCAAGACCCTGTTAGCACCAAAAATAGTGCTTCGGGGGTTGTTAAAAGCTGCGTATAAGCACTAAGGGAATGGACAATCTGGTCGAGAGATTCCAGTGCGCGCACTAGACCAACCGTGATATGAAACAAGACTATAGTGGCTAAAAACCCTATAAATTGCCGATGGGCCTTGCGGCGAATGGATTGGAATGTCGGGGTATCGGCATCGGCTGCATTCGCTCCAAAGTCCAACCAGCGGCCAATGAAGTATCCGGCGCATGTACACACAGACACATTGGTCAGAGAAATTAAAAGACTGGTAAGCAGTGCTGCAAAGGGTCCGGCTAGGTCCGCCTTCTGATTATGGAGAAAGGTTACAGCATTATCGAGAATCTTTTCCCAAAAGGCGCTACGGGCACCGGAATGAGGGAACAGAAGAAGGGCGGTTGCGCAATAATAACGAGATGATTTATCAATTATTGATTACGCATACGCTTTATGAATGGACACTTGCAGAGACATTCGTTTTCAGGGAGGTCGGGTTGATTTTGTACTACATGTTTACATACTCCAAACAACACGAAATGGAGAGCGATGTTTGGAATCACGATTTGTTTTTAAAGCTGGCCAAAGAAGTGAATTTAGCCAATGCGGTCATTGCGAATATGAATTACTGGGCCATCGAGAGAAATAAAACGTCTTATTTTGTTGACGAAAACTGGCAGGTTATTTTCTCTAATCGGAGAATAAGAAATCCGGATGAGGCATGGCGTAAACAGATGCTGCATGACCTAAAATGGGTTTTGCGGCGTCATAAAATTGGCGACGTGATCAAGCAGCGCAGCAAGTATTGGGACGAATACCCACCTGATTCACAGGCTTTTCAGGAAGCGAAGACAAGGCTCATGGGAGATATAAAGCTGTAGAGCACTATCTTAAGGGTATGGGTCATGTGTTAACTCGCAACCCTCCCCGCAAAGATTTTCTTTATCAGTCCACGATACCAAGCCAGCATCCGAGTCTGCGAAAGATTCATTCGGAGCGGGTTTACTAGCACATTCTTTAAGCCAAATCTTGGCACTTTTCTTTGTGTATTCAGGGATATTTCGGAGGTCCGGGAGTCTCACATAAACCAATTTGCCGTTTTCTAGCATTGATACCTGCCTTTCTTCTATGGCAGATATAAGGCAATAGCGTGCAAAAAATCAAGTGTATTGAAAATGCTAAGCCATCAAAGAAAGCGTATTTGCACCTTGATATCCCATCTACAGCGAAACATTTGGGACCGAAATTGCATCACATAAACCTGGATTTGTACTACATCTATCGGTCTTCACGCTACGCGCAAGCTGTGCGGTGTACTACACCGCGCTTGCCAAAGGAGACGCTGCGCTCTCCTGTTGGATACCTCTAGCCGTGGTGCATCATTGGCATTGAACCTCGATGCACCAGCAAAACGTATCGCTGTTTTGGATCGCTGAATGATCACGTGATGAGATTGTTATTATTGACCATATCCTGGATGTTCAGCCCGCTGATATTATCCAGGATCACAACATCATAGGCGCTCGCCGCTGTGCTTGTACCGTCAGTATCGACTGAAACGATCGTGTCGCCGTTTTCCTCCCGCGTCGATACAAAATCCGTGATTGCATCGGCCAGAGGGTCATAGCCGTCCAGCAGATCAGAAAAGTCTAACGCATCGCCGTCTTGCATGCGGAAGGACTGGATAGTGTCGGTTCCGGTCTCTCCATCCTTAAAGACGAAGGTATCAGCCCCCCAACCGCCATACATCCGGTCATCGCCATCCCCGCCATGAAACACATCATCCCCGGTTGAGAAATCATGCAGGAAATCGTTTCCACTGCCGCCGTAAAGGTGCGTATCTCCGGTGCCGCCATAGAGCACATCATTGCCGCTCCGGCCAAACAGGGCCGCATTCTCAGGAGTGGATGGGGTGTGGTTGTAGATAAAATCCTGACCATCCGCGCCGATCAGCAAGCCTTCCTGCTTCAGGGCATCGATATCAATACCCTGAAGCTGTGGATCGGTGGTGAGATCGAGGATGGCGGCTATGCCATCAGGATTATCAGCTGTTTTGCCTGAGTTCAGAGCATGCTCAATGGTGGAGGGGAGCATGTATCCTGCAAACGCCTTCATAAACGCCTCCAGAGCGCTGTTCGCGGCCTCAATATCCTGAGCCTGATGTTCCAGGAGATTGCGCATGCTTTGATCAAGCATCAGTGGGTCGATCACAGCAGCGATATCCGGGTTGTAAACCGATAGGCTCGCTAAATCCATGACCGGATAGCCATCAAAGGCAAATTCCTCGATTTTACCAATATCGGTAAAAATAATCGTATCGCCGGAATTGATGAAATGCAGGACATTGCCCGAGACCACGACATCTTGCGGGGTTAGTCCGGCGGCGAACACAATCCGGTCTGTCCCGCTTGTATCCTCGATCAGATCAACACCGGATGAGAAATGAAACACATCGTTCCCGCCGCCGCCATCAAGCCTGTCATTCCCAAGGCCGCCAAATACAATATCATCCCCGTCATCGCCAAACAGGATGTCGTTTCCGGCGTCACCACGCAGGGTGTCATTGCCCTCAAGACCGCGAAGCTCATTATCTTCATTGTTACCTGTTATGACATCATCAAACCCCGAGCCGGTGATGTTTTCAATGTCAAAGAGTGTGTCTGTGCCTTCCCCGGTGGCTGTGCCAGCAAGCAGGCTGGCGGTGATCGCTCCGACGGCATTCACATAGGACGCAGTGTCCTTACCGCTTCCACCTCTTAGGTCGTCATCTCCTGCGCCACCATGTAGGATGTCATCACCGGATTGTCCGTAAAGCGAGTCATCCCCACCGCCGCCTATAAGAACATCATTGGCATTCGATAAGCCATAAACACTGTCATCTAGCGCCGTGCCTGTGAAAGTTAGATTGTTGACCAAGTCGAGCGTTGTCCCATCGGCAAAGGTCGCGGTTTCGATCTCGTAGCCATAGGACGGATGGAACTGGTAATCGAGTTTGATGAACTCATTCCCAATGTGGATTTCCAGATGATTGCCGCTTTTCCAGAAGCGCACATCATCGACTGTAATGCCTGCACCAAAAGCGAGAGAATCTATTCCACCATAATCTGTGATCACATCGCTGCCATCACCGAGGTTGTAAACGTAAGTATCATCGCCGGTATATCCATAGAGATTATCGTCTCCGCCGCCGCCTATAATCACATCATTGGCATTTGATAGGCCATAAATAGTGTCATTAAAACCTGTCCCTGTGAAAGTCAGGTTGTTGAGCAAATCCAGTGTTGTGCCGTCGGCAAAAGTCGCAGTTTCAATATCATAGCCATAGGAACTATGAAGCTGATTATCCAGCTTGATAACCTCATTACCGATATGAATTTCCAGATGATTACCGTTCTTCCAAAGACGAACATCATCGACTGTAATCCCTTCACCAAATTGCAGCACATCAACCCCGCCGTCATCTGTGATAGAATCACTGCCATCACCAAGAGCATAGCGGATAGTATCATCGCCCTTACCGGCTCTCAGGTCGTCATCACCAGCTCCGCCGTCGAGAATATCATCGCCATCGCCGCCATTCAGTGAATCATTCCCCGCACCCCCGTCAAGAACGTCATCACCATCATACGCGGTTATATTGTCGTTTCCATCAAGGCCGATAAGAACATTGTCATCGTCCAAGCCGCGTACAGTATCGTCCCCTAATGTTCCTTCGAATGTGAGGTTGTTGAGCAAATCCAGTGTTGAGCCATCGGCAAAGCGCGCCGTTTCTATCGCAGAGCCGCTTGCCTGTCCGGAGTTTATGTCAGAAAGGTGATGTCGCAGTAACAACTCCTCTCCATTGACATGAATTTTGAGGTGGTCCTTCTCCCACCGGCCTGTTGCGCGTTCGAAGCGCAGGTCTTGCGCTGTAATCCCTTCACCAAATTGCAGCACATCAACCCCACCGTCATCTGTGATAGAATCACTGCCATCACCAAGAGCATAGCGGATAGTATCATCGCCCTTACCGGCTCTCAGGTCGTCATCACCAGCTCCGCCGTCAAGAATATCATCGCCATCGCCGCCATTGAGTGAATCATTCCCCGCACCCCCGTCAAGAATGTCATCACCATCATACGCGGTTATATTATCGTTTCCGGCATAGCCCAATATTCTGTCAGCACGATCAAGTCCATATAAAGAATCGCCTGTTTGTGTCCCCTCAAATGTTAGTGAGCCGCGAAGGTTAATTTCATCTCCGTTGTGGAAGCTAATAGTCTCAAAGAAGGAGGTGCGCGTAGTAGGTTGAGATTCAAACTCCAAAGGTTCATTTGATGTAATTGTAAATGAGCCATTTGATCCACTGACCGAAGAACCGGAAAGTCCGCTTGAATTTGTACTTAATCTGTACCCCGTGAGGGTTAAACCATTCTCAAAATGAGAGTAGTTATAAGAAATTCCTAAACTATCAATGTGAACCGTCAGTCTTGCATTATCCGTATTGTCAACAGTTAGCCTTACATCGTCAATTGAAATTCCGGGCTTAAACTGTAGCTCCTTAATATAACCTACGACCGGATATCGTGTTGTATGAGTGCTAGGTTCTGAAGAGCCTATAAAAGATAAGGAATGATAAAACTCATCTGCATGGATTAATTTTGTTATGCTCGAACTGCTGCCACCCCAACTTGAATATACACTAACTCCGTTTCCTCTACTGCCGCCGCCAAAGCCAATAGGGCTTGCTTCACCGCCGCCGTTTATTGTTTCTGGTAGCAACGCGGGATAGCTTTCTGTCTCGTAAGTAGCAATATCAAATACGAAAATATTGTCAGGTGCGTCTTTCGCAGCATTAATAATGTTTTTTGCACTGTAAGCCTTATTTTCATCGATGACGACAGTTTCTAAACCTTTTCCAGATAAAGAGTTTGATGCATTAAAGGAAAAAGCAAAATCATACCCGCCAGTCGGTGCATCATAGTAAAGAACATTGAGCTGATCACTTGCACTATCATAATGAAAATGAATGCGGTCACCGCCGGAAACATTGTTCAGATAAACAATATCCAAGCCTTTAGAATGCGTTTCGTTAATGCCAACCCAGCCGTTGTCAACAGCCATATCAAAATAGTATTTATCCGAACCCGATCCGCCAAAATACTGATTTGTACCAGCGCTGCCGAAAAACCGATCATTTCCCGCGCCACCATAAAGTTTATCATTGCCAACGCCGCCGGTGAGATGGTCATTACCAGCTTCGCCATACAGAATATCGTTCCCCTGGCCCCCGCCGATTACATCATTACCGTCGCCTGCGCTGATGATATCATCCCCTGCCAAACCCTCTATGTCATCATCACCATCAAGCCCTAAAATGACATTATCGTTGCTGTCTCCAATGAGAGTTTCACTGCTTGAATTCCCGGCAATGACATTTGACCCTACATAGATTTCAACACTCGCTGTGGAGGTTTGACCTGACGCATCGGTGATCGTATAGGTAAAGCTATCTGTTCCCACATAACCGGTATTCGGCGTATAGGTTACGTTTCCGCTTGAAAATGCGCTGATAGTTCCATGAGTGGGGCTGGAAACATTGGTTACAGAAAAGGATTCGTTATCCGGATCATAATCATTATTCAAAACAGTAAAAGTGACCGACCCATCAACATCAACAACAATAACATCATCATTGGCAACAGGGGGTGCTGAAGCGGTTTTTATAAATTCGCCATTCTTATAAACCCCATCGGCAAATTCCAGGACTTCGATACTAACAAGGGTATCCGTACCTTCATTGCCAACTGTATCGGTTACAATTGAGTTTGTCGCTCCTGCAATAATCGAATAATTCTTAAA
This sequence comes from Exilibacterium sp., assembly GCA_028280195.1. Taxonomy (GTDB): domain Bacteria; phylum Pseudomonadota; class Gammaproteobacteria; order Pseudomonadales; family Cellvibrionaceae; genus Exilibacterium. Next base: position 22,712 of record JANQMH010000033.1, read on the forward strand.
GTTCCCTGTGTAAACGGCGGCATCTTCACCTTTTCCGCCATGAAGATAATCGTTACCTGCATACCCAGTTAGTTTGTCGTGAGCATTACCACCACGCATAGAATCATTATAAGAGCCTCCATATAACCGGTCTTCTCCATTTCCACCAATTAGGGCTACGCCATTTTGCTCAAACTCCATAAGATCATCGACAAAAAAGGTCCCTAACCCAGATAGGAAATCTCCTGAATAGATGGACGTTATATCGGCTGCGGATAATGTATCACTACCATTCGTGCCATATAGAATTGGGCGGTTTTGATCATCCAGGAACTTTGTAATACCTTCGGCCCACAGATCGTTTAACGCCAAAGCCATCGCAGGTCCCAACGATAGGGCTTGCGTATTCGAACCTTGCTGATTGGAATTGTAGATAATATCATTGACAAGATCATTGTGCGTGTAATTGTTTATCACCGGGGCAGTATCATTGAATTGCATAATGACTTCCCGGCCAAGACCTAAAGATGGGTCATTGTTTATTGCAGATGGATCAATAAAAGGTTCTATAGAATTATTAAAGTCTTTTGTTAATTGCTGATTACTCTCAAAATCAAAATTATCCGTTTGCGGTATGATTTTTAGATTTTCGATATGGCGTGTGCCGTCATTTTCTACCACAAACCTAAGATTGTCGCTATCCTCAATCTCAAAACCGGAATTGTTAAAGAGCAACACTCGCTCCAGGTAATCAAACCCATTTGCATATTCCTTCTGATCTATTGCCGCTTTTGCATCAGTGGTGTCTAGGTTAAGTTCTGCCAGTATTTCAGAGAGTGTATAGCTACGTGCATCTAGACTATTCGAAGTATTGAAAAACTTTGTCACGACTTCAAATTGATTCGGCTTGGCAAAACGACCTCCACCGGAGGTCATATAAGCTGAGGCATCCACCGTGACTATCGTGGTTGCTCCATCATCTCGGATCAGATTGTCGCTGAAAAGATTGGATGGTCTTGTCGTTGACCCATACAGAAAAACAGAGATTATATCTTTAATGAGTTCCGTCGTCATGGCCTAGTCCTTCTTCTATTTACAGTGATTAAGATTCAAGGAGGTACGCGTTAAACCCGCTTTAACTTGATACGGACCTTTCTTATCTTTGTAACGCCCCATATATTCTATAACAATAGTTCCTTCGTCTTTGGTATTGGTAACTCTCTGCTTCATATGCTCCCAGTGTTCCGGATGCTCTGTCATTGCTGTAGATGTGCTATAGAGATGGCAGCAATCCGTATTTGTCAGTAAGATTGACTCTACGTTGTCATAGGGAATATTAATCTTTTCGTACCATTCTCTCTCGTGGCCGGGGTTTGTCTTAAATGGTGCGCGATCCCGATTATTTGCAAGTGTTAAGACCATAAAAATCTTTTCGTCTATTGTCATATTTGGACGCCAATCGCTGCATGGATAAGGCCCCAAAAGCATGTATCCAACCCAATACAAAAACCCCAAGCATCCAATGATAATAAAACCCAGAACCAGACCAACGGTTTTAAATGGATGTCGAACGATCCATAATTTCTTTCGTGTGTTGATCATCCAAATAACCCGGAAATAATATTTTTGATAAATCTAGGTGTCATCTCACTCTCCATGTTTATGAATCCTATCGCTCAATTCATAATGCGTTTTACATGCGATTGCAATTAAAAAGGCAGTAAGGAATTCACTTTCAACCCACGGTTTACTAGGGATTGAGCGATATTGTTGGATGTTGCATTGTGTGCCATTTTTCCTGTCAACTGGTGCGTGTTTTTTGTCCATATCTATAGGCACGCAAAGCGAGTTATTTCCCTCATAGAATGAAGAAAATATGATTATAGGCAGGGTCAGGGTTATGCGCTGTTAAAGAGTGGAAGATTAGGTTGGCAATGAATAAGGCGACAGCTTTATTGATCTCACTTAAAGTCAGTGAGAAATGGTTGCTTTCTTTGTATCAAAGCACCATGCCCCGGCTTATTTGTGGAGCCGGGGCTGTGGGCTTTAATGTCTTAGTTAACACCTCTAAGGCAATGTTATTTACTGCACATTATCCTTTGCCCTGATCTCTTCGCGGATAGCGCCGAGCGTTTCCGAAAGTGCTTGCGCCGCCTCGCTGATCCTGCGCCCGGTCAGGGCTAGGCCGTGGCGCTGACTTCTGGTGTCGAGTACCTGACAGTCAGCATTTTCAACAAAGGCTGTGATAGCCTCATGGTAAAATTCTATTTCTGCGCGCAGATCGTAAAGGCGGTCCTGCACGCCTAAAAGTTTTTCGGCTAAACCCGTTGCGCTTTCATTGCTTGTCGGATCATTCGCCGCTTCGTTGGCTGTAGGCATCGCTTAAACCCTCTGTGATGGTGTGGGGAGAATTCTGTTGTTTAGGAAAATCCGGGCATTCGGCAGAGCTTCGCGGCGGCTCAAGGTTGGATAGAAAATATAGAAACCCCAAGCAAAAAGTGATCAAAATCAATCGCTTCACGTTAGTTCCCACCAACCAAAAAGGATCGTTTTTGGTAGATTTTCATAAGATCATTTTTTCCTGAAAATTCGTGGTATCTATGCCTATTTTTATATCGAAATGCAGCAGTTTGGACTTGACGGAGCGGCGCGATGGCTATAAGTCAAAAACGATCCTTTTTGTCTAGCCTTGGGGGTAGAGAATTATGTGAATTTTTGAAGTGGAAGAACTATGGCCGTTATCGGATATGCGCGGGTCAGCACACAAGAACAAAATCTGGATTTACAGCTTAATGCGCTGAATGAGGCAGGCTGCGATCAGGTGTTTGAAGATTTAGGACTATCCGCAACCACGTATCGCCGCCCCGGTTTTGAACAGGCGCTGGCGGCTTTGGAGGCTGGGGATATTCTGGTGATCTGGAAGATGGACCGGGCTTTCAGGTCGGTTCGGGATGCAGCCCGGTTTTTAGATGAGTTCGAGGCAAGAGATATCCGGTTTAAATGCCTGACCGAGCCGATTGATACCACTACCTCAGCGGGACGCTGTATGTATCACGTTCGCAATGCCTTTAGCGAAATGGAAAGCAGCTTTATCCGCGAACGCACAGTGGCCGGGTTGGATGCCGCCCGCAAGCGCGGGGTGAAGCTCGGCAGGCCTCGAAAACTTTCACAGCGCCAGGTTGAAGCCATTCGCCGCCGTTTATTACGCGAGCCGAAGGTTTCAAGGGCGCAGATAGCGGCAAAACTTGGCATCTCGCCCCAAACCCTTAGCCGTGCTTTGAACGATTGTTAATGCAACGAAAAAAAAGGATTTTAAGCCATGAACACATCGCAACCAGTTCACCGATATTACAAGGAACAGCTAGAACGGCTAGGACATCAAATCACTGATCTTTCCAGAAACGATCAGTATATAGAGCGCCTGATTGACGGTGATGATTTATTGCCCTTTGATGAAGCCCTGCGCGTTTTTATTGAACAGTTTCGCCAGTAGAGTATTGAAAAAGCCTAACAGTCCCGCTCTTTGTCTTTATGATCGAAGTGTAAAACCGGGTCCATAGTTTCGTGCAATACACGAGCGATGATAATGCTGTTTGGTTCCACTTCTATAAAGTACAGGACGTGGCTTTCATAAGGGAAACTTTTTAGCCCTTGAGCAAGGCTGTCACGATTTTTCCCAATCGTCGGTGTTTCTGCTAAAAACTGCGCTTGTTTTTCAAGGCCATCAAGATATTTTAGGGCTTGATTGGCTCCCCATTTTTCAACAGTGTAATCAATGATACCGTCTATATCGTCTTCGGCGGAAAGTGAAAATTTATAGGTCGGCATCGAGCACTTTCTGCCTCATTTTTTGTATAACGCCCGGCCCGTCGACAACCCGGCCAGCTTGTATATCTGCGATACCTTTATCGATTTCTTGCTGTAAAAACCTTGCCCGGAAACTTTCAAGTTCGGCATATTGAGAAGCCGATACCATGACGGCAACAGGTTTACCGTTTTTATTAATGCCTATCGGGCCTTGCTGTGCTTTTAAAAGCACTTCGCCAAACTCCCGTTTGGCATCACTGGCGGTTAAAGTATCCATGTTTGTACCCTTGGCTAAAAACTGATCACTTTAATCAAAATAATCAATTTAGGCGTTTTTGTCAAGGGAAATCTGGTCCCTCCAGCTTACCTTGGATTATCGGAGACACTCAGCAGACCTGGCATAATACAGCCTTATTGGTCAAGTTCCGGTGTTTCTTCACGCTGACAGCCTTTTTCAAGTTCGGCTTTTAGGTCATTGCTCAGGCCATGAGGGGACACTTATCGCTCCCTGTTCGGCCCATCCCGGTTCCGCATCTTGCTTTTGAAATCTGACACGCTGCAGTCTCGCTCTGATAGAGGGCTAGCCGACTGTTTAAAGTCGAAGCTCTCGCGTTTCTTTTGCTGGATTTCCTTAAACTGGCCAATATCGCGGGATAAGACCTGGCTGTGGTTTTGGCGGAAATCCTCAAGCCGTTCAAGCCGCCCCTGAACTTGTCGCCGCTGTTCAAGATGATGGAATATCAGCGTATCGCGTTCTTGTTGATCCCGCCGGATAGCTTCATAGGCTTGCGCCTCGTTTTCCCGTTTAATCTGCTGGCGGCGGCCTGTGATCCGATCCAGAAGGCCACGCAGGCCCTTGCTAAAGCGGTCCTGCCGCTCGCGGGTTTCATCTTGCCAGCGCTGGGCCTGCGCCTCTTTGAGCTTTTGGCGCTCGGCTTTGTGGTGCTCTACTGTTTGCTGGCGTTTTTGTTGTATCGCCCGTTCGCGGACCTGAATAGCTTCGTTTTGTTGATTCTGAAGCGTGGTTAACCGGGCTTGCATATCCCTGGCCATTTGGTCTTTAGCCTGATCCACATCGGGCAAGCATTCTTTATCTGTGAGTTTCGCGCGCACATCTTGAGCGCGAATTCCGACCCATTTGGAAATGGCAAAGACTTCACAGGAATACCCCACGGCGACAAAGCCCCGGTTGCCGTTGGCAAGAATGTAGCCACGCTCTTTGAGAGCTTGACGAAACGCGCTCTGGTTGTCACTGATGGCCCAACAATCCTGCAACGCGGCTTTGATGTCTCTCGCGTCTTTGCCAATCCGTTTAGCTTGTTGCCATTGAGCCAGAGTAAAGTTCCTTGGATCGCGCTCTTGCGAGTTTATAAACCCACGCGGCATTTGCCAGCCATGTTCTATGTACAACTCCCGCGAGACTTCTTGCAGTTTTCGTTTGGTATGAGGCAGGTGAATGGCTTTCATCTTCTCGGTATCGGTGCGTGACCAGACAGCATGGCAATGCCGCCTTCCTTTCTTCTCATGGAAGACGATAGCGCGGGGCTGATTGATAAGACCAAGTTTGTCCTCAACCTTGCCAATCGCCGCCTCAAAATCGGCTGTGGAGACGTTTTCTTCTGGCGGCGGGTTCAGACTCAGGGAGAACAGGAACTGCTTAGCCTTCGTTCCCAGGCTCACCGCGTAGGCTTCGTTTAGCGCCCCGGCTAGATCGTCAGCAACAAAGCCGCGCAGCTCGTGGACCTCCACATGATCGTTTTCGTCTTTAAGCAGGTGCAGGGCCAGGTCCCTGGCCCCGCCGCGCTGATTGCCCTGTAAGATCATTGCCCACCCCCTGATCGAAGGTTGAGGGCGGTAAACAGGGCTTCCCGCATGGCCAGCACAGCTGCATAGGCGTCCTGTAATTGCCGCTCCACCTTCGGCGAAGCATCCAGTGTGCCCATATTGGCGTGGTGGGCCAGCTGGTTCAGGTTGGAGGATAGCCGCGATTGTCCCAAGGCGGCCAAAAGGGCAGCATATTGCTCATCGCTCAGGGTAGGCTTTCTGGCGGCGCGACGTTTACCAGCGCGATCACCAAGCAGTTCTTGCCGGATATACGCCCCAAGGGGCATGGCTCCGGCCCGCTCCTCAAGGAAGGCCCGCTCTTCTGCATTGAGGCGTAGAGAGAACGGCGCGGGCTTTGCCTTTTTCTTAGGCTCCGGCTTTAGTGGCGCGGGATTCGACGTTTTTTGAAACAGGGCCTTGATGCTCATGGCTCCAGCCCTCCATGCTCACCATCTCGGTAATAGGGCACATGGTTCTCAAGATAGGCGTTCCATTCGGCCAAAGTGGTGAAAAGCTGATCAGCGCTCAGGTCGTTCGGCAGTGCCTCAGGGCTTGCTGAAAGCTCCTTGCTATTCGTGTTCCATTCCGCTAAAAGTGGGCTTTCACAGTTCGAAGTCGGTCCCTCGTGGCCCGCCATCCTCGCAATCGCATATCTCCGCATAGACACTTTTTTCCTTAGAAAACAGCGAGTTAACCCCTCTCCTTTGCAGCTTTAGTTCGTGTCAGTCCTTTTACATTCGCCAAATATGGGGGCACAGTACGGGGCAGAACCTGAAAAATGCCCCCGGCGGACATTTTTCTGCCCCTACATGCCGCTGCAGGCCCCGTACGGTAAGGACTTTGCACAATGGCCAAGGAAAAATTGACCGCTAAAGGGTGTGAGAATGCTGAGCTGAAACCTGGGCAGCGGGTTCGGAAGCTCGGTGACGGCCAGGGCTCTATCTGGAATTGACGGCCGCTGGTGGCAAGTACTGGCGGTTTAAGTACTATTATGGCCACACTATCGATCAGCACGGCAAACGCAAACCCAAAGAAAAGCGGTTGGCAATTGGTGTCTATCCCGAGGTGTCACTCAAGCAAGCCCGCGACGCGCGAGACAGGGCCCGACAGCTACTGGCGGAAAACAAGGACCCCAGCCAACAGAAGAAAATTGAAAAACTTAAAGCTGTGGAAAACGCCGGTAATACTTTCAGTGTTATGGCTGCCACTTGGCTGAAGAAAAATAGACCAACATGGGCACCGCGCTACACGGCTTCGATAAAGGGGCGCCTAGAAAATCATATTCTGCCCTGGATTGGTGGTATGCCGATTGCCGACATTGAAAAGTCAATGTGTGAACCGCTTTTGGAGCGGCTGGTAAATGCTCATAAGGCCGAGTCTGCCCGCCGGTGTGCACAGATTATTAGATCGGTATTCGATTACGCCGAAAGCCGTAATGCCGCTAAAGCCTATCAACTGGGCAACCTGAACGATTTTCTACCGAAGAAAGTTGTTAAGCATCACGCGGCGCTGATTGATCCTGAACAAGTCGGGCCCATTCTGCGCACCCTGGACGGTTATAAGGGGTCGCTGTCGGTAGCAGCGGCCTTACGGTTAATGCCGCTTTTGGTTGTGCGCCCTGGTGAGTTGCGCCAGGCGGAATGGTCTGAAATCAATCTGGACAAAAGGGGAATGGACTACTCCCGGCCACAAAATGAAGGGGCTTACGGTTAAAAAGGAGGAGCGCCAGGATCATATGGTGCCGCTGAGCACTCATGCCGTAGCTATCCTGCGTGAACTGCAACCGTTGACCGGGCATAAGCGCTATGTGTTTACGGTACGCGGTGGTCGACCCATCAGCGATAACACGTTGTTACAGGCAATGCGCCGGCTGGATATCAGCCAGGACGATACCACCGCTCATGGTTGGCGGGCGTCCTTTCGGACTATAGGAGATGAGGTGTTAAAACAGCGTGTTGATTTGCTTGAGCATCAGCTTGCACACAGCGTTAAGGATGCCAATGGCTGGGCTTATAACCGGACAAAGTTTTTAGATGAGCGTCGAAAGCTGATGCAGCTTTGGTCTGATTATCTGTACTCGCTGAAATGTGGCGATACGCCCGATAATGTGATTAAGGGTGAATTTGCCAGCGGCTAAGCCGAGTTGACAGCGTCTAGGTTCGCTACCGAAAAGCCGTAACCCTTGACGGTATGGCGCTGTAATCAATGTAAGGGTAGCACTGCAAGGGCGTGCTGATGAAAAAGTTCTATCAAATAAAATAACATTATACACTTAAAGAAGTCTCTGACAGACTATCTGAAACCTTTAAAGAAAATATAACCCTCATTGATACAGTTAATTTAATTGTTAATGGACAGCTACCAGTCTATTGGAATCTTATAGATCAATGGGTTGAACAAGTTGAGGTAAGGATCAATTCCGGCGATAAAGCCGTCAATAAAGACACCGAGAATCTTGTAGATTACCTTGGTTACATGGTTTTTAGTCCGCCAGTTCATAATAGGCTAATGGGGCCGCATAGAATTGATTTGTCGATCAACCCGATAATCAAGATCCATCTTCAGTCTCTAATTATCAAAGTGTCTGCTCCTGATGAAAAACAGAGCTTTTTGGATTTTTTTATGGCCGAAAATAGTGACGAGGTGTCTGATCCTTACCAAAATATCGTTAAAGATAAAAATGGTAGATGCTGGATGTTACTTAAGGTAGACCAACCTTTAGGTGCTAAGAGCATCCTAAATGAACATGATCCATGGAATACTAAAATCCGAATACATAATGATTTACCCACGGAGCTAGAGCTCGTTGTCTTGCGGGCAGATGTAGAGAGTTTTGAAAACAGTATGATTAAACCAGATAACGATTCTTCTATAGATGATAATGTCGATCAATCAAATCAGCCTCTAAGAAACTGGAAGGCAGCGTTAAACCGATTTATGATTGAGTTTGAGGAGCAACTTGCCCCTCATATCTAAACCGCCGGGTAGTTACACTGTTTGGTTTACAGGCTCAATATAACGGCGCTTACGATTGACATTCAACATTACATTGCTCTTGCTTGTTTTGTTATGCCCCAGACTCACCAAACTCAAAACGAGCACGCCTGGCTTTACCAAAAGCCTTAGAAACTTTACTTGGCTCGCGATCAGGTTCCGGAGAAAATCTAAGTCCAAGCTCTTCATCTTCTATAAAGTAAACTCTCTTTTCATAACGTCCGTTAATATATCTTGGATGTTCTTTATTATGCTTACTCTTGTAGTAGATTCGATCGTGTCTAATTAGTAGTGCCCTTCGCTCCTCGAGATCTAGTCCGTCAAGGTTCACGTTTGGAAATTGCTTTTGAATAAACGATGGTAGATCAATATCGAGCGTCCAATTCCATATATCAAAATCGAACGCTCTACATTTCCAAATACTATTTGAATTTCCTGCAAATAGCTGAATTTGGAAGCCTTCAACCGGCCATTCGATGTGAATAGAGGAAAACTTTAACGCCTCTGTTTTTGTTTGACCGCTGGCAACTACTACAAGTTTTGACGACAACCTACTTAAATCAATTGCCTTCGAAATATCTAGTTTAGACGGGCTATCACCTTTTACCTCAAAGAAACAATTCAGTGTAGGAAGCCAAAAGTCCGGTAAATATCTTCCCGATGGCAATTCGTACCCCTCTTTTTCATACTCCCACGGGACATGCATCAAATCGAAGAAGACTGCCCACCTTGCTTCCTGTCTCGAACGGAACCGGAATCCTTCATATTCGGTTTCTATCACTTTCATCAATGCTTATGTTCTCCAATGCTTATAGGTATTTAACTAGCATGTATAAAATACTCTACTTACCCATCCCAACATTTACTTTCCCCGATTAAATCCGAGGCGCTTTAAAAGATGGCATTTTTGGTTTAGATCTGCCAATAACCCCATCCCAGTTCGACAAGAATGATGCCAAGTGCCTGAACAGAAAGCTCCGCGTCTTGCTCTGAGATTGAGCGGGTTTTTCTGTTTGCTTGCTCTATGTGCTTTGTTCTGCTGTGGAATTTTGCGAGTACGTCCGCTAGGTTGGCTGCGATGCCCTTGTTGGCGCTCTCTCTAAGGCTGTGCACCAACTGGCCTAGATCCTTTCTCTTGCTTGTGATGCCTTCAGTTAGAAGATAGCAATTGAGTATCGCACTTGCGGCCTCTCTGCAGCGATCAACTACAGAGTCTGGTGCAGCACTACTAAGGTCAATTGACAGAAGCCGAATCTTTTCTTCAATATTTTCCTTGTCTTCTGAGTTTTTAATAAGTTCATATTTAATTTTCGGCAATGCTCCAATTACCTTACGAGATTTGAGGTAAATAATTGTTTCACCCGAGATTGAAACTTCGGAGTCCACTACAGACCAAAGTGTATGATGATAACTATTGCCGAGCACTATGCATGGTTCGACAATACCAATATGGCTTAATTTGGCAAAGAAATTAAATTCCCTAAATGTGATCAATTGCTTGGGAAGAGTCCCTGCAGTGTTAATGGGAACGTCCCTTAAAGCCGGGTGGGGCGTAACATGCCATGGTTGCGGCTGACCTTCGCTTCTCTCATATATTCTCCCCGTCCTAATTCGGCTTGAAGGGTCATAGCCTTCATTAAAAAATATATGGGGCTGGAGCATAAGGTCGATCCGGCTCCGTAGTTCGGAATCAGGCAACTCAGGCTCGGTAAATGAAGTTACAAATGCTGGCAATATCATTGGAGTTGGCCAGAGCCCATAACCCAAAAATGTGTTGCCCTCATACACAAGGTGATTATTTTGGTCAATGCCTATCGTTTTCATGTAGCGCAATGAGTTACTATTTGTGTTTGGTTGCTGACCGATAGAGGAGGTTGGATCTATTCTTTAAATTGGTCAATGAGAGTGTTTAGGTTTTCCTTGTGGTCATCGACCACAATGGATTTCGAATATTCTACAAAATAATTTATTGCTTCATGCTCTGCAATCGGCTTTGTATAGGTGTGTTCATCTCCATAACTGGCAGGAACTTCATTTAGTCCATGTTTGTATAAATTTCCAACACCCCATTTTGAGATTATCTTTTCTTCTGACAAAAGCTTTCCAATATGCCTGCATGATCCACTGCAGGAATAAATCACTATATCTCCGCTTCCAGGTTCACTACCAGGAATCTCTTTCAGGTAGTCATTTTGTAAACAGTAGTCCACAAAAAGTGTATCTGCGAAAATATCTAGGGGGTTGTCATCTGATCTGCATTCGATAGTATTCTTTCGCTGAATTCCTGATCTAGCTATTTTATCGTGTAACTTGTTGTCGGTCAGACATAAAGCATACATGACACAATTGCAATTTAAGCTACCGAGGAATGCTATGGAATGCCCGTATTTACTTTTTAGCTGCTCCAGCGTTCTAAGATTAAGGTTTCCACTATTGTCCAACTGAGATAGCTCATGCCTTAAATACTTCACTTTCAACACCTGCGATTAGCTAGTTTAGGAATATCTGTGCTAAAGGTATCAAATGTCTAATACGCACCCGCAGCCGTTTACCTCAAAGAAGGTTGTTCAAAAAAGCGTCACTTGCTCGCTTTATCCAAAACTGACCGAATCCAGGCGCTAAACGTCTTTCCAGAGCGCTCTGCTGCGGCTTTGTAGGAGGTGAGCTGGTCAGGGGTTACTTGGACGACGGGTAGCCGTGCTGATGCCTTAACCTCAGCTGGAGGCCTTCCTCTCGGTCTTCTTTTTGGCGGTTCATCTTTCATGTCGCGGATGATACCACCATTAAAAACACGTGTAAAAAATGCTTGCAAAAAATTATTACACGTGTAGTAATTCGATCATGCCTTGAAGGGGCTGCCACCCCAACAAGGCACTAACCACCCCGAACTGAATAGGAGTTCAAAATAGCTAGCACTATTGTAAACCACACAACCCCCAATCTAGAAAGCCCCAATCTGGCCGCAGTACCCCTGCACCAACTGATTGCTCTGGGTAATGCTCTGCCGGCGGAGAAGCGCATGAAGTTTGCCACGGCCCTTCAGAGTAGCGCGATAGACGAAATGGAAGCCAAGCGGCAGGAGATCCTTGCTGACGATAACGAAATGGACGATATCGCCGTCGACGTGCTGGATTCCAGCGAGTTTATGCCGATCCTGCGCCAGGCCCTGGTCAAGCCCGAGCTGGCCGCTACTCAGCTGTAGGCACTCACCTAAAGGGTGGTTTGCCGCCATTGCTGCGATTATCAAGCGGGAAGCGGGCGCCCTCGATTCCCAACAAGTCCTCTGAGGACAGAGATAAGTGATCACCATCAAACCATTTTGGCCATTTAAAGCGCTGTTTGAGCAACTTCTTATACAACACCCAAAAACTATTGCTTTCCCAGCGCAGCAATTTGATTTTATCGCGACCTTTGTTGGTAAACACAAACAGTGCCGCTTCAAAAGGGTCAAGTGCCACTTGCTCTTGCACCAGTACGGCAAAAGCATCCATACCCTTGCGCATATCCACCGGGTGGCGGTAGAGGTAAAGGGTGCTGGCCAAGGCTCACGGGATCAGCACCGCTAATAAGGCTTTAAGGTACGTTGGACACACCTCACCTCGCCAGCTCAGCCGGCAGCCATTGGGCAGGCTCAAGCTCACATCAACATCCGTGACCTCCTTGGCGTTGATCTTGACGAAGGCCGGCCGTTTGGTCTTGTTTGATTTGACGCCAGTGGCCTCTCGTTTATCCAGTAGACGTCGCTTCCTATAGTTAAACGTATTAACGTTGAGGCCGTGCTCTCGGCAGAACTGTTGTTGGCTCAGGCCGCTGTCCTGCCATTGTCTGACCCAGGCTCGTCGTTGTTGCTCAGAGTATTTTGCCGCCAGGGGCTTAGTGGATGCTGAAATAGCTGTTTCCATAGAGTACACCTCTTTGTGGATATAAGAAGGTGCATTGTTCAGCATTGCGCCTTTGAGGCTAAAGTGTCGATTTTTCACCGCTTACACAGCATGTCGGTAGCAGAGTTGCAAATATATCAAGGCTAGGCGAACTCGCGGGTTATTTCATCTACCATATTGCGACTTTGCTGAGAGGGCAGAAGGGTGCGGCGTAAAGATTTTTATTGATAGGCTGTAACGACAGGTCTTAATATACACTAAACTTTTATCAGCAGGTAGTCGTCTTTCGGTTTTATTGAATTCTTAACCTTATACCTTATAGAGTATCAGTGATTATAGGCAGTTACGCAGATTAGTTTACAATCCCGAATCAATATTTGACTCATGGTGGTATGTCAATGTGCCAATGTGAATACTTGACTTCCGTAGTTTTCAATAACCGATTTTGCTGCAGCGAAGCTATTTTTAGGAGCTGTCTCATGAGTCTGCTGATACTTAGTGATGATATCTTTAAAGTTACTAAAAAAATCCTCTTTGCTTGAAGACTTTTCGTATAACTCATTAAGAACACTCAAAGAAAGCTTCATACAATAGATACGATCACTCTTTTTACCTAATGACAGGACTACACCATCTGTCAATATTGCATCGTATCTCCCCTCATTGGGTTCGTTAGTGTAACTTAGCTTTATTGTTAGGCGATTTTGGGTCTCGTCTTCTGTGACAAATAATCCTTGAGGTACGTAGAAGGGGGGCAAGGAAGAAGATTCTTCAATTCCTTTAGTGAGTTTTACTTCAGGCTTATTTATTAATGAGGAATCCAGACCAATATAGACTTTCTCCATTATTTTTTCTCCAGCAGCTTTTCAATTGCACCAACAGTAACTTGAAAATCAGCCTCAATAGTGTTGCTTACTCCGTTTGGATCTTGGCTGTCAAAAACCAACATGCCCCATAGCTCTCCGTCTACTCTAACGGGAATTGCACCTATCGATCTTGGTGCAGTTTTAGGCTCTCCAGTATCTTTCAACATGTAATCAATCATTTGTCGACAACAATTAGTAGCCTCTGCATATTTTCTTCTATTAATCACATTTGAGGGTTGCACTGATGGTAAGTTCCTAATGACCAACGTGTTGTCATTGCTCCAGGCTTTGCCACAAATACCTTCGGACTCACCATTCGCTAAGACCGCAAAACGTGTTCTTGTTTCCTTAGATGTATGTGCAGACCTTTTTACTGGCACCAACCACCCCGAGAAAGGGTTCATTTTCCCCCAAGGCCAAATAAACCTAGTAACCTTGGACTGACTAGTCTGTGAATAATGATGCACCCGAGCAAACTTCTGATACTGAAACAACGTTACGCGGTGGAAGTGCTTCGGATCTTGCCCATTCTGATCAGGATAAGCAATTTCTTGTGCTTTATCCAAAATATATTGAATGATCTTCCAGTCCTTTGTGCTCCTTATCCTTTGGCTAACAAAACCTAATATATATAAAAAAGCACTAACAACCAACCCCAGTATAGGCAATGAAATGCCAAGTAGCTCAATATTCTGGTAGCCTGTTAAGTGTTTAAGCATCCAAGGCGATAAAGCCGGGTAAGAGGTCTGGTCAAACTCTTCAATGGCAAGCCAGATATGCAGGCTCAAACCGCCAGTTCCAACCAGCTCAAACACCGTTCCGTATTGATTTAGCCTTCGCTTAAGTGTCGATCCCTGCATCACACGCTATATTGCCCTAAAAAAGGCGGCATATTAAGCATATATGCCAATGAAAGCTAACTATCCCGTGATTGCTACTTATAGTCTTCTAAAAATGATACTTATAGTCGTCAGGCTCTAGTAATTCCATTGTACTTTTTACCGCTTTCTGTTACTCCAGCACTGCAATTACCTCTAGGGAACAAATAGCTATTATCTATTCCAAACCGGTTTTAAAACTACTTTATCAAGTATGCAGTTAGTCAACAAATGCCAAAGCCTGCAAACACAGACGATTAGCATATTATGTGGAAAAAATACCACAGTTGCATAAATAGAAGTGAGGGGATTCTAAAATAATGCGTGGAATCAAGTGCAAGTGTGAAAAGCAAGGTTTTGAAATACAATCAAGCGTCGCAGGACTTAGGCGATGTTACCAATTTAATAAAAAAAGAGAATAACGGAATAGGGGTAGCCGTCACACTCTTTGACTACAAAGCCGGGGTAGTTGGTCAGATATAGAGCCGGAAGATATCGAGACTATTTTTAAAACTGGAGAACCGATGAATCCTTTGAGATTTTATTTAAACTACAACGATCGGCCTCTTCCGAGCCGTAAACGTTCTAAAGAGTAAAGCAGACTATAGCAAAAGAAAGGAGCTATGAGTATCGCATTGACCAAAGACACGCTGACGTACTATCTCAGTGAGTGGGGGCGGTTGCAGCGTATGAGATGGCAGCCAAGCATTGGATACCAACGCCCTTTTGTGGGTGTTGACTCGGAAACAAGTATCACTGAAGATATAGCGAAAATAGTCTTCAAAGCTGTGCAATATATAGAAGAGCAAAGCCCCAAGACTTACCAAGTGCTCAGGTTATTCTATCAAGATGAACGCTCCGAAGATGCCGTTGCTGAGCTATTGGGCATATCCAGGCGACGAGTATTGGAATATTTACGTGAAGGGCAGGGCCTAGTGCAGTATTTCTTATTGGGACGTGTAGCTTATGAAGTAGAATTGATACGCTAGTGCCATCACGCGGTATTGGTTGTTGTATCAGGCTGTATTGTGTGACAGGAGAACTACCAAGATGCCTAACGTCATTGAGATTTCTGATGCTAGAGATGTGCTGGACTATATGAGACTCTCTCATAGTCATTGGGAAATGTTCTCAAAGCAGGGTATTACCCCTTCGCATTCATGGATATTTCGTGGACAGAGGGATGCAAGCTGGGGGCTAGCGCCAAAGTCTCTGCGTGAAACGCCGAAGCCTGATTATGAAGTGCCTGGCATGCCGTTTCCTTGGTCCTGTTTAAAAAAAGAGGCCGACCATGTTCATCATTTCTTAACACTATCGGAGCGGCTTGGGTTGGCAACAGTTCCTTGGCGATCATATGAGAAGTTTGTAGATGAGATAAGGCTTTTTGCATATGGTGAAAGTGAATGTCTGCCAGAAATGGATTCGGAGGCTACCGAGGCTTTCGCTCTCGCGCAACACCACGGTGTGGCTACTCGGTTGTTAGATTGGACTGCATCACCGCTCACAGCACTTTTCTTCGCTGCTCTCGACACATTCAGAACTAACAATGACTGCAAGTGTTTCGCTGTATGGGCAATCCCCAAATACGGTCTTTACTTTGATGAATGCCGTATTCGGCTTATTACTCCTCGTTGGTCTATCAATTCATATGCAAGGCATCAGTTTGGTTATATGACACTCGATACCAAAGCTGACTTACACTATGACAATAAAAAGGGCTGGGTTACCCAAGATGTAGTCTTTGATAATATTGATAAGGAGCATGAAGAAATGACAGGCTCTTTTCAGAAATCTATGGCCTTTCGCAAAATTGTCATACCTAAGGGAATTGCGGCAATAGTATTGAGACTTCTTTATCGAGAAAACATATCCCCGGCACACTTAATGCCGAGTTTTGACAATGTTGTTAAAACGATGAACTATTTAGAAGAATTGGATATTGCGATGTTGGAATTGTAGCCTATTGTCTACCCACCAATATTTATAAGCTGCTTTAGCTGGAATGCTGTTTACCCTATTTTTTGACATAGCGCGGCATTTTTAGTGACAATCTATGCCAAACTGCCGCTAGGTAGCTCCGAAAGGCCCGGCTCCCCAACGCTGGGCCCTTTTCGTTTCTACCCTATCCGTTTATCGATCGGCTTGGCCACTGGCTGTTGAGTGAGGACAATTATGCACGCAATCTACCGCTTTTGGCGAGTGTTTTCGCCGCGTTGGCGGTATATGCGGAAACACACCTGGAACAAGTGGACAAGGTCGCCACCAAGTCCGCCCTGACTGCCAGCGGGTTGACCATTCTCTTTGGTATCACCGAGGCCGAATACAGCGTCATAGCGATTATCTGCGGCATCGTCTTCGGCTTCATCACTACGGCGGTAACCGTATGGGTGAAGATCGTTCAGGTGCGGCGGATCAAGCGGAGGCCGTAGACGCCCTACTCTGGACCTTAACGCGCGCGCATGCGCGTAGCAAAAATCTTTCCAACATGGCGAATCGTGAAGTAAAGACTATGGCCACCCGGAAGAAGCCCACCCAATACCATACCAAATTCGTGACGAAAGTTAAGCGCTTGGTAGCTGCCGGCGAGTCCGACGCCGAGATCGCCCGGCAGCTGCAGGTGACGCGCCAAACGCTCCGCAATTGGCAGGATAGGTACCCCGCGTTTGACAAGGCCATGACTCGGGATGCCGCTGCGCAGGCGCTGCGCGACGAAAAGCGCGGGCCGCCGGAGAAATACCAGAAGTCGTTCGACCGTGATGCCTATAAGCTGTGTCTGCTGGGTATGATCAATGCAGAGCTGGCAACGTTTTTCGAGGTGTGTGAATCAACGATTGACCACTGGATAAGGGATAAGCCCACATTCCGCGCAGCAGTTCGCCGCGGTAAAGCCCTCGCTGATGCCAACGTAGCAGAGAGCCTGTACAAGCGTGCCATGGGCTATTCTCACCCGGATACGCACTTTGCCGTCATTGACGGTAGAGTCGTACAGACCCCGCATGTTAAGCACTACCCGCCTGATTCAACCGCAATGGTTTTCTGGCTCAAGAACCGCCAGCGGCGACTATGGCGAGACCGCCGCGATTTTGCCCTGGAGAACGCCGACGAGCTGACACCCTGGACGGCGATCGAAGCCGGCATTGACGACGGTCCCGACGAAGACCCCGTGCACTGACGCAAGCGACGTGGGCCGAGGCTGTCGCTAATGAAGGGCTCCACCTGGCAGACCGTGGTGCGGCTGGGCGGGCCCTTCCAGATCGCACCCGTTCCGGGCCGAGCCCACGCTGGCCGATGACAGCTACCTGGCTATGTGTAACTGGTTGCAAACGATAAGGTTGTGCCGAATAGAGGGGCGACTCGCTGGGCGCCCTAGAGAGTTTTCCTGAGAGCAGCACACGGGAAATTTTAAAATCATCCCCATTTGCCAGTTGATTGGCTGCTGGGGGTGGAAAGAATAGCTCAGATGGGGGGGGCTCTTACCCAGACCTAGCATCGCTTAAGTGGGGGCACATTTAGGGGCATAATATTGATTTCTATCTCGAGGCTCATTGCTATCAAAGGGCTGTAGGGCAGTATGTGTTGGCCTCTCTCTCCGCCATTGACCCATTTTGGACACAAAAATCACCTAAGTACTTGAAGGGTAAGGTGGTTTTGGGTGTTCGAAAGCCGTTATCCCCGGGCTATATCAATCTGTCTGTAAAGGCCGGTTTCAGGGCCGCTCTCTTGTCCTCCAATGCTATCCCCGGCCTTTCCTGTCAGCAGCACATAGAGCGCAGGGATAACGATCAGTGCGAGAACAGTCGAAAACCCAAGCCCCCAGATCACTGCCATACAGAGCGGGAACCATGCCGGTGAAGAAAATGCCAGCGGCAATAATCCGGCAATCGTCGTGATGGAGGTTGTCAGGATCGGGCGCAGACGGTCTGATGCGCCGTGTGCTGCGGCATCGAATATGTCCATACCCCTGGCGCGGTGACTGTTCATGACATTGACCATGACAATCGAGTCGTTGACGACAATTCCAACCAGGGCAATCACCCCGATCATTGCCGGAAAAGAAAACGGAATTTGCAGCAGATAAAACCCGATCCCCATCCCTGTTAAGGCCAACGGTGCGATCATCATAATGATGAAAGGCTGGCTGAAGGAGCTGAACAGCAAGGCCAAAACCGCAAACACCATCAATACGGCCACAATCAAGGCTCGGTTTGTATTGCCATAGGTTTCCTCTGCACTTGCCGCTTCCCCGCCAAATTCGAAGCGGTATCCTTCGGGCCAGGATTCGGCTTGTGCAGCGAGTGCTGGTGTTATTGCCTCTATCACTTCCAGAGCCGTTACCCCGTCCAGGAGCCGCGACTGAACGGTGACGGAGCGCATTCCGCCTGCATGGACGTAGCTGGTCGCCACGGGCTGTACATCCAAAGCCACGAGTGAAAAGATTGGAATAAAATCGCCGTTTTGCGTCTGAACGCTTAAAGTTTCAAGCTCATAAAATGTATCAATACCCGATTGGGCCTCAATATCACGGTCAAAAGATTTACTGAGCTTAATATCCAGATCGGGCTGTGCGCCGGGCATACTGAATGTACCGATCTTATCATCGCTTGTAGCAATACGGATCTGCTCCATCAGATCAGCTTCATTGAGACCGTAAAAGCTCAAAGCACTTTCATCAGCCTTGAAGCGTAATTCGGTCCGCAGCGGCCCCAGATTAGCGCGAATATCAGTCGCCCCGCCTGTTTCCTTTAAAGTGGCTTTTATGTTTGTGGCGATATCCCGCAAAGCCCCCATATCTTCGCCAAAGACGCGGATCTGGACCGGATCTTCAGATTCCGATCCGCCGACATCGGCAGAGATCCGGATTGTCACGCCTGCTTCATCCTTCAAAGCCTGCGTGACTGTTTCACGGATTTCCTCAAGGTATCTGTAGGCCGCTCGCTGGCGCTCTGCTTTCGGTGTAAACAAAGCCGATATGCCCACCAAATGAAATGCTTCAGTATCGAGTAAATATTCGTCAATTGTCCCTAAAGCATAAGGGCTTAATTCCCCCGCATGGGTCATGACATGGGTGAAGTACGCTTTATCTTTAAGCGCTGCGCCTGCTTTATTGGCTATGCGCTTAGCATCGACAAGGCTGGCATCGGGTTTGAGGTCTAGTGTGATCCCGACCGGGCGGCGGTCTTCCTTGGGGTAGACAATCGTCGGTAGCGTGTCCATCAAAGCGAGTGAAAAAATAAACGCCGTTAATGCAATCAGGCTGATCCCAGAGGCACGCAGGCGCGTTTTAAGCAGCCTGTGTGTCAGCGTGTTTTGTAGCCATGCGGCGGCTTTCTCAGTCAGGGTGTCGATCTTGGTTTTGCTGTGTTGATGGTCTTTTGATTTTTCCAGCACAAAACGCGAGAGCGGGATACAGAGCAAAAACGCAATAATCAGGCTGGTGACTAGGCAGACAATCGTGGTTAGCGGGATCAGCTTGATGAACTTCCCGTCAATGCCACCAATTGTGATCAGCGGCGTCATCGCCAGTATGGTTGTGGCTTGTCCGGCCAGGGCCGGCATGAAGAACTGCTTGACGGTTTCAATCGCCGCTTCATTGAAGGATTTGCCCTTCATATAGAGCTGTTCATGCATACCCTCCATCACCAGAATGAAAACATCCACCAGAAGGCCGAGTGCGATCACCATCCCGATCAAGACAAGGGAATTGAGCGTAAACCCGCCGAAGTGAATAATCATCAGCGCAGCCAGAAGCGCAATCGGCATAGCAAGAGCTGCTACACTTGCCTCCCGCCACGTCAGTGCAAAAAGCAGAATAACAAAGACGGCAATCACCCCTTGCAGGAGGTTGCTTTGAATTTCATTAAAACTGTAATTAATCTGCTCGCCTTCACTGTTAGTTTCGATAATGGAGAGATTGGCGGGCAAGCTGGCTTTGCGTTTATGGGTCTCGATATAATCACGCACCTGTTCAATCACGGCGAGCGTGTCTTCGCCCGGCCTTTTTTGTATCGACAAGCCGATCGCCGATTGAAAGCCGCCGCCATTAAAGCTGATTTTGGTTTCGCCTTTGGGATCTTCCAGCCCTTTGTAGACCCGCGCCAAATCTCGCAGGCGAATGACTTGTTCCCCGTCACGGTTGAAAATCACCAGGTTTTTGATGTCTTCTATATTGTCAAATCGCCCTTCGAGATAGAGCGGCAGCGTGCCTTTGGGATTTTGCATTCGCCCCCAGGACATATCCTGATTGCGCAATGAAATCCGGTCACGCACATCGGTTGGTGATAACCCCAAAGAGCGTAAGGCTTGCGGGTCAAGGCGGATATGAACGACCTGATCATGCGCGCCTTGCAGGTTGACTTTACGAACGCCTTTGACTTGCTCTAAAGCGCGTTTGAGACGATCGGCTTCAAAATTGAGTGTAAAATGATCGGCCTCCCCATAAAGCGCAAGCGTCATAATCGGCAGATCATTGACCGAAACTTGCTCTATTTCCGGCTTTTCCGCATCGCGCGGGAATTCGGCTTCGGCCTCATCTACGCGGGCGCGAAGCCGTTGCATTGTCGTGCTGAGATCCGCCTCGGCTTCAA
This sequence comes from Exilibacterium sp., assembly GCA_028280195.1. Taxonomy (GTDB): domain Bacteria; phylum Pseudomonadota; class Gammaproteobacteria; order Pseudomonadales; family Cellvibrionaceae; genus Exilibacterium. The sequence continues at coordinate 43,525 of JANQMH010000033.1, forward strand.
ATTCGACCGTCAGGATCGATGCGGAATTTTGCGAGCTTGAATGATATTCCTTAAGGTTTGGCAGAGCGCGGATTTTTTCTTCCAGTGGCTTTGTGATTTCTTTTTCGACTTGCTGCGCCGATGCACCGGGCCATTCGGTGAAGATGGTCGCTTGCGGGATTGCAAGATCAGGGTAGTTCTCCCGCACCATGCTCGTATAGGCTAAAAGCCCGCTGATAATAAACGTTAGAGCCAGAACAATGCCGAAAGTCTTGTCGAGAAGGAAAAATTTAACCAGCGGGTTATTCTGCATGACCATCGGCCCCCGGTGTTTCGATGATGCGGACTTTGGCTCCCTCAGTTAAAAGATGCTCGCCTTCGACGATGACCTGGTAACCAGTCTTTAAACCGTCTGTGACTTCGATATATTCATTCCCGTAAAGGCCGGTTTTAATGGGGAGTTTGTAAACATTTTGGCTCTCCGGATTCAACACAAAGGTGAAAGACTCATCGCCGCGCTGAATAAGCGCCGTGTATGGAATAGAAAGGGCGCCACTAACATTCTTGGCGGCAATCCAGGCGGTGACAAACATCCCGTCTTTGAGGCGAAAATCATTCGAAATCGGACCATCTGTGCGCAGTCGCACCAGTACGGAGCGCTTTTGTAAATTGACCGACGGTGAGACTGACCAGACCTTGGCTTTTATGACTATTGCATCACCGCCCTTTAAATGATCGCTCATTTCCGCACCATTCATGGCTATCAGCGCGTCCTGGCCTCTTTGTACAATCCCGGCCTGATGCGCGGGCAGGTGCACAACCACTTCAAATAGGCTGTCATCGATCACCACGACGGCTGCGCTGCTTTCCTGTCCCGACTGGCTGCCATCCATAATCCCGCCTGTGACAAAGGAGCCGTCTTTGATATTCATCAGTGTGATGACCCCGTCAAAGGGTGCAAAGAGCGCGGTTTTATCCAGCCTGGCTTTGGCGGCATCGAGTTCAGCCTTTGCGGTTTTAAATGCAGCAGTGGCTTGCTCGACTTCCTGTCTGGAGGCCACGTCTTCATTATGCATTTTTAGCGAGCGCTCATACATATCCTTGGCCTGATCAAACGCGGCTTGTGCAGCGTCATAAACAGCATTGCTTTCGCGATTTTCGAGGCGGGCGATTGGCTGGCCGTGAATCTCGCCGGCTTGCGGCCCAGTGATTTTCGAGCCTTCGCGCAACTCTTCCCCATTTTGATCCGTGCCAATCTGCGCAACCGTGCCGGGTTGTTCAAAGGTTAAAAACTCTTTCCGTACCGCCTGGGCAATCCCCTCGGCAAAGAGCCATTCGGTGATATCGCGCGTTTCAACTTTATGTGTTTTCACGGCCACGGACTGAATGACCCCGATCTGCTCTTCAGGCTGGGTATAGATGCTTGGCAAAAATACAATTCCTGCACCGATTACGGCCATGGTCAAAATGATGCTGACGAGTATGGCGAGGTTTTTCATCGGCTTTTCTCCCGATCAGGATTGAGCGGCGCACCGGCTGTGGCTTTGTAGAGAGCGATAGCGGCGAGAGATGCTTCAGCCCGTGCCATGGCTGCGCTGTCCTGCGCATCAAAGGTGTGTTGTTTGATCGCTAAAACATTGAGTAGCGTTTCCGCACCGTGGCGATAGCGCTTTTCAATCGCGCTTGCAGCTTCTTCAGCATTTTGCGCCGCGCCGTTTAAATCGTCTTCTTTGGCTGCTGCGGCTTTGAGCGCAGCCAGTCCGTCATGAATTTCAAGAAGAGCCTCTAAAACGGTCTTGTCAAACTCTGCCAAAGCCTGTTCTGCTCTTGCGCCAGCCGCTTCGATCTGTGCGCGGATCGCACCACCTGCAAAAACCGGCAGGCTCACTTGCGGCCCGAACCCGCCCGATATCGAGCGGCGGTCAAGCAGTGTGTCCGTATCAGTTGCGATAAAATTCAAACTGCCGAGCAGGCTGATCCGTGGATAAAGCTGGGCTATTGCAACACCGATGCCCGCGGTAGCCGCAGCCAAATTTTGTTCAGCTGCAAAAATATCAGGGCGTACCTTCAAGGCATTGGCAGGATAAGCGATTTCCAAAGAAACAGCGATTTGCGGAATCTTTGCCGCATCAGCGTTTAAAACTTCATCAAGTGCATCAGGTTGTCTTGCCGTGAGAATGGCCAATGCATGGCGCTGCTGTGTGATGGCAGCCTCCAGATCGCGGGTAATGGCTTGCGCTGATAAAAAAGCTGCAGTTGCTTGCTGTTTGGCGGATGGGGATGCACTACCCAAATCCACAAGCCTGCCCGTCAGTTCAACGGTTTTAGCAAGGGCGTTTTTACGGTTGTGAGCAACCTCCAGCCTTTTTTCGAGAGTGCGCAAAGCGACATAGCTCCGGCCAATCTCTGCGGCAATGGTGATTTGTGTGGCGTTTAATAAGCCTTGTGATGCTAAGACTTGGGCATGCGCAGCTTCGAGGGCGCGCCTGCGTCCGCCAAAGAGATCAATTTCCCAGCTTGCATCAAACCCGACTTGGTATTCCCAATCGGTAAAATTCGGTTCACCGGGAAATGCGCCCAGCCTGTTTGCACTGGATCGCCCCCTTTGTTTTTGCACATTCGTGCCGATCTGTGGCAACAGGCCTGCGCGGGCTTCGCCTGTAAGGGCGCGGGCTTCACTCATGCGTGCAGCAGCAATGCGGATATCTGGATTATCCTTCAAGCCTGTTTCAATGAGTTGATTGAGGCGGGGATCATCAAAATTCCGCCACCACTGGTTTGCCGTCTTTTCTGCAAAAGATACCGATCCGGTTTTATCCTGACGGATTTCATGTGGCTCTATGGGCGTGGGCGACGCAAAATCAGGCCCGACCGTACAGGCCGAGAGTGCCAGTATCGAAAATGTCAAAAGCGCTTTATTCACCTGGATCTCTTGGCTTTCTATTTGAGAATAAATATTCTCATTTTATGCTTGAGTTTTTCGAAAAGTCAAGAGACAATAGGATATCGATAGCAAAAAAGCATATTTTAGAGCTGTTTTTGATAATTTTAATAATAATGAATATTCTCAATTTTGATAAACACCAAGGAAGCTAAGGGGTATGAGCAGCAAAAAAGAAGAAAAGCATACGCAAAGGCGCAAGGAGATTTTGGAAGCCGCTGAACGTTGTTTTATTAAACGCGGCATTCATACCTGCAGTATGCAACAGCTTTGCGAGGAAGCAAAACTCTCACCTGGTCAGGTTTATCGCTATTATGAAAGCAAAGAAGACATTATCTTGACGCTGGCTGAAAAGGAGCGCGAGGCCACGCGTGAATTGATCCGCTTTATCGACAGTAATCAAAGCAATATTGGGGCTGCGATGCAATCGGCCATTCCCTATATCATCCGTGATATCACTGATGGAAGTTATGCGCGCATGACGTTGGAATTTGTTGGAGAAGCCAGTCGAAACAAAGCGGTAGCCGATACTCTTTTAAATATTGAAGAGGAATTGCTGGAGAGCTTTAACTGCGCGATTACAGAGAGCCAGAAAGCGGGCACGCTTGCCAGATCTCTTGATCCTGAAACGACGACAGCCCTGTTGCTTTCGCTTTTTGATGGGGTATCAGGGCGCAGCGCTTTCCGGCCGATCAAGGATAAAGACAAGTTAATCGCTGCCTTGCAGGACTGGATCAAGGCGATCTTAAGCTAATAAAGTCGATATAAATATGACAACACAAACAAATCGAAAAACACAGGCAGATCTTAGAAAAGATGTCAAAATCATCACGCCGCTGAGGGATAAAAAGCTATGGCTTCAAATTCTCATTGCCATGGTGTCAGGTCTGACGGTTGGTCTTTTACTCTCGCCAGAAGGTGCTGCTATTGTTCCCAGAGAAACCAGTTTAAACCTTGCTGCCTGGCTTAAATTGCCAGGCACGGTTTTTTTAAACCTGATCCAGATGGTTGTGATTTCATTGGTCAGTGCCTCTATTATACTGGGGATCTGCAAAAGCGGTGATCCCAGTTATCTCAAAAGGGTTGGATTCCGAATTTTCCCATACTTTGTAGTGACAACGACGATTGCGGTTGTAATTGGTGTGACCTTATCCTTTTTGATAAAGCCAGGAACGTATATTGACTCTTCCCTTATCACAATGTCAGGCGCGAAAACTCCACTCAATCCCGTTCAAACGATAGACAATATTCATATCACAGAGCATATAGCGGCTCTAATCCCGACCAACATTACAGAGGCTGAAGTCAAACAAAACATGCTTCAGATTGTGGTCTTTGCCATGATTGTAGGTGTGGCTGTAATTGCTTTGCCGCAACGTAAAATGCAACCTCTTATTAGCGTCGTTGAAGCCATTCAGGATGTTGCACTGAAAATTGTCAGCTGGGCGATGATGCTTGCACCTTATGCAGTCTTTGGTTTACTCGCGGATATAACAATAAGGGTGGGGCTCGATGCCATATTGGGCGTTTCTGTATATGTCGGCACCGTTTTGTTGGGGCTTGTTGCCTTGTTAAGCCTCTATCTTTTGATTGTGAAGCTTATCGCCGGATATCCTGTTCTGCAATTTTTAAGGCAGATCCGCGAAGTGCAGCTATTGGCCTTCTCGACTTCCAGCTCTGCTGCTGTGATGCCGCTTTCGATGAAAACAGCGATTGAAAAACTGACTATCAGACCAGCTATCTCAAAATTTATTGTCCCCCTCGGTGCGACAGTCAATATGGATGGAACGGCTCTGTATCAAGTTGTCGCCGCCTTATTCCTAACTCAAGTTTATAACGTTGAGCTATCTGGCGTGCAGACTATTCTTCTGGTGATGACAACAGTCGGCGCTTCGATAGGATCACCAAGTACACCCGGTGTCGGAATCGTTATTCTGGCAACAATCTTACAAGGCATTGGCATTCCACCGAGCGGCATTGCCCTTATCATTGGCGTTGATCGCATCCTCGATATGTCACGCACGACTATCAATGTGACTGGCGATTTAACAGCCTGCGCAGTGATGAACCACTGGCTCGAAGAGCCGAAAGATCAAACAAAGCAGAAGGCATGAGTGTTTTTCTTTATCTTTCCATTTTTCTGGCGGTTTTATCCAACGCCATGATGGCACTCGCGCTGCCATGGCTGGTTTTGCAGGAAACCGGCAGTGTGATGGTAACAGGCACGATTGGGGCATTGGCTTTGAGCGCGGTCTTTGCAGGATCAATTCTGACCCGCAAGATGATTGCATGGCTGGGTGCGGATGGTCTAATTTTGATCAGCTATATCGCCAATATCGTCGGCATTCTGGGATTGCTTTTTTGTTTTATCCAGCCGGAATTGAATATCCCGCTTTTGCTGGTTTTTATTTTAATTGACCGATTTTTTGACTCGGCGGCTGTAATTGCCGTCGATAATAGCCTGCCTGAATTTTCGCGACTTCATAAAATCCCGCTTTCCAAAATTAACGGGATCAAAGAAGCCTTGCTAAACGGCGCGGCGATTTTGGGGGCAGGATCAGCAGGCTGGATGCTCTCGATCTTTGATCCCGCTTATGTGTTATGGGGTGCAGCTGTCATCAGCCTTTTGGGGCTGATCTGTTTTATCCCCCTCTTTAATTTTTACCGCCGCCGAAAAAACCAGCAAAACACAACCACAATCTTTGCAAGCCTGAAATGGATCTGGGGCCAGCCTGATCTACGCGCCTTTTTGATTTTAATCATTGTCGTAATGTCCAGTATTGCCAGCCTTGATGATGTCTTGCTTCCTGCCTTTATCAATTCCACTACACAAGATCCTGCCGATATTGGTTGGATTATGGTCGCTTACGGTGTAACTGCGATTATCAGTGCCTTTATCTATGCTCATTGTAAAACGACAGCATATGATCATACTTTAACGCAGATAGGTATTATTGGGGTGGCGATTTTCTTTATCAGCCTCGTGTTATTTGATGATCCGTTTTACATCATTGTAATGACAGCCATCTGCGGCGCGATGTCCGGCGCTTTATTCCCAATCATTGAAACACGTTTCTTAAGCGATACGCCGAAATCCATGCGCCTTGGGATGTTGGCGGCACTGACTACGGTGAGTGTTGCTATAGCCCCAATCATGGTCTTTGCCCATGGCTGGATCATTGACATGTTTTCTGTTCAGGCTTTAAGCCTGGGAACGGCACTACTGATTCTGGGTATGCTTTTGTTGAAGACCAGAAAAAAGAATGCTGTGATTTAGCTTCATTAAAAAGGCTCTTGAAATCTTATGCGGGTTCGATACCACGGTAACCGGAAACTGGGTTCGGTGATGAAGTCGGAGCGATGCTCACCGCACTGCAATGCTTGGTGCAATAGCCTGTACAAAGCGTCCGATTGCATACTGAAACTTCGGCTCAGCACTATCCTCTTCCCGGGCACTGATCTCTGTAATCGTCAGGCCGCCAAACCGTTTGTCCTGTGCCACGGTATGAATGAGGCGGGCGGCTTGCGAGAGTGAAAAGCCGGTCTCAATGGATAGCGCAATCTCTGCAATCGGCGTTTTCGGGTAGTTGAGTGCATCTGTGTCAAAGTGAATGATGATCGTGTCGGCACTTGCAAATTGCCCGTTAAGCAAAGTGTGGATGACTCCTTCCGGATCGCGCGCCGCATCCATCCAGGGCACTACTGTGAGACCGAGACGCTCGACTTGCGCTTTTTCAAACTCGGTTGTCTGCGCCGGATCCGAACCGACGACCGCCAGCATTTCCGGCAAAATCAGCGGATAGCGCGGGCCTTGCCGCGCCAAGCCATCGTCTGCGCCATGGATGCCAAGCATATGGCCATTGACCTGCCAATCCGGTCCCTCAACAAACCCGTCGGTCATCTTGGGCGCGGAGCCCGGTACATTCAAATCACAGTGGGCATCAATATAAATAATGCCTATGTTTCGCCCCATTGCGATATGCGCCGCAACGACACCGATTTCGATGGTGCAATCGCCGCCCAGAACGACAGGCGTGCGCCCATTTGAAATCGCACTGGCAACAGCATCTTGAGAATACTGTGCATAGCGCCGGATAGGCCCAAAATCGATTGTTGATCCGGCCTGGATGTCGGGCCGCTGGCGAAACGGCGGTATATCGGCATCACTCATGACAAGGGATGCTCCCGCCTGCTCCAAAGCCGTGGTAAAGCCAGCCGCCAGCAGAACCTCAGGTGCGCGCTCGATGCCGTCGCGCGGATTCCCGGCACTGCTGGGCACGGGGATGATTTCAAAGATGGGTGTCGAACTCATGGGCTGTCCTCATTGCCTTTTCGTCTTTACTGTAGTGTGCGAGAGTGTGCGAGACCGTTTTTTGGCCGCTCGTCGGTTGCGATCGCTTGCCTGTTGCGATCAAAATCGCATGGATAGGCATATGAAACCGAAGGGTATCTGCCAACAGATATCCATAGTACCATATGGTATCATTAGTACCAAGTGGTATCCATTATTGGGCGAGCCGCTGGTCAACCAGGAGATTTGATTTATGAGTGACAAGAGTGCCGAACCGCGCAGCTCGCTGGCCAGGCCAGATCGACCAGTAATCAAAAAGCCGGACAGCCCGCCTGATCGAATTCTGTGGGCAGCCCGTGATCTCTTTTTCAAGGAAGGGTTCGCTCGCGTTTCAACCAACCGTTTGGCCAAGGAGGCCGCGGTGTCGAAGTCAACGATCTACAAGTATTTTCCGAACATGGTCGATGTGCTGCGCGCCGTGACGGCCATGGAAGCGGAGTCCTTTGAGGCTGGGACACCAAAGCACGTCGATAGCCTTGAAGAACTCTGCGAAGCCCTGACGGGCTTCGGTATCAACATTATGAGGTTCCTTAACCGTTCGGACATTCAGCAGTTCACGCAGCTGATGCTGGAAGAGGCCCGCGCTCATCCCGACATTTCAAAGCAGTTTTTCGATATGGCCTATGGAAGGACGTTGAGGCTCGTTTCCGACTTGGTCAATCAGGGGCTGGAAAAGGGCTTTGTGAACTCCGGCTCTAGCGCCGATGAGCTTGCGGAACAGCTGGTGGGAATGTGGGAAGGCGTGCCCGTCATGAGGGCGCATATGGGAGTGGTGAAACACCCATTCACAGATCCTGAGGCCTGGGCCGAGAAATGCGTGTTGGCCCTGTTTGGCGATTGAGATATCGCACCCGCCCCGCCCGTGACACTCAACTGGCACATTATCCCAGGCGCGCTGCTATGGGCTGAGCAGTGGAACATTGCGCGTAAAAAGCATCGCAATACCTGTTCAGATTCTGAGCATGGCGTTGTGGCGTATTTCTGTTTTATAAAATATAAACCGCAACGCTCGCAACATTTTCCAGTTGTATATAAATGTATAGAGTGACGGTAATGGCCAACCTTAGTGGAATAGCTGTCTGGCGGCGCTATCGCCCACCTGATCTGATTCGCGTATCAAGCGGTAAATCTCGTCGATCTTACCAGCTTGCCCGAGTTGTGAGGTAAGTGAAAAAAGCGCGGTGTCGAGGCGCGCCAGGGCGGCTATCCTGAGCTGGCGTCGCCCCTGGGATAGCTGGCAAAAAGCCAGCAGCTCGCTGTACAGCTGCCTGAGAACTGTTTCCGCCTGTTCCGGGTAGCCGGCGATATTGAGGGTGGCAGCCAGGTTATGACTGGCAGTCACCCGCATATCCACCGGGTGTATTTGCCCGCTTGCCGGTGCCTGTACATCCAGAATCAGGCCGGCGATTTCGCTTGCCATACCAAAGCAAAGGTATGCCTTGTCATGATTACCGCATTTATAGGCTTTTGCGCCACCAGCCATTAAATGGTGCCATTGCGCTTGAGCATGGTCCGGTGAGGTGGCAAAGGTGTGGCGACGGTATTCACAGAGAAATCTCATAATCAACCTTAATATCAAATGATAATCATTATCATTTGATATTAAGGTTGATTTCCCGCGCTGTCAATACACGGCAGGTCTGAGGCCTGGAGCTGGCGAGGTATGACACAAGCCGTGGCCGGTTGTTGACAAGGAAGTATAAGTTACTGAAAAATTTATTAAATTCTTAAATATCCGCGGTTTCATACTTGACTCGATTAATGCAAATCTCTAGTATACGCGGCCTTGACATCAGCTCACGATGTTACGTCTGTTGCGCGCTCGTAGCTCAGCTGGATAGAGTACCTGGCTACGAACCAGGCGGTCGGAGGTTCGAATCCTCCCGAGCGCGCCATATATTGTCGTCCAGTACAGTCCCTAAAAGCCCGTGAACCCCCCGTTTTACGGGCTTTTTTGTGTATAATGTGTCCAGTTCAATCCTGTCAAGTCCCTGTGTGATTCATAGACATCCTTTCATTATAATGGGCAGCTGTGAGCAGGGAAATTCAACAACGACTGAAGTGGGTGCGACTGTACGAAGACTGCGGTGATGCGGGCTTCGTATGTCGTCGGTGTGGAACACTACGCAAGTGGTGGCGGAAGTATCAGAAAGAGGGTGAAGAGAGCTTACAAAGCCATATTACAAAGCCATAGTAGGCGGCCTCACTCATCGCCCAATACCAAGATCAACGATGAGATGGAGAACCTGATTCTCGATCTCAGGAGATCACGTAATCTGGGAGCGAGGCAGCTTCAAAGCGAGCTATTGCGGCTTCACAATATTTCGTTATCTCTGGCGTCGATTCACAAAGTCTTCAAAAAACAGCAGCTCAAACCAGTTAAGAAGTTTAGGAAAAAGTCTGAATTCATCAGATACGAGAGGCCTATTCCTGGTGGCCGGGTTAAGCGAAGAGACGCCGCTTTCTGAGGGCGCTTACGCTGACTACCAGCCGACAAAATCTATGAATCACACATCCGACGTCGATAAACATCCGTTTTACTCCGAATAACAACTTCTGATTGACCTATTCATGATAACTATTAGTAAACAGCGGGCCTGGCTACTTGTTTTAGTAGCACTCACAATGGGTGCGGGCGCTTTCTGGTGGTGGAGCAGCCGCCCGGTGACCGTGTATAAAACCGAACCCCTGGCAACCGGGGATATCGAGGCAGTGGTCGCCGCTATCGGCACGGTGGAACCCCGTAATTCGGTGGAAGTGGGCGTGCAGGTCTCCGGGCAGATTACCCGCCTTTATGTGGAGCCCGGCGATATTGTGCAAAAAGGGCAACTGCTGGCAGAAATCGACCCCAGCGTATTGGCAGCGGTAGTCGATGCCGGGCGGGCAGAGCTGGCTATGCTCGAGGCGCAGCTGCTGGAACGCCAGGCCGAGGTGACGCTGGCCGAACAAAAACACCGGCGCCAGCTAAAGCTATTCGGCGATGGTTCCACACCGGAGGAGGAGTTGCAGATTGCCCAGGCCAATCTGACGGTGGCTCAGGCGCGGGTGAAGCAGTTGCAAGCGAGCATTCAGCAAACCCAGTCGCAACTCAAGGCCGATGAAGCGCGGCTTGGCTATAGCCGTATCTATGCGCCCATGGCCGGCACAGTATTGACCATTGCGGTGAAAGCTGGCCAGACACTCAATGCCAATTACCAAACGCCCTCACTACTGCAAATTGCGGATCTCTCCACCATGCGTATTCGGGCCTACGTCTCCGAAGCGGATATCCATCGTATTCGCCGCGGCATGCCGGTGCGCTTTAACACGCTGGGTAATACCGGACGAGTTTGGCACAGTCAGGTTGACCAAGTCATGCCTGCTCCCCCCAAGGCCGCTGAAGACAGCGGCGAACTCCTCGCCGTTACCTACACCGTACTGTTTGATGTGGACAACAGCGATGACGCACTGATGCCAGGTATGACCACCGAGGCGGATTTTGTCGTCACCTCGGCCCGCAATGTGACAGTGGCGCCGCTGGCGGCACTAGCGCGGGAATCCCCCGGCGGCGACGTCTACCTGGCACGGATACTATTGCCCAATGGCTATACCGAACAGCGCCAGGTCACTCTGGGCCGCCGCGATCGCGTGCGCGCGGAGGTGCTGACCGGTTTACAGCCAGGCGAGCAACTTGTGATCGGCACACAGCAATATGCCCGCCGCAGGAATAGCTGGTGATGCCGTTGATCAGCCTGCGGGGCATCAGTAAACACTACGGCGGTGACGACGGCACCCCGCGAGCTGAAGTGTTGCACGATATCGACCTGGAGATTGACGCCGGCGAGTTCGTCGCCATCGTCGGCGCATCGGGATCAGGGAAATCCACGCTGATGCATATCCTCGGTTGTATGGATCGCCCCTCCTCAGGTCAGTACCTTTTCAACGGCGAGGATGTCGCCACCCTGGACAGCGACCAACTGGCAGCATTGCGGCGCGAGGCATTTGGTTTTGTGTTTCAGGCCTATCACCTGATTCCTACCGAGAGCGCCCGCGAGAATGTCGAAGTGCCGGCCCTCTATGCGGGTATGAACGAAACCTCCCGCCAGACACGGGCTACTGAACTGCTGCAACGCTTAGGTCTCGAGGATCACCTGGACAATCGTCCGTCCCAGCTTTCTGGTGGCCAACAGCAGCGCGTGTCGATCGCCCGCGCTCTGATTAATGGCGGTCAGGTCATTCTCGCCGATGAGCCCACCGGCGCACTGGACAGCGAAACCGGCGAAGAAGTGATGGATTTGCTGACTGATCTCGCTGCCAAGGGCCACACCGTTATCCTGATCACCCACGACTATAAACTCGCGGCCCGGTCGCAACGCGTCATTGAAATTCAGGATGGGCGAATGGTCGGCGACAGGCGAGAGTTGCGCCAAGGTATGCGTTGTAATGAAGGTATGCGTTGCAAGACAGAAACGGCCAGCAGGAGGCGAGGTGACGACAGTTCGCCGCGACCAACGTACAACCACCACAGTGCACAACTCAGGGAGGAGCTGCGCGATGCCTGTCGCGCAGCCTGGCGAGTGTTACTGATCAACCGTGCCCGTACCCTGCTAACCCTGTTGGGTATTATTATCGGCGTGGCCTCGGTGGTGATCATGCTGGCGGTGGGCGAGGGCGCCAAGCGCGCGGTGATGGCCCAGTTGAATGCCCTGGGACCCAATATGCTCCACGTGGGCCCCACCAGCCCCAAAACCGGGGGGCCTCGCGGGGTCATCACCGACGGGGATATCGCCGCCATAGCACAACTGCCAGAGGTGCGTCGGGTCATGGCGGTTGTGCGCGATATGGCGCTGGTGCGCTACGGTGCCGTCAGCCACAACTATCGGGTCCTGGCCGCCACTGAAGTGATGCCGGAGATAAACCGCTGGCCGCTGGCGCAGGGTCGCTTTTACACCAGTGAGGAAAATCGCAACGTGGCGCCAGTGGTCGTACTAGGCCAGCTGGCTTATCGTCGATTTTTCCCCGACAATACCGATCCCTTGGGACAGCAAATTCTGATCAATGAGGCCCCTTACGAAATCATCGGTGTGCTGAGTGAGAAAGGCGCTGAATCCGGATTTAGCGATCACGATAGACGCCTGTATGTGCCGCGTCGGACGGGTATGGTGCGCTTATTCCCCGCCCGGCGCAACGAAAGTTATCTGGTTGTGGAAGTTGTCAGCAGCGATCTGGTGCAGCAAGCCGAACAACGGCTGGAAGCCCTATTGCTGGAGCGCCACGGCCGGGAAGATTTCTGGTTGAACAATGCTGCCGCCCGACACCAGGCGATGTTGGCCACCCGCAACAACATGACCCTGATGCTCGCTCTGATCGCCGCTATTTCACTGCTGGTAGGCGGCATTGGCGTGATGAACGTGATGCTGATGACAGTGCGCGAGCGGGTACGGGAAATCGGTATCCGCATAGCCACCGGCGCCCACCAGCGGGATATCCTGCGCCAGTTCATCACTGAGGCGGCGCTGGTCTCACTGCTCGGTGGCGCCATTGGCGCGACCTTGAGTCTGGTCATTATCGCCGTGCTGGCCCTGGTGGGGGTTCCGGTGGCGTTATCTCTGAGTGCCTTACTGGGTGCAGTTATCTGCGCGGTGGTTGTCGGCGTCGTGTTTGGCTTGATGCCCGCCCGGCAGGCGGCGCGGCTGGACCCGGTAGTGGCTCTGGCGGGGGAATAGACAGGCATCATGCTGGCTTATCTTATTCGACAATCTCGCCTGTTGCTGATAGCCGCCTCTGTAGCCAGCGTAGTATCGGGTATCTGCGGTGTATTGATGATCTCCAGAATCAATGCTGCACTAACAACAGAAAACCATTCTGCCGTGCTGATCTGGAGTTTTTTCGGAATCATCGTCGTGTTGATGCTGTGCCGGATTTTATCTTCCGCACTGTTCGAATACCTGGCTCAACACGCCATGGCGGAGCTAAGGCGCTATATCTCCGGCAGGGTTTTGGCGGCTGAGCTGCGGCAATTGGAGGTAATAGGGAGCCCGAAAGTCCATTCCGCATTAAGCGAGCACTGCACGAGCGTCGTCCAGTTTTTCGTTACCCTGCCATCTCTATTGAACAACTCCGTGGTCGTTATTGGGTGCATGGTTTATCTGTTCATCCTGTCATGGCAAATATTTTTCGCCGCGATTGTGATGGTCGGGTTGGCATCTTTGGGGCACTATCTGGCACAGTTTAAAGCGTTAGGGTTTTTAAAAAAAGCCTCTCGCGAGCAAGATCGGCTGTTTGGTTACTTTCGGGCCCTGACTGAAGGGGCGAAGGAATTGCGCCTCAATGAGCACAAGCGCCTCTTGTTCCGGGAAGAGTTATTGGGTCAATCCATCGAAGACGTGCGCAAAAACCGCACCACGGGCGCTGCGATTTTTATGGTTTCCTCCAGATGGGGCAACTTTCTTATCTATGCATTCCTTGGCTTGGTACTGTTTGTCCTCGCGGACGATATCCCCAATCGCACTCAGGTGATGACCGGGTTTGCGCTGGTATTTTTTTATATGATGGGGCCGTTGGAAGGGCTGCTAAGCGCCATTCCCCGTGCCAAGGTTTCCGGTGTGGCCGCTGACCGCATTGACGAGATTGTCAAAGAGATGTCTGAAGTCGCGCCAGTGTCAACCTCGGTTTTCCCTGATCGCTCATTCAGTTCTTTACAAATGAAGGCAGTGGTGCATCGCTATTACCATGAGCAAAGCGATGAGCTGTTCGAACTGGGCCCTATTGATCTGGCGTTTCAGCCGGGAACGATTACCTTTCTGGTTGGCGGTAACGGCAGCGGCAAAACGACGTTGGCGAAGCTGGTGACCGGGCTCTATGCACCGGAGTCCGGTGCTGTCATTGTCGATGGCGTGCCTGTCAATGACGCCAACCGCGGCAGCTATCGACAGCTATTCTCCGCCGTTTTCTCAGACTTTTATTTATTTGAGCGCCTGTTGGAGCTGGATCGCCCCGATCTCGACGAAGCTGGCAACCAGTTGCTACAGCAGTTGCATTTACAGCACAAGGTCAAGGTCAGCGATGGCGCGTTTACCACTCAGTCGCTTTCTCAAGGACAACGCAAGCGGCTGGCGCTGGTGGCTGCGCGCTTGGAAGATCGGCCGTTTCTGGTATTTGATGAGTGGGCCGCAGACCAGGACCCCGCATTCAAAGAGGTGTTTTATCGAGAGCTATTGCCTGAACTGAAAGCGCAGGGTAAGGCCGTCCTGGTGATCTCCCATGATGACAGGTATTTTAACCTGGGAGACCGGCTGCTGAAATTGGAGAACGGGAGACTGAGCCCGCTACCGTGAGCCTTGTTGGCGCTACAATGCCTGTACTGCAATATCGGTGCTGTAATGTTGGTATTACAATATCGGTACTACAATATCGGTACTACAATACTGATACTACAGCGTCGGCACTGACGACTTCTGCAAGTCCAACTTGGCTTTAAGAACAGAAGTTTTGCGGATCACGGGTACGATGCGCGTCAGACGAGGATCGGCATAGTCCTTGAACAACGGCGGTCGCGGCGCGTCGAGATAAAATGCTCGATCCTGTTTAACCGCTGCAGGTAACAGGAAATCTGACACATCGGCCTCCGAAGCGTCAATCAACAGACAAGGCACATAGCGAAAGCCCAACTCACGCAGTGCATAGACGCGGTGTGAACCATTGATCAGGATGATGCGATTACCCGATCGAGTGGCGCTGATCACGTTGTCGCTGAATCCCACATACATCACGATCGCATGACTTGCCGAGCCGACCGGATTGAAGTTTTGAATCGCATCCGGTTCGACGGTGACAACGTCCAGGAAACGCAGATCATTGGACGCCGACGTGAACATATAGCCGCCATCGGATTGCGTGCAACGCACCGGAGGATGCGCGTGAGCACCGCTACACGACACCAGGTCGATAATATCCTGCGCACTCGGAGTAGATGCGAGCGAGGCCTTGATCTGCTCGACATGATGCAAGTTGATCGACTCCTGAAAAACGACCAAGCGGTCAATCTCCACCATGCACCAGCGCCGCGGTACCAGGGAAATCATTCTGTGCATCGACGGTTGCTGGAGTACTTGTTCGGCCAAAGGTTTCATTTCTTGCGAAAGCTCGCGCACACCGATACTGTCGGCGATACCTGCTTCCTCTTTCATAATGTTTAGCGCCACAGCGCGCGCTTCGCGCCATTCAGCCACTAGTACAGGGTCGTCAAAACTTCGAGGCGGACACCGCTCCCTAATAAATCGAATGAATTTCGGTAACGGAAATAATCCCTTGATCACCAGGGTCGGATTGCTGGCGTCTTCGTCGATAGTCGTGTTCATCTATCGGCATCCTGTTTGTAGTGGATTATTGGCTTGCCATCGAAAATGATATAGTATATTTCTTCTTTGTGTCGAATCAATAGTCGACGGCTTTTGCATTTATCCGTAGTTTTTTATCAATCAGCCAATGATTGATAAGAATATTTACTATATATACTTACGAGCAAAAGGAACTGATTATGAACGAACTCATTGAACTCGGTGTGCTGAATACGGAACTCAAGTCGCAAAACAACGGTGCTTTGCCGGATCACGAGCTTAGAGACCTGGGCTTGGTAGTTGCGGAAACCAAAGCACATGACCACGGTACCAAGATGGACGATACTTTCCCATCTACATCTCCAGACTCTCTTTCACGGTAAAGACCAGGCGAGCGGTGTGATCAAGGCCTGCATCGCTCGCTCTGCAAAAACTAATGAGGTCTCCATGGGTACGGCGACACCCCCCTATTTTCTGTCAAAACAAGCCCATGTGTGCGTCGCCAGCGACACGCTATTTTTATTGGATGAAGCCAATGGAAAATACCTGTCGATTGGCAAAGAGCAAGCGGCAAGCCTCGCGCCCTTTATTTTGGATTGGCCGATAACATCAAAAAATGGCAATACGCCAACGCTGCTTCAATCCCTGCTTGGCCGCAGCCTGATTACCAAAGATCCCAAGCTGGGAAAATCCGCCACACCTGCAACAATACAGATGCCTGTGGCCTGGTTGCGAGATGGCCAGCCTCGAGGACGCCCCAGGATCACAGCGAATGACTTTTACAGATTCTCGATGTCAGTGGCCTACGCCCTTGGCAGTAAAAAATATTTGCCGTTTAGACGCATTGTTTCGACGGTGCAAAAAAGGAAGCGACCTGCCCAAGAGCGACAGGTTCAAACCGACGTACTGGCATCGTTGATTCGTGTGTTCGATTGGCTGCGGCCGCTCGCCTTTAAGAAGACGAATGAATGCTTTTTATATTGCCTGGCGCTCAACGAATTTTTGTCGAAATACGGTGTCTACCCGACCTGGATATTCGCGGTACAAGCGCGGCCTTTCACCGCTCACTGTTGGCTACAGTACGGCGATCAGGCGCTGACTGATATACCATTCAACTTGCGTCGGATGGTCCCGATCCTCGTTATCTGAAGGTACAGACCCCATGTATCGGTATATCGCTATCTTCTGGAACCGTTGCTCGAATCCGTCTGTGGAACAGGCCAGGCATGTTGCGGAGAAAATAACAGCAAACATTCCGGGTATCACATGCGCCTTGAAAACGGCTGACGCCGCCGTCTATTATCAAAGCAGCGATCAAGGTGTGTTTGAATGTAGCCGGTCGGGTTCACTCGTTATACTGGGTAAAGTATTCACCAAAAAATTTGGCATTGGCGATATGCCTGAACGCGCCGTATTCGATACCGCTTCTGCCGATGCCGCTTGCAACAGCGAAGGTCGCACGCTCGTGCAGGACTATTGGGGAAGATACATTGCCTTTGGCTGCAACCCGCGCACGCAACATTGGTTCGCTATGAGGGACCCAAGCGGAGAAATACCTTGCCACATGACGGTTGTCGGCGATGTGACGGTATTGTTCTCCAGCATGGAGGACTGTTTGACGCTGCAACTGCGGCAGTTTTCCATCAACTGGCCCTATCTGGCCGGTTCACTTATCCATCCGTTCCGCGATACCAGCCAGACCGGCTGCAAAGAAATCACCATGCTGGAAGCAGCGGAGGTGGTCACTATTGAGAATGGGCTGCCCGCAGCTCGAGCATGTCATTGGGATGTGCTGCAAGCCGCCGCCGAGGATCCCATTACCGATGTGAACGAAGCGGTCCGGCTGGCGCGGACAACCCTGCTTGGCTGCATCGGTGCATTGGCAAGCCAGCATAGCCATATTCAATTAAAGCTATCGGGTGGACTTGATTCGTCGATTGTCCTGGCAGGTTTGCTGCATGCGCCGACCAGGCCCGAGGTGGAGTGTGTTCACCACTACGATTCCGGCATCGGAGCGGATGAAAGAGAATACGCAAGAATGGCGGTTGCCGGCGCTTGCCAGTCCTCAGGCAGAACCTGTGAGCTGATTGAGTATGAACGAAGACCTCACTGCTCTCTGGAAGAAATACTGGATTTTCCACGCACGGCTCGGCTCTTGTACTGTTCCGGCTACCTGCTACATCGCGATGTCGGTTCAGTTAGTGCCCTGAGTGGCATGCCGACCCGTTTCACGGGCGTTGGTGGTGATGCCGTATTTCTTCGCTTCAAGGGTAATGGCGGCGCGATCGACTACGCATGGCGCCATGGCATTAATCTTGAGTTGCTGCGTGTCGCACTCGAAACCGCGCAGTCGGGTGATTCATTCTATGGGGTCTTGAAAGACGCTATTCGTTATGGGGTGCTCAAGCAGCCGCTCTCCGTTAATAAAGGGTGGGGCAGTCCTTGCCCATGGCTTCGCGTCGGCGCGAATCAAGCCGAATTCCAGCCCCGCTGGATGCGACACGGGCTCGCACAAGACCATAAACTGTCCCCGAATAAACTGACACACATAAGCCGCATGGTTTTTCCCACCACTATTCTGGACCCCTTCGAAGGCGCCGGTCCCTGGCATGGCGTCTCGCCTATCAACGCCCAGCCTGTCATCGAGTTGTTTGCCCGGATGCCCCTTCACATTCTTATGGCTGATGCAGAGGATAGAACGATCGCACGCCGCGCCTTTGCAGGCTTACTTCCTGAGCCTCTGCTCTCTCGAAGGGTCAAGTGTTACCTCGATGATCACGCGGTCGCAGTCACTCAACACCACCGCGACTTTATCAGAAGTATGCTGGTTGACGGCATCCTGGCAAAACAGGGATACATTGACAGCGCCGCTGCTGCTGCCGGCATCCAAAGCGTGAGCCCGGACAATGCGTCACAGGTACTCGGGATCTTCGGCCCCCAACTCAATGTCGAGGTATGGTTAAGAAAATGGACGGGCTCTGCGGAGCGTCTCGAAACCGCGGTCGGCTATTAATCCGGTATGCTCAGAGGCAGCGCAAGCAACTAACTGGCTGCAGTGGTTACTCACCTGGAAGATGGCGCATTATATACTTGCTATATATTGGGGGTATATTTATCGATAGTCTTGCCGGGAATCAGTAGAGTTGAACAGACGCTCAGTGAATGGTCACTGGGTAGATAAACTGGCTGACAGTAGGTGATTATTATGAACGAGTTGATTGAGCTAGGCGTGTTAAACGCAGAACTCAAGGCACCAGACTGCGGTGCCTTGCAGGATAACGAACTCATGGAACTGGGCCTGGTAGTCTCTGAAACTAAAGCGCACGACCACGGCACACTGATGGATAATTGCTTGCCGACCACATCTCCAGACGGTCTCCCTTGTTAGTGATGGGCCGGGATAGCGAGGGATGCCTGGCAAACAGCAGATGAGTCCTGCGCATTCCTCGCAAATGTTTGACATCTTTATCGAGGCCAGAGGTGGGCTTGCCGAGCAGCAGGGTCTTGGCCTCCTTGATGATGGCGCGCGATGCGGTCGAATGCATCCTGCATCGCGACCGACAGTAGGAAAAATCGCACCGTGTCGAGCACGAGACGGCATGCGACCACAGATCACAGGTGGTGGCGAGGATGGCGAGCGGCAGCAATCCTACCGCCACAGTCAACGCGACCAACCTTTCCCCGACTAACGCTGCTGTCGAGGCACTGGCGCCTTACCAATCATAGGTCATAGACAAGGACACAAAGCGCCCCAGCGCGGTGGCATTGGTGGGGTCGTAGCCCGTACCGCGTGCGTTTTCGACGAAGGGGGGATCTTCATCGAAAAGGTTTTGTACGTTTAAGGCGAGATTTGTCGCTCCGACAAAATTATATTCAAGGTTGAAGTCCACGGTGGTCCAGGAATCCACTTTGGTGTCGTCGTCGTTTGACGGATCGCTATAGCTATCCACATAGTTCACGAACAAACCGCCCCTCAGCTTGTGCCGGGTCAGCGTGATGCCACCGCGCATATTGAGATCGACCGGTAAGTACACGATGTTCAGCGCATCGACTTCGGGACTCGCACTGGTAAGCTGGCGGGTGGAATCGATGATATACCAAGCGGCCAGGCTCAGGTCAATGCTGTTCGCACCGGCGTCGATATTGTACAAGACATCGAGATCGACCCCTTGTTGCGAGGTGGACGCATTATTGCGGACGCGGTTGTCGAGGATGACGTCGGTATCGTATTCGTCCTGGTCATCGGGAACAGCAAACGGCCCGCCCCGGATAATCCGAAATCCAACACCGGATAGGCCCAGTTGTCTCGCTGCTTCGATTTGTTGCTCCGTCGGATTGAAGGTCAGGATGGATGCGTATGGATCAGTAGATTCGACAAAGAGGTTGCCGATACTGCCTACGTAGCCGCGATCAATCCGGTCGGTGTAATCGATCTCATAGTAGTTGGCATTTATCGTGAGGCCCGAAATCGCTTGTGGTGTGAATGAAAAGCCGCCCGTCCACGTCTCCGCTTGCTCGGGGCTGAGGTCGGGATTGCCATTGGTGAGCGATAGAGTGGTCGTTCTGCCGCCCGGTGCGTTTGCGTTTGGCAAGCTGAAGATAAATGCGCCGTTATTCGTCTGCATGTCCGTAAACACGGGCGCCCGGTAGGATTCCGCGTAGCTCATGCGCAGCGTCAGCTCTTCATTGACTTCCCACAACAAGCCGTATTTCGGATTGGTGGTGGAGCCGAAATCGCTGTAGTCGTCGTGGCGTACTGCTAAAGTCAGGGACAAGTTACGCGCGCCCGGGCGATCTTTCAACAGAGGAATGTTCAACTCAGTAAAGGCGGCAGTTATGTGCCGGCTCGGGTTGAAATTAGCCTCCAGCCCGCGGAAATCGTCGAAGTCGTATTCGTCGTGCCGATAGCTGGCACCGATTGCGGCGCGTATGTCTCCGGCGGGGAGTGTGAACAAGTCCCCATCGGCGATCAGATCCACGTAGCTGGTGCTCGAGTTCTGATCCGTCGGGGGAGCCGTGTCTGCTACGCCGTTGACAATGGTGGTCCGTTCGTATCTGACGTCGCTTTTGCCGTAGCCAGTGTTCAGGCGAGCCTGCCACTGCCGGGGCAGGGCCAGCGTGAGCCCGGCGAATAAATCATACTGCTGAGTTTCGGGAATCAGGTTGGTAATATCCCATTGACTGGCAATCGTCGTATCCATCTCGCGTTCGGCATAGAAGCCGGTCACATTAAGCGATAGCACATCGCTGAGCTGCTGAAAGCCATCGACATAGAGACTGTGCCGTTCTGAGCCCGGATACAGATCGTAGGGAGTGAATGCGGCATTTTCGGAGAAATCCTTGTCCAGCGCGGAAAGGTTGTTCTGTTCCAGGTAGTCGTAGTTGACCAGAGCGTGGCCATCATCCCACGACCAACCCGCAGTCTGAGACACCTGGTATTCGCTCATTCCCCCGGAAGTGACGGTGCCATAGCGCAACCCGGTCTCATACCCGGTGAAATCCCGTCGCATAATAATATTGACGACGCCGCCGATAGCGTCTGCCCCATAAATGGCGGAGGCGCCATCGGTCAAAATTTCTACTCGCTCCACGGCACTCAAGGGAATCAGCGACACGTCGACATACTGATAGCGGTTCGATGACGATACTCGGTGACCGTTGATCAATGTCAAGGTGGTTCCGGTACCGAGCCCGCGCAGGTTGATGGACGAGCCCTGGCCGAAATTATTCCCTCTATCGCGATCCACCCCAAGGTTACCCACGTTGGCGCCGTTGGCACCACCGCCGAAGTTCTGCGGTAGCCTTTCAAAGAACTGTTGCATGGTAGCCGCGCCGGTGTCCTTAATGGCATCTTTGTCGAAGATAATCACTGGAGACGAGCCGCCGCCGCCGATTGCAATGCCGCGAATGTTGCTACCAATGACGACGACTTCCTCCATCGGCTTGCCATTGGCGGTAGAGCCGGAGCCTTTCACTTGAGCAGAAGCACTGGGACTCTGCGCAAATGCAGGCGTGCTTACACAGGGTGCGACGGCGATGCTGGCGGTTAGCAGCATATTGAGTTTTATTTTGGACATATAATGTTCCCTTAACCTTAATGGGTTGGTGTTTCAGACTTATTGCATATTAGGCATGGCTCCAGCGAGTTGAACACCGCAGGCGCAGAATGATACATCATATCATTTTTTTTGAAAAGTCCAGATTCTTTGACCAGGTACGGCTGAGCTGCAGTCGCCGCAATACAATGAAGTCATTGTTTAACTGATAAGGTTGGTTTACCTCAAATAATCATTCAAAGACTTAACGACATTATTTGTAGCTGCAAAATGAGAGCCGTGAAACTGGCTATGAGATTATTCTCTATTAGCAGTATTTTTTCTCGTTATTTTTGTATTCGGACTGGAATCGCCAGCCAAATAGTGTTGAAGGTGAAAGAGCTTTGCTAATCGTCGTCAGTTCTGGGTAGCTGCTACCAGTATGCATTCATCATCTGTACTTTTAATACCCACAATCTCAACCGGGTAAAATAGTGGATTTCTCTGGCGCGATAGATGATACCGTTGGCTTTAGTAATACCTGTTCGTGGAACTTTAAAGTGTCGGAGGTTTAGAAAGTGTCGAAGATTTAGCCCTGGCGCATGGCCCGCAGGACAACAGTATTCATCGGCTTCTTCATCCCGTTGAAAATCACTGATAGAAAACCTACCGTTTTTTCTCCGAATTTTATCTGTTAAAGGTATGTGCGGTGCTGTGTTTTTAAGTGCTATGTTTTTAGGAGCTATGTTTTTTGGCTTCGACCAAGTAACCGATCCTGGAAAATATAGAATAGCTGGGTCCGGCATTTTCCGAACCCGGGCGACAAAGCCAACGCTAAGCCAGGTTGAAATTAACCTCCTCACAGCATTGCCGCTCGGGGTGAATACCATAACAATATCCGAGCAGTAACATTCGAATCATGAGTGCCGGATCAATGGAGAGGCGAGCCATATGGCTAAACGGAATTTGCCAGGCACAGGTTTTAATCGTAAATGATATATCGTACCATATCCAAGTAAGTAAGAATCAAGACCACTAAACTGACGCCACCCAACACGATTAGCAAACTCACCGTCACCATGCTTACCCACATTCTCAACAAGCAATAAGGTAAAAAGCATGTCCAACGTCAGGCAGAGAGCCTTACTTGCCGTCAGTATTATTGTCATGCTATCTGCAAACGCGCGGACACTTGCGCAGAACTCAAATACATCAGGGGTGCCCGAAGCTCGCCAACAGGAAGGCTCTACCGCTATTACCAAAGGCAAATTGTTGAAAGAGTTTACCGTTATCGGTAGCCACATCCGTGGCATAAAAGTTGGCGGCTTATCGCCAGTGATCATTAGCGACGTCATTGCTAGTACGGGTGCCGCTACGTTGCGGCAGTTTTTTACAAGGTTGCCGCAGAATGTCGGTGGCGGCCAGAAGGGCGCCAACGTAGCTAACCTTGGGGTGGATCGCGATAGAGGGAATAATTTTGGCCAGGGATCGACCATCAACCTTTCGGGACGTTTTGTTTCCATGGCATTGATCTGCAGATGGTAAGGTGGCTACCGATGGCAGAAATGACCCGAACAACAACCCATCTTCCTGCCCGTACCGTTCCGGTAACAGCATTGCCCCAGACGGTCGGCGTCGCCGCGACGCAACTCAGGCTTATGTGGCGCGAGCGGCGCCTGTTCTGGATCGCTCTTGCGGTGTTGCTGCTCGCCGGCGTTTCGGTCGCCACCAGTGGCGCCCGCCTGTCTGCCCAGGCACAGGAGCGACACGCTGTCGCTGAGCGGGAAGCGCGGCTCTGGGACAGCCAGGGCGTGATCGATCCCCACGCCGCCGCCCATGTGGGCCGCGCTGTGCCCGCACCGGTGCGGCCGCTGGCGGCCTTCGATCCGGGGCTGTCCGACTTCGTCGGTTCGTCGGTGTTCATCGAGGGGCATGCGCAGAACCCGGCTCGGCACAGACCGATCGAAGGCGGTACTGCCCTCAGTCGCTTCGGCGGCTTCTCGGCGGCCTGGACGCTGCAGGTGGTCGCGCCCCTGCTGATCATTCTGGCCGGCTTTGCCACCATGTCCGGCGCAGTCGCCCGGGAACGGCTGCGCCAGGAACTGGGCGCCGGGGCCTCGGTGGCGGTGCTGGTCGGAGGGCGTCTGCTCGCTTTGGCCATGGCGGCGGGATTGCTAACCCTCTTCATGATTGCCGTGAGCCTGCCTGCCATTTTTCTGCAAGGTGCGGGTGCGGCCGAGTGGGTAGGGCTCGCCGCCATCGGCGGCGCCTATGCCCTTTACCTGCTGGCGTTCTGTGCTCTCACCGTTGCCGTTTCGGGCCTGTTCCCCGCAGCGCGGACAGCGCTGGTGGTGCTGCTCGGTTTCTGGGCGGTATCGACTTTACTCATACCTCGCATCGCCCCCGCGATAGCTGAGACGCTGGCGCCCACGCCCTCCGCGCCGGCGTTCAGAGCGGCCGTCACCGAGGAGGCAAAAAATGGCGTCAGCGGTCACGATCCCGCCGACGCGCGACTGGATGCCGTCAGGGCGGAGCTGTTGGCGCGCTATGAAGTCAGTGATGTCGCGGATCTGCCGCTCAACTTCCGGGGCGTTGCCCTGGAGTTTGGCGAGAACAACTCCACGGCAACCTACAACCGTCATTTCGAGCAACTCTACGCGGTCTACCGGCGGCAGGAGATCATACAGCGGGTATTTGCCATCATCTCGCCGACCATCGTCCTGCAACCCTGGTCGCGCGCCTTTACCGGTACTGACTTCAACGCCCACCTGATCTATCTGCGCGGCGTCGAGGACTATCGCTACCGGCTGATCCAGACGTTGAACCAGGAGGTAGCAGCGAATAAACCTCCGCCTGGCAAGCGATACCACCTCGCCGATATTGCGACCATCACCGAAGACGTCGCCTATACACCGCGCCGGCAGCGCCTGGCTGATGTTGCAGCGCTGCAGGCACCCAACCTCGCGATCCTGCTGGTCTGGGTCGTACTCGCCACTGGCCTGGCGTGCGCTTCGGCGCTGCGTCTGGGGCGACACGCGTGAGCAGCGTCGCCATCGCGAGCTATGAAGTCCGCCGTCTCCTGCGCGACCGCGCCCTGCCGGCGTTGCTAATCATGCTGTTGGGGCTGGGCGGCTATGCGGCGTGGAATGGCGCCGACTGGGTCGACAAGCGGGAAGCGGCCATCGCTTTGGTCAAGGCACAAGAGCAACAGCGACTGGCATTCGGCCGCAAGTTCGTCGAAAAGCAGTTGCTGCTGCCGGGTCCGCGGGCGGTATTGCCGCCCGGCACAATGGCGCCGCTGTCGATCGGTCAGGCTGATGCCTATCCTTTTAGTGCGGAAACGGCGCCAATGGGTGACTACACCTATATGTTCAAGCGCGTGTGGGCGGATATCGGCAGTCCGACCGTGCGCGCCGCGGGTCGGTTCGATCTGGCCTTTGTCATCGTTTTCCTGCTGCCGCTCGTGATCCTCGCCGCCAGCTATGATCTGTGGTCGCGCGAGCGCGAACGCGGTGTCGCCGCTATGGTGTTGTCGCAGCCTGTCGCCGCCGGGCCGCTAATCACTGTGAAGGCGCTGGCCCGCGGCCTGGTGGTGGTGCTCCCTGCGACGGCCATTATCCTGGTGGTCGCCGCCTGGGCCGGGGCGCGAGATCCGGCCGGTCTGGTGGCCCTGGCGCTGGTTGTCATCGCCTATGGTGGCTTCTGGCTGGCAGTGGTGCTGATCATCAGCCTGTTTGCCCGGCACTCGACGGAGACGGCGATCGCCGCCGGTGCCGTCTGGCTGTTGGTGGTGGTGATGGCGCCGTCGCTGACCCTGGCAGTCGTCGATCTGGTTGCACCGGCGCCGTCGGAGATGTGGTTTGCCACCGACCTGAAATCCCGCAAGACGGAAATTGTCGAGCGCCAGCGCCTGTATCGGGCGGCCAATCCGGCGCCTGTCCGCACACCGGCGCCCAGGATTCCCGACAGGCTGCGAGACTTTTACGCAGACCTTGTTGCCCTCGACAACGAAATCGCGTCGCTGATCGCGGCGCATCAGCAAGCGCAGGACGCGCGCCGCCATTTGCTCGACCAGGTGAGATTCTTGCTGCCGTCGGTCGTCGTGCAGGATGCGCTCGATCGTATTGCCGGCTCGGATGCCGATCGCGCGCGCGCCTTCGAGCACCAGGCGCGCGCGGCCCAACTGGAACGTCGGCGCTTGTACAAGCGTTATCTGGACCGCGATGTCCTGCTGACTGTCGCTGAATACGACCAGCTCCCGGGTTTCCGCTTCCGCGAAACAGGCGGCGCCTTCCAGGCCGGCGTGCTGGCGGACCTCGCCGCGTTGCTGATCGCCATTGCTCTCATCCTGTCCGCCGCCTGGGGCCTGCGCGGCCGGGTGGCAACGCCGTAAGGGGCTTCAATGTGCTTAGTGCAAAAAACCTGACCAAAGACCACGGCGCTCACCGCGCCCTCGACGGTGTTAATTTCACCGTGGGGCCGGGGGATATCTACTGTCTGCTCGGCGCCAATGGCGCCGGTAAGTCGACGACCATCAAACTGTTCCTGGGCTTCATGCAACCGACGGCGGGCTGTGCCGAAGTGGATGGGCTCAACCCTCAACAGGAGCCTCAGGCGGTGCGCCGGCGGCTGCTCTATATTCCTGAAAACGTCGCCCTCTACGATGAATTGACCGGCTTTGAGAACCTCGACTATTTCGCGCGGCTCGCCGGTGTAGCGGATCGCTCGCCCGCGCGCCTGCGCGAATCGCTTGCCGCGGCCGGTCTTGCGCGTGAGGCCTTCGAGCGACGGGTTGCTCATTATTCCAAGGGCATGCGCCAGAAGGTCGGTATCGCGCTCGCCATCATCAAGGAGGCCAAGGCCATGCTGCTCGACGAGCCTACCTCGGGACTGGACCCTGAGGCTTCGGCTGAGTTCCACGACTTGCTTATGCGTCAACGCGATCTCGGCGCGGCGATTCTGATGGCAACTCATGACCTGTTCCGAGCGCGGGAGGTGGCTACCACCATAGGTCTTATGCAGGCCGGCCGACTGCGCCGGACCATAGACGCCACAGCGATCACGGCGAATGACTTGGAGAGCCTCTACCTGGAGGAGATGGGGCGGCGAACTTAGCTGGTCTTGGTTTTGTCAATAACAGTTTTGAGCTGGCTCTACCTGCTCAACCATCTTCTTAGCCAAGTCTCGATATTGATCTGGGGGCCGGGTTGAGATTATCTGCCACCGTTTAAACCGTGCACCATGCGTATTTTCGCCAACTGTGAACGCCTATTTTTGCCGAGGTGCAAAGATGTTCACGCTTGCGGAAAATTCCGTGTTCGCGGTTGGGGAAAATACGCAAGGTTCAGATGACACGGCTTACTGTTCTTTTGTATCGCCCATATATTGATCAAGTTCCGGTGTTTCTTCCCCCTGATAGCCCTTTTCAAGTTCGGCTTTTAAGTCATCGCTGAGTTTGTGAGGGTAGAGGGCGCAGCCGGTATCATAGCGCTTGAGGCGTTCATATTCTTCTATATCGAGTAATACCCGCACTGGACGGTCATAGCGGGTAATAAAAATCGGAGCCTTAGCCGCTTCATCAAGGTAGCGTCCGGCTCGTTGCTGGAACTCGGACGAGGATATATTTTTGGTTTCCATAGCTGATAAACTCTCAATCTCGAAGAATCTCTAACTTAACCATCTTAGCTAACTTAGATAAATCCCGTCAATTTTTGACCAGTTTGTTCTTTACGGAGGTATTTCACGGTTATCGATACACCCCAAGAGTCATACTCTCGGCTAGTTCTTCAAGATAGGCCCGCTCTTCGGCACCATCGGTGTTCCATTCCTCAAGGGTTGCTAATAGCTGGTTCGAAGCCTCATCTTCGAAATATGCTATTTCTAAGTAGGCTATAGGGTTAATAGCCGCTAACCCATGGGAAAGCTCCGCAAAAAGTCCACAAAACCGCCATATGGCAGCGCTGGTACAAACCTCGGTTTTCACTATGTATTTCACTAATTTCCCAAAGTGCATCGTTAATCGGTAAGGCAGGGGTACGGTTCAGCCAGTAAAAATCTGAGAAGAGAGCATAACGGCTTACTGGGCGCTGATATTAACGTATTCATTCAGAATAGACAGAAATCTGTAGCTAGCGCTTTTTTCAGCAACAGGGAATAATGCCCAAAGGAATATGGTGAATGACTAAAGGGGCATACGATATGGATAATGGTATTAGCAAACTTAAGCTAATTGAGACGACTGCAAGCAAGACTTTATCTCACAACCATTTGTTTGATGCTAGCAGTATTGAAGAGCTGCAAAAAGAAGTTCAGCGAATTTTGAACAACTACGATATCTCCGATTGTGCGTTTGCTTGTTTACCAAAAAAACGACTCAATGTGATCGGTGTTTTTCAAACCATTCCACATGAAGTATATATTGATTACGTTAAAAAGGGCTATGGTGAAAATGACATACTAGTCCAGCACTGTCGCAAGCGAGACACGCCCGTTTTTATGGCAGATATTTATAAAGTGACGACCGAGCCCAACTTCCATGCCGACTCATTGGCGATAAACAGAGCGGCGTATGAGTATATAGCCGACTTCGGTTATTTGGATTGTTATAATATTCCGCTCTATTCCATGAACGATGTAGACAAGGTTATGATTTCTGTAACTACAAAAGATATGCAGCCGGACAAATTTGGCAAAGTTGTCACTAGGCACCATGATCTGATCAAATTTATTTTGCAGGTGATTGACTACTTATGGTGGACACGCTTTCCGAACGCTCGTGTGTTAAAGTCGGTCGAGCATTTTGAGTCAATCAGCCCGCAAACACTACATGTTTTTCAAAAACTGGTGGATAGCGATAAATCCGTCAAACAGGTGGCTGATGAACTAAATTTGGCACTTAGTACGGTTAATCACCATATCAGTGTTATGAAGAGAGCGCTAGGTACTAAAACAGCTTATTCGACATATAGAAAGGCGGTAAATCTCGGTTTGATTGATTTTGCTGACGATTAACCAAGGTACTAAGCGGGGAGGCTAGGCTCGTGCAAGCAAAGGGTATGGTTAATATTGACTCGGAGGAACATCAACGAAACCCCCATAAAAACTACGCAATAATGCAAGAGAAATACCCCGTTTGCCGAGTAGAACCCATTAAGGCCTTGGCGGTTACGCGCTACGACGACGTAAAGTTTGTGCTAAGAAATTACGAAATTTTTTCGTCAGCGGGATGCAAGGCGATTTTTGACGCTGATTGGCTACGGCCTGAATGCAAGAGAGATAATCTCGTTTTCAAAGATCCACCAGAGCATACCAAGTTTAGAAATCTTGTAAAAATTCCATTCTCTCATCGGATCATGACGGAGCAGGCGATCAAGGTAAGGGATTCAGCAGAAGAATTGGTAGGAAAACTGGGCGATAATGAGTTCGACTTTTTGGAGGAATTTGCTTACCCATTTGTTGCAGAAAACTTTGCTGAGTTTATCGGTGTGAAAACGTATCAGACGATACAAGAGCTGCGCGAATGGGTTGATGTTGCTGTGACTCTTGGACCAGTTAAGCCGAACGATGAAGCGGCAAGTGCGCTTGAGGAAGTGCTGATAAAACAAAAGGGCCGGTTCATGCGTGTTATTAATAACCGGCGCGGGTGTCCTCAGCGAGATATGATAACGGAGCTGCTCGAGTATGAGATCGACGGGCATCCGTTACCAGACAATGTTTTAATCGACACTATCGACATTTTGGTGTTGGCCAGCTTCCACACAGTTATACATACTCTGGCAAGTTCGATCTTGTGGTTGTCTCGCAATCTGAGCATGGTTGCACTGTTAAAACAAAATCGACATCTCATTGGTGCGTTTGTAGAGGAAATGTTACGACTGAAGTCCAGTGGCCACGCTTCATTCAGGTTGGCCACTCGAGAGCACACGCTTTCAGGTATTACAATCCCTGCCGGCGCATTAGTCTTGCCGATAATGTCGGCAGCAAACCGTGACCCCCGGCACTTCGCCAACCCAGACACGGTTGATTTGTACAGGAACAATTTAAAAGAGCATTTAGCTTTCGGTATCGGTGTGCATACATGCCCGGGTGTCACCCTAGCCCGAATGGAACTGAATATCGCTCTAGAGGTTTTCCTGCAGCATTGTAATGCATTTATCTGCGATGAGAGCCGAATCACATACCAAAATACTGTGACAACGTTTGGATATAAGTCTTTTCCGTTGAAACTCGCATAGTACTTTTGTCTAATCGCCATTGGATAAAACTACTATTGAGCCCTGGAAACAGAGATTACTTTACACAATTGTTTAGCAGTGTCGCGCAATCTATTCTCTTTCGTCGTCAAGAAAGTAATGGATAGTCATAATGGGCACAGCCGATATTGACCAAAATTCAATCTGTCAACAGCGTGAAAGTATCAGCGGAGTTTCAACCGGCACGGCGCAGGATTACTATTTCTACTCTCAGCTGGCGGCAGCGCAGACACCAACACAGTTTACGACCTGCATTGTCAATGCCTTGGAGAAATTCGGGTTAGACAGCTTCCGCTTTATGCCGGTGGGGATGGAGCACCCTAAGCATCTGTCAAATTGGCCGGCTGAACTGTTGTATGCCGGCCATGAGCACCTCGCCTACGACCTGTTGGCCCGGCATGCTGAAACCCAAACATCGCCGATCTACCTGTCGAAGATCGCTGACTACGTCGAGCGTTCACCATTACACCTGGAGTCCAATATAAAATTTCTGGCACTGTGCAAGCTGACCGCTGACCACAATCTCCTAGATACCTATAACATCCCCTATAAGACACCGCTGGGGATTAACTGCCTGTTTTCTGTGAGCAAGGCGGGTATGGAACCTGCGGCATTCCGGCAATGCGTCGATGCATGCCGGCCGCTCCTGTATCTGCTGGGGGATATTATCGTTAACCTGGTGATAGCCCGACATGCGTCGTACTTTTTTGGCGCCAGGGCATTTGGCGGTGGCAGCGGTGTCACGCCAAAACAAGTGGAAATACTGAATATACTGGCTAGAGACAATGTGAACTTACAAGGTGCGGCTCAGAGGCTGCACATCAGCCTGGATACCGCCAATAAGCATATCGCTGCGATAAAGGCCGTCCTGGGAGCAAAAACCCAGGGTGCGGCTGTATACCGCGGTGTTGTCGCCGGGTTAATCCATATCGATGCTCAGGAGTGGCGCTAAGTGTCAGGACTCGCCGGGCGGGGAAATCAGTGTCCTGCGATCGGGGTTTTGCGGTCGCAGCGACAGAGTAAAGTAATCGCCCGCCGCCCAGCTCTCGACCTGGTCGCCCCAGTGGGGTGATGCGACATTGCCGGAGACCCCCGGCACTACCATGAAACGCGCCGTATTGAGGTCAGCCAGATCGATAACCATCCGAAATGTGGCGCCGCCCACCTGGGTATAGGGCTGCTGCGATGAATAGTCGCCACCGCCGACATTGAGGGTGTTTTCACCGCCGCCGTGCGGTGTGTGTGGCGCTGTCAAAGCGCCAAGCAAAGGCAGGTGTCCCCAGGAGAAGAATGCTGGAAAGCGGGCTTCGTGCGCGTCTCCCCAGCGCCAGTGTTGCGGGTTGGCGCCGTAGCTTGACTCGATCTCCGCCAGTGCGCCGGCAAATGCGGCATCGACGGCGGCGGCGCAGTCTTCCGTTTGCGGTGTGGCGACGGCGTCGCACCAGTGCGAGTTTGTGTCCAGCATGTTTGCCAGTGCCAGCACCTGGGGATCGTTACCGGCGAGAAACTGATTTTTCTCACCGATCAGGCGCTCCTGCAGTGCCCGCTCCACCGCCGCATAGAGCAGCGGCTGCGCGGCGCCGGCAGCCATCTCGAAATTCCAGTCTGCCAGCAGGGCCCGGGCGCGTTCGGCCGCCGGCGAGCGCGCCGGCAAAGCGAGCATACGCGGCAGTAACCAGGCGGCCTGGGCCGAATGGATATCGGTCTGTATCGCCGCCAGCGAAGCGGCGCTGTGCCGGTCTTGTGCCGCCAGCAGTTGGTAGGCGCGCTTTACCCGCCATGGCGAAGCCCAGTGATCGGCAATGCGCACCCGGTGGTCAACGCCGACAGCGCGGCTGTTGGCATCGGCCAGCCAGCCGCGCTCGGGGTTGAAAACCGCCGGCAGGTCGTCGAATGGCACCCACCCGTCCCACTTGCCCTCACCCAGCCAGCCGCGCGCCAGGCGCTGGCCGTTCCAGCCGTTGACCTGCCGGCGCAAGGGCAGGCGCGCCGCCGCCTGGACGCCGATATTGCCGTCCCTGTCGGCATAGACGACATTGTTTTGCCACTCGTAATCGCGCAGGGCACGGCGAAACTCCGCCCACGAGTGCGCCCGGCTCACCTTGATCAGCGATTGCGTCGTCAACGAACCCACCTCGCTGTTGACCTGGCGGCGCACCAGTACATGCCCGGGCCCGAAAGTGGCCAGCGCGCGCATTTCGACACTGTCGGCATCGGCCCCGAGTATGTCCGCATCACTGACAACGGTGCCGTTTTCGGTCGAGCGCAGGATCAGGGTGCGCTCCTCCCCGCCGCGCAGGCCAATACTTTCCTCGCGAACGATAAAAGGCTTGGGGCCTTGCGGTGTCAGATAGGCATCCGGGTTGTGCGGATCGATCCGCTCCACGATAAAGTCGGTGACATCCCCCATCAGGTGGGTCATGCCCCAGGCAATGCGGCTATTGTGGCCGAAGGCGATGGCGGGCCCGCCGATCCAGGCGCCGCCGCGGATGATATCGCCGGGCAGGGAGATGGCTACCGGGTAGATCAGGCTCGGCGCGTGCAGCGGCAGGTGCGGGTCGACTGCCAGAAGCGGCGCGCCGCTGGTGGATTTTTCCGCCGCCACGACAAAGAAGTTCGTCGCTGGCCCGGCGGGTGCGGCAACGGCCGAGCCTCGCGGCGCAGCAGCGTGCTCATCATATAAGGTGGGAAAGTCCGCCGGAATCTGCGGGTTCAGCAGCGCCACAGCTTCGGCATCGTACACCGCCGCCAGCCACGCCTTGGCCGCCTCGTATTTGCTGTCATCAGCGGTTTCGGCTATGACCGCCATCAGCGCCCCGACATCTGCGGCAGACCAGCGTGCCGGCTTTACCCCCAGCACCGCCCACTCCGGCGACCTGCTGCCCTCTCCGGCATCAATGGCGGCGTTCACACCGGCGGCGAAGGCGCGGTAAACGCGACGTGTCGGCGGGTCCAGACGCAACAGTGTTTTTTCCGCGATTTGCGGCAGCTTGATGGCCCGGTACCAGGCGTCCCGCGCGAAAAAAGCGGCCCCGAAAATTTCCGCTGACCGCCCCTGGGAGGCGCGGCGCAAAACTTCCATTTGCCACAGCCGGTCCTGCGCCTGGGCGTACCCCATGGCGAAAGCCGCATCCTCAAAAGACTGCGCCGCAATATGCGCCACCCCGTGCCGATCGCGGATAATCTCCACCGGCGCCTGCAGTGCGGCATTCGTCAGCATTTTCGAATAGTCGGGAAGCGTGCTGCGCAGCCACAGCAGGGTAGCGACCATTGCCACCGACAACAGCGCGACGCCGCCGCCGGTACTCCACAACAAGATTCGTTTCATATGGCTGACTCCAATTCGGTCTGCTGCAGCGGTTTGAAGACCAGGGGCGCTAAGACGATTTCGGCTGCCGGCGCCCCGCCGCCGCGAAACCAGCCGACGATGGCCTGTGCCAGCCCCTGATCGCCGTCGAGCGCTTCGGACATGGCATCGTGTGAGCCGCCAATAACAGTGGTCATATGGCCGTTGGGTAAATGCTCGATAAGCTGCAAGGCGTTCTCGATCGGTGTGGCAATATCATAGCTGCCGGCAAACACCAGCGCCGGCGCATCGATGGTGATATCGTCGCGAAATGCCTGCGCCAGCGGCGCAATCGCCCAACCCTGGCAATAGGCGTCGTAGAACATCAGGTCATCGATGACGGCGGCGGTAGCGGCTGCCTGCAGGCGCGCTCTGCGCGCCGCGCTGATGCCTGAGGCGCAGTCGAACATACCGATCGCCGCTGCGTCCCACCCAAGTCCCATACCGGCGGCGATCGTCTCCCGGCGCAGCTTGATCGGCTCGACTTCTCCGCGCATTAGCGCCGCGGCGGCGGCCGGCCAGGCCGCCATGCCGGCGCGCGCCGACAGCCAGTAGTCACTGCCCTGGGTAACGGCGCTGGCAATTTCAAACGGCGTCAAACCAAATGCGCCGGTCGCCGACTGTGCAGCGCCGGCCAGGGCACTGAGGGCATCGAGCGGTGTGGTGTGGCCGAATGCGCCGTCCCAGACGGGCGCGGCCGCTTTGGCTATGCGGGCAACAGCCGCCTTCACGGCAGTCGCATCGTCATAGGTGTGATCGAAGCTCTCAACGCCCTCGAGCAGCAGGCGCCCGACTCGCTCGGGGTGATATTTGGCAATCACCAGCGCCCAGTGTGAACCAAAGCTGCGGCCATAGAGATTGATCTTGTCGTAACCCAGAGCTGCGGCGACGCCGATCACGTCGGCTGCGGCCGACACCGGTGTATAGGCGCTGATATCGAACCCTTCACCGATCAGCTTGCGCCGGCAGGATATGCCGATTTCACGATAGGTCGCGAGGAAAGTCTGGCGGGTGGAAACAGGCCTGGACTTGTCTGTGACGCCATTGCACAGGGTATTGGGGGTAGATAAATAAACACCGCGCAGATCCACCAGTACGACATCGCCGGTCTGCCGCAACAGCTCGATCAGGCGCGCGGTATGCGCCTGCCGCGCGCCGCCCTCATCGAGGCGCTCGGCATAGGATCCGCCCGGGCCGCCTGCGAGCAGGAAAATCGGTAGGGGCGAGGCCGCAGAGACCGCAGAGAAGCGGCGGAAGCCAATTTCTATGCGGCGGCTGCCGGCATCAGCCCGGTTTTCCGGCACGGCAACACGGCCTTCTTCGCCGCGCAATATCACACCGCTGTCCAGGGTAATTGCGAAGGGCTGCGATTGCGCCGCCATCGTCGCCGGCTGTTTTGATGCGGGTGTGCACGCCGCCGTGAGAGTGATGAAAATGGCGCTGACAAGTGCCAGGTAAAGGGCGCCACAACCGGGCGCAGTGCGGCGGCGCATCTGTGCGACCCCGCCGCTTGGCGAAGGCTGTGCGGTCTCTTTGTTCACTGCCATGCAGGCCTCCCTTTTATTTGTGAGCAGTGTATTCGCGAACAGTGTCATCCGCAGATGTTGCCGCTGCAGCCGGTATACCGCCACTGTTTCTGCTGATATCGGCGGCTATCTCTTTTGGCAGGTCTCTTTTGGCAGTCGGCCAGCCCGGGCAGGCTGGACAACCCTGCAGATAGTTGGGCGTGTACGAAGTACACATAATAGTGAAAATGATAAACAAAACAGTGTTGGCTGTACAGAAGAGAATGGCTGCGAAGGGCTTGGAGCGGCCGGGTCTAAGCCAGTTCGGCCTCGATTGCCGTTACGAACAGGCCGAGCCCGGCCTCGAGTCGCTCGCTGCCCACAACGGCAATATAAGTCTCGATATACTCCTGGGCCGGCTGCGATTCACCGGACGGGGACGAGAGCGCTTTATACAGCTTTTTCGTGCTCGCTTCGCCCTGGCGGCGGGCGGTCTCCAGCGTCGCTGCATTTAACACAAATGTGCCGATGGCTTGTGAGATGATGGCGGCGCGGCGCGGCGCGACGCCGAGCCCGACCAGGAAGCCCACCGAAATCTCCACCAGGCGCTGGCCATTGGGTGTGTACAACACGCCGTACAGTACCTTCTGAGCCACTCCCGGGTAGTTCAGCAGCACGCGATATAAGTGCACGCTGAACGCATTCAGCCGCCTCTTCCAGCCTATTCGCGGGTTTTGAAAATCGGGCAGGGCCGACAGGTCGAGCACCTCTCCCAACACCGTGTCGATGATGGCCTCGACCAGGTCTTCCCGATTGGCGAAATGCCGGTATACCGCCATCGGCCAGACCGACAGCGCCGTACCCAGCTTGCGCATGGAAAAGTCGATGCCGTCCTCCCGCACCAGTACCAGGGCGGCTTCCACAATCTTTTTGCGCGTAAGCGTTGCGCGCGGTTTCTTGCCGGTCATTTAGCCGTCAATGTCCCTGTTGGTGATTAAAGACTAGCCGCTGATTGAAGTTTACCGGCAGCCGGACAGCAGCGGCGGGTTACTGCATGCCGGTTTAGATTCCGTGCCGACTCAGGCCCCGGCAGCGGCTGTTCCCGGCAGTGGCTTCGATAGTCTAAAGACTCCATGCAAGCGTGTACAGCGGTCTTTTGTTGCGAGGCTTTTTATCATAGTGCAGCCGCTGGCGCTGGTAACCGTTATGGCGTCATTTAACTTCGCCGACAAAAAAAGTGGCGCCGGCACCCGCCACGGGTTCGGCAACTAACAAGCCGAGTGGATGCTTGATCAGTGGCACCCCGGCCGCTTCGAGAAATGCGCGTGTCTGCGCGATATCATTGACACAGTAACCCACAGCCGCCACGGCAAGCTCCAGATCGCCCAGTTGTGAAGCGATGCACGAGGGCAATTCGTCGAAGGCTATAAAGCGGATATCCGAGGGGCCGTGCAGACGAATACGCCAGCCCGGGTCCGCCTTTTCACACCGAATCGAGAGCGCCGCCGCGTAGCGCCTGGCCGCGGCCTCCGGCTCTCTCGCGGCAATCAGGGCGAAGTCAATACGCCTGACCCCATTGGGGTGATTGCAGTGGCCCTCCCCGGGCGGGAACTCATTCTCAAAGTGCTCGGTGCCGATCAGCATAAACCCATCTGCAAAGGATGTGGGGTAGGAAATCAGCGATGTCTTTTTCGACAGTTTCGGATCGGTTGAGAAGTTGTCGCCCTGATTGTAACGATAAAAATACGCGGGATCGGCGACAAAATAGCCCTGGCTTTTAAGGCGCTTGACTTCGCTTTCGTTGGACAGCGAGTGCACGGTGATTTTGCCCCAGTGGTTGCCGTGCCTGCTTAGCTGGTCACCATACAGTCCGGCCGGGAGTTCGGGCTCGACATGGCCGATGATTTCCAGGTAGGAGCCGTTGGCGAAGTTGGCGCAGTGATTACCGGTACCCCAAGGGGTAAATACGCCTGCGGGCCGCTCTAGCTGGTGGCGTCCCCTGGCGGCCAGATTAAAGCCCAGCCTGGCGAAGGATTCCCGGGCGCGATCCAGATCGAGTGCAATCAAACCGACATTGTCGAGAAAGGTAATGTTGTCATTCCGGTCGCCCGCCGCTGCGGCAGGGCCCGGCGCTTTATTCTGCTCCAGTGCCTGGCCAAAGGCGATAGCGATATTGATATCTCCCTCTATTTTAAGGGCACCCGTCATATAGAGTGTGGACTGGTCGCTTTCCCCGCTAAGGATTTTACCCAGCGTTGCGGCGCTCATGGTGAGTATGGCGCCCGGCGTGCCGGTGCCGGCGTCGATGGTTTCGCCATCGACAATCACTCTGACGGGAATGTCTTCAACACCGGCCAGGTGTTTTTTTAAGGTGGCGATTGGATCGTCTGATGTCTGCTGCATAGCTCCCGGTTATCCTCCTGCAATTAGGTGTAGTGGGTCAATTCCCCATGTCTCGATGCGCGGATGGTATTGTCTCGGCCCGCGAGTAGCTGTCCCGGTAGTGGCTGAGATTGAAGCCCAGCAGCGCGCAGACACTGCAGCCGACCGCCGCGGCGACGATGGCAACGGAAACGCCGACCCGCAAGGGGTCGGCAAAAACGAAGTCGGTAATCAGCGCCACCACGACAGGCCCGCTGCTGGCGCCGACACCGGTCATAAAGATCAGCATGATGGCGGCCATGCGCCCGCGCAGATGCCCGGGGGTGATTACCTGCAGGGCGGCATGCACGATGCCGATATAGAGACTGCCGAAAAGTATGGCGGCGGCGAGGAAAATAAAGGCTGCCGTCGCTGTCGCACTGGTGAAGGCGATAACGCCGAACACGCCCGAGCCCGCCGCGCTCAGCATCATTACCAGCCAGGAGGCATCTTTGCGCCCGCGGGTGTCGAGCAGCCAGCCGGATAACAAGCCGCCGCCCAGTGTTCCCGCCGGGCCGCAGACCAGCATAATGACGCCGAGGACGAAAGCTACATGATCGCTGCTGAGTCCGTGGGCGCGAATCAGGTAGGCGGGCGACCAACTGACAAAGGCGTAGGTGCCGACCGTCAAAACGGAGGCCGCCGCAAACTGTGCGGCGATAGTGCGGGCGTTGCGTTGCATGAAAACCGTCAGCCCGCTATTATCTGTGGCGGCGCCGGCTGACGCGGCCGCTGTCAGGGTGGCGCGCCGCGGCTCAGGCACCAGCATAAACACCGCGGCCAGTACCAATCCCGGCAGCCCGACCAGGACAAATGTCAGCTGCCACGGTGCCAGCTCGCCGACCAGTGGCACGGAGACAGACTGCGTGTCACCCAGCACACCGAGTATTACGCCGCCCACCAGCAGTGCAGCGGCACTGCCGATATGCATGGATATCGAGAAAATGCTGGTGACAAAGGGCAGCCGCTGGCGCGAAAACAGATCGCTCAATATGGACATGCTCGAGGGCATCAGCGACGCCTCTCCGGCACCTACGGTGGCCCGCGCCGCCGCCAGTGACAGAAAGCTCCAGGCAAAGCCGCACAGCATGGTCGCTGTACTCCATACCGCCACACCCAGGGCGATGACGTGGCGGCGCTGGATACGATCCGCCAGCCAGCCGAATGGCAGTCCGAACAGCAAGTAAAAAACCACAAAGGCCGGGCCGACCAGCAGGCTGAATTGGGTATCGCTCAAACCCAGATCCGCCTTGATCGGTTCCACTAACAGCGAGATGATTTGGCGGTCGATCAGCGACAACACCATGCCGCTCATAAGCAGGCCGACAAAAGACCAGCGCGCAGTCGCAGTCCGGTAGGGACCGGTGTCATTTTTTGCCATGCCGTGTTCTGTGACGGGTTTCATCCGCGCTTAAAACGACATCGTAAAGCGAACGCCGAATCGCTGTGGCGGCGATACCACATACTGCCCGGACAGGCCGAAACCGACAGCGTCTTTACCGGTCGCATAAATTTCATCGAACAGGTTTTCGGCATAAAACTCGAGGCGCCAGTTGTCCGGCGCTGCGATGCCCAGGCGCAGGTCAACGCGCTCCCAGGATTCCAGCGGCGGGCGATCGATGCCACCGGTGATGAAATCGGCGAGCTGCTCGCCGGTATAGATATAGGAAATCCTGGCAAAGCCATCGAGACCGGCCAGCAGATTACTTTCATAGTCGATGAAAGCGTTACCGGAGAATTCCGCCGAATTCGGCAGTTCCGAACCGCTGCGATCAAAACCGTCGCTGTCGATGAAGTCTTCAATTTCGGTATCGAGATAGGCGAACGCCGCTCCCAGGGTGAGACTGTTGGAAAAGCGGGCGAGAAAATCGACCTCGATACCCCGCACCTGCGCTTCGCCGACATTATCGGTAAAGCTGAACGTGGCGCCCGGTGCCCGGGTGGCGATTTGCACATCCTGCCAGTCCATATGAAACAGCGCGGCGTTCACGCTCACCATCCTGTCGAAAAGAAAGGACTTCATACCCACTTCATAGTTGGTCAATTCCTCGCTGCCGAATGTGGGTGGAACCAGCCCGCCGGCCAGTTGCAGGCCGCCGGGGCGATAGCCCACCGAGACCGTCCCGTACAGATTGATGTCCTCGGCCGGTCTCCATTTGGCGCCCAGGCGCCAGGTCGTCTTCTCGAAATCGCCGTCGTCCTGCGCATCGGCGAATGCCGCCGGCCACAGCACGATTTCACCGAGCGCCGTCCCCTGCAAGCTGGTTTGTAAGGGCGATAGCGGCGCCGCTTCGGTAAAGGCCGGGGACAACAGGGCGTTAAGGCTGACCAGCGTTACCGGGTCGAAGGTTTGCTCTTCTATGTCATCGTGGTTGAAGCGGGCGCCGGCAAACACCGAGACGCTGTCGCTCAGGTCGTACTCGGCTTCGGCAAACAGCGCATAGGATCTCTCTTTCGATCTGGCATTGGTGGAGAACAATTCCAGATTGTTTGGAAAAACCTCGAGGTCGAAGGGCAGCACAACCAGGGAGCCGTCGGAGGCGATGGGCAGGGGCACGCCACCGGGCAGGAAGTAAACGCTGCTGGCCTCGGTCCCCGACCCGATCGAACTGGTGGCGGTGGCTTCGGCATCCGCGGCATAGGCGCCGATAACCCAGTCCAGTTGATTGTCACCGCTCGACTGCAAGCGCAGTTCGGTGCTGCTAAAGTCACTGTCATTGGCCTGATCGAGGATAATGGCATCAAGGTTGGACAAATCCGTGTCTTCAAAACGATTGAGGGTGTTATCGATATAACCGCTGACCCAGACAAACTGCATGTCGCCCAGGTCGTAGTCAAATCTCACTGTGGTGACAAGGGTCTCGAAGTCGAAGCTGGTCGGCGTATTGAATTCCACCGTATCGTTTTGTTGCGGGAAGCGCCGGTCCGGGCCGGCCGGAATACTGCCCGGTGGCAGCCTGGGGTTGAGCCCGGCGTCGATAATGTCCGCCAGCGGCAGCAGGCTCGAATCCAGGAAGCCGTCACCGATGAAATTCTGCAGACCCTGATCGAGCTTATCGTAGCCAAGTGCCGCTTTCATAGACAGGCGCTCCGAAAACTCGGCATCGAAGGTAATACGCCCGCCGAAGCGCTCATAGTCATTGGAACCGCCGGCGAGACCGATATTCTCGATATTGCCGTCGCTGCTGCGGTAGAAGCCGGCGGCGCGCATACCGAATACGTTTGCTACCAGGGGCAGGTCCACCGCGCCTTTGAGGCCATAGCCGTCGAAATTCTCAACGCTGCCCTCCAGGTAGCCACCGAAGCTGTCGGCTACCGCTTTGGTCGTGATGCTTATCGCACCGGCGATGACATTGCGCCCGAACGTGGTTCCCTGCGGGCCGCGCAACACCTCGATGCGTTCGATATCGGAAAACTCAATGCCCAGACCCGCGGAGGAATTCGCCGACAGCTCAAAGCCGTCCAGGTAAATACCGGAGGTCGCCTGGTCGCCGCCGATATCGCCGATGCCGCGGATGGTGATTGCGGTGAACAGCGGGTTGAGACCGTCGTTGACAGCGACACTCGGCGTCAAAATAGCAACGTCGGTAACGGTATCGATCTGCAGCTTGTCGATCTCCTCCGCCGAGTAGGCACGAATGGAGATCGGCACCTCCTCCAGTGACTGTTCGCGTTTCTGTGCAGTGACGACAATCACCTCCAGACCCAGGTTGTCCGGGTCCTCCGCAGTATTTTCATCCTGCGCCATAGCCGGTTTGTGAACGGGTGCCGCCAGCGTCGCGACGACAGCAACAGATATTGCCAGCCTGAATGTCATAGATAGTCCCCTGTTATTGTTATCCTGCCGATTGGCGCTTTGCGGCCGCCAATCCGGCGATGAGTGACGATTCTGAATTGGGATGTGTACGGCGTACTCATTAAGGGTAATTGTCTCGCAAAATGTATACGATGTACACAGCAAGTTGTACTTTTCTCGCTTTCAGCGGTTCAGGGGTTCAGCGGTTCAGGGGTTCATGGCCGGCAGGCCGGGTGTTGGTAAAATCGGTTTTTATGATAATTTTCTTTGTATTACAGGTACCTGGAAGGCCTAATTCTAGTGTCGGAAAAGGAGAGCCATCACATACAGACAACACCAGTGGGCCGTTCTTTGCGCTGTGATCGCCGGACTGTTCCGGGAATTATACCCGGCGTGTGAGGGCTGTGCGGCCTAACAATAGGCCTTCAGCGTCAGGAAAAGGCCGAGCAGGCACAAACCGCCGATAAACACGTAAGTGGCCGGGCTCCCTCCTGCTTGCTCGGCGCCGGGGAAAAACAATCTGAACAGTCCAGCCACCAGCATCAGCCACCCCAAAATCGTGATGGTCACCGTCCAGGCCGGCAGCCAGCGGTTGTGAAACCGGACCACCGCGAGACCCACCGAGAACAGGATCATCCCATTCAGGTAAGTTACTTGCGGAAAACTGTCAGCCCAGATATGGAGGTTGATCGCCTCCGATAGAGTCACAGCGATCAAAACCGGGCCGAGCAGGGACGCAATGTTTTTCGAGTGTTTCTGGTCCGGATCATTCATAGTTGAGACCTTTTTCCGACCTGCAGTAAAATTGATGGGATGCCTTCTTTCTCGCATAGTGCACCTATCAGTCCAGTCGCGAGGACTTTGCAGGCGCCGGGCCTGCCGAGAGAAGACGAGAGAAGAACAGTCTGGTAGTCGCTGTCGTTTGGCAGTACCCATACTCAATACAGCTGGATAGTAAGCAGAATTTCCCGTCATTTCAATATCAGCGCCCAGGCGGCGGCGCGCCTGCCGTTGCGCCGGCAAGTCAACGGCTGGAACGGCCAGCGCTTGGCGCGCGGTTGGTTGCGACAATGTGGCGGCCGCTGCCAAGCCGCTTGCGGGTAGTTGCTGCCGGCGCGGTTCTGTTTCCGGCGTTCGAACCGCGGTGCCCGGCAGGTCAATAACTGAACTCGATCGCCAGCCCGGCGATGCGCGGCTCATTGATCTGAAAGCGGGCATTGGGTCGGGTAATGACTGCACCGGTGCTGGCGTTGACCGCAATAAACTCCTTACGTGTGGCAAATCGCTCATCGAACAGGTTGTTGGCAAAGACGTAAACCGTCGCCTTGTCAAAACGGTATCCAAACCTGCCGTTAACCAGCGTATAGCTGCCGACCTCGTTGGCGGCGAGGTTGGTGACATCGGATTGCTGGGAATCGCGGTAGCTCGCGGTCCAACTGCCGTAGAAACCCGAGTCGTGTTCATAGCTCATACCCAGAGATGCAGTGGCCTCGGGCGCGGCTGTAAAAGCGTTGCCTGCGAGGTTTTCGAACGCATTGGCCGGCGCCGGTGGTGAATTTGCAAAGGGAAAATCGGTGAACTCGGTCCTGAGTAAACCCAGGGAGGCGAAGATGTCCAGATTGTCCGCCGGCCGCGCAACGACGCTGAGCTCCAGCCCGTAGAGTTTTGACGAGCCCACATTGTCGACCACCGCATCAGTGCCAGCGGCACTGCCGGACGCACCCGGAATGCTTACCTGCTGGTCGGTCCAGTCGGTGTAGAACAGGTTGGCATTGACGGTGAGGCGCCGGTCCAGCCACTGGGAGCGCAAGGCCAGTTCGTAGTTGGTGACGTACTCGGGATCGAATTCTACAACTTCCAGAATCGCCGCTTCCGGCACTGAGCGCACAACGGCGCCGCCGGCGCGATAGCCGCGCTGGACGGCCAGCGAGACAGAGCGGTCCTGGTCGAAGCGATAAGTCAGGGACCCGCGCGGCAGCAGGGCTTCGAAACTGGCTGGTGCCCCCGGTGTTGAATTCACCGGAAACAGTGACGTGCAGGGTAATGCGGCACCATCGGGTAGGGTGGCAGTGCAGTCTGCCGGCTCTGCAATGACCCTACCCCGGTTGCCGCTGTCGCTGAATTCCTCTTTGTCATAGCGCCCTCCCAGATTGAGCGACCAGCTATCGCCGAGATCAAAGGTGATATCGCCAAAGACCGCCTGATTTTCCGTACTGATTTCGCCAGTGGTGATGACACTGAGCAGGGTGTCAGGGTGGTTTAACGGCAGGCCAAAATCCGCAGCATTGAGAGTAAAGCGGAAGTTCTGTTTCCGATCGCTGTCGAAATGATAAGCGCCGAACCAGCCGGCGATGCGGCCGTAGTCAAATGCCGCCCGAAATTCCAATGAAACGGTCTGGTCAGCAGTCGGGCTGGATGAGAGCAGCACTTCGCTGTCGACCGGTACGCCAAATTGCAGCGGGCGGTTGTTATCCTCGTAGGTACCGATGGCAACCAGTGTCCAGTGATCGTTGAGATCATAGGTGAGGTCGGCGATAAACTTGTCGGTTTCGGGTTTTTCCAGGCGCACGCGGGTATGGGTTTCTCCACCGTAGGGGTCAAAATCTGCAAAGGCAGGATCGTCAAACGGCACCGGCGCAAACACAGTATTGAATTCGCCGAAATCCGTTTCCACCCGTTCGGCAATCAGTTCCATGCGCAAACCGGGCACTGCCTCGGGTTCGGCCAGCAGTTTCGCCCGCCACGCGTAAGAGTCCTGGAATTCCTGGGCAATGCCGGTGGTCGCTTCTACCAGGTCGCCATCGTAAGTCTGGTAGTCATAGGCGAGCCGGAACGCGAGCTGGTTGTCCACCAGGGGCCCGGAAACCACCCCCGACACCTTGGTGACATCTTCGGTGGCGGCCTGGATGCGGCCGCCGAACTCCCAGTCATAGGTGGGATCTTTGGTGTTGATGATGATCGCCCCGGCCAGGGCGTTGCGCCCCTGCACGGTGGACTGGGGGCCGCGCAGCACCTCCACCTGGCCGACATCCCACAGACTCTGCACACCCTGCTGAGCGTTGCTCGACAGCGGCATGCCATCGACGTAAACGTTGGCCGTCTGGCCTGTGCCGGCAAAACCCACGCCGCCCTGGCCGATACCGCGAATCGAGAAGCCGCTCTGGACATTATCGGCCGATACGTTGGCGGTGCGCAGCAGGATGTCGTCGAGACTGAACAGCACCTCCTGCTCGATGCGCTGCTGGCTGAACAGTTCCACCGAGGTCTGGGTTTCCTGCAGGGACAGGTTTTGCTTGGTACCGAGTACGGTCATTTCCTCCAGGGCCGGGCGCGGCGGCAAACCGGTGGTGCCGGGCATCCCGCTGTAAGCCAGGGTGTAGGTGTCGTCGCTGTAGGCGGTAATGCTCAGGCCACTAGTGGTGATTAGCGCTTTGAGCGCGGCCTCGGCGGTATAGCGGCCCTGTAAGGCTTCGCTGCTGAGATGGCGCAGGTCATTGCTGGGTGCAACGATCTGGTGACGGGTAATGATGGAAAACTGCCGCAACGCCGCCGCCAGTGACTGCGCGGGTAGGTCAAAGGTAAATGTTTTCGCCGCCTGCGCCACCGGGCTGATCGGGATCAACAGTGTGCCGAGCAACAACACCCCACCCGCCAGTGCCTTGATCCTATTGCCTATACCGTCTGTCTTGCCTGCCATCGTGCTCCCCCAAGCTGTCTTGTTCCAGGGTGAATTTACCTTT
This sequence comes from Exilibacterium sp., assembly GCA_028280195.1. Taxonomy (GTDB): domain Bacteria; phylum Pseudomonadota; class Gammaproteobacteria; order Pseudomonadales; family Cellvibrionaceae; genus Exilibacterium. The sequence goes on from JANQMH010000033.1 coordinate 88,209, forward strand.
CAATTATCAAGACACGGGTGCGGGAGAAATGCGTAACAGTGATGCTAGCGAGGATGCCGGCGGATCAGGGGCGTACTGCGGGACGTTGGCGCAGAACCAGGGTATTGCCTTTGATTGTGCCCTCCAGGCGATGCAATCCCATCAGTGAGCGCAGCCCGGCGTCGGCCCGATCGACAAAAAATGTGCCGGTAACCCGCTGCTCGATCGCGGCGACCTGTGAAGTGTCGACCTGCAAGGCGGTATAGGCCGCCAGAGCCTCGATCGCCTCCAGTAGTGGCCGGTCGTCAAAAATAACCAGTCCCTGGCGCCAGGCGCCGAGCGTCTCCAGGCTGCGCCGTCGCAGTGGCCCGAGAACATTGGCCTCGACCCGTACAGCCTGGCGGGCACTGAGGCCGACGGCCTCTGCCGGCGCGTCTGCCTGCAGGCGCACAGTGACTTCTCCCTCGATAACCGCGACCTCGACCCGTTGCGCAGCGATCCGGCGCACCAGGTATTCGGTACCCAGCGCCGTTGCCAGCACGCCTTCGGTCTCAATGGTAAAAGGGCGGTCGGTGTCGGGCATGACCTGTACGGCGATGCTGCCGCGTTCGAGACGCAGGTGGCGCTGGCGGCTGTCGAAGGTCACCGCCAGCCTGGAATGCCAGTCCAGCCACACCCGGGAGCCGTCCTCGAGTGTGGCCTGACGTCTCTGCCCGGGACCGGTTGCATACTCGACTGTTTCGGCTGGTGGTGATGCGGCGACAGACGGCTGCTTGCCGGGCCAGCCTGCAAACTGGGATATACCACCGGCCAGCACCAGCAGGGCGCTGGCGGCGACTGCGGCGAAACGGCGGGAACCCGGGTAATCCCGCCACTGCTGTTTCCTCGCCTGCCAGCCGAGTTGTGCCTTTTGCACAAAATTTCGCGGCCGGTGTTCCAGGTCTGCCATCGCCTGCCACTGCGCCAGGGCCCGGTCCGCCGCCCGGGCGTGGGCAGTGGATCGGGCCCGCCAGTTGCTCAGCCGCCGCTGGTGTTCGGGGCTGGGGTCGAGATCACAGGCGACAACCAGGTCGAATGCCTGCTCGACAAGTTGGCGATCGGCGGGGTCGGGCACCTTGTGGTCCTCAATGGCAGGAAATCCGTTCGGTGGTCACTGTTGAGACACGGCAGGATATCAGAACTCGTAATCCTTGTCCGACAGGTGCCGTTGGCAGTGGCGGGCGGCGCTGGCAATACGTTTTTGTACCGTGGATAGATGCACGCCGAAGCAGTCGGCGATCGCCTGTTGTTTGAGACCGTCGACGCGGAACAAAAGAAAGATTTCCTGGGTCAGCAGGGGCAGCTCTGCCAGTGCCTCCTGCAGCGCCAATAGATGCTGGCACCCGGCGGCAATGCGTTCCGGCGAGCGATTTTCCAGTTTGCCCCGATACAGCGCCGCCTGGGACTCCGAGGTGGTGCGGGTATACCGGTCGCGGCGGTGGTTGTAAATCGCGTTGCGGGCGGCGCGGAACAGATAGGCCTTGATATCCTCAATCGCTATAGGATCGCGCCTGGCCATCAAACGCTCGCAGATGGACTGAAACAGATCTGCGGCGACATCTGCGCAATCGACATTGCGATGCAGATACCGGTGAATTGCCGGCCGATAGGATTCGAGTGCCAGCGCCATATCCTCTGCTGTGCAAAGCGGATTCACCTCAGCACTCCAACGGGTCCTAGAATTGATAGTCAAATCCAATACCAACCATGCGCGGCGGCATCACCGTCGATACCGTTTCGCTGGTCGCCAGCACAATGCGGCCGGTGCCGTTGTTAACGCCGCCATAGTTGACGCTTGTGACGGCCTCATCGTCGAGGATATTGGTCGCGTAAACGTAAGCCTCAAACTGCTCACTGCGGTAGCCAAAGCGGCCGGTCAGGTCGTTGACAGAGTCAACAGCCTCTGTCAAACCATCGGCGAGATCGGCGGACAAGCCGGCATCTTCAAAGGCCCGGCGGAAGTCTGCCTCCCCCAGGGCATCCACATCAGACTCTTGAGCGCTTCTGTAAGTGAAGGATAAATTGCCAAACCAGCCGGAAGTACCCTGCCAGTTGACACTGGCCGACAAGCTCATGTCGGGCGCCTGGGGTAATTCGTTACCCGCCAGACTGGAAAAAGGTCCTGTGACCGCAAACGGGAATTTATCAAACTCGGTTTCCAGTAAACCCAGGCTCAGATAAGAGCTCCATTGCTGATTGATGGTGTAATCGAACATCGCCTCAAGGCCGTACAGCGTCGATTCGGCGGCATTGACGATTTCGTCATCGGCGGAGTCTGTCGGGTCGGCGCCCGGCAGGCGCACTTGCTGGTCGTCATACCGGCTGTGGAAGACATTCAGGTTTGCAACGAAAGCGCCGTCCATAGACACCGAGCGCAGGCCGATTTCAAACGTCGTGAGATATTCCGGCTCGTAGGTGCCCACGATTCGCTCGTTGCCCAAAGCATTGTCCGCCGGTGCCGTGAACACGAAGGAACCACCCGCGCGATAGCCGCGCTGGTAGGACGCAAACAGTGACAGATCGTCAGAAACATTGTAAGTAAGCGCCACTTTTGGCAAAAAAGCATCGTAGTCTGCCGACTGCGGCGGCTCCTGCGGGGTTCCACCGAGGACGGCGTCGACCAACACCTGACAAGGTATGGTAAGTTGAGCGACAGGAGCGCCGACGACGGCGCCGGGAACGGTTGCGTTGCAGTTTTCCGGGATGACGCTGGTGCTTTGAAAAATGGCTGAGTCTTCAAATTCCTCATCGTCGTAGCGCAACCCCAAGTCCAGCGTCCAGTGCTTATCGATATCCCATCTAAGCTGGCTGAAAAATGCAAAATTCCGGGTGTCGGTAACATTGCCGTCGAGCAAGCTGATAATTGCGTCTGCCGGATCGACTGTGCCGCCTGCGGGAGCAATTTGTGGTCCCAGCAAGGTCTGGATATCGCGCCGGTTGTCGGCTTCGGATTCGAACAGATATCCGCCGAAAACGCCGCTGATACCGCCATAATCAAATCTGAAACGGATCTCGGCCGAACTGACTTCTTCGTCAAACTGGTTGAAGGTAATACCGCCGAAGGCAGAAAAATTCTCTCTAAGCCCGAACAGTCTGTCTACGTCAGTACTTTCGTGCGTAAATAACGATTGTACATCCCAGTTGTCATTGAGACTGTAAGTGACATCGAGAATCAATCTGTTGCTTTGCGTTTCATTTTGCGGGAATCGGCCGGTGGCTTCGTAATCGAAAGGGTTGAAGTTTTGAAATCGCTCGTCGGTTACACCGAAGCCGGTGCTGACAATCGGCCGGGATTCACCTGTGTCACTGTCGGAGTAGTCATAAGTCAGCTTGAGGCTCAACCCGTCAATGGCTTCGGGCTCAAACAATACTTTGCCGCGCAGCGAGGTGCGCTCGGCAAAATCCGCTTGTTTCCGCGCGACAGTATTATCGATAAACCCGTCGGTTTCCTGCTGGTCAACGGCGATTCTAAACGCCAGTTGGTCTTCGATAAGCGGTGCGCTGAAGGCACCGGCAAGTTGGTAGGTGCCGTAGGAACCGTAGGTCAGCCTGGCTTTGGCGTCGGCATAGTAAGTCGGGTCCGCCGTTGTCACCACGATGGCACCCGCCAGTGCGTTGCGCCCCTGCACGCTCGATTGCGGCCCGCGCAATACCTCTATTTGTTGCACATCCCACAGCGAGGTCAGGCCGCGCCCCAGTGCGGTTCCCGAAAGTGGGGCGCCGTCGATATAGACGTTTGAGGTAACGCCCTGGCCGGCATTGCCGGGGCCATTGCGCTGAATACCGCGAATGGCGAAGGTGCCGCCGTCGCCGCGGCTCGAGACATTGGGTATACGCAGCAGCACATCGTTGAGGTCCACCAGGCGCTCCGCATCCAGGCGTGCCTGATCGAACATTTCGACGGAGACATCGATTTCCTGCTGGGTCAGGTTTTGCTTGGTTCCCTGAACCACCACCTCTTCAGTAACTGTTTTATCCGGCGCCCGTAATCCCGCACTTTGTGCCAGGGTCAATGAGTTGGCGAATGCCACGGAGAGCGCTGCGGCAATGCTGCCTCGTGTAAGATACATTTCTACCTGTTTCCAATACTGTTTTACATGTTGGTTATCATTCTTTATTGTAGTGGTTTTCGATAATAAGAATCATTATTGTCTTACATAGTCGTCTATATGTACACACGCAGTGGGCATACTTTTCCACGTTTGTTCAGTTTTCATTATAAGTTATTGATTCTGAAGAAAATTATTGGGCGTGCTTGATTTTTATGGACCTGCCGCGGTTTTTGCTGCACAGCGGGGACAGGCAGACTGTGAATCTATCGCCTGGGCTGTCCGCGTGCCAAGAAGAAGTGCACGGGCACGATGACTTCGAAACGCTCGCCCGGGATGTTACCGAACAGGGGCGGCAATGGCTTTGCACGCGCCAGCATGTCGAGAGCGGCGCGATCGAGTAGGGGGTGGCCGCTACTCTGTTCGACGCGTCCCTCCAGCACCTGGCCATTGCGCCCGATGGCGATAAACAGGCGCATTACTCCCTCCTGGCGGCGTGCCCGCGCCCGCTGGGGGTATTTTTTGTGGCGCTCCAGCCAGGCCAGCAGCACAGTGACGTAATCTGCCTCGGCTCCGGCCAGTCCGCCGGCGCTGGCATTATCTTGGCGCGTGCCGGCCTCGGAACTTTCCGCCGCGCCGGCCCGGCCTCCGACACCGGCCACAGAGGGCGCCGGGCTGTCCTCCAACTGAGCGGTGGATATTGCGGCCGGCTCGGTGGTGGGGAGAGAAATGGGTGCCGGCGCGGTCCGGACTGGTTCGGGCAACGGCGGTCGCGCCGATCGAACAGCTTGGGGCGAGGCCGGTGCCGGCGTTTCGGGTGGTGTGTCGGCAATCGGGGCCGCCTCGGCGGCTTTCGACGCCGCAGTGGGGCGCTCCCTCGTACCCGGTGCACCGCCGGCAGGGCCGAGCGCAATCTCGAGGCCGCCGAGTCCGGGGGCCTCGGCGCCTACCTCGTCAGTTTGCTGCACCAGCATCAGCGCCAGGCCCGCATGCAGGCCGGCTGCCAGAGTCAGCGCGGCTATCCACTGCCAGGGGCGGAGTAGCGTCCCTGCGTCTTGCCCTGATACGGTACAGTGGTCAGCGGTTGCATCGCCTTCACGCCTGCCGCGGGCAAATGCCCCATGACTGCGGTTACCGCCGGCAAGTCCGCTGCAGCAACGGCCGTCGGGCATGTATCTGGCCCGGGCTTCTCCCAGCGCTGCCGCCAGCGGAGCCGCCGCCACCGCGCCGTTAAGCCCCGGTGCAGGCTGTCGGCCAGGGCAGCGGATTGCGCTTCCAGCGGTGGTCCGCCTGCCGAACCCGCAGGCGGACTCTCCGGGGAGGGGGGGCTTCATGCGTTAATCACCTGCTAAAACGTCGTCGTAAAATTCATACGCAGCGTGCGGCCGGGAGCGGGAATGCGGCTGACAAAAAGGGGTGAGGTGTAAAACTGGTCGGAGGCATTCTCGAGGCTGAAGCCGATGGCGAAATTGTCGTTTATCTCATAGGAGCCAAACAGGTCGACGATTTCGTTGGCGGCCCAGTAACGGCCGCTGTCAAAGCCGACATCTATATCGCCGTCTGTATTGGGTTCGCCGAAGGCGTTGATGCGCGCTCCCAGAACCAAGTCCCCATTGAGCCAGCGTGTGCCCAGTGTCAAGGTGCCGGCATACTCGGGCTGATCGATATTTGCCTGCGTCGGCACGTCCAGTGAATCATCGAATGCGTTGAAATTCAAATCCGCGAAGACCCTGCCAACATCATAGGAAAGGCTGGTTTCATAGCCGGAGACACTGACGTCCGGCACATTTTCGAAAAAGAACCTGGTACCACCTTGCCCTGAACTGACGAAGCCGGACCGGACAATGAAGTTATCATAATCATTGTTGAAATAGACGAAGCGGGCGCGGAAGACGTCGTCGTCGAAGAACAGGCCGTCGCGCAGAAAATTCACGCCGACTTCCCAGGTGCTCACGACTTCGGCTTCCAGATCCGGATTGACGATGACGGGGCCGTCGAAGGTCTGCCCGAGTTCGACCAGGCTGAGGGCGCGAAAGCCTTCGGAATACTGTGCGAACAGCTGCAGGCCGTCCAGTGGCTCAAAGGTGATGCCGATGCGCGGGGAGACGCGATCGCCTTCATTCTCAGTATCCACAACCGCGCCGCCGCAGTAGCCATCGAGTTCTAAAAAGGCTGGACCAAGCGCCTCCTGCGCGGCAATCCACGCCTCGAGGGCTGCTTCGATGATCGCGGGGTCTGCGGTATTGAGAGAATCGGCATAGCGGGCAAAAGCTGCCCGCTCCATGGCGAGGGCCTCATTGAGCGGTGTAAAGTCGACATCGCACACTGAATCGAAACTGTTGCCCTCAGCGTTGAAACGGTCGTAACGCACACCGGCAGTGAGGGTGAGCCAGTCATTTGGCGCGAGGGCGGCGTTCAGGTAGCCGCCGAACACTTCGCGCCTGCCATCGAAGGCCGGAGACACGAGTTCACTTACGTTAGTACCGCCTTGACCGCGCACGTAGCGAATGCCGGAGATGGTACTGGGGCCTTCAACCAGAGCTTCCGAGGTGGTGTACTCCGCGCCATAGGTCAGGGTCATATCGCCAAGCCCAGTCTTGAAGAAGCTGGCATTCCAGACTTCCACCCCCCAGGCGTCGTTTTCCTGGGGTGACTGGCGGACTTCGCCGCGCTCCTCGGCACTCGAGCCCCAGAGATTGACCTGGAGGTTGATGAGATCATTCCCGGATTCCCATTTATAGCGCAGCCAGTAGCGCTGGCTTGTCACATCGTTGAGGCCGAACTGCTGGGGCGGCCAGAGATTGATGCTCGACGGGAAGACCTGGCCAAATTCGCTGTCATAGCGAGTGAAGCCCGCCTCCAGGGATTGCCCGTCAGGCAGGCGCAACGTGCCTTTGAGCAGCAAAGACTGGGTGTCTTCAGAGGTATTGGGCACTTCCTGATTCTCTTCTATCGGCGTAAATCTTGTCTCCCCGGGTTGCGGTCCGTCGGATGTTTGGCGGATGGCGGTAAAGGTTTCCGGGCCGTGTTGGCCGGCGAAATAATTGCCCTCGCGCCGGCGGCTGTGGGCCGCGAGCAGGTCGAAGCGATCCGTCGTGTAGGCGCCGGCGAAGCTGTAAAACCAATTGTCGTCCTGTGTGATGGTATTATTGCTGTCCAGTTCCAGGCCGGTGTCGGCGCCACGTCTGAAAACAAACTCCCCGAAGCGAGGCGCCACGGCATTGCCGCCAAAGCCACTGCGCACACGCAAGCCGATGTCGCGCCCCTCTTTTACCAGGTCGCCAGTTTCCAGCAGGCGGACATTGACAATACCGGCCGTGGTGCCGGTGCTATAGGCCCCGCCGCCGGGGCCCTTGGTGATTTCCACCCCACCGATGAGTTCAGGGTCGACATAGGTACGCTGGTCGGCCCCGGCATAACCCTGGTAGCCGGAGCTTTCCTGCTGGGTGCCTTCGACCATCACGCGCACGCGATTCAAACCTTGCGCACTGCGAATATTCACATTGATCGAGGTGCCGTCATGGCTTGCGCCGGAGAGTACGCCTGGGGTTTCGATAAAAATATCTCCCGGTGACGACGGCTGTACCCGCTCTATCTGCTCGCGGGAGATATAAGCTCTGGAGCCGGGGGTGGTGAAAGGCACATCGGCGGCGGCGCTGCGGCGCGGCCGTGTGGGAATGGTGGCCTCGACCAGGAGTGGATTGGCTTCGAGGGGACCATCGCGACGCACCTGGCCGGATGCGGATACCAGACTGACCGTCTGGGTGCCGGAAAACCGGAAATCGATGCCGGTGCCGGCAAGCAGGCGCGCCAGCGCTTCGCGCGGCGTCAGCCTGCCGCTTGCGCCCGGCGATTGCCGGCCTGAGATCTGGTCTGTGGAATAGGCAAAGGAAATGCCGGTAGTTTTTGAAAAAGCCTCGAGCGCGGTGTTGAGCGGCTGTGGTGCAATGGCGAAGGTTTGTGTCCTTTCGGCCCGGGTGACCTGTTGCGCAGCCGCAGCGGGGACGGGCCGGTCCTGGGCTGAAGCGGGAGCGGAGGCCGTAACCATTGCGGCGATTGCCAGCGAGCGCAGTGCGGCCGCACGGTGAGAGTGAGTAGTCATGGTGGTCGCCTTTTTATTACCTGAAGTCTATGCGAATAGTTCTCATTCGTGTGATGTTTCGATAAATGGACGAGTGAGCACGCCGGGACCGGTGCCTTTTAGGTGAATCGTTTATTATTTTTTTGCCCGCCAGCGCGCCGGGCGCTGAGCCTGGAGGACACGGGGAATGCAGGGATATGGCCTTTGTGTGTATTATTTCAGTGTACTATGACCAGGTAGTCTGCAATCCGTGTTACTTTCAGGCCGTGAACCATGGCCAGTGCTTCGATCCCTTCATCGATCGCCTCGACAGACAGGTTTGCGGTGACTGCTTCAAGGTCCCTGGTATCTGCCTGCACCAGGATCCAACCCGGGTGATAGCGATCAAGCTCTGCAAAAGCGCTCTCGAGTGACAGATTGTTAATAGCGATGGATCCGTCGCGCCATGCCGCGGCGGTGCCATCCCCGAGGCGAATCGGCCCCGGCGCCTCGCCCTCCCGATAGGATAGCTGTCGCCCCGCCGGCAGCAGTGCGCGGGCTCCGTGGTCGGCTTCGATGCCGGCCGCCGCACCCGCTGGAGAGACCACCTCGACAATGCCGTCAGAGACGCTGACCGTAACTCCCGGCCCGCGGTCGCGCACGGTAAAAACCGTCCCCAGTGCGGTGGAGCGGCCCGCGCGCGCCATTACCCGGAAAGGGCGCGCGGGGTTATCGTTGACTTCGAATTGCGCTTCCCCGCGCAGCAGGGATACCGTCCGGTGCTTGGTGTCATAGTTGACGGCGATCGCCGTATTGGTATTGAGCCAGGCAATGGAGCCATCCGGCAGCAGCACGCGCGCCTGCTCTCCCACTGCGGTAATGTGGTCTGCCTGGATACGGACCGAGACTTCCGCAGCCATGACAACAGCAACCGCGACTATGACTGCAGCGGCAGCACCCCTCAGTGCCTGGTGCCAGCCGGTATGCGCGGACGCCTTGCTGACATTTGGGGCGGGATCGGCAACGGCTTGAACGGGCGATGCTGCGAAGGCCTCGCGCAGCTCGGCGGCGCTCTCCCACATAGCACACACTTCGTCATAGGCGACCCGATGGCGCAGATCCGCATCCCGCCAGGCAGCAAAACGCGCCCGGTCCGCCGCTGTCGCAGCACCGCCTGCCAGCAGCAGAAACCAGCTCTGGGCAGCATCGTCGATGCAATCGGGCCCGCTTTGGCTCAATGTCTGCCGATTGTGCGGATTTTTCATAAGCTGACCCCGCCGGCTTGCCATTGGACTGTGGGGATTAGCGGCGCGTGATGGTGGTCGCCCCCCTGCCAATACGTGATCTTCAAGCTATAGACGACTAACATCATGAGATTCCGTGCCCGCTTTCGTCACGACACTGGCCGTTGAAGCGCCGCCGCGCAGCAATCAGCACTGACATTGCTTTTTTGAGGTCCTTGTAAACCGTGGTCAGCCCCACCCCCAGTGCCTCGGCAATCTCGGCCTGCGATCTTCCCTCATAGCGGCTGAGATAGAAAATTCGCCGGCAACGCGGGTCCAGCCCGGCGATTTCGGCTTTCATATAGTCAAGTTCTGCCCGGCCGAGGGCGCGGCGCTCGGGAGTCAATTCGTCGACCTGGCGCCAGGCGACACCCTCGGCCTCCGCGAGGATCTGCATACGCCGACTCTCCACACGCAAATGGTCTGTGGCGAGGTTGGCGGCCATGCTGAAAAGATAGGAGCGGCTGTCGCGGACCGGTGAAGTGTCGGCGCCGCGGCGCAGTTTCAGATAGAGGTCGTGAACGATGTCCGCGGCGAGATTTGACGAACCGAGGCGCTTGTCGAGAAACCTCAGCAGCTCCCTTTCATGCTTGAGATAGGCTTGTAACAAGACCGACTTGTTCACTTTCCCACCTATTTCTGGCAGCTGGCCGGGCCGGCGTGTTTGTGCGCGCAAAATTGTGTCTCTGGTATCGTCATCATGCCGGACCTGTGCGACCGTGGCTGGAGAATTTACGCTAAATGCGACTGATTCTCAATATTGATATGCTTAGCCGATGCCACTGGCCCGGTCATTGGCCGGTTGTGGGACATTGTTACCTTTGCGTTTGAGAATGATTCGCGTTATTATCCGACTTTTTTTACCACTCGGTTGTTGTCCGCGGGAGCACCAGGGCAGGTGTGTAAACCCGGAGCAGGGGGCCTGGCATAACCGGTTTCACTGCCGCGCATACCGGGTGATCTCGGCTGTGAGTCGATGGAACTGATCATACCGATTGAGCTTTTTTGAGGTAATGGTATTGACTACCTGCAAGCGCGAAACATCTGGTCAACCTCATGAGTGCCAAAACTGAAGAAAATGCCGGGCGGAGAGCCTGGCACATTTTTGCACGGGTGTTTGCCGCCGTAGTGCTGGGCTACCTGGTGGCGAATACCGGCTCGGTACTATTGGGGTTTTTATTGCCGCTGCCAAAAGTCGATAGTGTGCTGACCGCCTCACTGCTGAGTTTTGCCATTTACACCGCTGTCATCATGTGGATTTTTGCCGTCAAGACGCTGCGCAAAATGTGGCTGGGGCTTTGCCTGGCGCTGGTGGTAACCAGCCTCGGCGCCTGGCTGCTGTACCTGTTGGAGACAGCGGCATGAAAGACACTTTCCGCCAGTCCATGACCTGGCTGCACACCTGGGCCGGGCTGGTGTTTTGCTGGATTTTGTATTTCATGTTCATCACCGGCACGCTCGGTTACTTCGATACCGAGATCGATCGCTGGATGCAGCCCGAGCTGCGCACTGTTGAGAATATAACGCTGGCCCAGAGTATCGATACCGCCCGGGCGCGGCTGGAAAGTGAGGCGCCGGGGGCCGAGCGCTGGCTGATCAGTCCGCCCGGCAACCGTGAAACTCCCCAGTTGAATATTTTCTGGCAGCAGCCGCGGACCGAGGCGGGTGCAGGTGAGCGCGGCGAGCAGATGCTCGATGTACACTCGGGCGAACCGCTGGCCGCCAGGGAGACGGCGGGCGGGCAGACGCTCTACCGCATGCATTACCTGCTGCACTACCTGCCGCGGGATGTGGGCTACCGCATTGTCGGCGTCATTACGCTGTTGATGTTTGTCGGGCTGATTACCGGCATCGTTATCCACAAGAACATTTTCAAAGACTTTTTTACCTTTCGACCCGGCAGGCGCAAACGCTCCTGGTTGGATATCCACAATCTGTTGAGTGTGGCCACGCTGCCCTTTCAGCTGATGATCACCTACAGCGGCCTGGTATTCGTGATAACCCTGTGGATGCCGCTGGTGGGGTTCAGCAGCTACGGTTTTGACGCCGGCAAATTGCGCGCCGCCCTCACCGAGATTGCCGGGCAGGTGCAGGTGGAGCCGGCCGGCACGCCGGCGCCACTGGGCTCGCTGACGGCGATGGCCGACACGGCGGTGGAGCATTGGGGCGACAGTATTCGCTCCATCGAAGTCAAGTGGCCCGGCGACGCCAACGCCCGGGTCATTATCCGCAAAAGTCCGCAATCGATCAGCCGTTTTCGCGAGCAGCTTGTTTTCGACGGCGTCAGCGGTGAACTGTTAGAGGCCAAGACTGCTGAAACCAATGCGCCCCAGGCTGTTGCCAACAGCCTGATCGGCCTGCACGAGGGGCTGTTTGCGGGCCCGCTATTGCGCTGGCTGTATTTTGTCTCCGGTCTGCTCGGCGCCGGCATGGTGGCAACCGGGGCGATCTACTGGGTGGTGAAACGCCGCCCGAAACCGGGGCGTGAGGCTGTCGCCAGTGCCGGACACCGTTTGGTAGAGTGCCTGAATGTGGGCACTATCGCCGGCCTGCCGGTCGCCATTGCCGCCTACTTTTGGGCCAATCGCCTGTTGCCTGTCGATATGGCCGGGCGCGCCGACTGGGAGATTCACGTGTTGTTCATGGTCTGGTTGGCGGCGCTGATACACCCGCGGCTGCGGTCGCTCAGAACCGCCTGGATCGAACAGTTGTGGCTGGGTGCCGCCGCCTTTACCCTGCTGCCGCTGGTCAATGCCGCGACCACCGACGGCCATCTGTTGCAAAGTCTTGCCGCCGGTGACTGGCTGTTTGCCGGCTTTGACCTGACGGCTCTGGCAACGGGTCTGTTACTGGGTATTGCGGCCTGGCAACTGGGGCGTCACTGGCAACCCGGGCCAAAATCCGAACCCGTCGTACTGCCTGCGGCAACACTGGCTACACGGCGGGACATAACTCGATGATCGTTCTGGCTTCGGTATTGGTGCTGTGCGGCAGCGCGGCACTGTGTCTGGCGATGAAGCGCCACGGCCTGCAGATGATGCCGGCTCGCGCTTATTCGCCGGCACTGTCCCTGGCTCTGCGTGTTTGCGGCAGTGCCCTGCTGGCGGGCGGCGCTGTCATCTGTGCGGTCACCCAGGGCGCGGGGGTGGGCCTGACAACTTTTTTCGGGATTTTTTCCATGGTCATTCTGTTGATCGCTATCTCGCTTCCTTACCTGGCACCTGCCAAAGGCCGGCGCCGGTGAGGGCGAAAGCGGCAATCGGGGTGGCCGCGGGGCTGCGGAAAACAGCTTGTGGGCGCTGTGGAGCCGTGCGGGGGAGTCCCGGGATCGCTGCCCCGCCTTTTCCAAAACACACAGGTCTGTATAATTCGCTGCCGAAGTTTGGTCTGCTGTGCAAGCAATTTGCGCCGGCCTGTTTCATATTGCCTGCACCACCGGCTCCATGCCGTTTTAAACACGGAAATCGGCGATGAATGAAACGTTTTTGACCACCTGTTGGTTCTGGCTGAAAGTGTTATTGCTGCCAACAGGCTTACTGGTGTTGATGTTTGTGTTTGGCCACTCGGCCAATGCGAGCGCTGAGCACTGTGCTGCCGCAATGGGTACTGGCGTAAAAGATAATACCCTGTGCGTAAATGATCGTTGACAGATGTAAGGAACCTATAATATGCAATCCCGATCTCGTAAAACAGCAACCCGGGTCATTGCGGTACTTGCCGCACTGGTGTGGACGCCCTTCTCAGCGCTGGCGGTGACAGAGCGGCAAGTGATCACTCACTATACTGATATGGCCCATGCCATCTACGAAGACGCCCTGATATCCGCCAGGTCGCTGCAGGCGAGTATTGATGCGCTGACGAAAAATCCCAGCGACAAGACACTGGAAAATGCCAAATTGGCCTGGAAGGCCGCACGGGTTCCCTACCAGCAGTCGGAAGTGTTTCGCTTCGGCAATGCCAATGTGGATGCCTGGGAGGGGCAGCTCAATGCCTGGCCCCTGGATGAGGGGCTGATCGATTATGTGGACAGCGGCAGCTATGCGGCAGAACTGGGAAATGTCGGCGCTACGGCGAATATCATTGCCAATACCTCTCTGCAGTTGGGCAGTGAAACCCTGGATATTTCCAAATTGACGCCGCAACTGCTGGCCAGTCTCAATGAGCTGGGCGGTTCCGAAGCCAATGTCGCTACCGGCTACCACGCCATCGAATTCCTGCTGTGGGGGCAGGATCTCAACGGCACCGGGCCCGGTGCCGGCCAACGCCCGTATACCGATTACGCCAGTGGGGCGGCCTGTTCCAACGGCAATTGCCAGCGCCGCGCCGCCTATATCAACGCCGCCGCCCGCTTGCTGGTAGCGGATTTAGAGGATATGGTGCAGCAGTGGGCGCCGGCCGAAAAAGGCAACTATCGCGAGACCCTGCTGAGACTGCCGGCCGAGGAAGCCTTGACGCGTATGCTGTTTGGTATGGGCAGCCTGTCTCTGGGCGAGCTGGCCGGCGAGCGGCTCAAGGTGGCGCTGGAGGCCAATTCGCCCGAAGACGAACACGACTGCTTCAGCGATAACACGCACAACTCGCATTTTTATAATGGCCTGGGTATTCGCAATATCTACCTGGGGCAGTACCGGCGTATCGATGGCAGGCAGCTGCAGGGGCCGAGTCTGGCGCAGTTGCTGGCGGCGAAAGATGCGAAACTGGACCGCTCGCTGCACGCGAGTATGGACGCCACGCAGGCAAAACTGCAGGCCCTGGTGGACAGTGCTGAGCACCGGAGCAAGCCGGTAAAATTTGATCAGTTGATCGCTGAAGGGAATACCAAAGGCGCAGTGATGATTAACGAGACCATCGATGCCCTGGTGGCGCAGACCATCTACCTGGAACGCGCTGCCGGTGTTCTGGGCATTGAAAACCTGAATCCGGATAATGCCGACCATGATTTTTAGCCGCGGCTGGCCCGATCTAAGCCGCAAGTGCCTGTGTCTGGTCCGGGCAACGGCAATATCGGGCCTTATCTGCGCGGCGGCGGTGGCGGACCGCAGCGGCGGCGATGCCACGGTGATCGCTTCCGACCGCAACGCTTTCTCGTTACCCTCCGCCAATATGCCCATGCGCCAGCGCCTGGATTTCAGCGTCGGCAACAGCTTTTTCCGCAACCCCTGGGTGGCGGCGCCGGCCTCCACCGCCGCCCGCGACGGTTTGGGGCCGCTGTTCAATACCAATGCCTGCCAGAACTGCCATATCAAAGACGGGCGCGGCCATACGCCGCAAAGTCTGCAGGACAACGCGGTGTCGCTGCTGGTGCGTTTGAGCATTCCCGCTACCGGGCCGCTGCCGCCGCATCAGGCCAATATGCCCGAACCCCGTTACGGCGGACAGTTGCAGGATTTTGCCCTGCCGGGCCTGGCGCCGGAGGCGCGTATTCAAATTCACTACACCACCGAGACCCGCACCCTGCGCGGCGGCGAAACCGTCGAGCTGCGCCGGCCGGTATTGACGCTTGCCGACCTCGCCTACGGTGAGATGCACGCCGATACCCGCACCTCGATACGCCTGGCGCCGCCGGTCATTGGCCTGGGGCTGCTGGAAGCCATCGACGCCGCGCGGCTGCGGCAACTCGCCGATCCGCAGGACAGCGATGGCGATGGTATTTCCGGCAAAGTCAACCAGGTATGGGATCGCACGCTCAACAAAATCGTGCCGGGGCGTTTTGGCTGGAAAGCGGGGCAGCCGAGTGTGGCGCAGCAAAGCGCTGCCGCCTTCAACGGTGATATGGGTATCACCTCCCACCTGTTTCCCGACCAGCCCTGCACGGCGGTGCAGCAGGCCTGCCGCCAGGCGCCTGGCGGTGAGAGCGCCGATGGCGGTGCGGAGGTCAGCCGGCATATTCTGGACCAGGTGGTTTTTTATACCCAGAACCTGGCGGTACCGGCGCGGCGCAAGCCCAATGATGCCGTTGTCAAACGCGGGGAAGGCCTGTTTGTGCAGATCGGCTGCGCCGATTGCCATACGCCCAGTCATACCACCCGTAGCGATTATCCCCTGGCCTGGCTGGCCAATCAGTCGATCTCACCCTATACAGACCTGCTGCTGCACGATATGGGTGAGGACCTGGCCGATCACACGGTCGAGTTCGAGGCCAGCGGCCGCGAGTGGCGCACGCCGCCGCTGTGGGGCATCGGCCTGACTAAAGTGGTCAGTGGCCACGAGAACTATCTGCACGACGGTCGCGCCCGCACCCTGCAGGAAGCGATTTTGTGGCATGGTGGCGAGGGTTTGTCCAGTCGCAACAAGTACAGCGCTCTGACCCGGGACGAGCGCCAGGCACTGTTGCGGTTTTTGCGCGATCTCTGATGTCATTTTCATCCATGTCGCCACGGCTGGTTTTTAAGGGCCTGATGAAGCGACTTTTTTGAGGCGCCGACAGCTTATGCATGTAAAGATGGCAGCCGTGACTGCGCTGGCGATGGCGCTGTTGATTGCAGCCTGTTCCTCCCGCACCCCCGAGCAGCGGTTTCTGCAGTCACTGGCCGATGGCGTGATTCTGCCCGGTTACCAGCAGCTGGCCGCCGCCAGCGAGACACTGATGGAGACTGCGCAGGCCTATTGCGCCGGCGACACGGATCTGACGGCCCTGCAGCAGCAATGGCGCCGGACGATGGGAGCCTGGCAGGCGGTGCAGGCGATTCAATTCGGTCCCGTCCGCGACGACAGCCTGGGCTGGGAGTTACAGTTCTGGCCGGACAGAACCAACCTGGTGGCGAAAAAGAACCGCGAGCTGCTACAGGGGGGTGAGGCCTTGACGGTGGAGAGGCTGCAGCAGGCGAGTGTGGTGGTGCGGGGGCTACCCTCGCTGGAGTTTCTGCTGTTCGACCCGCAGGCACAAACTTATGCCGATGCCGCGCGCCGCTGTGAACTGCTGAAGGCGGTATCGGCGCACATTGCCGGTGTTACCCGAGGGCTGCACGATGACTGGCAGCTGCGCTATATCGATGTACTGCTGAACCCCGGCGCCGACAATCCGGAATTTCCCGATGCCCGGCGGGCGCTGGCGGCGGTGGTCGACAGCTATCTTTCCAGCCTCGAGGTCATCAGGGACCGCAAGCTGGGCCCGCCGCTGGGCCTGAAGACCCGTAAACAAAGGATGAATGCCTACCAGTTGGAATCCTGGCGTTCACAACAGTCGCTGCAGAACCTGCAGCGCAACGTCGCCGCGTTGCAGGGTTTGCTGCGCGAGGGCGGTTTAGCCGCCTATTTGAGTACCCTGGGGCAACAGCCGCTGGCAGACAGGATTGAAGCCGGCCTTGGCGAATTACAGCAGATGCTGGCGGCCGTCGATGACAGCCTGTTTCAGTCGCTGAGCGACAAGCGGGCCGACAAGGTACTGGCTGTGCACCGGCAGATCGGTCCCCTGGTATCGCTGTTTGAACAGGAATTGCCGGCGGCGCTCGGCGTGCAACTGGGATTTAACGAGAGAGATGGCGATTGAATCCACCGGGCTGAAGCGCCGTAAACTGCTCGCTGCGGGAACGCAGTTATTGAAGGGAACGCTGTTGTTGAGCGGTGGCCTGGCGGCTGCCGGTTTACCGCTGCTATTGCATGACCATTCACGGGAAAATCACGGACTGCTGTTGTCGGCCTATACCGATATCAACGGGCGGCACCATGTGAGCGCTATTGACCCCGGCGGCCGCAGCGTGTTTTCCGTCGCCGTGCCCTGGCGGGCCCATGACAGTCTGTTATTGCCCGCCTCGCAACAGGCGCTGTTTTTTTCCCGGCGTCCCGGTAACCGCCTGTATGTCATCGACGTGAACAGCGGCGAGCTGCAGCTGACGGTTCGCAGCCCCGCGGGCCGCCACTTTTACGGGCACGGTTGTGTCAGTCGCGATGGCCGCCACCTGTTTGCCACTGAAAACCATATCGATGCCGGGCGCGGTTGTATTGGTATTTATGCCATCGACAACGGTTTTCGCCGTGTCGGTGAGTGGCAGAGCTTTGGTGTCGGTCCGCACCAACTGGCGCTGTTGTCCGATGGCCACACGCTGGCTGTTGCCAACGGCGGTATTCTCACCCGCCCGGACAGTGCCCGGCAAAAGCTCAATCTCGACAGTATGCAGCCGTCCCTGGCCTACGTGGACGCCAGGGACGGGCAGCTGCTGGGACAGTATTTCCCCCCGCACCCGCAGCAGAGTATCCGCCATCTGGCGGTCGGTGCCGGCGATCGGGTAGTAGTGGGTATACAGTTTGAGGGCGATCCGCAGCATCAGCTGCCGCTGGCCTATGTCCATAGCGGCGAGGCGCAATTGCTGCCGTTACAGGCCGACAAAGTAGTCTGGCGCCGGCACCGGCAGTACATTGCCAGTGTGTGCATCGATCCCGCGGGCAATCGCCTGGCCTTGACCTCGCCGCGCGGTGGCGTAGTCAGCGGCTGGGATTTATCCAGCGGCGAGTTGCTGGTGTTGCAGACCCAGCGCGATGGCGCCGGTGTTGCGTTTAACGCCCTGGCAAACGAGTTCGTGGTCAGTAACGGTCAGGGGCAAGTGACCAGTCTGGCGCCGCCGGACTTTACGCGGCAGGCGCAGCGCAGCCATTTTTTCTCCCGGCGCAGCTGGGACAATCACCTGAATTTCTTCTCCCGCAGTTAGGGCAGTTCTATGCTCAAGCTGTAATAGGCAATATCCGCCGGGCGGCTGCCGCCGGTCGAGTATTACAGCGGTGCTCGTGCTCGCGCTGGCGTCGCTATGCCTGATGTTACCCTGAGGTGCTAAAGAAAATAGCGGCTCAGGGTCGACAGCTCCCGGTAGAGCTGCCGGACCTGGCGCTGCTGGCCCGGTTCCTTTGACAGGCGCTGGATGGCGAACAGCGGGCGGTAGATATGATCCAGGCAGAGACAGCGCCAGTGCCGGGAAACGGCGCTGTCACAGATCGTCTCCAGCAGCGTCTCAAAGGCCTGGTAATGGACTCCGCGCCGGCTGGCCTCGGGCTGGCGGTAAGCCCTTTCATTATTCATCTGCAGATATCGCCACAACAGTGCCGGGCTGCCTGGCTGCTCACCGCGCCGCACAGCCTGTGCCAGTGCTTCGAGTTCGGTATGCGTTTTTACAGGGAGCGATGACATTGGAGAATAGGGGAAGTCGGACTATGATTAAATAAAAAAAGTAGTAATAATGATTATTATTAACTATCATGTATCTGTCAATGCATGGCTGACAAAGTTGGTACCGTTTTTTCTGCCGAAAGTGGCGGTAAAAAGTGGTGGTCACGGATATCAGCCGCAAATTACGTCAGTACTGGTAGAGCGGAGAGAGGAAAATGGCGTCGCTGCACAGCGCAAATGTAGGCCTGGTCTTTGGCAGGGATATGGACAACGACAATGAAGCGCAGTCTTGCCGCCCTGCAGTCGACGGCGATCAGCGGGTCGAGCTGACAGGTGCGCCCAGCTCGCTATGGGGCGGCAGATTGCCGCCGCGTACCAACCACCGGCGGAGGCCTGACCCCCGATGAAATCCGCTGCCGAAGTCAGAGGCTTTCTCTGTCATTACCACCGCACGATGGCGGTGAGATGTGCGGTCAAAGCGGCCATGTTCTGGAACAACACCATGCTGGCGGCGCGCGAGGCAGTTTACCGGCACGACTGGCAGACGGCGGTTTTTGCTTACGGCAAAGCCCTCGAGCTTGCCGATATCCTGCTAGCCAACGACGGCTGCCCGGCAGGCGCGCAAACCCGCTACGCCCGCACTGCGGTTGAATTTATTTATGCACGGCGTAAAACCGGTGACGGCGACAGTATCAATCCGCTGCTGATGGGGATCGTCGGGCGCTTCGAGCAGATGGATGCGGCCCGCCCGATCAATGAATTGATCGGGCCCGTGCTGAAAGCCGCTCAGGACCCCGTCGAGGAAGTGGACGTGTGGATCGCGAAGCTGGTTGGCATGGAACAGGCCCGGCACCAGCATCTGCACTAGCGGGCCGGCGCCCCGGCGCTCACGGCAGCGGCGATGCCTGGTGCATTAACTCGCCAAATATTTTCGCCGTCTCGAAACAGGCGATATAGGCATCATCGATAGTCCCGGAGGTTTCCAGGTAGCCGTGATTCAAACTGGGATAGTGTTTGTGAATCGTCTGCACGCCCGCTGCCGCCAGTTTCTGTGCAAAGGCTATCCCCTGGTCGCGAATCGGATCAAAACCCGCGGTCGCCACCACCGCGGGCGGTTGCCTGGCAAAATCAACGGTATATAGCGGGCGCATCCAGCGGTGATCCTTGTCTTTCGGGTCGGCCAATACCATGTCGGTGGCCATGCGGATAAAATCCTGGTCCAGCCCGAAGCCGTTGCCAAAGAGTTCATACGAGCGATAGTTCTCCGTGTAGGCGTCTGTGAAAGGGTAGTAAAGCAGTGCCGCCTTGGGTACCACGCCGCCGCGGCGGACCTGCTCATCGGCTATCACTATCGATAAGTTGCCGCCGGCGCTGTCCCCGCCGACACCGAGCCTGTCGCTTGCGGAGCCGAGGGACTCGGCATTGGCCACCAGCCAGTCAAAAGCCGCCAGCGCGTCTTCGTGGGCGGCCGGAAAGCGGTTTTCCGGCGCCAGGCGGTAGTCGACAGACACGACGATCATATCTCCCTCGCGCGCCAGAATTTTCGCCTGCGGCTCCACTGATTCGATACTGGACATCAGGAAGGCGCCGCCGTGAAAATACAGTAACGCCGGTTTGACGCTGCCGGCAGCGGTTTCCGGCCAGTAGATGCGAGCCCTGATCGGGCCGTTGGGCCCCGGTATCTGCACATCTTTAACCGGCCCCACCGTGCCCACATCAAATGCCATTTTCACCCAGTTGCGTTCAGCTGCCTGGCGCAGTGCCTGTTTGCCGGCTGTGGTTTTCCAGGTATTCATCAGTCGGTCCAGATAATTGCCGTCAGACTGCGCCCGCGCCTTGGCGCGTTCCTGAAACTCGAGCTGCAGTTTGGGGTGTAAAGTCTGGCCGTCCAGTTCAATGGCGGGCTGTTCGAGGAAACTCTCGATGACCAGGTCGGGCAACTGCATAAAAGCCCTTTCCATCAGCTCCTCTGTCGACAGTGCGATAGGCGGGCGAAACGCCGCCGCGCGCACAGCGGGATCACTTGATTCAAACGGCACGAGGATGTCTTCACGGCTGCTGTCACGGGCACTTTCACGGGTATTTTCTTGCGGGCCGGCGCAAGCTGCCAGCCACAGCAGCGAAAAAATACCAAGCCACCGGCGACTGATTTCGGTAAAGCTGGAGAATCTGGCTGCCGCCGATGTCTCTCTCAATGCTGTCAGTTTCATGGTTTTTCCTTGTCAAGGCTTTCAGTGAGTGTATCCGGAAATAAAATCGCCTGCGGCTAAAACGGCATTTGGCTGTGAGCTGCGAATCGCCACCGCATCGATCCGCAAACCCGGTTGCCGGACAGGTAGTAATCGGCTGTATTCAATGGCGCGGCAACGGTGTGGCAGGCACATGGGTCTACAGCATTGCGACGGCAGGCCAGCGCTCAGCCCAGGGTTGGGCCTGCTCTAATTCGTAGGCCAACTCAAACAATAGGCGTTCCTGTCCCGCTGCGCCGGCGAACTGGCTGCCTATGGGCAGACCTTGCTGATTCCAGAACAGCGGCACCGACATGGCGGGTGTGCCGGCGGCATTGTGCACGGGGGTGTAAGACACATACTGTTCGAGCCGCGAACGCAGCTCCGGGCCCGGCAGCGAGGTATCCTGCCAGCCCAAGGGCTGCGGCGCCCCCTTGGTGACCGGCGACAGAATGACATCGTAGCGGTCAAAATGTTTTACGAACTGCCTTGTTACTGCCGCCAGGTGTTCAACCGCCGCCGGCACTCGCCGCTCGCCCTCGCGCAGGTAATAGTCGGCCAGATACAGTGTCCACGGCTCGAATTCGCCGCTGCCGGCCGGCCTGCCGAGTTGCTGTTGCAGGCGCCGGGCTGCTTTACCCGGCCAGGCCGACCACAGTACGAAAAACGCATCCATCAGTTTGCGGCCGTCGATCCCCAGGCTTGCCTCCTCGACCCGATGGCCCAGCGCCGCGCAAATTTCTGCGGTTTTTGCAATCGCGGCTTTGACATCGGGGTCCGGTTGCGCATCGAAGTGGTCGTTCATCATCAGCGCTATTTTCAGGCGCCGTTTTGCCGCGCCCTCGATATAGCCGAGCGGCGGGTAGGGCGCTGCGGTGTCGCGCCGTTCGGTGGCGGCAAACAGGGCCGCACTGTCGCGGATGCTGCGGCTGATATGCCCTTTGACGGCCAGTCCACCGAGCCCGGCGGACAAATCGCGGTCGCGGCTCGGTTTCAGGCCAAAAACACCGCAGTGGGAGGCCGGTATTCTGATTGAGCCGCCGCCGTCACTGGCCTGGGCAACGGCAACCATGCCCGCGGCTACCGCCGCCGCACTGCCGCCGCTGGAGCCGCCCGGGCTATAGTCCAGGTGCCAGGGATTTTTACAGGGCCCCAGGGCCCGGGGTTCGGTAGTTGCGACCAGACCGAACTCCGGCGTATTGGTCTTGCCCAAAATATTGAGCCCCGCACCTTCGGCGGCCTGCACAAACGGATGGGACTTGGCGGCAATGCTGTCTGACATCGCGCGGGACCCATAGGATGTCTTTGCGCCCTCCAGGTCGATCAGGTCCTTCAACAGGTAGGGTACACCGTGAAACGGGCCTGCCGGCAGCGCCTCGAGTCGCGACCGCGCCCGCTGGTAAAGTGGTGTGACCACAGCGTTGATACTGGGATTGAGTGCCTCGATGCGGGCAATAGCCGCATCGGTTATTTCCCCGACACTGATATCTCCCGCGCGGATCAGCGCCGCCTGGGCCAGCGCATCCAGTTTCAGCGCGGCGACCGCCGGCCCGGCGGATGCCGTCGGGGCGGCGTAACAGCTGGTCGCCGGTGCAGTCAATACCGATGCGCAGCCGGCCAGTAGTTTTAACGCATGTCGCCGGGTTAGCATGGGCTCGCCACTTTTGTTCGACGCTTCATTTGGTACTTGACTTGATACTTTGCTTGACACGTTGCTTGCCGTTTTCGCTTGAAGTTACTGTAATAAGACGTAACATTTGCCGTTAGTCCGGATTCTAACCCTATTTTCGTCTTATATATCGGGTCCGGTTGATTCATCGGGGTCTATGTCGCCGCCAAAGCGAAAAAGTAGCCGGAGAGAGTAACCGGAGAGAGTAGCCGGAGATCTGGTAAATATCAGGATATAGCCAAGCAGTCGAAATAGATGGCATACGGTTTTGGATCACTGCTGTTGCAAGCGGCCCGCAGTCGCCGGACAAGCCTTAGCTGTTCCATAGGCCTGCTGCTGGTTGTCAGCCACTGGGCCGGTGCCGCACCGGCACCGCGCTACGGCGGAGAAATCCGGGTCGCCATCAACTCCGATATTCGCAGCACCAACCCCGGCGTCAACCGGGATGGCAATACCGATATGGTACTCTATCATATCGTCGAGTCCCTGGTTGCCTACCGGGAGGACTTGACGGTTGCGCCCATGCTGGCCGAGACTTATGCAGTATCGGCCGATGGCTTGAGCTATACGTTTACCCTGCGGGACAACCTGCGTTTTCACAACGGCGAGCCGGTCACCGCCCGTGAAGTCAAATGGAGTTGGGACCGGCTGCTGGACCCGGATACCGGTTTCCGCTGTTTGGACTGGTATGACGGCAGTGGTAGCAGCGGGCTGAAAATCCTCGAGGTGGCGGCCGTCGATGCCGGCACCGTCCGCTTCCGGCTGAATCGCCCGAGTGCTTTGTTTCTCCAGCGTATCGCCTATATCCAATGCCTCACAGGCGTGATGCACCCGGACTCCGTCAATGCCGACGGCTCCTGGCGAGAGCCGATAGGGACCGGGCCCTACCGGCTGCAGTCGTGGCAGCGCGGTAAACAAATCGTTTTAAGCCGCTTTGCCGGCTACCAGTCGCGCTCTGAAGCCCGCGACGGCCTGGCCGGCGCCAAAATCGCCTATGCCGATACGCTGCGCTTTATCGTCAACCCCGACCGGATCGCTGCCAAGGTCGGTCTCTACGCCAATGATCTGGACCTGGTTTTTGCCACCCCTCTGGGCTCTTACCGGGAGGCCGAGAGGCGCCGGCAGCGCAGAGGGGATATCAATCTGTTTCATCAGCAAACCCTGGACTGGACAGTACTGCTGATCCAGTCGGCTGACGCGCTGTTTAAAAACGAGACAATGCGACGGGCCCTCGCTCACGCCATCATCCCCGACCAGGTTGCCGCCTTTGCCAGCAACGATCTGGCGACGGGCAATGCCTCCGCTGTGGCAAATTCAAGCCCGTTTCACACGGCACTGCACGATACCTGGTTGAACTATGATCCCGAGCGCGCCAGAAAACTGGCGCGACAGGCGGGTTACAGGGGCGAAGAAATCGTTATCCAGACCAATCGAAAATTTTCTTATATGTTTGATAACGCCATAGCCATTCAGGCGATGCTGCATGCCGCGGGCTTCAATGTGCGTGTTGAAGTACTGGACTGGGCTTCCCAGTTGAGCAATTTTTTTTCCGGAAAATTTCAACTCTCCTCTTTCGGCTATTCGGCACGCAGTCATCCGGCTTTTCTCTATGGTAATATCATCGGCAGTAAAAACAGCAAAGCCACCTACCAGTGGGAAAGTGTTGCCGCCCAAGAGCTGTTGCGGCAAATAGAAAGCTCGACCGATGCCGGCGAGCAGCAGCGAATATTCGATCGCCTGCATGAACTGGCGAAGCAACAGGTACCGATCATCGGGCTGTACAACGACCATATTGTCGATATAACCCGCAGCCACGTTCGGAATTACCAGCCCTGGGTTTTTGGCAGGCCCCGGCTTTGGGGAGTGTGGCTCGAAGCCGGCCATACAGAATAATCAGAAAAACCGGGCGATTATGTATCGATACGCGCTAAAAAAAATTCTCTTGATCATACCGACGTTACTGATTGTTTCGCTGTTTGCATTCACCCTGATACGCATGATTCCCGGTGATCCCGCGGTTATGTTTGTCGGCGATCTGCAAGACGCTGCGGCCGTGCAAAAAGTGCGTCGCCAGATGGGTTTGGATCAGCCGGTTTACATACAGTATTATCGCTGGGTCAGGCAGGTGGCTGGCGGCAACCTCGGTGTTTCGCTGATGACCCGGGAGCCGGTCTTCAACGCCCTGGCGGAACGCTTTAGTGTCACTGTTCAGGTTATCGCACCGGCTTTTATCCTGGCTGCGATAATTGCCGTACCCGCCGGTATGATCGCCGCATGGCGGCAAAACAGCCGCCTGGATAATGCTATCGTGCTGGTGATGATCGTGTGCCTGTCGGTGCCGAGCTTCTGGCTGGCGCTGCTGCTGATTTTGATCTTTGGTGTGGAACTGAACTGGCTGCCCAGCATCGGCTTTGTTTCGGTTACCGAGGATCTGGGCGCAGCGATCCGATACCTGGTGCTGCCGGTCATTGTCCTGACCTTGATTGAAATGGCCATGCTGACACGGGTGATGCGGGCCAGCACCATCGAAGTCCTGAATCAGGACTATATCACCCATGCGCGCGCCAAGGGTTTAAGCGAGTCGATCATTCTGCGGCGGCATGTGTTTAAAAACGCCTTTGCACCCACGCTGACCATGCTCGGGCTGGCACTCGGTTCCCTGCTCAGCGGTACCGCCATTATCGAAACGGTTTTTGCCATTCCGGGGCTGGGTTTATACCTGGTTGATGCGGTCTATGCCCGTGATTATCCGGTGATCCAGGGCACGCTGTTATTTGTCGTGGCCGTTTATACCGCTGTTAATCTGCTTGCGGACCTGCTGTATCCGGTCTTTGATCCCAGGGTGAAACTGCAATGAGGCGCTTACTGTGAGGCAGTTCTCTATCTTGCTGCGCCAACCCGTTTACTGCCTGAGTTTGCTGATTCTGTCTAGTGTGTTGCTGGTCGCTCTGGCAGGTAGTTTTTATACACCTTATAACCCGCTGGCGCTGGATATTAACGCGCGCTTGAATCCGCCTTCGGCCAGCCACTGGCTCGGCACCGACCACTTCGGCCGCGACCTGTTGAGCCGGCTGATGTCGGGCGCTACCGTCAGTATCAGGGTCAGTCTGCTCACCGTCGGCATTGCCCTGCTGTTCGGCACCGTGGCGGGCGCGTTCTCCGGGTTTTACGGCGGCTGGTTAGACCGGGCGATCATGGCGGTGGCCGATGCATTCCTGGCGATGCCGGCTATCTTGCTGGCGCTGATACTCACTGTGGTTATCGGACCGGGGGAGTTCGGTGTCATCACCGCACTGGGTATGGCTTATACCCCGTATTTCATTCGCGTAGTGCGCAGTACCGTACTGTCAATCCGCACCAGAGAGTTTATTGAAGTGTCGCATGTGATGGGCAATGGCTCGCTCTATACAATATTCAGGCATGTGATACCAAATGCCCTGGGGCCGCTGATCATTACCGGCTCGGCTTTTTTTGCCCACAGTCTGTTGTCGGAGAGTGCACTGAGTTTCCTGGGGCTGGGGGTGCCGCCGCCCCACCCGACCTGGGGCGGCATCCTGGCCGACAGCCGCCAGTACATTATGGAGGCGCCCTGGCTGTGCATTTTCCCCGGGCTGGCGATAGCCATTACACTGTTGGGCGTCAATCTCTTTGGCGATGCACTGCGGGATGTTTTTGACCCGCGCACCGGCTATCGGGTCGAGCCGCAAAACGTCGAGGAGCGAAAAGCCTGAGCTTTGAGTCATTCCCATGCCGACATTACTACAGATACGTAAACTATGCCTGCACGGCGCCGGTATCGGCGATCGGCCCCATCTCGTCTCGGATATAAACCTGGATATCGACAGCGGTGATGTGTTTGCACTGGTGGGCGAATCCGGGTCCGGCAAAACCCTGATCGCCAAATCCATTCTCGGTCTGCTGCCGCCGAGTTGTGCTATTCACAGCGGTGAGATCCTGTTCGAGGGCACCAACCTTCAGGCCTTGAGCGCCAGGGCGATGCGACATGTCCGTGGCCGCGCTATCGGCATGATATTCCAGGAGCCGTTGACATCGCTGAATCCCGCCTTGACGATCGGCTGCCAGGTAAAAGAGGCGATGGCGTTTCACCAGCACCGGGACAGTGAGGAGATTCACGAACTGGCCGTAGCCATGCTGGAGAAGGTAAGTATTGATGACCCTGAACGGGCACTGGAAAAATACCCGCACCAGTTCTCTGGCGGCATGCGCCAGCGCATTATGCTGGCTTCTGTGATGCTACTGCGGCCCAGGCTGTTGATCGCGGATGAGCCGACTACGGCGCTGGATGTGATTATCCAACGCGACGTTCTCGCGCTGATGCTGGAGCTTGCGCAGGAGGCCAATACGGCTGTTTTATTGATAACGCACGACCTCGGGCTTGTGGCGCACTATGCCAACAAGGTCAGCGTGTTGCAAAACGGTGAGATAGTCGAGGCGGGCGCCGTGGAGCAGGTACTGTCGAAACCCCGGCATGTCTATACAAGGCGCCTGCTGAATGCTTCGCCCGCGGGGCGCCTCGAGGCAGCTGCCCCGGATCGGCATGGTGCCGAACTGCCGGCGCCGAAACCGCTGTTCGAGATTAACAGCCTGACCGTGGCCTTTGATCTGCCGAGAAGTTGGCCCTGGTCGAAAGCGATCCGGTATCGGGCCGTCAATGACCTGGATCTCGCCATTGCCGAGGGTGAAACACTCGCGGTAATCGGTGAGTCCGGGTCGGGGAAGACCACCCTGGGCAGGACACTGGTCAACCTGCAGGAAGCGACAGCCGGCAGTGTTTTATTTGATGGCCGGGATATACGCCATCTCGACGCAGCGGCGCGGCAGCGCTACCGCCGCGATGTACAAATCGTCTTCCAGGACCCCTATTCCTCCCTCGACCCGAGAATGCGGGTAGCGGCCATAGTCGGCGAGGGCTTGAGACATGTTAAAGGCCTCAGTCGTGAGGAAAAGTCGGAAAACATACGCAATGTGTTATCCGAAGACGGTCTGGACCCCATGCTCGGCCGGCGCTTTCCCCATCAGCTTTCCGGCGGGCTGCGACAGAGGGTCAGTATTGCC
>JANQMH010000059.1 GCA_028280195.1 Exilibacterium sp.
ACCTTCTAAGCAATAAGAAACAACGGTGGTGGTGGCCGACCCGGCCCTAACCCGGTTGGGGTCTGGGGTTCGAGACTCTCGCCAGCAGGGATGCTGGCGTGAAGGCTACAGGGATGTATCCACGCCGGGTCTCGAACCCCAGACCCCAACCGGGTTAGGGCCGGGTCGGCCACCACCACCGTTGTTTCTTATTGCTTAGAAGGTCAGCTTGGCAGAGAACTGCAGCCGGTTCATATCCCCGTCGTCACCCGATTCGATCTCGCGATTGGCGTGGGAAAACTCCGCCCCCAGGCTCAGGCGCTGGGTGGGACTGTAGATCAGGTTGACCCGCACGCTCTGCGACGATTCCGATACCCCGAGGCCGGTCAGGTCGGTATCGTTGTCGATGGCGATACCGGAGTAACTGAAGGTGCTGCGCCACTGCGGGTTCCAGAAATGGCGGTAGGCGAGGGCGTAGCCGGTGGAATCGATGGCTTCCAGATTGCCCTCGGCATCGAGCACTGCCCCATTGGCGATATTGAGGCCGATATAGCGGCCCAGACCGGTACCGCTGTTGAGCACAAAGCGGATATCGTTCTCACCGAGCTGGTACTTGCCGGACACGCTGATGCCGAACGAAGTTTCCGTGTCGTCGATGGTATCGGCGTCGTCATAGCTCAGCTGGCGCACCAGTGCCGCCGTTACCAGGGACAGGTCGCCACTGTTGTAGTTGTAGCGCACTACCGCGTCGGGTAGGGAATTGTCGTCGGTGACAATGCGCGCGCCGCCGCCAAAGGGCGTCACCGTGGTTTCGGGGTTTTCCAGCGCAAACTGCCAGTTGCCGGCGGTATAGCGTACCTGTGGCTCGCGCACGAAGATGGTGGCGTCGGTGTTGCCGATAAAGTCGAGTGTTTCCGGCAGTGCGCCGACATTCATAAATGTCGACCAGGTCTGCCCGAACAGCCAGTTGTCGTACTCCAGATAGGCGTGGCGCATACGCGGCTCGAAGGAGTTGGAAATACGCTCGTTGCCCTCCGGTGTCACCAGAAAATCCAACTCGAAATAAGTCTTCAGCGTGCTGCCGTCGAGCTTGCTCGAGGTGCCGAAGGCAAACCGCGTCTGGCGGGCGTGAAAGTCGGTGGCCACCGATTCGCTCTCACCGCCGATAGGCGTCAGTGACGGTACATAGAAATCGCGCCCGAGGTTGCCGGTGCCGAGTTGGCCGTCGCTGTAGTCCGACGCGATGACGTCGAATTTTATATAACCTTTGAATGTCACTTCCGTGCCGTTGATTTCGGCCAGTGTCAGCGCCTGGCTTTCCGCCAGCAGCGCACCGCTCAGGGCCGTAGCCAACAGAGGTTTGCAGAGCTTATGCATTGTTTTCCTCCCACCGTTTTATTGACTCAACGGCATCGAGATTACTCCTTTCGCCGGGCCCAGCTATTAGCGCTTAGTCGAATATCGACCATGGTCTAAGTCCCGGTTTTGAAGCCTGGCCGGGCCGCACAGTGCCGGCTGCGACCAATGTCTAATTTGCTTTGCCCGGCGGGTGCCGAAAATAGCGTATTCATGCAATCGGCTTTTCAGGGGTGCAATGATGACTACCGAATCGCACAGCCGCACACTGGCGCCGGGCGAGCGCCGCCAGGGGCAGGCGCGCTTTGGCCCGCGCGACTACGCCCGCCTGTATGCGCGTTCCACCAGTGAGAACGAGGATTTCTGGGCTGAGCAGGCCGCCTGCATCGACTGGGCGCAGCCGTTTCAAAAGGTGAAAGATGTATCGTTTTGCCGCGATGACCTGCATATCCGCTGGTATGGCGACGGCCTGCTGAATGTCTGTGAAAACTGTGTCGACCGCCACCTGCCGCAGCGCGGTGATAAAACTGCGATTCTCTGGCAGGGCGACCGCCCCGGCGAAGTCCGCTATGTGACTTACAACGAGCTGCACCGGCAGGTGTGCCGGCTGGCCAATGGCCTGCGGGATCGTGGCGTCGAACCCGGCGACCGGGTAGTGATTTACATGCCCATGGTGCCGGAGGCGGTTTACGCCATGCTGGCCTGTGCCCGCATGGGCGCGGTGCACTCGGTGGTGTTCGGCGGTTTTTCAGCCAATGCGCTGGCCGACCGCATTGTCGACTGCGGTGCCAAGGCGATAATAACCGCCGATGCCGGTCTGCGCGGCGGCAAGCTGATTGCGCTGAAAGTGAATGTGGACGAGGCGCTTACCCGGCCCGGCACCGAGCGGGTGCAGACCGTGGTGGTACTGGAGCGCAGCGGCGCCGATATCGACTGGCAGTCCGGGCGCGATATCTGGTATCACCAGTTGGTCGCCGGCAGTGCCGAGCAGCACGATGCGGTAACGGTCGGCGCCGAACACCCGCTGTTTGTGCTCTATACTTCCGGTTCCACCGGCAAGCCAAAGGGCCTGCAACACAGCAGCGGCGGCTATCTGGTGTATGCCGCCACCACCTTCAGATATTTATTCGATTACCGCGAAGACGATATCTACTGGTGCACCGCCGATATCGGCTGGATAACCGGCCACAGCTACGTGGTTTACGGCCCGCTTGCCAACGGCGCCACCACCATGTTGTTCGAGGGCGTGCCGAATTACCCCGACCTGGGGCGCTTCGGCCAGCTGATAGACCTGCACCGGGTGAGTTTGTTCTACACCGCACCGACGGCGGTGCGCACCCTGATGTCGGATGCCGCCACCGCGCTCGGTTCGAGTGAGCGCCAGAGTCTGCGCATTGTCGCCTGTGCGGGTGAGCCCATCAATCCGGATGTGTGGCGCTGGTACCACGACGAATTCGGCAACGGCAACTGCCCGGTAATCGATACCTGGTGGCAGACGGAGACCGGCGGTGTGATGATTGCGCCGTTTCCCGATGCCACGCTGCTGAAGCCGGGCTCGGCCACCAAGCCGTTTTTCGGTATCGAGCCGCAGCTGGTCGACGCCAACAGCGATATTCTCGCCGGCGCCAGCGACGGCCATCTGGTGATTCTGGATTCCTGGCCCGGGCAGGCGCGCACCATCTGGGGGGACCACCAGCGCTTTATCGATACCTATTTTCGCACCCATCCGGGCATGTATTTTACCGGCGACGGCGCCCGTCGCGACGAGGACGGTTACTACTGGATTACCGGTCGCGTCGATGATGTGCTCAATGTCTCCGGCCACCGCCTGGGCACCGCCGAGATAGAAAGTGCAGTGGTTTCCCATCCCGCAGTGGCTGAGGCGGCGGTGGTTGGCTTTCCGCATCCGATCAAAGGTGAAGCCATTTACATCTACGCCACAGTTGTTGCCGGTGTCGAGCCCGGCGACGCACTGAGCCAGGAGCTGCGCCGCTGGGTGCGCAAGGAACTGGGCCCGGTGGCCACCCCGGATCTGATACAGTGGACGGCGGCGCTGCCGAAAACCCGCTCGGGCAAGATCATGCGCCGCATTTTGCGCAAGATTGCCGCCGACGATTTTGCCAGCCTGGGCGATACATCGACCCTGGCCGAACCCTGGGTGGTGGACGAACTGGTTCAGGGCCGGCTCAACCGCGGTTGAAATCTGATGTCACAACAGCGTGATTAGGGCCGCGCAAATTGTCGTGGCAGCCGCACAAAGCACTGTATAAACGGTCGTCATTGCGCCCGAATTAGGTTATGGTTCTCCCATTCATTCGCAATTGTGTGCGGGCGTTTGCCGAGGCGTCCACCGGGAGGATTTATGCTGCACTTCCACATTGCCGACGACCATCCGCTGTTTCGCAGCGCGCTGCTGGATGTGATCAACCAGCACTTTGTCGACGCGCGCATTACCGAATCTTCCGACCTCGACAGCACGCTGGCAGCGCTGGAGCAGGATGCGGACGTGGACCTGTTGCTGCTGGATATCAATATGCCCGGCAGTCAGGATCTGTTCGGGCTGGTCAGCGTGCGGGAGAAGTTTCCCAGCGTGCCGGTGGCCATGGTCTCGGCCAGCGAAGACCCGGATACCATCGGCAAGGCAATCGGCCACGGTGCCAGCGCGTATATTCCCAAGTCGGTATCGCCGCGCGAAATCTATCGGGCCATGACCGCAGTGATCGAGGGCGACAAGTGGATACCGGAAGCGGTGCGCAACCAGTTAAAGCCCGTCGACGACGAGGAGAAATCCCTCGCGGCCAAAATTGCCACGCTGACGCCGCAGCAGTATAAAGTGCTGTGCTATCTGCGCGAGGGTTTGTTGAACAAGCAGATCGGCTATGAACTCGGTGTCACGGAGGCGACAGTAAAGGCCCATATTACTGCCATTTTTCGCAAGCTCGGTGTTACCAATCGCACCCAGGCGGTGATTGTGCTGGGCAGGATGTCGCTGGAAGAGGGGTAACTGGGGCCGCTAAGTCTCCATCCGCTTTTTAAACTGCGTCAGCAGCGCCCGCAGCTTGCCGGGCTTGACCGGTTTGCGCAGAAATTCAAAACCGTGGGCGCCGGCGAGTTTCGGCAACTCGACCTCCGAGGCCGCCGAGACGATGCAGACCGCCGGCGGCACTGACCACTGCCGGGTGAGTTCCGCCGCCAGTTGGATACCGTTGCAGGCTTCGCCGTTGAGGTGGAAGTCCATCAGCAGTACATCCGGGTGCTGCTGCGGGTCTAGGTTTCTCGCCTCGTCGGCACTGCTGGCGGTGCGCACCTTGCAGTGCCAGCGCTCGAGTAAATGCTTGGTGGCATCGAGGTTCTGCGCCTCGTCGTCGACATACAGCACGGTCAGCTCGCTCAGATCCTCCTCCGGTGTCGCCACCGCGGGCAGATGTTTCTCCCGCTCCAGTGTCATTGGCACCACCACCGAAAAACAACTGCCGCGGTCGAGTTCGGACTGCAGCCGTATCGGCAGATTCAGCAGGCTGCTGAAGCGGCCGGCCACCGCCAGCCCCAGCCCGGCACCGGCCACGTGGCGCTGGGCGGCGGCGCGGTAGAAATCGTTGAAGATCTGTTTCTGGTCGGCGTTGGAGATGCCCGGCCCGGTGTCGATCACACGGATCTCGAGGTTTTCGCCGCGGCGCCGGCAGCCCACCACAATGCGGCCCTGCGGCGTGTATTTAACCGCATTGGAGAGGAAATTCTGCAGGATGCGGCGCAGGTAGTGGCGGTCGGTTTTCACACAGGCCGAGCAGGGGTGGTAGCGCAGGTCGACAGCGTCGCTCTTCAACAGGCGGAATTCATTGACCATGGGCTGCAGCAGCTCGTCGATGCGAAACACGTGGATCTCCGGTGCCAGCGCGCCGGTATCGAGTTTGGCGATCTCCATCAGGCTGGAGATAATCGACTCGGCCGCCTGGATGGCGGTTTGCAGGCGCTGCGCCGTGGTGGGGTCGACCGCCTCGCCGCTGTCGTTTTCCAGCAGTGCGCTGGCATAGAGGTTGGCGGCGTTGATGGGCTGCAGAATATCGTGGCTGGCCAATGCCAGAAACTTGGTTTTACTGGCGTTGGCCTGTTCGGCTTCGGACTTGGCACGCAGCATTTCCTGTTCGAGGTTTTCGCGCCGCGCGATTTCCTGCAGCAGATCCTGGTTGATCTGCTCAATGGTTTCGGTGCGCTCGCGCACGCGCTGTTCGAGATCGGTATTGGCCTGCTGCAGCGCTTTTTGGGTGGAGATGAAATCGGTGATATCGTCGTAGGTGGTGACATAGCCGCCGTTGGGCAGCGGTAGGCCCTTGATTTCAATCACCGTGCCGCTGTGGTCGCGCACCACCCGGTAGGCGCGGCCGGACTGCAGGTGCATCAGCCGGCGCTTGACGTGTTCCTCCGCGGTGCCCGGGCCCAGCATGCCGCGCTGGGCATTGAAGCGCACCAGGTCGGCCACCGGGCGGCCGACATTCAACATCCCCTTGGGGTAGTTGAACATGTCTTCATAGCGCCGGTTCCAGGCCACCATCTGCAGATCGGAATTGACGATGCTGATGGCCGAGGAGATATTTTCGAACGAGGCGAACAGCATATCCTGGTTGAAGCGCAGCGCGCGGGTGGTCTCCTCGAAAATATTCACCACGTCTTCGACCGCCAGGTTTTCACCGGTGCGCAGGCTGTTGATCATGGCCTTGGCCGAGGCCACGCCGACCACGCCCGACAGCGCCTGCTCGGCCTGTTCCACCAGCTGGTTGCTGACCCCGCCCCGGGCGCTGTCGTGGCGGCTGAGAAAGTCCGCGGTGTGGGCCTCCCCCAGAAACTGTTTCAGCAGGGCCTGCAGGTCACCGAGGGAGATATCGGTGTACTGCGGCTGTGCCGCGCGCGGCGCCGGCGCCAGGTAGCAAAAGGCCCGCGCCTGAATGCGGTCGGCCAGACTGGTGCTGCCGCGCTGTGAAAAGAACACCAATGCCGCCAGATTTACCGCCAGGCTGATGACCACACCGCGGGTGTAGGCGTCGCTGAAATTGAGGTTGAACAGCTGTTCCGGGCGCAGCCAGGCGGCGCCGAAAGGTCCCGCGGCGATAAAGTCCGGGCTGATAAAACCGGCCTTTGCCAGCAGCGGCAGCATCAGCATGTAAAACCAGAACGCCAGGCCACAGGCCAGCCCGGCGTAGACGCCGCGGGCGTTGGCGGTTTTCCAGTACACGCCGAGCACAATGGCCGGCGCCAGCTGCACCACCAGCGCAAAGGCGATCAGGCCGATACTGGTCAGGGCGACATTTTCCGCCAGCGCCACCTGGTAGAGATAGGCCAGGCCCACCACCAGCACCACCGTGGCGCGGCGGGCGAAAATCAGCGCCCCGGAGTAGTCCCGCAATGGGTTGCGGGCGGCGTTGCTGCGCATCAGCAGCGGCAGTATGACATCGTTGCTCAGCATCTGGCTGAGGGTCACCGTGGCGACGATGATCATCGCCGTGGCGGCGGAAAAACCGCCGATAAAGGCCAGCAGCGACAGGCCGGTGGCGCCCTGCTGCAGCGGCATGGCCAGCACATAGGTATCGCCGCTGACCGCCCGACCGGCAAAGACATAGTTGCCCACCGCGGCAATGGCGACGATGCAGACCATGATCAACAGCAGGTAGCCGCTGAAGACCCAGCGCGAGTAGCGCAGGTGCTGTTCGGAGAGCTGCTCGACGAAGGTGACGTGAAACATGCGCGGCAGGCAGAAGATGGTGCAGGCGGCGACCAGTGTCTCCACCACGAAGCGGGTGCTGAGGGAGAATTCCCACACCGCCCAGTTGTCGGCGGTGACGGTGTCGATGCCGCGGTACTGGCCGAGCAGGAGCAGGGCGAACACGGCCAGAATCAGCAGGGCAAACAGTTTTACCAGTGACTCGAAGGCGATGGCCGACATCAGGCCGCTGTGATAACCGGAGACATCCAGACGCCGGGCGCCGAACACCAGGGCGAACACCACCATGCTCACGGCGATCATCAGCGTCACATGCTGGTAGCCGGCGAGATTGCCCTGCAGGGTCAGAATCAGCGTATCGGAAACCGCCTTCAGCTGCAGGGCGATATAGGGCACCGTGGCGATCAGCACCACCAGTGTGGTGGTGGCCGCCACCGCCTGGCGCTTGCCGTAGCGCGAGGCGAGGAAGTCGGCAATGCTGTGGATATGCTCCTGCTTGCAGATCCG
The DNA here is from genome assembly GCA_028280195.1 of Exilibacterium sp. Classification (GTDB taxonomy): domain Bacteria; phylum Pseudomonadota; class Gammaproteobacteria; order Pseudomonadales; family Cellvibrionaceae; genus Exilibacterium. The sequence goes on from JANQMH010000059.1 coordinate 7,556, forward strand.
CGAGATGCGCTGCAGCAGGGGAAAGCCGCAGGTAAACAGCAGTATCGGCCCCAGCAGAATGGGCAGGAAGCCCCAGCCGCGCTCGGAGGCCGTGCCCACCAGGCCGTAGAAGGTCCAGGAGGTGCAGTAGACCCCCAGCGCCAGGGCGTAAACCAGCGGGTGGCGGGTGCCGCTGGCGGGCTGAAACTTTCCCCTGTCGCCCAGCCGCGCCACCCAGAACAGCACCAGGATATAGGCAAATACTGTGACGAGCAGGATGCTGGGCGACATAGGTAAACACTACCTTATTTTTATCGCTGTGATTATACCGATTTAGACCATAGTCGTAATTTAGACCAAAGTCTTGAACCCCTGCGCCGGCATAACTGATAGATTTTCCACCGACGAATAATAGATTCGGGAGGAAACAGTGATGGCTTTTGAGAGTAAAGAGAAGGCGGCCGCTTACTGGCGGGCCAATATCCGGCTGATGTTGAGCCTGCTGGCGGTCTGGTTTGTGGTGTCCTACGGTTTCGGCATTTTACTGGTGGACTGGCTCGACCAGGTGCGGTTCTTCGGTTTTAAGCTGGGGTTCTGGTTTTCACAGCAGGGCTCGATTTTCACCTTTGTCGTGTTGATTTTTGTCTACGTCGCGAGAATGAATAAGCTCGATCGCGATTTCGGCGTGCAAGAAGACGATTCCTGAGGAAAGCGCGATGGATATTCAAACAGCAACATTGCTCATTGTAGGGTTTACCTTTGTTATTTATATCGGTATCGCCATCTGGTCGCGCGCCGGTTCCACCAACGAGTTTTACGTTGCCGGCGGCGGTATTCACCCGGTAGCCAACGGCATGGCCACGGCGGCCGACTGGATGTCGGCCGCCTCGTTCATCTCCATGGCGGGACTGATTTCGTTTCTCGGTTACGACGGCGGCGTTTACCTGATGGGCTGGACCGGCGGTTATGTGCTGCTGGCGCTGTGCCTGGCGCCCTACCTGCGCAAGTTCGGCAAGTTCACCGTGCCCGACTTCATCGGCGACCGCTACTACTCCCAGACCGCGCGCACCGTGGCGGTGGTCTGCGCCATTTTCGTTTCCTTCACCTATGTGGCCGGGCAGATGCGCGGTGTGGGCGTGGTGTTTTCGCGCTTTCTCGAAGTGGATATCACCACCGGTGTGGTTATCGGCATGGGCGTGGTGTTTTTCTATGCGGTGCTGGGGGGCATGAAGGGCATTACCTATACCCAGGTGGCGCAGTACTGCGTGCTGATTTTTGCCTATCTGGTGCCGGCCATTTTCATCTCCATCATGATGACCGGGCACGTGATACCGCAGTTGGGCTTTGGCGCCGAGATGAATGACGGTTCGGGCACCTACCTGCTCGACAAGCTCGACGGGCTGTCGCAGGAATTGGGCTTTACGGCCTATACGGACGGCAGTAAATCGACCATCGATGTGTTCTTCATCACCGCCGCGCTGATGCTCGGCACGGCGGGTCTGCCGCATGTGATCGTGCGCTTCTTTACGGTGCCGAAAGTGCGCGATGCGCGTTCCTCGGCGGGCTGGGCGCTGGTATTTATCGCCATTCTCTACACCACGGCGCCGGCGCTGGCTTCCTTTGCCCGGGTCAATATGATCAATACCATCAACGGCCCCGAGGCCCAGGGCACGCTCTATGAAGAGGCGCCCAGCTGGGTGAGCAACTGGGAGAAGACCGGCCTGATTACCTGGGAGGACAAAAACGCCGACGGCCGCATGTTCTACGCCGGTGACGAGCGCAACGAGATGAAAATCGACCGCGACATCATGGTGCTGGCCAACCCGGAGATCGCCCAGCTGCCCATCTGGGTCATTGCCCTGGTGGCCGCCGGCGGCATTGCCGCAGCGCTGTCGACCTCGGCGGGCCTGTTACTGGTGATTTCGACTTCCGTGTCCCACGATCTGCTGAAGCGCAATCTGATGCCCAATATATCGGACCGGCAGGAGCTGTTCTACGCCCGCGTCGCCGCCGCCGTGGGGATCTGTGTGGCGGGCTATCTGGGTATCAATCCACCGGGTTTCGTGGCGCAGGTGGTGGCATTTGCCTTCGGCCTGGCGGCGTCCTCCTTCTTTCCGGCGATTATTCTGGGCATATTCAGTAAGCGCATGAACAAGGAGGGCGCGATTGCCGGTATGCTGTCGGGGATTACCTTTACCGCGGCCTATATTATCTACTTCAAGTTTATCAACCCCGCGGCCAATGTGCCCGACAACTGGCTGTTGGGTATTTCGCCGGAGGGAATCGGCACGCTCGGTATGCTGATTAACTTTATTGTGGCGATAATAGTCAGTAAAGTAACGACAGCAACGCCCGACTCGGTGCAGGAACTGGTGGAGAGTATTCGCCATCCCAAGGGCGCCGGCGGTGCCGCGGCGCACTGACTGACCGCTGCCGCCAGCGCTGCCCGGGAGGCGCAGCAATGGCGGTGCTTGGCGATGATTGTCAGCTTGGACCGTTGCCGGTCGACCCGCTTTCCAGGCGGGTCGGCTGGCGCTGGTTTAAGGCAGTGGTTTTAAGGCAGTGGTTTTGAGACAGTAGTTTGAAGACAATGCTTTTGAGACAGTGGCTTTAAGACAGTGATTTTAAAATAATATAGGATTTTGCGATAAACTTGTTGCGGCAACGGCATCGTATAAGAGGGGCGGGCGTTAAGAAGGACGGGTGTATAGAACCACAATAAAAAGACAGGGGGTGAGAATAATATATGGTAGGTGAAATCCCGGAGGTCACCGGCTTCATGCAGACCTGTCCGCCGTTCGACGGGCTGGATGCCGACGCCCTGGCGAAGCTGGTCAGAAATCTGAGTGTCAGTTATCACAAATCCGGCGATCAAATCGATCTGGCCGGCGACAATGCCGATATCTATCTGATTCGCAGCGGCAGCATTGAGATTCGCAGCGCCGACAATCAACTGGTGGACCGCCTCAGCGCCGGCGACACCTTCGGGCTGGCCTGTCTGCCGGCCGGCAGCGGCCGCGACCAGGTGGCCTCGGTGCTGGAAGACTGCCTGCTGTATGTGATACCCGCCTCGCTGATTGCCGATCTGCGCCTGGCCGACAGGAACTTCGACAGTTTCTTTAAACGGGAGAAGCTCTCCCGTTCCCTCGACAGGGATATCGATACCCAGCGCGACTACCACCTGGGCCAGCGGGTCGGGGATATCGTCTCCCGCGCGGCGGTCTGCGCCGGGCGCGATATGGCGATTGCCGACGCCGCCAAACTGATGACCCGCGAGCGAGTGTCTTCAGTCGTTGTGGTGGAAGACGAGCAGCTGGTGGGTGTGGTGACCGACCGGGACCTGCGCACCCGGGTACTGGCCGCCGACCTGTCGCCGCAGGCACCGGTCGGGCAGATCATGACCCCCGACCCCATCTTCGTGAAAAGCGGCAGCCGCCTGCATGACGCCCAGCTGACCATGATGTCGTCCAATATTCACCACCTGCCGGTGGTCGAGGAGGCGTCGAGGCGGCCGCTGGGCATGCTGACCACCAACGATCTGTTGCTGGCGCAGAATTCGCAACCGCTGTTTCTGATCAAGTCCATCAACCGCTGCGGCGATGCCGCCGCCGTGGCCGAGGTGGCGGCGCGATTGCCGGTATTGATTCAGAAGCTGATCAGGGCCGATGCCAGCGCCGAGGATATCGGCCGCATTATCACCTCGGTCACCGACGCCATGACCACCCGGCTGATCAAGCTGGCCGAGGCGCAGCTCGGCCCGCCCCCGGTGCCCTATGCCTGGCTCGCCTTCGGTTCCCAGGGCCGCCAGGATCAGATGCTCGGCTCCGACCAGGACAATGCGCTGTTGCTTGACGACAGTGTTGAAGCGGCGCACGCCAGGTATTTCGAACAGCTGGCCGGCTTTGTCTGCGATGGCCTCAATGCCTGCGGTATCCGCTACTGCCCGGGCGAGATCATGGCCACCACCGCGCGCTGGCGCCAGCCTCTGGCGCAGTGGCAGCAGTATTTCAGCGGCTGGATCAATGAGCCTTCCGCCAAGGCGCTGATGCACGCGTGCATATTTTTCGATTTGCGCCATATCGCCGGCGCTAAATCCCTGACCCGGCAGTTAAAGGATTTCGTGACCGGCCGCGCCGGGCAAAATCGCATCTTTCTTGCCGGTATGACCGAAAACGCACTGGGCCATCGCCCGCCGCTGGGCTTTTTCAAAACCTTTGTGCTGGAGCGCGACGGCAACCACGAACCGGCCCTCGACCTCAAGCACCGCGGCACTATCCCGATTGTCGATATCGCGCGCATCTACGCGCTGTCGGCCGGCATCGGCGCGGTCAACACCATGGAGCGGCTGCGCGCGCTGGAGGCGTTCAGCGAGTTGTCCGCCGGTGATATTCACAATCTGCTCGATGCCCACGAGTTTATCGCCCGCATTCGGATTGAAAGCCAGGGCGAACAACTGGCGCAGGGCAGGGAAGTGACCAACAGTTTGAATCCCAAAGTGCTGTCGCCGCTGGTGCGCCACCAGTTGAAAGAGGCGTTTGCGGTAGTGCAGAGCTGCCAGCAGGGCATGAAGATGGGATTCGGCGGCGGTGCTCTATAAGCTGCGCTACTGGCTGCAGGCGGCACTGTGGCGCTACCGCGCCCGCACCACACCGTTCGAGTCGCTGTATCTGACACCGCCGCCGGCGCTGAGTCGCCCCTTCGAGCAGCTCAGGTTCGTGGTGCTGGATGCGGAGATGAGCGGCCTGAACCCCAAGCGGCACAACCTGCTGAGTATCGGCTGGGTGGTGATCGAGCGCGGGCGTATCGTCGGCGATTCCGGCCGCCATTTCCTGATTCACGCCGACGCCCATGTCGGCGAGAGTACCAAGATTCACGGCCTGCGCGACAGTGCCATCGCCGGCGCCGCCAGTGTGGCGCGGGTGCTGGCCTTACTGGCCAGCCAGGCCGGCGGCGCGGTGCTGGTATTCCATCACGCCTCGCTGGATATGGCCTTTATTCAGCGCGCTGCCCGCCAGACCATGCAGTGCCCGCTGCTGGCGGCCTATGTCGATACCATGGAACTGGAGAAGCGGCGCCTGCGGCGCCAGGGCAAATCCGCCAGCCTGCGGCTGAAACTGTGTCGCGACCGCTACGGTCTGCCGGCCACGGCACAGCACAATGCGCTCAGTGATGCCTATGCCACCGCGGAGTTGTTTCTGGCGCAGGTGGCGCACCTGGGAGAGCGCGGCAAACTGCGGCTGAAAGACCTCTATCCGGTCAATATCAGCTAGTTTTAGTCCTGAGCCTTATCCAGACGCTGTCTCAGCTTCGCCAGAAGGGCGGTCAGCTGCCCGATTTCCCCGTCGCTGGGCGCGCTGAAGATATCCTCCACCCGGGCCTCGTGGTCGCCCACCATGTGCGCAAACAGCGAGGCGCCCCGGGAGGTGGGCAGCACATCGCCGGCGCGGCGCAAACGGCGTATGCCCGCCGCTCAGAGGCCGGCGATTTTTTCCCGCTGTTGCCGCAGCCGGGTCAAGGCACTCTGTATATCGGCCAGCTTGTCGCGTTCTTTTTTTACCACCGCCGCCGGTGCCTTGTCGACAAACTTGGGGTTGTTGAGTTTGCCTTCGACACGCCCCTGGTCCCGGGTCTGTTTGTCGATCTCCTTGTCCAGGCGCACGATCTCGGCGGTTTTGTCGATCAGGCCCGCCATCGGCACCAGGATTTCCATATCGCCCACCAGAGCGGTGGCCGACAGCGGCGCCTGGTCGCCGGGCTGCAGCCAGGTAATGGATGCCAGGCCGGCCAGCTTGGTCAGAAACCGGGTGTTTTGCTGCAGGCGGCGCCGGTCCTCATCGGTGCCGTGCCGCAACGAGACCGGCAGCGCTTTGCCGGGAGAGATATTCATTTCACCGCGGATATTGCGTACCGCCACCACGACCTGCTTGACCCATTCGATATCGGCAACAGCCTGCCGGTCGATCCTGCTGTCGTCGGCAACGGGATAGGGAGCCAGCATGATCGACTCGCCCTCGCGCCCGGCCAGCGCCTTGACCCGCTGCCAGATCTCTTCGGTAATAAACGGCATCAGTGGGTGGGCCAGGCGCAGGAAGGCCTCCAGCACCCGGATCAGGGTGCGCCGGGTGCCGACTTTGTGCGCGGCGCCGGCGTGTTCATCCCACAGTACCGGCTTTGACAGTTCCAGATACCAGTCGCAGTACTCGTTCCAGACGAAGTCGTACAGCGCCTGGCTGGCGAGGTCGAAGCGGTAGCTGTCCATGCCTTCGGCGACCGCCTGTTCAGCCAGCTGCAGTTTAGCGATGATCCAGCGATCGGCCAGCGACAGTTCGAAAGCGCTGCCGCTCTGGCCGCAGTCCTCGCCCTGGGTATTCATCAGCACATAGCGGGCGGCGTTCCAGATTTTATTGCAGAAATTGCGAAAGCCCTCGATGCGGCCGACATCGAATTTGATATCGCGGCCGGTGGACGCCAGGGAGTAGTAGGTATAGCGCAGGGCGTCGGTGCCGTAGGCAGCCAGGCCCTCGGGGAACTCCTTGCGTGTCTGTTTTTCGATTTTGTCGCGCAGCTGCGGCAGCATCATACCGGCGGTGCGCTTCTGCACCAGTGCCTCCAGCCCGATACCGTCGATCAGGTCGATGGGGTCGAGCACATTGCCTTTCGACTTCGACATTTTCTGGCCGTGGCTGTCGCGCACCAGGCCGTGCACGTAGACGGTGTGAAAGGGCACTTCCCCGCGCAGGTACAGCGTCAACATAATCATGCGCGCAACCCAGAAGAAGATGATATCGAAACCGGTAACCAGCACACTGCTCGGGTGAAAGGTCTTCAGCAGGTCGTTCTGCTGTGGCCAGCCGAGGGTGCCGAAAGTCCACAGGCCGGAGGAGAACCAGGTGTCGAGCACGTCCTCGTCCTGTTTCAGTGCCACCTCAGCGCCGAGCTGGAATTTGCGCCGCACATCGGCTTCGTCGCGCCCGACATAAACCCTGCCTTCGCTGTCGTACCAGGCGGGGATGCGGTGACCCCACCACAGCTGGCGCGAGATGCACCAGTCCTGGATATCGCGCATCCAGGAGAAATACATGTTTGCGTATTGCCCGGGTACGAAGCGGATACTGCCGTCTTCGACCTTGTCGATCGCCGCCTGCGCCAGGGGGGCGGTTTTGACATACCACTGGTTGGTCAGGTAGGGCTCGATAACCACGCCGCTGCGGTCGCCGCGCGGTACTTTCAATCTGTGTTTGTCGACTTTTTCCAGCAGGCCGAGTTTGTCCAGATCCTCCACGATGCGCGTGCGCGCCTCGAAGCGGTCGAGGCCGCGATAGGCCGGCGGCGCGCTGCTATTGATACTGGCATCGTCGTCAAAGACGTTAATTAGCGGCAGCTGGTGGCGCTGGCCCATCTCGTAGTCGTTGAAGTCGTGGGCCGGTGTGATTTTGACGCAGCCGGTGCCGAACTCGGGGTCGACATAGTCGTCGGCGATAATCGGAATTTCCCGCCCGGCCAGCGGCAGCCTGATGGACTGGCCGACCAGGTGGCGGTAGCGGTCGTCATCGGGGTGCACCGCCACGGCGGTATCGCCGAGCATGGTTTCCGGGCGGGTGGTGGCGACGGTCAGATGCCCTTCGCCGCCGGCCAGCGGGTAGCGAAAGTGCCACAGGTAGCCGTCCTCCTCTGCGTTGATGACTTCCAGGTCGGAAATCGCCGTGTGCAGCTTCGGGTCCCAGTTGACCAGGCGCTTGCCGCGGTAGATCAGGCCGTCCTCGTAGAGCCGGATAAACACTGTCTGCACGGCCTGGTAGAAGCCCTCGTCCATGGTAAAACGCTCGCGGCTCCAGTCCGGCGAGGCGCCGAGGCGGCGCAGCTGGCCGGTAATGGTGCCGCCGGACTGGTGTTTCCACTGCCATACCCGCTCGACGAACTTCTCCCGGCCCAGATCGTGACGCGACAGGCCCTCGGCCTCCAGCAGGCGCTCCACGACCATCTGCGTGGCGATACCGGCGTGGTCGGTACCTACCTGCCAGAGGGTATTCCGGCCGCGCATGCGCTGGTAGCGAATCAGGGCGTCGATAATGCTTTCCTGAAAGCCGTGGCCCATGTGCAGGCTGCCGGTGACATTGGGCGGCGGGATCATAATGCTGTAGGGCTCGCCCTCGCCGCTCGGGGCGAAGTAGCCCTGCGACTCCCAGGTCTGATACCAGCGGTGCTCCAGGGTCTGAGGTTGGTAGGTTTTGTCCAGCGCCGCTCGGGCATTGTCGTCAGTCATAACAGGTCGGTTAACAGATGGATAGGGATAGCGTCGGGCAGTGGATGTCCCCTGCCGGGCCGCGGATTATACAACGCCAGCTGCCGGGCGGAAACTTGCAGGCTAGTTGTCTTCGGTGGCAGGGTTGGTGGCGGCCTGAGTCAGTGCCTTGAGGCGCTGGCGCAGGGTCTGCTCGATTTTCGGCATAAACTCGGCGATCAGTTGCTCGATCATATCGTCCTGGGCCGGCGTCAGCGGCTGGCCGGCAGCCTCCTGAAAAGAGGGGGATTCCTTGATCTGGTCGACCAGTGTCTTGGTGGTATGCAGGCGCTCGCGGATATGCTGGGGCAAAAACGGGTTTTCGCCCTGGGGTTTGCGCGACCCGCCGCTGTTGTTGCGGGCGGCGGGTTTTTTCTCGCGGGATTTTTTGCCCGCCGCCGCTTTCTGCGCTGCCTGGTCCTGTGGCGCGGGCCCGTCGTCGGCGGCGTCGGGCGGCGCCGGGTCGGGGAACAGGCTGTGCTGGCCGGGGTCATCGGCCTCCATTTGCGGCTCGGGGGGCTCGCCGCTGTCAACCGTGGCCAGGCCGGCGGCGCTTACCTCTTCCAGCAGGGGCAGCTCGGTGTCGTCCGGCGATAATTCCGGCTCCGCACTGACCTTTCCCGGTGGCAGGGTATTGGTCAGCAGCGGCGGCTCATCGCCACTGTCCGGCGGCAGCGGCTCGAGCAGCGGTATATCGGCCTCATCCTCTATCAACAGTTCCTTGATGGATTCCAGTTCGCCGAGAATCGCCTTTTTGGCCGCTTTCTTATCGCTTTTTTTATTGCTGGGCATATCGCCGTAACACTCCCACGAGCTTACCCGGGCGCTTTGCCGCGCAGGTCATGTGATTGTATCGGATAGCCGCGGTGGCGGTAAAATGCATAGTTGTCGCGAGTGGCCTGGAGTACCGCGGGCAGCTGGACCACGACTTCCGCCAGGCGCTCGAAGCGACTGAAACAGGCGGGCGTTTCAGCGCCGAGATTGATCAGCAGCTCGTGGTGGTCGCCGGCCTCGCCGGCGTGGCTGATCAGCACCGGCGAGGGCTCCAGTTCGCCGTCGCTGCCGCGGTCCGTGCTGCAGCTGTGACCGATAAAGGACTGCGGGCGAAATGTCCACAGCAGCTGGTCCAGTTCGGCGCTCTGCCGGCGGTCAGCGGTGGCGACAAATACCCGCTTGTCCAGGCGCAGGGCCTTGTCGATCAGGCGACAGGTGAAGTCCAGCCGCTGTGCCGCCGAGGTGGCGGCGAGAATATAGAAATCCACCTGCGTCATCGCGTCACCCGGGTTGGCTTACACCTGGTTCAACAAGTACTGCACCAGCAGTGGCACCGGCCGCCCGGTCGCGCCTTTCTGGGCGCCCGACAGCCAGGCGGTACCGGCGATATCCAGGTGTGCCCAGGGGTAGTTTTTGGTAAACCGGGACAGGAAGCAGGCGGCGGTAACGCTGCCGCCGGGGGCGCCGCCGATATTGGCCATATCGGCGAAGTTGCTGTCCAGCTGCTTCTGGTATTCGTCCCACAGCGGCATTTGCCAGGCTTTATCGGCGGCCTGCCGGCCCGCTTCGAGCAGCGCCTGTGCCAGCTCCTCGCGGTTGCTGTAGAGTCCGGTGGCATGCTTGCCCAGGGCAATGACGCAGGCGCCGGTGAGGGTGGCGATGTCCACTACCGCCTCGGGCTTGTAGCGCTCGACATAGGTAAGGGTGTCGCACAATACCAGGCGGCCCTCGGCATCGGTGTTGAGTATTTCGATGGTCTGGCCCGACATCGAGGTGACGATATCGCCCGGCTTGGTGGCGCGCCCGCTGGGCATGTTTTCGCTGGCCACCACCACACCGACGACGTTGATGGCCGGCTGCAGCTCCAGCAGTGCCTGCATGGCGCCGAATACACTGGCGGCGCCGCACATGTCGAATTTCATCTCATCCATCGCCGCGCCGGGCTTGAGGCTGATACCGCCGGAGTCAAAGGTGATGCCCTTGCCCACCAGTACATAGGGCGCCCGGCTTTTGGCCGCGCCCTTGTACTCCATAATGATCAGCTGTGCCGGCTCGGCGGTGCCGGCGGTGACCGACAGCAGGGAGTTCATGCCCAGTGCCTGCATTTGCTTCTCCTGCAGGACTTTGGTGGTCATTTTGGGCTGATTGCGCGCCAGGCGCCTGGCTTCAGCGGCGAGATAGGACGGGGTGCAGACATTGCCGGGGTGGTTGCCCAGGTCGCGCGCCAGGGCCGTACCACTGGCGACCGCGGCGCCGGTCGTGAGGCCGCCCTGGGCGAGCTTGCGCTGCTTGGCGTCGTTTACCGCCAGGGTGATTTTTTTCAGCCTGACAGGGTCGGCTTTCTTGCTTTTATGGGCATTGAACTGGTAGTAGACCGACTCGATCACTTCCGCGGCCTGTTGTGCCCGCCAGGCCAGGTCGCGCGATTTTTTCGTGTCGCCGGCGTCCTTTACCTGGATTTCATCCAGATACAGCGTGGCGTTCTCGCAACCACTGCTCTTCAGGGCCTGGGCCAGTTTTTTCAGTACGGTTTTGTAGTCGGCTTCGGAACAGCCGCCGGGTTTGCCGGCGCCGAGCAACAGCACCCGGCTGGCCTTGGTGCCCTCGGGGCGGTGCAGCCACAAGGTCTGTCCGGGTTTGCCGCTGATATCTTTCTGCTTGATTAATTGTTGAACAATTTTTTTGCCCTGCTTATCGATGTGCCCGGCGCTCGGCGACAATTTACCGCCTTCGAACACGGCGACAACGGCGCAATGCGTGGTTTGACTGATAATATCGGAAGCTTTCGCCTGAAAATTCATACTGGTTTCCCGTTGGGTTATTGTTTTCGCCGCCGGGTTTGTTTACGGATGCGGGCGTTTTCCGGACTTGTCCCGGCAGCTGTGCCGAAGGCGCCGCCCGGGACCGCTTTTCGAGACGGCTTGCAAGAGAGTTTTTCGAAACAGCTTTTCAAGACGACTGTCCAAGACATTGTAGTTGGTTTGGTGGATAATGCCGCATCGCCCCGGCGGGCGCTAGTGTACACCAAGCCCGGGTTTTGGGCTTGTTATTAATACGCTTGTAAACCACTTGTAAATCGGCAAATAGTGCGCTAATCACTCAAGGCGATGGCACAGAACAATGGTATTGTGGTTCAATTTGCAGCGACTGTTATCCGGGCACCTCGATCTGTCGTGATTGTCTTTCGCTACCTGGCCCGCGAAGTACTGGTGAGCATGGCCGCCGTCAGTGCGGTGCTGCTGTTGTTCATCATGAGTTCGCGCTTTGTAAAGTACCTGGCGGAGGCCGCCGCCGGTAAGCTCGCCTCCGGTGTCCTGTTTGCCATCATGGGCTATCGCCTGCCCGGTTTCCTCGAACTGATTCTGCCGCTGGGCCTGTTTCTGGCGATTTTATTTGCCTATGGCCGCCTGTATATGGACAGCGAAATGACTGTGCTGTCGGCCTGTGGCATGAGCCAGAAGCGGCTGCTGGCCTATACACTGGTCCCCGCGCTCGGTGTTGCCGCTGTGGTCGCCGGCCTCAGTATGTTTGTCAGCCCCATCGGCGTCGAGCGCGCCGAGGCCATTCTCAGCGAACAGCGCAAGCGCACCGAGTTTGACAGCCTGACGCCGGCGCGGTTTGAGCCGATGCGCGACGGTCGCAATATTACCTACGCCGAATCACTCAGCAGTGACCGCAAGCGCATGCTCGGGGTTTTCATGGCGGAAATGGCCGATGAATCTGCCGGCGGCGGCAGCAGAGATCTGGCGGTCATCATGGCGCAATCCGGCAATCAGGTGACCCGGGAGGAGGGCGGCCAGCGTTACCTGGTATTGCACAACGGTTATCGCTACGAGGGCAGGCCCGGCGATGCCGACTATCGCATTACCCGCTTTGCCGAGTACGCCCAGCGCCTGGAGCAGACCCGCGGGGTGGAAAAGCGCAAAGCCAAGGCCGACTCCACCCCGACCCGCGCACTGCTGAATTCCGACCAGCTGGTTGATCAGGCCACGCTGCAGTGGCGCCTGTCGATTCCGATCTTGGTGATCATTCTGACCCTGATGGCGGTGCCGCTGAGCAAGACCAATCCGCGCCAGGGGCGCTATCTGAAAATGATCCCGGCGATACTGCTTTATATCATCTATCTGGTGTCTCTGAGTTCGGCCCGCGGGGCCATTGAAGACGGCCGCCTGCCGCTGCAACTGGGGCTCTGGGTGGTGCACCTGGTGTTCCTGGTGATCGCCCTGTTGCTGCTGGGCGCCGGCAGTTGGAAGTCGCTTTTCGGCGGCCGCCGGCCGGCGCCGGCGGAGCCGTGGGGTGCGTAGACTCAACCGCTATGTCGCGCGCTCCGTGGTCGGCGCCGTCGCCATGGTGCTGCTGGTGCTGGTGGCGCTGGATGCAATTTCCGCGCTGATTGACGAGATGGGTGAAGTCGAAGGCGACTACACCATCCTGGAGGTGCTGATCTACGTCGGCCTGACCCTGCCGACGCGTATCTACGAACAGATTCCCTTCTCCGCCCTGGTCGGCTGCCTCTGGGGGCTTGGCAGCCTGGCCGGTTCCAGCGAACTGGTGGTGATGCGTGCGGCGGGGATTTCCATCGCCCGCATTACCTGGACGGTGATCAAGCCGGTGCTCTGGTTTATCGCTCTGGGCCTGGCCCTGGGCGAATACGTAACACCGCTGACCGACCAGATAGCCGAGAGCCGGCGCGCGCTGGCACAGGGTGAGAAGGAGGCGCTGCAGTCGCGCCGCGGGCTGTGGAGCCGCGAGGGCAACGAATTTATGCATTTCAATGCGGTGCTGCCCAACGGTGTGCTGTTCGGTGTCACCCGCTATGGCTTCGACGAGCAGGGGCGCCTGCAGTCGTCGAGCTTTATCAAGCGCGCGACCTACCAGGGCGGCGGCGTATGGCTGGAAGAGGAGGGGCGGGTGACCGACCTCAGCGGGTCCGATATCAGCACCAGCACCTTTGCCACGCGCCGCTGGCGCACCGACATTTCGCCCTCGCTGCTGAATGTACTGGTGCTGCCCCCCGAGGCACTGTCGATCCAGCGCCTGTATTCCTATGCCACCTACCTGGGGCAACAGGGGCTGGACAGCGATGAGTACTGGCTGGCGTTCTGGCAGAAGCTGCTGCAGCCGCTGGCGACGGTGAGCCTGGTGCTGGTTGCCATTTCTTTTATCTTTGGCCCCCTGCGCGAGGTGACCATGGGCTACCGCGTCTTCAGCGGCGTCGTGGTGGGGATTGTATTCCGCACCAGCCAGGACCTGCTCGGCCCCTCGAGTCTGGTATTCGGTTTTTCACCGCTGCTGGCCGTAGCCGTCCCTATCGGCATCTGCATGCTTATTGGCGTAATTCTATTACGCAGAACGTTGTAACGGCAGTCACTATTTACTAGTCACTAGTTACTAGTCTCTAGCGACTAGTATTACTCGTGTGCCGCTGAGGCGGTCGTGGAGGCTGCGGCCGCGGCTGTCGATAAAGCACCACCAGTAGCCGATGCCCGCGGCGGCTATGGCCAGCGGGGCGACCAGGCAGCGCAGCAGGCACTGCTGCCAGCTCGGCACCGACTTGCCGGCTTCCTCCCGGCTGTCGCTGACCAGCTGCAGGCGCCAGGCGCGCATGCCCAAAGTTTGACCGCCACGGCGCCAGAATATGCAGTAGAACAGCATCAGTGTTGCCGGCCAGCCGAGCTGAGCCGGGACACCGCCAACCGGCCCGCTGTGATCCGTGCCGAAAAACAGGGCGTGAATGCCCACTACCGCCATCCAGTAACCGATACTGATGGCCACCAGTAATAAAAGGTCGTAAACCAGTGCCGCCAGCCGGCGCAGTGGGCCGGCGCTGGGGCGGGCGAGATGATCTGTCATTGAAAAAAACCGCTCGATAACGCGCAGCTGATTGTAGCACTCGATGGCGGTAAATAAATGCGCTGCGGCGGGAAATGGTTAAAACTTGTAGTCCATCGACAGTTTTAACTTGTTGCCGGATATCTTCAGGTCGTAGTCGATGTCGTCGGAAAAATCGAAGCTGCCGCCGGAATTGCCGCTCTGGCGGCCGCCGCCGGTGCTGCCGGCAGCGGAGACTTTGCCGGCCAGGGTTGAGGTTTTTTGCAGTTTGTCCCAATAGGTGCGCAGGCCCATTTTAAATAATTTCGACAGCACCTTGCTGCCGTATTCAACTTCGCTCTGTTGGTGGTACTGGCGCATCCACTGGTAATTCAAGGCGCGCTGGGTGGCGTTCATACCGCTGTCGCGCAGTTGCATGGCGGCCTGTTCGAGCGATTTGTTATCCAGAATTACGGCGCTGGTGGAAACGGAAGTTCTGTCGATATCGTCTGAATTTTTCAGCGGGTTGTAGTACAGCAGGTGGTCGGGAATGAAAATGTCTTCGCTGTTGTCGGCCTTGGCGAGACCCGGCAGTGTGGTCGACAAAGCCATCGATAGCGCCAGTGTGAAAAGCGCCGGCCGCCGGCTGCGGTGATGCGGGTCAGTGCTTGCCACTACCTCAGTTTTTATAATTGGCTGCCTCTCCATCGACCTCTACCTCAGGTAACACAACTGCCCTTAATCTTGCCCGGAACATTGGCGATTATAAAGCCCCTTTTTAGATCAAAAATGTAGCGGTTTTGTAACTGACTATAAAGCCATCCGATACCTGCCAGTGACTCCGGGTCGCATCCCTCGGGCAGCTGTATTCAGGGGTAAGTGAACGTTAACCATAAGGTTGGTCATGTGCCGGTATATTGTCACTTTAATCCTTATTGATCATTAGGCAGCCCTGAGTAGAACAAAACAGTATAAATTTTGAGCGTCAGATCGCCATGGCGCGGGTTTTTTATCGCCGTAGAGAATTAATAAGAGCTTTTTTATACTGGTTCTATAGATTGACTGATGATGATATAAGGGCGGGAGAGTATCAGTGCAGGCGAAAGTGAATCACTTCGGCATCGGGCTTGTCGGTGGCTTTGCCAATGCCGATACTGCCTTCGCCCTGCAGCGGCACCTCTTCTCTGCGCAGATAGATTTCCGGGCGGCCGGCGTTACTCACATAGGTGCCGTTGGTACTGTGGTCGATCAGCACGAATTTGCCGCGGCGAAACTCGATCCGGCAGTGATCGCGGGAAGCGAGATTGGTGGTGATGAACAGGTCGACCCGCAGGCGGTCGCGGCCGATGATAAAGGGCATTTCCGCCGGCGACAGGCGCCGCTCCCGGTCTTCGTGGATCAGCGTCAGCTGGTGGGCTATCTGATTGATCTCCTCCAGGGCCATTACCCGCGTGGCGCTGTGGGACTGGGTGGGTGATTCCCACTGCAGGCGGTAGATCAGGGATCTTTCCCGTTCGCCTTTGAGGGGGATGCGATCGAATTCCTGGCAGGCCTGGCGATAGCAGGGCGGCAGCTCATCCACCACGGCCTGGGTGATCACCGTTTGCGTGGCGCGGGCGATATGCGATACACATGCCGCGTCGTTGACGGTATCGCCGAACACATCGCCGTCTTCCAGCAGCGTAGCACCGTAGTCCATGCCGATGCGAATCGCCAGGCCGTTGCCGCCGGGCTGGCTGCACGCCTGCTGGATGGCGATGGCGGCGCAGCAGGCGGCCTCGGGGGCCTCGAAGCGCGCCATGACCTCATCGCCGATGGTTTTGACCACCACGCCGCCATTGGCCTCGGTCAGCGCCTTCATGCGGGTGATGGTCTCGTCGATCAGGTGCTTGGCTTCGACATTGCCCACCCGCTTGTACAGGGCCGAGCTGCCGGAAACGTCGGCAAACATGATGGCCTGCAGCTGGTGGTTACTGGTCATTGGCCCTTACCCAGACATAGCGGGCTTCGGCGATGGCGACCACTTCACCGTCGGCGTCCGTCAGTTGCTGGTGGTTGATGAGTGTGCTTTTGCCCTGTTCCAGCGTTTCGCGCTGCATGCGCTCGAACTCCTCTTCGGCTATCTCCAGTGACATGAACACATCGGTGGTTGCCGGGCGGCGAAAGCGGATATTGACCTCCGCCACGATGGGCAGTATTTTGCTGACATCCACCCGCCGCACGAACAGCACACCGGCCGGAAACTCGGCCAGGGTAAACAGGCTGCCTGCATACATGGTGCCGACGTGATTGATATTGGGCTGCAGCGGCATTTTTGCCGTTATGCGGTTGTCGTCCAGCGACAGTATCTGCGCCCCCATTTTCTGCAGAATATCGATATTGATGCCGGTGTCGTTGCCAGTGCTCATGGAAATTACGCCTGTTCTGTGGACCGTGGAGTCGGTTGCGGAAAATGCTGCACTGGGCAATATATACAATTTTACCGCAGCGGGATATATCGGTGCCCGGGCGGGCGCAAGCCCGGGCGTGAGGCGTTTGTGCTATGGTAGCGATCCCGGCCACTGCCCTCATCACTCACCAGCGGATTATGACGCCTGTATGACAACTCCCGTTATCGAATCTGCCCGAATGCCCGCAACTGCCGCGCCGGTGCAAAAGCGCGAGCTGTTCGCCTGGGCCATGTACGACTTCGCCAACTCGGGCTATACCACCGTCGTGCTGACCACGGTATTCAATGTTTACTTCGTCGGTGTCGTGGCGGCTGCCATGGATGCCGGCAACGGCGGCAGCGCCACCTTTTTGTGGACACTGGCCATGGGCATTGCCAACGCCCTGGTATTACTGAGTGCGCCGCTGCTGGGCGCGATTGCCGATTACCATGCAATCAAGAAAAAACTGCTGCTGGCAACCACCGCCGGCTGTATCGTCGCCACCGGCCTGCTGGCCTTTGCCGGCGAGGGGGATATTGCCCTGGCGATGGTATTGGTGATTGTCTCCAATGTGATGTTTGCCAGCGGCGAGAACCTGATCTCGGCGTTTTTGCCGGAGATCAGCGAGCGCGACAAAATGGGCAAAGTCTCGGGCTTTGCCTGGGGCCTGGGTTACTGCGGCGGCATTCTGGCACTGGTGCTGTGCCTCGTTTATATCTCCTGGGCCGAAGGGCGCGGCCACGGCGCCGCCCAATATGTACCGGTTACCATGTTGATTGTGGCAGTGATGTTCGCACTGGCGGCGCTGCCGACCTTTTTGTGGCTGCGGGAGCGGGCGCTGCCACTGTCGTCGAGCGGCCCGGCGCTGAGCCTGCTGCAGCAGTGCCGGCGCGGTATGGCCGAGGGCCTGGGCCGGGTCGGCCATACGTTGAAGGAGGCGGCGCGCTTTCAGGACCTGTTTCGTTTCCTGCTGGCACTGGCCATTTATCAGAGCGGGGTCAGCACCGTTATCGTGCTGGCGGCGATTTATGCCCAGGAGGTGATTGGGCTGTCGCAGCGGGATATCATCGTGCTGGTGCTGGTGGTCAATTTTACCGCCGCCCTGGGCGCAGTGCTGTTCGGTGTGATCCAGGACAAGCTGGGCTCGGTGCGCACACTCGGCATCACCCTGATGATATGGATTGTGGCGGTTGCCATTGTTTACCAGGCCGCACAGCCGCGGGATATGTGGATAGCTGGCAACCTGATCGGCCTGGCGATGGGGGCGACACAGTCTGCCGGTCGCGCCATGATCGGGCAGTTTACGCCGCCGGCGCGCACCGCGGAGTTCTTTGGACTGTGGGGGCTGGCGATGCGCCTGGCCGCCATTGTCGGCCCTTTGAGCTACGGCCTGATCAGTTTTCTCAGCAGTGGCGACCATCGCCTGGCCCTGTTGTCGACGCTGGTGTTTTTTCTGCTGGGGCTGGCGGTGTTGGTCAGCGTGAATGAAAAGCGCGGGCGGGAGGCGGTGGTTGGCGGTTGAATGTTTTTTTGATGGGGGAGTGGTTCCTTTCGCTAGTGGCTCGAATGGCGCTGACTTTGAGAAACAACGGTGGTGGCCGACCCGGCCCTAACCCGGTTGGGGTCTGGGGTTCGAGACCCGGCGTAAATACGTCCGTGTAGCCTTCACGCCAGCATCCCTGCTGGCGAGAGTCTCGAAC
>JANQMH010000062.1 GCA_028280195.1 Exilibacterium sp.
GCCTCTTATGTCGATGCTGAATTGACCGAGGATACCCTGTTGGGTGAAGAAGGCACTCGTCTGCCCAACTCACCTCGGGCCAATGCCAACATATCGGTAGACTATCTCTTTGATATTGCCGGTTATAACTCGTTCGTACGTGCCAATTTCGCCTACGTCGGTGGTTTCTACAGGGATATAGAACAAAACGGTCCGGAAGGTGGTGACTATGGTGATCTGGATATGAGAGCCGGTATCAGTTTTGACAATTTCAGTGTTGAATTGTTCGGCACCAATCTGTTGAACTCCGATGAGATTACCTATCCGTCTTTCGCCGTCCAGGGCGTTTTTCGGCAGCGCCCGCGTACCATCGGCTTTGATGTAGGTTATCAGTTCTAACTCCCCTCTGGAGTCAGCTAGTTCGGCCGGGCGGGATTCTCCGTTCCGGCCGTTTTTTATAAAACTGTCACAGATGAATCCATGGCGTGAGCAATAACACCAACTCAGCTGACAAGTCGAGGGTGAGCCTTTCTTACGGAATTGCCTATGCACTGCCGACGCTTGCCGTGCACCTGCTGGTTGCTCCCATCGGCATACTACAGGGCATCTATGCCAAGTATTTTGGCCTGGCGCTTACCACCATCGCCGCCGTGGTCCTGGCTGCGCGTCTTTTCGACGCCATTACCGATCCGCTGATCGGATACTTTTCGGACCGGTATCGCGCGCGCAATGGCACCCGCAAACCCTTCGTCGTTGCCGGGGGTCTGCTGGTCATTATTTGCGGCTATTTTCTCTATGTGCCGCCGCAGGGCGTCAGTTCACTTTACTTTCTCGGCTGGTTTTTGGCGTTTTTTCTTGCCTGGACCCTGTTCGAAATCCCCCATCTCGCCTGGGGCGGGGAACTGGCGGGCGACTCCGACGAAAAAACCAAAATCTACACCCTGCGTATGTCGTGCCTGCATCTGGGTGCGTTACTGTTTTTCGTGGTACCGCTGCTGCCGCTGTTCGAAAGCAGCGAGATTACACCGCAGACGCTGGAGGTATCGGTATGGGTGATGGGTTTGTTTGCCGTGCCACTGCTTTATCTGTGTGTAAAGACAGTGCCGGATGGCTACGGTGTCCAGAGCCCGAAACAGCAGGGCCTGCGGCAGGTGTTGAAAGCAGTTTTGCTGAATAGGCCGCTGGTGATTTTTCTCACCGCCTATCTCTTCATGGGCATTGGCGCGGGCATGTGGCTGGGCCTGGCGTTCATATTTATCGATATCTATCTCGGCCTGGGTGATAAGGTCGCGTTTATCTACATACTGCTGGGCCTTGTCAGTATTGCTTTTTCGATCGCCGCGTTCAAACTGACTGTCTGGTTTGGCAAGAAGGCTGTCTGGAGCGCAGCGATTATCATGGCGGCAATTGCCGTAGCGGGCAATGCTTTGCTGCAGCCCGGCGAAGCCACTTACGGCTACCTGCTGGTGCTGGCTGTATGCGCCCAAGCGGGTTTTGCCACGGCGCTGGTTGTCGCACCGTCGCTGCTAAGCGATATCGTCGACTACGGCATGTGGAAATTCGGCGCCGACCGCGCCGCGATGTATTTTTCGGTATACACGCTGGTTACCAAAGCCAACGCCGCTATTGGCGCAGCCCTTGGCCTGGCGATTGCCGGGTGGTATGGTTTTGACGCCGCGGCGATCGAACACTCGGCTGCCAGTGTCTTCGGCCTGCGCTTGGGCATCGCCTATATCCCGGCTGTTATTATCCTCATTGCCGTGGCTTTTATTGCGCTGCTGCCGCTCAATGCACGCCGCCATAAGGCCATCCGCCGCCGCCTGCAGGCGAGGGAAAAAGCGGCCGCGGCGCAGTCGATCTCTCCGGCTTGATGGCTGCCTGTATGCCTTTCAAGCCGATCGGGCCTTATCCGGGTATGCTGGTCAAGAGGAGCGATTTCTGTGCTTAACGCCATTGCCGGAGTATTGCGCGACAAAACTGCGCCGCCGGGACAGCTGGTCGATGTCGGCGGCTTTAAGCTGCACCTGCACTGCTGCGGGCCGCACAATGCTTATCCCACCGTGGTGATCGAAGGCGGCAGCGGTTGCGCGGCGCCGGTCTACCAGCGGCTGCAACAAACGCTGGCCGGGCGGCTGCGGGTATGTACCTACGATCGCGCCGGTCTCGGCTGGAGTGAAGAGAGTCACCAGCCCCGCGATGCGCAGCATATGGTGACGCAGTTGCATACTCTGCTGCAGCGGGCCGGCCTCGAAGGCCCCTATATTTTTGTCGGTCACTCTCTTGCCGGTTTGTTGTTGCGTCTCTATGCCGGCAGCTATCCGCACGATGTAGCTGCTATGGTATTGCTGGATGCCGCCCACCCGAAAACCTTCGAGGTACAGAACAAGCAGGCCTTTACCAAGCGTGACAGCATCGTCGGCAAAATCATGACACTGGGCGCACAGCTGGGCCTGACGCGCCTTTATAACCCTCTGTTTAACATCAATGACAGGCATCTCGGGCCGCTGCCGGATGAGGCCAAACAGCAACTGCTTTACCTGTCTCATCGACCGCAGTCCTACCGCACTTTCTTCCGCGAACTGAGCGACTTTAACGCCTCTGCGGCGCAGGCAGCCGAGGTGACGGATCTCGGGAATATTCCCATTGTTGCAATTACTGCGACCTCCCCGGACGATCTGCCCGATAACATGGACAAAGAAAAATTTATTGCCGATAAAATCACCTTGCAGAAGGAGCTGGCGGCCCTGTCTTCGAACGGCCGGCAGATATCATTGGCGATGGCCGGCCATTTTACCCTGGTGACCAGCCGGCAGTGTGCCGATCGGGTAGCCGATGAGATTCTGCGTCTGGCCGGAGCAATGCCGGCTGGTTAACCGCAGCCCGCTCTGCAGGGCGGAGATTGTCCGCAGCTATAGTCAGTGAGAATAAACTATGTCACAAAAGACTTATGAGGAACGCTTAAAGGAGTGGCAGGATGCCCAGTTTGCGTCGCCACCGCAGCCGGATACCACCCCGGCAACCCCGAGCCTGATCGAAATGGCGCCGCTGCGCGACGGTGTGCGGCTGTATACCGAAGTGTACCTGCCTGCGCCCAATGGCCGTTTCCCGGTTGTTCTGACCCGCTCTCCCTATCCGTATTCGCGGCCGTCGCGCAACGATAAGCGGCCGGTCAGCCGCTACTTGCAGGCCGGCTATGCGGTTGTCTACCAATTGACCCGCGGGCAGTATCTGTCCGAAGGCGTGTATCACTTTAACAGGGACGATGTGGAGGACGGCTTTGATTGCGTAAACTGGGTGGCCGATCAGGTCTGGTGCAACGGTCATATCGGTATGGAGGGCCCCTCCTACCTGGGCGCTACCCAGCTGTCCGCAGCGCGGGCCAAACCCAAGGCATTGAAGTGTATTATGCCGACTGCCTTTGTCGGCAACTTCGCCAGTGTCTACCCGTTTCTGGGTGGTGTGCCGGTGCGCGAATGGTTTTTGCACCTGAACCGGTTGATGGATGCCGAGAGTATGGCGGATTTGAATCCCGCCGCCAATCATATCAATATTCTCCGCCATCCGGTCTGGGGACCGGCGCTGCACCGGCGCCCCTTGCTGGATGCCGCCGATGGTATCCTGCAGGGTGATAAACTCGCTTCCTGGCGCGAAGTGATGTCCCACCCTCTCGATGACGAGTACTGGCGGCCGATTCACTTTACCGATCGGCAGCTGGCCGAACTGGAGTTGCCGATATTCTTTACCGACGGTTGGTACGATCCGACAATCGGGCCGATAGACTATTATCAGCGCCTGCAGGATATGCAGCCGCAGCGCAACGATATCTATCTTTTGGTGGGACCGTGGAACCACAGCCAGACCTACGCCGACTTTATCCACGACCAGGACAATGGCGACCGCAAGATGGCGGCCAGTGGTGCGGTCGATCTGGTGGCGCAGCGCCTCGCTTTCTTCGATCGCTATCTCAAGGGCGACACCGACAGTGTCATTCAGACTGATCGTGTCCGCGTCTATATTACCGGTATCGATCAGTGGCGGGACTTTCCGACTTTTCCGGCCCCGGCGACTCAGTGGCACCGCCTGTACCTGCACAGTAACGGCGATGCGCGATCTTTTCCCGGTGACGGCTCCCTCAGCTGGCAGCCTCCCCGGGGGGAGAAAGCGGATTGCTATGTCTATGATCCCGGTCTGCCGACGCCTTCCGAGGTGGAGCCCTTGCGCGATCGGCGCAGTATCGAGGTGCGCTCCGATGTGCTGACCTACACCTCAGAGCCCCTGCGGCACCCCCTGACAATCCTGGGTGAGATAAAGCTGGTTCTGTACGCTGCCAGCGATGCCACCGATACGGACTGGTTCGCGCATTTAACCGAGATATTTCCCGATGGCCGCTCTGTCGCCTTCCATGCCATCGTGCCGGCATTGCGGGCCCGCTACCGCCAGGGTTTTGACCGCGAGGTTGCGCTCACGCCGAATGAGCCCACACAGTTCAGCATGTCTCTGGGCCCGGCCGGCCACCAGCTGGCAGTCGGCCACCGCCTGCGGCTGAGTATCTCCAGCGCTGCATTCCCGATGTGCGACCCAAATACCAATACCGGCAAGCCGGCGGCTACCGATACAGAGATGCGGATAGCGAGACAGACCATATTCCACGATACGGAGCGGGCCACACATCTGCTTATTCCGCTGCTGGACGAAGTTTAAGCCCGCGCGCCCTGCATCGCCGTATCGATTGCCCGGGCGACAGTGTGCATATTGTCGCCCTGTATAAGATTGTGGTGGGTCGCGTTTAAAACCAGTACCTCGCTGTTGGGGAAAACGGATTCCAGGTTTCCGGGCAGCCTGTTCGATCCCGCGATTTTTTTTGGAAAACGGTAATGGCGGTCGACAACCTCGAAGACCTGTCGGTCCTGTGCCCACTCGTCGACACTGATACCCTGGTTTGCGTACACATATAAGACATCTTCGCGGTAAGGGTTTTGCCCCAGTTCGCGGCTATACTGGTAGATATGCAGCAGCCGATTGAGCTTGTCGAGGTTTACAGAGTCAAATTTTGCCACATCGGCATCGCTGCGAATATTGTCGATGACGGTGTAATCCATGGTATAGCCGATAGGGTCGATCAGAATGGTCTTGTCGACCGGCTCTCCTTCACTTACCAGCTGGCCGGCGACGGCGTGAGACAGAATTGCACCGCGCGACCAGCCGCCGATATGGTACGGCCCCGCGGGCTGTTCGCGCTTTATCAGGTTCCTATAGTACTCACTCAGACTGGGCAATGAGTAGTAGCGGCCACTGAGCAGCTCGATATTTTCAAGCAGGCATACATTGTGTCCTGCACGCATACACTCCACCAGGTTTATATAGGATTCCACGCCGCCGTCTCCAGGGGGCAGCAGAAACAGCGTGGGCTTTGTCTTATCTGAACCATATTTTATCGACGGTTCAAACTTTTGCCTAAAACTGTAGCCTTCGAACTCCAGGTTCAGCCAGGCATCAGGTAAATGTTCAATGCCGGGATAATGGCGGACTTCGCTGCGGCAGTGGCGGATAATCTCCCTGAGGGCGCCGATGTACTCTCGCAGCAGCGCTTCTAGCGGCGCCCTGTCGAACTGCCGGCGGCTGTAATCCATGCTGACGTTCAGGCAGCTGTCGATGACTGATCCGGTCAAACCCAGTGCAGCACTGCGGCGGTGTAAATCGCTGATATCGCTGCCGGTAA
The DNA here is from genome assembly GCA_028280195.1 of Exilibacterium sp. Classification (GTDB taxonomy): domain Bacteria; phylum Pseudomonadota; class Gammaproteobacteria; order Pseudomonadales; family Cellvibrionaceae; genus Exilibacterium. The sequence goes on from JANQMH010000062.1 coordinate 5,699, forward strand.
ATTCCGTTGCGGCAGTAAACACCGCCTTGTTGCCCAACTGCTGGTCGAACTGGCCCAGATAGTTAAACACGATGTCATCGCGGGAATCCTGCTCTGCCGCCACGATGTCCCTGTCAGCTGCCAGATAACGCAAGATGCCATAGCCGATACCGTTTTCGGGCACCGCTCGAATTTGTGCCTTGACATCCTCAATCAACTTGCCCAAGTCTACCGCGATACCGGGATCATCAACCTTATGGTGCAGTGTCAACGGAAACAGCGCAGTAAACCAGCCCACCGTATGGCTCAGGTCGGCGCGCTCGAACAGCGGCTCGCGGCCGTGACTTTCCATGCGCAGGCGCAGGCTGCCGTGCCCCTGCCAGCGCTGCCAGGCCAGCAACAGGGCGGACAACAACAGGTCGTTTATCCGCGTCTGGTAGGCTCGGTGGCACTGGCTCAGCAGCGCCTCGGTTTCAGTACGGTTTAGGGCGCCCTGGATAAATACCGTATCCTGCTCGCTGCCGTCTTCCAACCCGCCAGCGGTGGCGGGTGGTGCCGGCGGTGTCTGCGACAGGCTGGTGAGCCAGTAGGCCCGCTGCGCCGTCAGTTTGTCACTGCGGCTATATTCGCACAGATCGCGCGCCCACTGCTGGTAGGGGCTGCTTTTCGGCGCCAGTGCTATGTGGCGCGCCGACTGCCACTGGCCGAAGGCCTGCGCCAGATCGTCCAGCAGGATACGCCAGGAGATCCCATCCACCACCAGATGATGTATTACCAGCAGCAGCCGGCAGTCTGCATGCTTTTGCGTCTTGAAGTAAACCGCTCTCAACAAGGGAGCGCTGCCTATATTCAGACTGGCTTTAACATGGCTGCCGCGAGCCATCAGATAGGCACGCTGTTCGACCTCGGTCCCCGGCAGCTTTTCTTCTATAACGGCCTTATCCACCATCGAAGATGAAAAAGGCACAAACCGGGCGCGCCACTGCCCGTCGCGCAGATAAAACTGCAGGCGCAAGGCATCGTGCCGGATAATAATGGTTTCAACAAAGGATCGCAGAAAGTTCCTGTCGAACCCCGCCGGTGTATGCAGCAGAAACGACTGATGAAAGTGGTTGCGGCCGGCATCGCCGGCGTTTAAAAACCACAATTGCACCGGCAGCAGCGGCATATCGCCCCGGGACGGCGCCTGGGGTATTGACTGAGCTGCATTCTCCACATGCTGTGCCAGCTGTTCGATAGTCTGGTGCTCAAACAGCAGGCGGGTGCTGATACTTATCCCCTGTTTATAGGCGCGGGAAGCGACCTGTATGGACAGGATGGAGTCGCCGCCCAGTTCGAAGAAGTTGTCCTGCAGGCCTATTTTCTCTACCGGGAGATTCAGCACCCCCGACCAGATGGTGGCGAGCTTTTTCTCGAGCGCACTGCGCGGCGCAATATACCGCCTTGAAGCCGGTAGGTCTCTGTCGGGCCCGGGCAGGCGTTTGCGATCCACTTTTCCATTGGCGTTTAACGGCAGCTTATCGAGAAAAATAAAACAGGCGGGAATCATATAGTCCGGCAGTTGGCTTTTCAGCGCCTGCTGCAATGTCGATTGCGTCAGACCGGCTCGATCGCAGACAATGTAGGCGGCGAGGTAGTGATGGCCGGGCTTACCGCTGCGGCTGCCGGCTGTTACCACCGCTTCACGCACCCCGGGCTGAGTGGTCAGGGCCTGCTCGATTTCCCCCAGCTCAATGCGGAACCCGCGGATTTTGACCTGCTGATCGATACGCCCGCTAAACTCGATATTGCCGTCGGGCAGGTGGCGTACCAGGTCGCCGGTTTTATACAGGCGCTCACCGGGCTCCTGGCTGAATGGGTTGGGAATAAAGTTTTCGGCCGTCAGGTCGGGCCGATTCAGGTAGCCGCGGGCCAGCCCGTCTCCCCCGGTATACAGCTCACCGATAACGCCTATCGGCACCGGATTCAGTTCGGTGTCGAGTATGTAGGTAGTGGTGTTACTTATCGGCATGCCGATCGGCACCGTAGGCAGGTGCTGGACATGCTCACGGGCAATGGGATAGCAGGTGGTAAAGGTGGTATTTTCCGTTGGACCATAGCCGTTGACTATGCGTAATGCCGGGCAGTGTTCATAGGCTTTGCGAACATGGTCCGCCGAAACAGCCTCTCCACCCGTAAGCACGTCTTTTGCGCGTTTAATGGCCTCGGGTCTTTCATCGACAATCATATTGAACAACGCAGCTGTCAGCCACAGCGTATCGACCGCCTGCCGGTTGATGAGTGCCTCGAGTTTTGCGGCGTTGATTGTCTGTTCGGGGTAGAGAACGCACGGGTGCCCGTTTAGCAGGGCGGCCCATATCTCGAACGTGGCGGCATCAAAAGCGATGGATGCGGCCTGCAGCAGGCGCCGTTTTGCGCTGAGGTCGATATAGCGGTTATTGACGGCCAGGCGGTTTACTGCCCGGTGACTGACCGCAACGCCTTTGGGTTTGCCGGTGGAGCCGGAGGTGTAAATGACATAGGCGAGACTGGTCGGGCCGATACTGATCGCCGTATCGCCCGGGTCGTAGTCCGCTATTTTCCACCAGTCACTATCGACACAGAAATGCTGCAACTGCGGTTGATCGGCGGCCTTGAGCAACAGGTCCTGCCGGGTGAGTAACCAGCTTATGTCACTGTCCGCCAGCATATACCGGACTCGCTGCTGCGGGTAGTCGGGGTCGATGGGCACATAGCAGCCGCCGGCTTTGAGGATGCCCAGTAAGCCGATAATCATCTCCGCTGAGCGTTGCAGGCACAGTCCGACTCTGGTTTCCGGTTTTATCCCCTGTTCAACCAGATAACGTGCCAGTTGGTTGCTTTTGCGGTTGAGTTGTCCATAAGTTAGCTGGGTATCTTCAAAAACCAGCGCGATGGCATCGGAACACTGTGAGGCCCGGCTTTCAAAAATGGTATGAAGGCACTGATCGCGGGGGTAGTGCGCGCCGGTATTGTTCCATTCGAGCAGCAGTTGCCGATATTCGCTTGCGCCGAGCAGAGGCAGGGATGCCAGAGGCTGTCGAGGGTTGTTGCACAGGTTTTCCAACAGTGCCTGGTAGTGTTTACTGAAGCGGGCGATGGTCGAATGGTCGAACAGATCTGTATTGTATTCCAGCGTTCCCCCGATAGTGTCACCGTTCTCAAGCAGAAACAGGTTTAGATCGAATTTGGCAATGCCAAATTCGCCCTCCACTGGCGCTGTGGTGATACCCGGCAGTTGAAACAGTGGCCGGGCGGCATTTTGCAAGCTGAACATCACTTGAAACAGTGGTGTATGGCTCAGGCTTCTGTCCGGTTTCAGTATATCCAGCAGTTGCTCAAAAGGGATATCCTGGTGGTCGAAGGCCGCCAGAGCGACGGTTTTTACCCGCTGAATAAAGTCTGCGGCGCTGTCAGTTTTCCGCAGGCCCATTCTCAGTACCAGGGTGTTGACGAAAAAGCCGATAAGATTTTCCAGCTCTGCCCGGCGGCGGTTGGCAATGGGTGTACCGATACAGATATCCGTCTGGCCGCTGTAGCGGGACAGCAGCATGGCAAAAGCGGCCAGCAGCAGCATAAACAGGCTGGCGCCTTGCTCCCGGGCCAGTTTTTTCGCCTGCAGCGTTACAGTCGGTGTCAGCTGAAAGCGGTATTGCCGCCCCCGGTAGCGCTGCAGGGCGGGTCGCGGCCGATCGCCCGGCAGCTCCAGCAGTGTGGGTGCCGCGCGCAGCTGCTGTTGCCAGTAGTCAGCCTGCCGTTGCAGCACCGCGCCGCGAAGCCACTGCCTCTGCCAGTGGGCAAAATCCGCATATTGAATGGGAAGCTCAGGCAGAGGGGAGCGCCTACCTTTTAGATATGCGCTGTACAGTAGCGCCAGTTCCCGATAAAACACGGCAACCGACCAGGCGTCAGAGATAATATGATGCTGATTGATGCAAAAGACATGATCCCGTGACGATACGTGCAGCAGGCAGGCCTTGAGCAAAGGGCCGTTGGGCAAATCAAAGAGATGAACCGCATAGTTGTCGATATAGTTGTCGATATCCTGCGATAAAATCTGGATAAGCGGTATAGTCAGTACTGACTGGCTGGTGATGATCTGCCGGGCTCGACCGTTGTCCGCGTTAAAACGGCTGCGCAGGATTTCGTGGCGTTGCACGACGGTGTGGAGGGCTTTTCGCAATGCCGCAATATTCAGCCCTCCCTGCAGCCTGAAGGCCATCGGCATATTGTAGCTGATATCATCGCCGCCGCGGAGTTGGTTGATAAACCACAGGCGCTGCTGGGCAAAAGACAGTGGCAGCTCGTTACAGCGCTCCACCGGTTCTATCTGTTGCCGGCGCTGGTCGGCGGCGCTTAACAGTTTGATGATTTCCCGCTTGTGGTGGCGAAGCGCATCGCTGTGCGCCGGGGTGATCATACCCCTGGGTGCGTTTATCTTCAGGTTGTCACCTGCCAGCGTTATCTTTGCGCCCTTGTCCGCCAGTAGTCTTAACAGCTGTCTGGCGTTCATATTACGATCTCATCCCGGTCACCGGTGCCGGCCGGTTCTGTCATATCGGTCAGGCTTGCCACTGTCTGGATATCGGCTATTTTTTCCTCGATGGTCGCAGCCAGCTCCCGAATCGTGGCGGCGATAAACAGCTCGCGAATTTCCAGTTCGATATTGAAAACCCGATCGATCTGGCCGGCGACCCGAATTGCCAACAGGGAGTGGCCGCCGAGGTCGAAGAAATTGTCCTCAATACCTACCTTGCCGTCGGGCAGTGCCAGTGTCTCAGCCCATATTGCAGCCAAAGCCCGCTCGGTCTGCGAGCGAGGGGCGATGTACTCCTGTCTCACCCGTGCAGCCCGATCGGGCTGCGGCAGGGCTTTGCGATCGATTTTTCCGTTTGCCGTCAGCGGCAGACACTCGAGAAACACGAACAGTGAAGGCAACATATAATCGGGCAGGCGGGCTTTCAAGGCATGTTGCAGTGCGCTTTGCCGCAGCGTTTGCGCCGCCTCGGCAACGATATAGGCCACCAGGTCGGAATCGCCGTGATGCTGCCCGCGACCACAGGCCAGCACCACAGCTTCCCTGACGCCCTGCAGCTCGACCAGCCTGGCTTCTATTTCTCCCAATTCGATACGAAAGCCACGGATTTTTACCTGCTGATCGAGGCGCCCCAGATATTCCATATTGCCATCGGGCAGATGGCGTGCCATGTCGCCGGATTTATACAGGCGCGCGCCCGGTTTCTGGCTGAAGGGGTTGGGGATAAAACGCTCGGCTGAAAAGTGCGGCTTGTTGCGGTAGCCGCGGGCCAGGCCACTGCCGCCTACATGCAGCTCGCCCGCTACACCGATGGGTACCGGCTGCAGATATTGGTCCAGAATGAAAACCTGCAAATCATCCAGCCTTTTGCCGATAGTGCTACCTGAGCGCCGCAAATCAGCTGCCGTCAGCGGGTAATAGGTAACGTGGACAGTGGTCTCGGTAATGCCATACATATTGACCAGCCGCGGCCGCCTGTCGCCGCGGCGCTCGAACCAGGGCTGCAGGCTCCTGGTATCCAGCGCTTCGCCGCCGAAGATGATATAGCGCAAGGGGAGTTGTTCCGTATCGCTGCCCAGGGCCTGGTCAACGGCAATGAGCTGGTTAAAAGCCGATGGCGTCTGATTGAGGACGGTGACGCCCTGTCGGTGAATCAGTTGATAAAACCGGGCCGGCTCCCGGCTTACCCAGTGGGGTACTACAATCGCCTTACCGCCGTAATAGAAAGCCCCCCACAGTTCCCAGACGGAAAAATCAAAGGCGAAGGAGTGAAACAGAGTCCAGATATCCCGTTCGTCGAAGCCGTACTGGTGCTGAGTAGTGGCAAACAGGCGTGTGACATTGGCGTGGGTGATCAGTGTGCCCTTGGGCCGGCCGGTGGAGCCTGAGGTGTAGATGATATAAGCCAGTTGCTCGGGCCGGATATGCCGGCCGGGGTTGCCGCCGCTGTTGCCGGCGATTTCCGGCCAGTCCCGGTCCAGGGCGATACACGCCGCCGCCCGGCCGGCCAGCGCCCCGTCGAGCTGATCGGTCTGGGTCAGTACTAGAGCGGTGCCGCTGTCATCGAGTATATGGCGAATGCGTTCCACCGGGTTGCCGGGATCAAGCGGCACATAAGCGCCGCCGGCTTTTAACACCGCCAGTATGGCGATTACCATAGCAGGCGATCTTGCGAGACAAATCCCCACCGGCATATCCGCGCTCACTCCCCTTGCTATCAGGTAGTGCGCCAGGTGGTTGCTGTTGCGGTTGATGGTGCCGTAAGTCAGCTGCCGGTCGTCACAGACCAGCGCCACGGCATGGGGATGCCGGCCGGCCCTGGCTTCGAATACTGCCGGCAGGCACTGCTCCGGCCCATGGCCGGCCGCGACCGCATTCCACTCCCGCAGCAGCTGTTGTTGTTCCGCATCGCTCAGCAGTTGTAGTGTGGCGATCGCCTGCTCGGGTGTTCTGGCAACCGCCTCGAGCAGTATGCAGTAGTGATTGCAGAAGCGTTCCACGGTGGACTGATCGAAAAGATCCGTATTGTATTCCAGGGTTCCGTGTATTGCTTTGCCGGACTCAACCAGGCTTATGGTTATATCAAATTTTGCCGTGCGAGCCCGGTACTCCAGCGCCGAGCTGGTGATGCCGGGAAGCTGGAAATCGTCCCGGGGAGCATTCTGCAAAACGAACAGCACCTGAAATAAGGGGTTGTAACTCAGGCTCCGTTCGGGTTTCAGCACTTCCATCAAATGTTCGAAAGGAATATCCTGATGGGCGTAAGCGGACAATGCGGTTCGCTTTACCTGCCGTAGCAGTTCTATAAATGTGGCGCTGCCTTTCACCTCGGAGCGCAATACCAGCGTATTGACGAAAAATCCGATCAGACCTTCCAGCTCGGGGTACTGCCGGTTGGCGACAGGCGTGCCGACACAGATATCCGTTTGGCCGCTGTAGCGGGCCAGCAGGACATTGAAGGCTGCCAGCAGCGTCATAAACAGGGTGGTGCCCTGCTGGCGGCTGAGCTCGTTTAGCTGCTGAGTCAGCAGCGGCGGTACCTCGATATTCACGCTGCCGCCGCGGTAACTCTGTATTGCCGGCCGCGGCCGGTCGGTGGGTAGTTCCAGTAGCGGTGGGGCGCCGGCCAGGTGTTTTCTCCAGTAGTCAATCTGCCGGGCTGATATGTCGCCCTTGAGCCGCTTGCGCTGCCAGTGAGCAAAGTCGGTGTATTGAATCGGCAGTGACGGCAGAGCAGAAAACCGGCCCTGGATGTAGGCGCCATACAGTGCCGAGAGTTCGCGATTCAATATACCCGCTGACCAGCCGTCGGATACGATATGATGCATATTGATCAACAGCATGTGTTCGAGCGGTGCCAGCCGCAGCAGCTTTACGTCGATCAGCGGCCCGGCAGACAAATCAAAGACATGAACCGCGTGTTCGTCAATATGCTCTGCAACAGTTGCAGCTGTGACGTTGATAACGGCGATATTGAGCGCCAGGCTGTCGTCGATCAGTTGTACGGTGTTATCCTCCAGCGTGCAGAAACGGGTTCGCAGACTTTGATGGCGCTGTAAAACGCTGGCAAAGGCCTGTTGCAGCGCTGCGATATGCAACTCTCCGCTCAGGCGCAGAGCCCAGGGAATGTTGTATTGGGTTTCCCTGCCGCCTTCAAAGCGGTTGATAAACCACAGCCTCTGCTGCGCGAAGGACAGTGGGGCGGGGCCGTGGCACTGTTGTGGCGCCAGCGGCAGGTCTTCACCTCCGCTCGAGGACTTGCTGTCGCTGCGCGCTTCGATCAGTGCTGCCAGCGTTTTTACCGTAGTGGCGCTAAACAGATCGCGAATGGGTATATCGACCTTGAACGCCTTTCTGATTCGGCTGGCCACCTGGGTTGCCAGCAGTGAATGGCCGCCCAGATCAAAAAAATTGCTTTCAAGGCCAATGCTGTCGCCCGGCGTATTTAACAATGCCGCCCATATTTGCGCCAGCCCGCGCTCGACACCGGTGCGCGGCGCCACGCTCGCCTCGGCGGACAGCGTCGGCGGCGGTAGCGCGCGGCGATCGATCTTGCCGTTGGCCGTCAGTGGCAGTTTATCCAGGAATACAAAAGCGGCGGGCACCATATAGTCCGGCAACGTCTGCCGCAGTTGGTCTCGCAGTGCATTCCGATCTTCGCCGGCAGCCGTGTCACAGACAAGATAGGCGGTGAGCAGAAGGTTATCGTCGCTCTGCCCGGGGCGGTGAACTGATACCACTGCTTCGCGTACGCCCGGCAGATCGGCCAGTGTTGTTTCGATTTCACCGATTTCGATGCGAAAGCCGCGAATTTTTACCTGGTGGTCGGTGCGCCCGGCAAAGTCAATTCTGCCGTCGGTAAGATAGCGTGCCAGATCTCCCGTGCGGTACAAGCGCTCTCCCGCCCGCCGGCTAAAAGGGTGGGGGATAAACCTTTCCGCCGTCAGACCCGGTTGCCGCCAGTAGCCCCTGGCCAGACCGTGGCCGCCGATATAGAGTTCGCCGATGACACCCACCGGCGCCGGGCCCAGGTTATCGTCGAGAATGTAAGTGCTAACGTTGTCGATGGCCCGGCCAATATCCGGCGCTGACTGGCCGCCAACCTGCATTTTTCCGGAGGTGCTGACTACCGTGCCCTCGGTCGGCCCGTAGTTGTTTACCAGCGCGAAAGGCAATGCAGCCGATAACGGCTGTTTGAAGCGATCGCCGCCGGTTAGCAGATAGGCCAGTTGGCTGCGTTGTGGCCAGCGGCCGGCAACCAGGCTTTCCGCCAGCGGTGTCGGCGCAAAGCAGTGTGTAATGCCCTGCTCGAGCAACCATGTCGGCAATGTCTCCGGGGCCAGCACCCTGTCCTGCGGCAGCGGATGGACACCCGCCCCGGCTGTAAGATAGGGCCATACTTCCCAACCCATTGCATCAAAGCCGATACCGGCCAACTGCGTGGCCTTTGCGGCGCAGTTGACGTTGAATGCGCGCTGGTGCCAGTAACACAGTTGACTGAGGCTGCCATGGGAGATCGCGACGCCTTTGGGCTTACCGGTGGAACCTGATGTGTAGATGATGTAAGCCAGGTTCAAGTGATGGACTTTGGTTGCCGGTGCTGTACCGGGTTGCCCGGCAAACAGTGGCCGCTGCCGATCCAGGCACAGGTGTCTGGCGGGCTGCGTCCCGGCGACTGTAAGCAGTGATGCTTTGTGTGTTAACACTATGGCAATGCCACTGTTACGAATAAGATAGTGTATTCGCTGTTGCGGATACTCGGGATCGATCGGCACATAGGCAGCGCCAGCTTTGAGAATCGCCAGTAAGCCGACAAGCATGTCTGCCGAGCGCCGCATGCACAAGCCTGCCGTTGTCTCCGGACCGAGTCCCTGGGTGAGCAGATAGTGGGCCAGTTGATTGCTCTTTCTGTTCAGCTCGCCATAGCTCAGGTATTCTCCCTCCCATACCACGGCCACGGCATCGGGGGTTGCCTCTGCCTGATCCTGGAACAACTGATGCACACAGTGGTGCTGTGGGTAGTTGACTGCGGTTTTGTTCCAGGCCAACAGTATCTGCCGTCGTTCGACTCCACTCAGCAGGTCCAGTTCTGCAAGTGGTTTTTCAGGCCCGTCCACCACACTGCGTAAAATGCGTTGATAGTGATCGGCGAATCGCCTCACGGTACCGGCATCGAACAGGTCCGTATTGTATTCCAGCGCTGCACTTATATGGTCACCAGACTCGGCCAGGCCCATACTCAGGTCGAACTTTGCAGTATGGCTTTCACTTTCCGAGACCGTCGCCGCAATACCCGGCAGCTGCAGTGCCGGCCCGCCGGTATTTTCCAGGGTAAACAGTACTTGAAACAGGGGCGAGTGACTCAGGCTGCGCTGAGGTTGTAACAGCTCCACCAGTTGCTCAAAGGGAATATCCTGGTGAGCATAGGCGCACAAAGCGGTGTTTTTTACCTGCCGCAGTAAGGTCTCAAAGCCGATATTGCCCTGCAGGCGTGTTCTCAACACCAGCGTGTTGACGAAAAATCCGATCAGGTTCTCCAGCTCCCGGCGCTGGCGGTTGGCGACAGGGGTGCCGACACAGATATCAGTCTGCCCGGTGTAGCGCGCCAGCAGGACATTGAAAGCGGCCAGCAGGGTCATAAACAGGGTGGCATTGTGCCGGCGGCTGAGCCGGCGCAACTGTTGTGTCAACGGGGCCGGCAGGCTGAAGGTAATGCTGCTGCCCCGGTAACGCTGTGTTGCCGGCCGCGGTCGGTCGGTGGGCAGTTCCAGCAGCGCCGGGGCGCCGGCCAGTTGGGTTTTCCAGTAGTCTATCTGCCGGGTCAGTTTATCGCCCTGCAGCCATTGCCGTTGCCAGTGAGCGAAGTCGACATATTGTACGGGCAGGGGCGGCAGGGGTGAGGTCTTACCTTGTATATAGGCTGTGTAGAGAATCGATAACTCCCGGTTGAGCACACCCGCCGACCAGGCATCGGCAACAATATGGTGCATATTGATCAGCAGCATATGCCCGTCGGATGCCAGGCGCAGCAGTCGTATACTCATCAGCGGGCCGCAGGCCAGGTCAAAAATATGGGCGATATGATTGTCGATATGGGCGCTGGTATCGCTGACATCAATGAGTGGAATATTCAGCTGCGGATTAGCGGCGATAAGCGGCACGGCCTTACCGTCCGCATTGGCGAGTGTGGTGCGCAGGTTTTCGTGACGGCGGACCACGGCGGCGAACGCCTGCTGCAGCGCGGCGATATCCAATGGCCCCTGCAGGCGCAGGGCCCACGGAATATTGTATTGCGTCTGCTCGGTGTGCTCGAACTGGTGGATAAACCACA
>JANQMH010000036.1 GCA_028280195.1 Exilibacterium sp.
CCCCATGGATGGGTTCACGGCGCGTCTCGAACACGTCACCCGGGCTGGGACCGGATCGCTTGGCACGACCCAAAAAGCCCCACCCCCGGAGAGCGCAAATGAACTTCGAAACCATAAAGTTTGAAATCACCGACGGCGCCGCGATACTCACGTTAAACCGCCCCGAAACCCTCAACAGTTTTAACGAGCAGATGCACGCCGAGGTGCGAACCGCGTTAAAAACCGTGCGCACTGACAGCGCCATCCGCAGCCTGTTGCTGACCGGTGCGGGTCGCGGTTTCTGCGCCGGCCAGGATCTGGGTGACCGCAGTGTAGCCGCAGACACCGAGGCGCCCGATCTCGGCGACTCGGTGGAGAGAAATTACAACCCGCTGATTCGCGCGCTCTACGGCCTGGAGCTGCCGGTGGTGTGCGCGGTAAACGGCGTCGCGGCCGGTGCCGGCGCCAGTATCGCCCTGGCCTGCGATATTGTGCTGGCGGCAAAGTCCGCCAAGTTCGTGCAGGCTTTCTGCAATATCGGCGTGATACCCGATTCCGGCGGCACCTGGATTCTACCGCGTATCGTCGGCCTGCCGCGGGCCAAGGGGCTGGCGCTGCTGGGCGGCAAGATCAGTGCCGAGCAGGCTGAGCAGTGGGGCATGATCTGGCAGTGTATTGACGACGACAGCTTATTGCAGCAGGCCACCGATATGGCGCGGCAACTGGCCCGCGCGCCGACTAAGGGTCTGGCGCTGATCAAGCGCGCGCTCAACGCCTCGACCGCCAACAGCCTCAACGAGCAGCTGGAGCTGGAAAAGGAATCTATGCGCACCGCCGGCCAGACCGAAGATTACCGCGAGGGTGTCGCTGCCTTTATGGAAAAAAGGCAGCCGGTGTTCAAAGGTCGCTAGGGCTTTCAGTCGGTTGGGCTAGGGCCTTCGGCTGGGTTGGGCTAGACACTACAAGTGAAAACTAAAAAAGGTATCCGCAATGCAGGCAATCGATGAAAACCAACTGGCGTGGGACTGTGCCCGCCATCTTTTCGACAGAGACAAGGCCTCCCGGGCCATGGGGATGGAAATTGTAGAGATGGCTCCCGGCTATGCGAAACTTTCCATGGTGCTGCGGCCGGACATGGTAAACGGCTACGATATCGCCCACGGCGGAATGATTTTTTCGCTGGCCGACAGCGCCTTTGCGTTTGCCTGCAACAGCTATAACCACAGTACCGTAGCACAGGGCTGCAGCATTGACTTCGTCAACCCCGGCAAGCTCGGGGAGCGGCTCGAAGCCACTGCCGAGCAGCGCGCGCGCGGCGGGCGCACCGGCCTTTACGATGTGACGGTGGTCGGGCCGCAGCAGCAGATAGTCGCCTACTTTCGCGGCAAGAGTTATCAGATTCGCGGCCATGTGCTGCCCGCAGCGGCCGCACCGGCGCCCTAAACCGGAACGGGAGAGAACCATGACAGCAGTGACAGAAGCCTTTATCTGCGATGCCGTGCGCACACCCATCGGCCGCTACGGCGGCACACTGGCGGCGGTGCGCGCCGACGACCTCGGCGCAGTGCCGATCAGCGCCTTGATGCAGCGCAATCGGGAGGTGGACTGGGCGCAGCTCGCCGATGTCTTCTACGGCTGTGCCAACCAGGCCGGCGAGGACAACCGCAATGTGGCGCGCATGAGCGCCCTGCTGGCGGGTCTGCCGGTGGCGGTGCCCGGGGTTACCGTCAACCGCCTGTGCGGCTCCGGTATGGACGCCATCGGCAGTGCCGCGCGCGCCATCAAGGCCGGCGAGGCCGGTCTGATGCTGGCCGGCGGCGTCGAGTCCATGTCGCGCGCGCCGCTGGTGATGCCCAAGGCCGATGCGGCCTTCAGTCGCCGCGCCGAAATCTTCGATACCACTATCGGCTGGCGCTTTGTCAATAAACTGATGCAGGCGCAGTACGGTATCGATTCGATGCCGGAAACCGCTGAGAATGTGGCCGAGCAGTTCGGTATTTCCCGCGCCGATCAGGATCAGTTTGCCCTGCGCAGTCAGGAAAAAACCGCGGCCGCCGCCAGCGCGGGCGTGTTGGCCGAGGAGATAACGCCGGTGGCGGTGCCGCGGCGCCGGCAGGAGCCGCTGGCGGTGGATACCGATGAACACCCGCGCGCCGATACCAGTCTCGAGGGGCTGGCAAAACTGGCGGCGCCGTTCAGGGAAAACGGCAGTGTAACCGCCGGCAATGCCTCCGGTGTCAACGACGGCGCCTGCGCCGTGCTGCTGGCCTCGGCGCCGGCGGCGCGCGATCACGGCCTGACGCCGGCGGCGCGCATCGTCGCCATGGCCAGCGCCGGCGTCGAGCCGCGCATTATGGGCATCGGTCCGCTGCCGGCCAGCCGCCGGGTGCTGGCGCTGGCCGGGCTGACGCTGGCGGATATGGATGTGATCGAACTCAACGAGGCCTTTGCCGCCCAGGGGCTGGCGGTATTGCGGGAGCTGGGCCTGGCCGACGACGATCCGCGGGTCAACCCCAACGGCGGGGCCATTGCCCTGGGGCACCCGCTGGGCATGAGCGGCGCGCGCCTGGTGACCACCGCCCTCTACCAGCTGCGGCGCAGCGGCGGGCGCTATGCGCTGTGCACCATGTGTATAGGCGTGGGGCAGGGGATTGCGCTGATTATCGAGCGGGTATAGTTAAAGCGGCAGACCGGGTCAATTCCGGCAGCTGATAAATCCCCGCCGGCGGCGGGTGGCCCGCAAGCTGCGGGCCGGGTGGATTGACATCCGGCAATCGTATATTACGGCAAAGTGATACAAAAATATTGAAATCTTTGCCAATTTAGTATCATAATGACAACTGGTGTCCCACAGCCGGGGCCGCAGAATATCAACGGGAGTCGCGCTGACATGTCACAGACAGAAACAGAACAGAGTAAAACAGAACAAAGCCTCGAGCGCGAGTTCCAGGCGCGCGTGGATGCCGAGGAAAAGATCGAGCCGAAAGACTGGATGCCCGAGGCCTACCGCAAGACCCTGATCCGGCAGATATCCCAGCACGCCCACTCGGAAGTGGTCGGCATGCAGCCGGAGGGCAACTGGATTACCCGCGCGCCGAGCCTGCGCCGCAAGGCGGTGCTGCTGGCCAAGGTGCAGGACGAAGCGGGCCACGGCCTCTACCTCTACAGCGCCGCCGAAACCCTGGGCATTTCCCGCGAGGAGCTGCTCGAGGCGCTGCACCAGGGCAAGGCCAAATACTCCTCGATTTTCAACTACCCGACCCTGAGCTGGGCGGATATCGGCGCCGTCGGCTGGCTGGTGGACGGTGCTGCCATCGTCAATCAGGTTGCCTTACAGCGCACCTCCTTTGGCCCCTATGCCCGCGCCATGGTGCGTATCTGTAAAGAAGAGAGCTTTCACCAGCGCCAGGGTTACGAAATCATGCTGGCCCTCTCCAGGGGTTCGGCGGCGCAGAAAGCCATGGCGCAGGATGCGCTCAATCGCTTCTGGTGGCCCTCGCTGATGATGTTCGGCCCCAACGACGACCATTCGCCCAACTCCGCCCAGTCCATGAAGTGGAAGATAAAGCGCAAATCCAACGATCAGCTGCGGCAGGAATTTATCGACCAGACCGTGCCGCAGATCGAAGTGCTGGGTCTGGAGCTGCCCGACCCGGAGCTGCGCTGGAACGAGGAGCGCGGCCACTACGATTTCGGTCCCATCGACTGGGACGAGTTCTTTCAGGTGATCAAGGGCAACGGACCCTGCAACCGCCAGCGCCTGCAACACCATATCCGCGCGCAGCGCGAGGGCGAGTGGGTGTGCGAGGCCGTGCGCGCCTATGAGAATAAAAAACGCGGCCGCAAAGCCGCCTAGTGTCTCTCGTGTCTACGCCCGCGCCGGGCCGAGGAATGAACCATGAAGCATATGCCACTGTTTGAAGTTTTCATCCGCTCCAAGCGCGGTCTCGATCACACCCATGTCGGCAGCCTGCACGCCGAAGATCACCAGCAGGCGCTGGAGTACGCGCGCGATGTCTATACCCGCCGCAGCGAGGGCGTCAGTATCTGGGTGGTGAAATCCGCCGATATCGTCGCCTCACAGGAGGGCGACCGCGACAGCTTTTACGACCCCATGGACGACAAGCCCTACCGGCATGCCACGCACTATGTGCTGCCCGAAGAAGTCAATAATATGTAGTGCTGTCGCCGGCGCCCTTGTGTCAGCCGACTTGTGTTTTAACCGACTTGTGTTTTAACCAACTTGTGCCGCAACCGAATAGTGATACTGATATGAATAAAGATGCAATCGCAGAATATGCCACCCGGCTCGGCGACGACGCGCTGGTACTGGGGCACCGCCTGTCCGAATGGTGCAGCAACGGCCCGTTTCTGGAAGAGGATATCGCCACCATCAATACGGCGCTGGATTTTATCGGCCGGGCGCGAATGTTTTTGAGTTATGCCGCAGAGCTGGAAGGTGCCGGCCGCAGTGAAGACGACCTGGCCTATACCCGCGATTGCCGCGAGTTTAAAAACCTGTTGATCCACGAACTGCCGCGCGGCGATTTTGCTTTTACTACCGTGCGCCAGTTTCTGGTGGATGCCTCTAACGTGCTGTTCTTCGAGGCGCTGTGCGAGTCGTCCGACCCGCAGCTGGCGGCCATTGCGGCCAAGTCCGTGAAGGAGTGCCGCTACCACCTGCGCCGCTCGCACGACTGGTTGCTGCGCCTCGGTGACGGCACCGAGGAAAGCCGGCGGCGCTGCCAGGATGCGCTCGATGATCTCTGGGGTTATACCGATGAGCTGTTTGCCATGGACGCTCTCGAACAGGCCTTATTGGATGCCGGTGTGGCTGTGGACCGGGTGGCACTGAAAGAGCGCTGGCTGCCCCTGGTCAGCGCCGCCATCGATGAGGCGACCCTGCAGCTGCCGGCACTGCCGGCGCTGCCGGGAGGGGGCAGAGAGGGCATCCATACCGAGCACCTCGGCCACCTGCTGGCGGAGCTGCAGTTTGTACAGCGCGCCTATCCGGGCCTGCAGTGGTAGCGCCGGGCCATCGCTGCGGGCGAGGGGGAGACGATCATGAGTTTGATTCCGCTGCTTGACCATACCTTCGACGGCCACGCCTCGGAAGACGAGCTGCTGCGCCGGGAGCGCCGCGGCAAAGCGCAGACCGCTGCGCTCTGGGATCTGCTGGACCAGGTCTGCGACCCAGAAATTCCGGTACTGACCATCTGGGATCTGGGTGTGCTGCGGGATATCGATCTCGATCAGGGGCAGGTCAAAGTGACGATCACACCGACTTATTCCGGCTGCCCGGCGATGACTACCATTGCCGACGACATTCGCGCCGTGCTGCAGCGGGCCGGCTATGCGCAGGTGCAGGTGGAACTGACGCTGGCGCCCGCCTGGAGCACCGACTGGATCTCCGCCTCCGGACGCGAAAAAATGCGCGTCTACGGCATTGCGCCGCCGCAGCCGAGGCAGGCCGCCGAAATCGCCTGCCCGCGCTGCGGCAGCGCCGATACCCGCCTGATCAGCGAGTTCGGTTCCACCGCCTGCAAGGCTCACTACCAGTGCAATCAGTGTCTGGAGCCTTTCGATTATTTCAAATGCCATTAAAGAATTATTTATAACCCGGCTATCAATACAGAGATCGGACAATGAGCGATTTTTACAAACTACAGGTGGCCGAGGTGCTGCCGGAAACCGACAGCGCCGTACAGGTGGTGCTGGATATTCCCGAAGCGCTGCAAGGCGCCTTCGCTTTCACCCAGGGCCAGTATTTGACCCTGCAGCGCGAGATCGATGACGAACTGGTGCGGCGTTCCTACTCCATCTGCTCGGCGGTCGGCGAGCCGCGCCTGAGCATTGGCATCCGGCGCGTGGAGGGCGGCAAGTTTTCCAATTTTGCCAACTCCGAATTGCAGCGGGGCGACAGTATTGATGTCATGTCGCCGCAGGGAGAATTCTTTACGCCGCTAGAGCCCGACTCGCAACGCCGCTTTCTGTGTATTGCCGCCGGCAGTGGTATTACGCCCATCATCTCGATTATAAAAACCACGCTGGAGCGGGAACCCGCCAGTGAAGTGACGCTGATATACGGCAACCAGCGCACCAATACCATGATGTTTCGCGAACAGTTGAGCGATATCAAAAACCGCTATCTGAGCCGTTTTCAGTGGATCAATATCATGAGCCGCGAGGAGCACGGCTCAGACGTGCTGTTCGGCCGCATCAACAATAAAAAGGGGGCGCAACTGCAGGCCTCGGGGCTGATCGATATCAAGGACTACGACCACTATTTTCTCTGCGGCCCGGAGGCGATGATCTCCGAGGTTTCCCGCGGTCTGCGCGCCGAGGGGGTGGACGAGGCGGTCATTCACTACGAACTGTTTGGCGCCTCTGCCGCGGATGCGGCCACCGCGGTTGCCAAACATCACCAGCGTGCCGAGCGTTTTGCCGGCATGACTTCATCGGTCACGGTAATCAAAGGCGGGCGCTCGACCCTGCTCGAAGTCAGTGCCGACGGCGAAAACATACTCGACGCCGCCATGGATGCCGGCGCGGATCTACCCTACTCCTGTAAAGGCGGCGTCTGCGCCACCTGCAAGGCCAGACTGATAAAAGGCGAGGTGGAAATGGATCTCACCCACGGCCTCGAGCAGGATGAGATCGACGCCGGCTTCATTCTCACCTGCCAGTCCCATCCCCTCAGTCCGGAAGTCGTGGTCGACTACGATCAGCGATAGTATCGCCGTTACCGCGACTGCGTGCCCGGATGAATTCATCGATATCCAGGCCGCCGTCGCCATCGATATCCAGCTTTTTGAAATGCCTGCTCAAGCGTTTATGTCCGCCTTTTGCCAGCTCCTGCGGCTCGAGGCGTCCATTGATATCCTTGTCGAGAAAGCCGAAGCTGAGCGCCGCGCGGTTGCGCCGGCGGTCGTGAATCCGGTTGTCCGGCGTCTCTCCGACCCACTGAAACATAAACGACCCGTATAACATTTCCTCGAAGGACTGCTCGCCCCAGGTTACATGGCGGTCGGGGTCCGGGTTGGCGGGGTTTTTGGCCGAGTTGTCATAGGTGGTCCGGTGCAGCAGCTTGCTGCCGGCAGCCACCCGCAGAGGCTCGGACAGGGTATACATACGCTGCCAGTTAAAGTCGTACCTGGGCACCGAGAGCAGAGTTTCGCGGCTGCCGTCGGCGCGCAACAGTTCAAATACCGAACTCCTGCCGCGGTAGTGGGCATGGGGAAACAGGCTGTAGATAATCGCGTCGTTCTCGAAGGCAAAGTATGCCGCTTCTTCGTGAGCTTCGACCCGGGGCGGAATGCTCAGGGAAAAATCGACGATGGCATGGTGGCGCAGGATATTTTCCGGCGGCTCGTCATGGAAGTAGAAGCCGACTTCGGTCTCATCGCTGGTGGCTTTGCCGGATGTCGTATAGTGGGCCTGAAAAGCAAAGAAGCCGCCTTTGGCAATTTTCACCCCGGTGTCGGCGGGGTATTCGTAAGGGTCCATACCCGGTGCATAGGTAACGAGATAATTTTCAAACACGGAGTTGCTGTTTTGCTGCTTGGGTTTGTGTTGCGCCGACCCGACAATCAGATGGTGCAATACACTTCTGTCCCCGGGTCTGACCGCCACCGCTTTCACCCACACGTCGCGCTCCAGCGGATTGGCCACCAGCGGGTACTGATAGTCGATAACGCCGGTGGCGGGAACATCGAACCTGGGCAGTTTTACCACCAGGTCGGGCGGCCCCAGTTGCCAGTCATCGGCCTGTGGCTGCAGTGCCGCCAGCGGGTCCGGGCCGCTGCCGCGCGGCGAGCCCGCCTCGATCCAGTGCACCAGTGTCTTCGTCTCTTCCGGCGACAGACTGTTGTCTTCCCTGAAGCGCTGGATATGGGGGTCGGCATGCCAGGGCGGCATGCGTCCGGTGCGCACCACCTCCCTGATCATCGGCGAGAAGCCGAGGATCATATTGTAGTCGGTCATGGCCCAGGGGCCGATACCCCCAGGTGTATGGCAGGACACGCACTTGTGCTGCAGCAGCGGGGCGATGGTATCGCTGTAGCTGATGTCGTCGCGCCGGTGCTTACTGTTGCGTTGCGGGAAGTTGATGATGCAGCCTTTGACCTGGCGGCGGCTCACCGCCGGCGATTCGCCCTTGATCACCGCCTCCAGTGCGTCGCGCAGGTAGTGCTCGCCGGCCTGCGGCTTCTGCCGCTCGTAGTGCAGGCGGTCGTCAATGGGACCGCGATAGCGCAGCGACCAGTCCTGTGGATCGATGAGCAGCACCTCGGCGGTGCGGGTCAGGCCCAGGGCCTCGCCGATCAATTGGGTTTCGTCATCCAGTATCGGCAGGTCGATGGCGAATTCCCTGGCTTCCTCGAGTATGGATTCGCGGTTGTCCTGCAGGTTTGAATTGATGAGCAGAAATTCCACACCCCTACCGCTGTATGCGCGCTGCAGTTCGGCAAAGGCGGGCAGCGCATTGCGTACAATGGGGCAGCCATTGCCCTGTACCATAATGACAACGGCTTTTTTATCGGCGAGATAGTAGAGTTCGTGAGACTTGCCGTATTGGTCGAGCAACCTGAAGTTATCTATGCTTTCGGCCCGTACCAGACCGCCGGCGGCGGCAAATAATAACAACCCTAATAGTTTTCCCATGGCTTTGGTTCCCTTATATTGCAGCGTGTTTGTACTGCCAGGTTTATTTCTCCGCAAAGCTATAAATGCTGTGAATTACTGTTTATCACTGGAAATTATGGTGTGAGTCGCGAGGGTACAGTGACATAAAAACATTTACCGGTGGCGCTGTATATCGCCTGTATTGCCTCTTAACCATTCTTAACTCAGTGACCCTGTTTTTGTCTGTATCGATTACAGTCGAGTACAAAGGTATAGTTGGAAAACAGCCTGTTTGACCGCGTGGCGGCGAGGTCACGGTGCGGGGTTTTGCCTGATGATATCGATGCCAATAAACGGTACTCTCAGCCCTGAAATCGCCCAGTGGTGAAATCGCGGCGCGAAAACGTGGCTTAGTAAGAAAACATGGCTTAGTAAAAAGTGGCTTAGCAAAAAGCAGCTTAGACAGTTACCCTTGGACACTTATCACAGAAGGAGCATCCATCGTGCACAAAAGCCAACTGGCAGGCTTCATTATCGACTGTCAAACCGATGATATACGGGCGGCCGTCGAATTCTGGGGTCAGGCCCTGGGGTATCAGATCAAGGCCGATACAGATCCCGGTGATTCCCGCTATGTGGAACTGGATACCGGCGCGGATGACCTGGTTATCGAAGTGCAGAAAGTCGATCACCAGAGCCGGGTACATCTCGATATCGAGAGCGACGATATCGAAGCCGAAGTGCTGCGTCTGGAAAAACTCGGTGCCAGGCGCATCGGGACGGTCAAAACCTGGTGCGTAATGGAGGCGCCAACGGGCCAGCGTTTTTGCGTGGTGCGGCCACAGCGGGCGGCCTTTGCCGATCGGGCTAACAGCTGGGATAATGAATGACTAGTCGGCACCGGTACGGGTATGTCGGGCGGTAAACTGGGAGAAATGATTTGCAGATTAGAGAAGCGGAAATAGCGGATTTGAGCGATGTGCTTGCCGTAGAAGCAAGCGCGTTCGGTACGGAAGAAGGGCCGGAGATTGTCGAACTCGTAAGCGGTCTGCTGAAAGATCCTACGGCGATGCCAGTGTTGTCGCTGCTGGCCACCGACGGCGGTGAAGCCGTTGGCCATATACTGTTTACGCGGGCTCAGCTGGAAAAACCGCACTCTGCGATAAAGGCGGCAATGCTGGCCCCGCTGGCAGTGGTTCCGCATGCCCAGGGAAAGGGGGTGGGGGGTAGCCTGATACGGGAGGGGCTGAAACGACTGGCTGCAGCGGATATCGAACTGGTGTTTGTTCTCGGCCATCCCGGATATTATCCCCGCCACGGTTTTGCAACAGCGGCAGCGCTCGGGTTTGCAGCGCCGTATCCGATCCCGGAACAGAATACCGAAGCCTGGATGGTTCAGGCGCTGCAGCCGGGCGTCATTGAGCGCAGTGGCGGCAGGGTGCAATGTGCGGATACATTGAATCAGCCGCAGCACTGGATTGAATAATAGCGCAGTGCATACTTCAATTGGATGCGTAGCGCAGACAGAAACAGTGGATCATTACTCGGTTTTGCCTGCGGCTGCGGGCGCATTGATTTTATCGAGAGAGATTTCTTAACATAGGCCGGATATGATTGAACTACCTCCACCCTATAGAATGGCCGGCAAAGATGATGCACTGGCTATGGCTGAGCTGGTCGATATGGCCGGTGAAGGACTGCCGCTATATTTGTGGTCCGGCATGGCTTCTCAGCAGCAGTCGCCCTGGGCGGTGGGGCAGGAGAGGGCGCAACGGGAATCCGGCGCTTTTTCCTACCGCAATACCATTGTGCGGGAGGAATCCGGAAAGGTGGTTGCCTCCCTGGTGGGCTATCCACTCGACGATAACCCGGACCCGGCGGACTACGACGATATGCCGGCGATGTTTGTACCCTTGCAGCAACTTGAAGATATGGTTCCAGGCACATGGTATGTGAATGTGCTGGCCACTTATCCGCAGTGCAGAGGCAGGGGCTATGGAAGCGAACTGTTGGCGCTTGCCGAAGCTGTGGCGCGGGACTGTGGCAAGCGGGGATTGAGTATCATTGTTGCAGATACTAACTGCGGGGCCCGCAAACTTTATCAGCGGACGGGATATCTTGAACACGGGCAGAGAGAAATGGTAAAGGAAGACTGGCAGCACCCGGGCGTTAATTGGATTCTATTGCTGAAAGAGTTGTAGGTGTTGTTGCCAGTGGAGTGATGGACTTCAAAGCTATCTGATGGACTTCAAAACTATCTAAAGATGCTCAGGACCGGGACATACCAAAATGCCGCAACCACTACGCTAAATCAGATATGAGATGTTACCACGCAATACAAAAAACCGTCCCTGGTCGGGTCTCCCTGACTGTTCTTACTGCTTCATTTTCACCAGGGCCAGATACTCGCTCTGGCTGATGCGACCGTCCTGATCGGTGTCGGCCTTGCTGAAGTTCTTTGACAGCCACTCGTGGGCTTTGGCTTCATCGGCGCTGATATGGCGATCGGCATCCGTATCGAGCTGGCTGAAAGCAGGCAATTCTTTCAGTTTTTCACCGGCTTGCGCCGTGACTGCAAAAGCAGCGGAACTGCAGATACCGGCAACAGCCAGAAGTGTCAGTAGTCTATTCATGGTTAGTTTCTCCAGTTGGTCTCGGGTTGAAATAAGTTGATTTGAGTGTAGGTGATTTTCATACAGCTAAAACTATGCCAACTACAGAGAACTGCCGAATTTGCTGGCCTGCAGGGACTTTTTTGCCGTTGCAGTCAAACCGAGCGGCGCCGGAGTTGTTGCCGATTGGCGACAGCTAAAAACTCGGCAATACCTGTGGCATAATTCACTCGGCCGTGAAGTCGGGAGTTGGCGCGGTCCGCCTTGCAAAGTTGTGACTTGGGTCAAGCGTTGCCGCCGGGCGACAGCTTATGTTCTTATTGCCGGCAGCGTTATAATTCGCCGATGGCAAAGGCTTGGGTTCTAAGCAAAGTCGGGGCTTGGGTGCCGGGCGAAAACTGGCATTCAAAACGATTCGGGTTCTGCCGCCGGCGCATCAGCTACAGGTGTATTGATTTCGTGCTCGCTATTCGCTCGCTGTCTATTGTGCAACTGATTCTGTTTGCCTTTATCGTGGTGGCAACACCGCTGATTTGGGCGATCGTGACTGCCTTGTACCAGGTCGATAGCCTGGTACAGAATAATACTGACGCCATCGTCAAGGTCAAACAGGAGACCTTGGCGAGCCGCGCCCTGGTCGATCACCTCACCTCCATGGAGCGCAGTGCCAATCAGTTTCAGATTCTGGCCGACGCGTCGCTGCGCGAGGTCTATCTGAGCAACAGGGAGCAATTCCAGAACCTGCTGGGCAGCTTCAACAAAAGCGAACTGGATGCGCGGCGCCTGGATCTGATCAACCGCCTGACCGAGGGCGAGCAGCAGTTATTCGATACCCTGCAATCCGCTTCCGGCGACGCCGTTGACAGTGATATGGATGCATTGATCGCCTCTCTGCACGATCGCGTGCGCAGTCTGATTATCGAGACCGACGTGCTGCTGGTGGAACAGACCGAGGCCCTGTCGCTGGAAGCCAATGCGTTAAAGCAACAGCTGCTGGCGCAGGCCTCGCTGGCGCTGCCGGTTACCGTGCTGCTGAGCATTCTGTTTGTGGTGCTGATCACCCGCCCCATCCGCCAGTTGCATATGGCGGTGCGCGGTCTCGGCGAGGGCGATCTGAGTTCCAATGCCCGGGTCGGCGGGCCCCACGATCTGCAGGAACTGGGCACGCGCCTGGACTGGCTGCGCGACAAACTGCTGGAGGTGGAACAGCAGAAACAGGCGTTTCTACGCAATATATCCCACGAGTTGAAAACACCGCTGACCAGCATTCGCGAAGCGGCCGATCTGCTGGTAGATTGCTGCGACGAAGGCGCGGTGGACGAACAGCGCGAAATCGTTCGCGTGCTCAAGGACAGTAGCCTGCAACTCCAGCACCTGATCGAAAACCTGCTGCGTTTCAACGAGCTGACCGCGGAAAGCGGCGACATTCAGGCGCTCGACTTCAACAACCTGATCGACGATGTCGTGGCAGCGCACCGCCTGGCTTTGAATGCCAAAACGCTGCACATTCAGAAAAATATTGAACCAATCGGCCTGGCGGCGAATCCTAACCAGATCAAGCTGGTTATCGATAATCTGCTGTCCAATGCAATCAAGTACTCTCCGCGGGGTGGCGTTATCGGCATCGATATCAGAAAAATCGGCGAGGAGGTGAAGATCATTATCGAGGACTGCGGCCCGGGCGTATCCGCGGCGGACGCGCCGAAGATCTTCGACCTTTTCTACCGCGGTATCGAGCCATCGTCGGGGCCGGTGCAGGGCAGTGGCCTGGGGCTGGCCATCGTCAGGGAAATTGTCGATCGCCTGCGCGGGCATATTGAACTGAGTGATGCCGAACAGGGCGCGCGTTTCAGTGTCACGCTGCCGGCGGGGGCGGGGGGATAGCCTTGCCGGGGATCGCGAACAGAACAGCCTGGTTGGCTGCGGCACTATTGCCGCTGCTGTGCGGCTGTCAGCTGATAGCGCCGCAGCCGGTGGTGGTGCAGCTACCGCCCGAGCCCGAGCCCCTGCGGGTGGTGCCGCCGGTGCCGGTCGAGCCCGAGCGGCGCGACGAGCTGGCGGAATTGATGGCCTACTTTGTGCGCGCCGGCTCGCTGCCGGCGGCGCAGTTGCAGAGTGAGATTGCACTGATGGAAGACCGGCTGCGCAGCGATACCGGCGCGGCGACCCGCCTGTGTCTGGCTTACCTGCTCAGCCTGGTGGCGGACAAGCCCCAGTATCACCAGCGGTCGCAACAGCTGCTGGCGGAAATACAGCAGGAATTGTATACGCCGGTGGGCTACAAAGACCTGGCGAAGTTTCTGGTGCACAGCCAGCGCCGTGACATTGCCCAGCGCAACAGCCTGCAGGCTGAGCGCCGCCAGCGCCGGCAACTGCAACAGCAGCTGGACGCACTGAAGGATATCGAACGCAAAATCATTGAAAGAAAACCGATGCCGATCAACGGGCCGGAAGAGGTTGAGCCATGAATGCGCCGCGAGTACTGGTAGTGGATGATGACGAAGGTCTGTTAAAGCTGATTTCCATTCGCCTGCGCCGCTCCCAGTTTGAGGTGGCCACGGCCGTTAACGGTAACGAGGCCCTGGCCAGCCTGTCTCAAAGCCTGCCCCATGTCGTGGTCACCGATCTGCAGATGGACGGGATGGACGGGATGGCGCTGTTCGAGGCGATCAAATCCCGCTTTCCACTGCTGCCGGTCATTGTGCTGACCGCTCACGGCACCATCCCCGATGCCGTTACCGCGACCCAGCAGGGAGTGTTTGCCTTTCTCACTAAACCGTTTAACGGCGACGCGCTGATCGGCAGTATTCAGGATGCCGTGGAGTTGAGCCGCGACGCCGGTATTCAGTTCAGCAGCGCCAGCAGTGACGAATGGCGCGAGGATATCGTTACCCGCAATGCGGAAATGGAGGAGCTGCTGGCCGAAGCGAAGATGGCGGCGCGCAGTGAGGCCAGTATTTTGATTCAGTGCGACAGCGGCACCGGCAAAGAGCTGCTGGCCAAAGCCATCCATAAAGCCAGCCGGCGCTGCGAGGCGGCCTTTGTCGGAGTGAACTGCACCGCCATTCCCGAGGCGCTGTTTGAAAGTGAGTTTTTCGGCCATGTCAAAGGCGCTTTTTCCGGGGCCACCGCCAACCGCCAGGGGCTGTTCGAAAACGCCAGTGGCGGCACGCTGTTTCTGGACGAAATCGGCGATATGAGCCTGGAGCTGCAGTCGAAACTGCTGCGCGTGCTGGAAGAGCGCGAGGTGCGCCCGGTGGGCGCCAACCAGGCAATTCCCATCGATGTGCGCATTATCTGTGCCACACATCAGAATCTCGAAGAGGCGGTGGCCGAGCGGCGTTTTCGCGAGGATCTCTACTATCGCCTGAATGTCGTTTTTCTGGAGATTCCGCCACTGTCGCGGCGCCGGGAGGATATTCCGCTGCTGGCCAATACTTTTCTCGAATCGCTGAAAAAAGAAACCGGAACCCCGCGCGGTTTTGCCCCGGAGGCGATTAAAAGCCTGATGACCGCGCAGTGGCCCGGCAATATTCGCCAGTTGCGCAATGTAGTGGAGCAGTGTGCGGTGCTGTGCAAGGCGCCGCTGATATCGGAGAGCTTTGTGCAGCGGGCACTGCGCAATAATGCCAACGACAACAGCGTAATGCCGTTTGCCGAGGCGCGCGATGAGTTTGAACGCGACTATCTGATCGAGCTGCTGCGCATGACCTGCGGCAATGTAACCCGTGCGGCAAAGCTGGCCAGGCGCAACCGTTCAGAATTTTATAAGCTGCTGAACAAGCATCGCCTCGAGGCCCTGCAGTTTCGCCAACTGGCTAACTGAAAGGCCGCGGGATCATCGCAGAGGACATTTATTCGCCAGTCAGGTGACTCTCGATCACAGCGACCAGCTGTTCAACGCTTGGCCGCGAGCGAAAGTCTTCCGGTGCATGGGAAAACAGTACTGTGCCGCTTTGGTCAATTAAAAACGCCGAAGATACGGCAATTTTGTTGTGCTCCTGGCCGCTCCAGGCCGACAGGTCGAGGCCGTACTCGCGATACCTGGCCAGGTTTTCCTCGCTCAGTTCCAGCACCACATTAAAGGCTTCATGGGCAATGAGTTTGGGATCGCTCAGCACCGGAAAGGGAATCTCGTACTGCGCATCCACCATTGCCGCTTTGTCCGGCTCGTCGACGCTGATCAGCAGCGCTTGCACGCCCGCCGCTTGCAGTTGCGGGTATTTCACCGACAGCTCGCGCACCTGCATATTGCAGAACGGACACCAGCCGCCGCGGTAGAAAATCACCAGTGCCGGCTGCTCGCGCCAGGCCTGCTGCAACTCGAAGGGCTTGCCGTGAATATCGGCGATGGTCAGCGCCGCTATTTCGGTGCCGGGTTCCAGCCCCTTGCCGTTTTCATTGACGCCGAGCGCGGCGTCCTCGACAGCGGTATAGTCCATGGGGGTGGCGACTTCTAACGCCGGGCGCTGCGTATCGCCGCCGGCATCCGCCGCCGTCTGCCCGGCGGCGGGCGCGGGGGTGTTTTCCGCCGCGCCGTGCTGCGTTGTTGTCGAGGTGTCACAGGCGCCGAGTGCCAGCGCCAGCCAGAGGCCGCTCAGTAGGGTGATGAATTTTTTCATAATCGGTTACGGGTCGGTGGAAGTTATCGGCCGGCAATTGTAACACCCGCGGGCACTTTTGTGCGCCGATAGTGTGCCGATAACCGGCGGCGGTCACCGCCCGGCTGCCTGTTTGCCGCGTTTGCGACGGCGCCTCGGTGCGGCACCCTTGGCGCTGCCGGCGGGGAAGCTCACCTCTACCTTGCTGCGGGCGATCAACTGCTGCAGGGACAGGTTCAATGGTTCCATAAAACCCTGATAGTTACCCTGGCGCTGGCTGATCTGCTCCAGTGCCATCTCCCAGCGCGCGGTCATATCCGGTGTGGTGGCCGATTCCGGCAGGCAGTCGACCAGCGCCCGCCCCGCCGCCGTCGACACGATGCTCTTGCCCTGCCGGTCGAGAAATCCGCGCTTGAACAACAGCTCCAGTATGCCGGCGCGGGTGGCTTCGGTGCCGAGGCCGTCGGTTTCTTTCAGTACCCGGCGAATCTGCGGGTCTTTGACAAAGCGCGCAATGCCGGTCATGGCGGCCAGCAGAGTGGCATCGGTAAAGCGTTTCGGCGGCTGGGTCTGTTTCTCCAGCAGTTCGCCGCGCAGGCAGTGCAGCTGCTGGCCTTGTTTGAGCGCCGGCAACAGCGGCTCCAGTTGTTCGTTTAGCGCCTGCGGCGTTTTGTCCTCCGGTTGCGCTGTCTGTTCAGGCTTGCTGTCGCTTTTGAACAACGCCTTCCAGCCGAGCTGTTGGTCGCGGCGGGCGCGGGCGACAAACACTCCGCCTTCGATGGTCAGGGCCACGCGGGTATCGGCGTAAACATACTTGGGGTAAAACTGGCACAGGTACTGGCGTGCAATCAGTTCGTAGAGCCTGCGTTCGCCGCGGCTCAGCGCATCCTTGCGCAGGCGTTTGCCGGTGGGGACAATGGCGTGATGGGCATCCACCTTGGCATCGTTCCAGGCCCTGCTTTTGAGCCCGGTATCGGCTCCGGCCGCGGCCTGCTGCAGCGACCCCTGTGCCGGTGCGGTTTTGCCGCCGGCCAGATTGTGGCCGATGGCGCCGACCACGTCGGTGCGCTGGGCATAGTGTTCATCCGGCAGGTAGCGGCAGTCGGAGCGCGGGTAGGTAATGAGCTTGTGGCGTTCGTAGAGTGTCTGGCAGGTATCCAGAACCTGCTTGGCATTGAAGCCAAAGCGCCTGGCGGCATCTATCTGCAGAGCAGAAAGATTGTAGGGCAGGGGCGGGTTCTGGGTTTTGGTCTTGGTTTCAACCGCGCTGACCACAGCCGGCTTATCGGTGATGCGCGCAACCACATTTTCTGCCAGCGCTTTTACCAGCACGCGTCCCTCTTCGTCCTGGTAGGGGCGGCAGGCCTCGCTGGGCTGCCATTTGGCCCGAAACTGTTGCCCATCGCCGGTCTGCACCAGCGCCAGTACCTCGTAATAGGGTTTGGCAACGAAATTGTCGATTTCCCGGTCGCGGCGCACCACCAGGCCCAGCACCGGCGTCTGTACCCGGCCCACCGACAGCAGGCCCTGATAGCCGGCCGACTGGCCCTGCAGGGTATAGGCCCGGGTCATATTGATACCGTAGAGCCAGTCGGCGCGGGCGCGCGCCAGTGCCGAGGTGGACAGCGGTACGAAGGCGCTGTTGTCGCGCAGCTGCTCGAGCGCGCGCCTGACGGCGCTGGGGTTGAGGTCGCTGATCAGGCAGCGCAATACCTGCCGCCGGCCCTTGCCGCCACCCAGATAATCGATCACTTCATCCACCAGCAACTGGCCCTCGCGGTCGGGGTCGCCGGCGTGCACGATCTGATCGGCCTGTTTGATGAGTTTCTTCAACACCGCCAGTTGCTTGCGGGTGCCGGATTTCGGCTGCAGGCGCCACTGCTTGGGGATGATGGGCAGGTGCTCGAGGCGCCAGCGCTTGTAGTCCGGGTTATAGGCCTCCGGCTCCGCCTGTTCCAGCAGGTGGCCGATGCACCAGCTGACACAGTCGCCGTTGCCGAGACGGATACAGCCCTCTTCTTTGCGCTGGGGTTTTGGCAGTACATCGGCAATAGCCCGCCCCAGGCTTGGCTTTTCGGCGATATAGAGTCTCATGGGGCAACAGAATACTGTATATTTATACAAATATTCAAGAGGGGAAAAGCCGGCGCCGGCAGCGTGCCGGCCGCCGGCGGTTTATCCGGTCTGTTTCTTTTGTCCGCCGACGACCCGCAGTTTGCCGCGCTGGCGTTTGACGGCCATATTGCGGATGAACTCGGCGATGCTGGCATTGATTTTATCGGCCTGTTCCAGCGGCGCCAGGTGTCCGCTGTTGCGCAGTACCCTGAACTCCGAAGCCGGTATGGCGCAGGCCATATCGCGGGCCTCATCGACGGAAAATATGCTGTCCTGGTCGCCGGCCACCACCAGTACCGGTCGCCGCACGGCTTCCAGCAGCTGGCGCTGATCGCGGCGCTCGGCCAGCATACTGCGCAGTGTCCAGAACGCCGATCCGGCATCGACCCGGGCCAGGCCGAGGCGCGCCGTTTCCACAATTTTGGGGTACTGGACCACAGTGCCCTGCCCCAGCAGGTGTTTTAACGCCTGGGTCATCAGCGGGCCGCGCAGGCCGCGGGCGATGCGCACGGCGTAGGCCGCGGCGCTGTATATCAGGCGCTGTTTCAGGCTCGCCGCCGAAGCGGAGCAGTTCAGGGTAATCGCGCCGGCCGCCCGCTCGGGATACAGCGCAGTAAAGGTGGCCGCCACCATGCCGCCCCAACCGGCGCCGACGATATAGCCGGCGCGGATACGCACGGCGTCCATAATCTGGGTCAGACACAGGGCGCACTCCTCCAGCGTAAAGCGGCGCTCGAGGTTGTCGCTGCCGCCGTGGCCGGGCGGGTCGATCAGCACCACGCAGTAGTGGTCCTTGAAATGAGCGGCCTGTGAAATCCACATGCTGCCGTCCATCAGCACACTCGACCAGAAAAACATCGGCTGCCCCTGGCCGATAATGCGCAGGCGGATACGGCCCAGGCAGGTGGGCACAATGCGCTGTTCAAACTTTTTGGCGGTTCGGCTTCTGGCGGTCATGAAGGCTCCTCAACCCTCCGGGCCGGGTACATCAGTCGCTTAAACGTGACGTCTGGGCGGGGTCGGCGCGTCTTATGAATTGGAGGTGGTCATCATACTGCTGCGCATCATAAAAGAGATCCCGCGGTAATACTGTGAACCAATCAGCACGGGATTCGGCCGGCGACACCCATTGTGCCGTCCCTATCCCAGGAGGTTTCAGGCGACTGCGGCGGCATCTACGCTATGGCGGGGTTTCACCGCCGCGGCCTGACTGCCACTGCTGTCGATGCGGCTGCCGGCGGCGGTCGCAAGTGCGGTCGAGGCCGCGGCATCACTCGCATGGCCCTGTATTTTCAGTATACTGAGCGAAGCTGTCGTGCCGCTCCACTGCCGGGCGGCAGTGCGGATAAAAGCGGCTCAGGTGGCTCAGGTAAAGGACATTGACGAAACAACAGGGCTTTACCCTGGTGGAAATGCTGGTGGTATTGGCTGTGCTGGCGGTACTGCTGACGCTGGCACTGCCCGATACCGGCAGCGCCGTGGCGCGCGCGCAGATACAGGACAGCCTCAAGCTGATCGAAAACTACCGGCCCCTGGTATCGGCCCGCTACGCCTCGAGCGGCACTTTTCCGCGCGATAACGCCGCCGCCGGCATCCCCCCGGCCGATAAAATCATCGGTAATTTCGTTACTGAAGTGGTGCTCGACAACGGCGCCTTTCACCTGCGCCTGGGCAACAAAATCCGCCCGGCCCTGGCCGGCAGATGGCTGAGCGTGCGGCCGATCTATGTCGAGGACTCGCTGCAGAGCCCGGTCTCCTGGATCTGTGGTAATGACAGCATCCCCGCCGGCATGCGCGCGGCCGGCAGTAACCAGACCGATCTCGCACCGAAATACCTACCACTGTCCTGCCGCTGAAACCAGTCACTGATTTCTAGTCACTAGTCACTAGAGACTAGTGACTAGTCTTGGTCGAGGTGTTGCGAATCCGGCTCTGTACTTTGCTCATGTCCCGCTTGTAGGTCTTGGCGCAGGACTCCCATTGGCGGGTCTGTTCTTTGCCGTATTCCGTGCTCGGGTCGAAGACCGGTTCGCGCCCGCAGTTGCTCTGCAGTTTGTCCTGCAATTGCCGGTATACGGCCTTCAGGCGCTCGACCTCCTGATTGATAGCAGCCAACTCGTCGTCCGGTTTCAGGCCTCTGCGCTGGTCCTCGGCCCAGTGCAGCGCACAGCGGTACTGCTTGATCTGTGCCAGGGTTTTGTCGCGCGACTGCTGGTACTGTTTGTAGCGGCGGTTCTTTTGCGTGCTGTCCTCATGCCGGGCGCGGTCGCCGGTGCTGCGGTCGAACTGCCGCTCGTTGATCCGCTGCAGCTGCTGCTCATGGTTCTCCAGTCGCCGCCGCCAGTCGTCGATACGGCGCTCGAGACTGGCGGCCTCACGGACTTCGCTGCGGTATGCCGAGCGATAGTCGCCCAGGCGGATGTCGCCGCAATACTGCTGATCGCCTACACTGCGTACCGCCAGCTTCTCGCTGCCGCTGGTTTTAACGGCGATATCCTCCACCTTGGCAGCGTCACTTTTTTCCTGCGGTGGAAACTGGCTGAAAGTGACATTGCCGTTCTCGTCGACGATTTTGTAGAGCTTGCCGGCCGGGGCGGCGGCCGACACCGCCGACAGCAACACGACCCAACAGAGGCTCAGCAGCGGCTGGGTGGCGGTGGATGTTTGTGCGCGCATGGGGGCATCTCTTATTATTGGTTACCAGTCGCTGGTTATCAGTGACTATTATCAGTGACTATAGACTGCTTTTGCCGCTGGATCATCTATCAAAGTCTGCTGCGGTGCAAGGCCGGGGTAAATCCGTGAGCGGTGTTGCCGGGTCGGCTGCCCGCCTGGTTTTTTTGCCAGTCTGCACAATTCTCTTTAGAATCATTGCCGTTTATACCTGCCTGAAGATAAGGGGAAGCTGTGAAGTCTCCACTGCATGATTTCACTGCCACCGAGGCGCTGGCGGAGATTCGAGCCGGCAGGCTGAGTGGCGAAGCGCTGGTGCGCGGCTGTATCGAACGCATTCGACAATGCGAGACCGAGCTGCAATGCTGGAGCCATTTCGATGAAAGCCACGCGCTGGCACAGGCGCGCAGCAGCGATCGGCAGGCCGCCGGCAAAACGCTGCAGGGTATACCGGTGGCGATCAAGGACATGATTTACACCGCCGATATGCCGACCCGGCACAACAGCCCGCTGTATGAAAACCACTGGCCCAAACTCGACGCCGCCTGTGTTTCGCTGTTGCGCAGTGCCGGTGCGGTGATTATGGGCAAGGCCACCACGGTGGAATTTGCGTCGATGGGACGCAACGCCCCCACCCGCAACCCGCGCCATCCCGGGCACACTCCCGGCGGCTCCTCCAGCGGCTCGGCCGCGGCGGTGGCCGCCGCCATGGTGCCGCTGGCGCTGGGCACCCAGACCGGGGGCTCGACCATTCGGCCGGCGTCTTTTTGCGGGGTTTACGGCATGAAACCGAGTTACGGCCTGATCCCCGTCGAGGGT
Source organism: Exilibacterium sp. (assembly GCA_028280195.1). Classification (GTDB taxonomy): domain Bacteria; phylum Pseudomonadota; class Gammaproteobacteria; order Pseudomonadales; family Cellvibrionaceae; genus Exilibacterium. The sequence continues at coordinate 21,422 of JANQMH010000036.1, forward strand.
GTGCGGGCCTATGCGCCGAGTATGGATACGGTCGGCCTGATCGCCAGAAGTGTTGCCGATATCGGCCTGCTGTGCGAGGCGCTGCACGTGACTGACGATATGGCGGTGCCGGACAAACAGCCCGCCGAGTTGAAAATCGGCCTGTTCCGAACGCCGATGTGGTCGCAGGCCGATGAGTGCTCCCGGCGCGCAGTGCTGGATGCGGCGGCGCGCTTCGAAGCGGCCGGCATACACGTCGAGGACATCGACCACCATCACGATTTCGAGGCGATCAGCGCGGCGCAGAATACCCTGATGCACGGCGAGGGGCGGCGCGCCTTCCTGGCAGAATACCATCGCGCCCCCGGGCAGCTGCACGACGCTACTGTCGGCGAGGCGCAAAACCGCCTCGGCATTACCTTCGAACAGCTGCGCCGCGCCTATGACTGCATCGCCCGGGGGCGCATCGGGCTGGAGGCGGCCTGCAGCGGTTTCGATGCCTGGCTGACGCCGGCGGTGGTGGGGGAGGCGCCGCCCGGGCTGGAGTCGACCGGTTCGGCGCTGTTCAACCGCGGCTGGTCGGCCCTGCATATGCCTTGTATCACCCTGCCGTGCGCTGTCGGGCCGAGCGGCTTACCGGTGGGTATTCAACTGGTGGCGGCGCGCTTTCGGGATCGCGCGCTGCTGCACACCGCCGCCATTTGCGATCGGATTCTGCGGCGCTGACAGCCTGCCGCCGGCGTTAATCTGTGAGGCTGAGAGCGGCCGCGCTTTCGAGTGTCTGCAGATTTTGCAGTTGCCGGTATAAGCGTTCGGCAGTCGCCTCGCTATGACCGCCGGCGCAGACACAGCTGATGAATTTTTCCCGCAACTGCTGCGCCGTCATCGGGTTGAGCCCGTGGCCGAGCGCTCTTTCCACTTTTTCACTGACGTAGGTATTGCCCTGCCGATCGCCAATTTCCACCCAGTCGGCCCGCGCGCCCACCGGGTAGACCGGGTCGTCGTCGGGGCCGATTTCCAGCACCACTTTGCGCATCATCGCCTGTACGGCGTCGCGGCGAACAAAATCGTCATGCAGCTCTGCCAGGCCCACGCGCCCCGCCAGCAGTGCCGCCGCGGCGGCGAACTCGAGACTGAACTTTGCCTCCAGCGCCGTCTGCGGGCGGTGAAAGGGCATTACGGCGGCGTGCTTGCGACTGATATGTACGCAGATCCGGGTCACTGCTGCCGGCTCGATGGCATTTTGCCGGCGGCATTGCAGGGTGGCGTCGATGACCCGCTGCGAAGCGCCCACCATGGGATAGCGCTTGATATTGAGCCCGTGTGCCGCGCCGTACCAGTGCTCGCCGAGATCGGCGGCCGGGGATTCGCGATCCACCCGGCCGGCCGGCGACAGGGCCGCCAGCAGACCCTGCTCGCCGTCGATGGCGCCGGCGCCGGCATCCACCCCCGCCAGCGCCATGCGTACCGCCGCCACACCGGTCTGGGCGGCCTTGCCGCCCTGAAAGGATTTTGCCATGGCGCCGAAGTTGGCCAGCACACCGCCGCCGTAGGCGACCGCCAGCCCCATGGCGTCGCGGGCGACCGCGCGGGGCAGGCGCCGCAGCACCGCCAGCGCCGCTGCCACGCCGATAGCGCCGAATACCGCGGTCGGGTGCCAGCCCTTGGAGTGCAGATGGTCCGGTTCGCGCTTCATCACCACCGCCCAGACCTCGTAACCGGTGATATAGGCGCGCACCATGGCTTCACCGCCGGCGCCGGTGGCCTCGGCCTCGGCGAGGATCGCCGGCACCAGTACAGCGCTCGGGTGGTTGTGGTAGGCGTAGTCGTCGTAGTCCAGTACCTGGGCGGCGGTGGCGCCCACCAGGGCCGCATCGCTGGCGCTGGCGCGCTGTGAACCGAGCAGCAGCCGCGCCTCGGCACTGCCGCCCTGGCTGCCGACGTAAGCCATCAGCCTGGCAACCACCGGTTCGTGCATACCGGCAGCCATGACGCCAACGGCGTCGGTAAAGCCGGTTCTCGCCAGGGCGATCATGCTTGCCGGCAGCGGCCGGTCGGGCATGACCGCGATAAAGTCGAGCAGTGATTCAGTCAATCTTCCCATGCATCCGTTTCTCCGCAAAAACCGGTTAAACTGACGGGCCGCCGTCGCAGCGGCTTCGAAAGTGTTATTTATTGTATACAATAAGCCTGAAATTACCAGAGAGATGCCATGAGCAAAAATGCCGACCTGGCCTACCGGGAGATCCGTTCGATGATTCTGCAGGGCAAGTTCGCGCCCGGCGAGCGGCTGCCGGAAAGGATTCTGGTGGAGGCGCTGAACGTCAGTCGCACACCGGTGAGGGAGGCGCTGCGGCGGCTCAATGCCGAGGGGCTGGTGGTGTTCGAGCCCCACTGCGGCGCGCGCGTGCCGAGCCTCGATCCGCGCGAGGTGGAGGATCTCTACGAGCTCAGTGTCACCATTGAAAGCCTGGCCGCAGGGCTTGCCGCGAAGCGCGCCACGGCGGCCCATGTGCGCGCTTTAGAGCAGGTTTTAACCCAGCTGGAAGCCGCGGTAGAGCGCGCCGAGGCCGATCTGCTGGAGTGCTATACGGCACTGGATCTGCAGTTTCACGATCTCATTATCCAGGCCACCAGCAATGCCAGGCTGGGCACGGTGCTGCGCCAGATCGTCACCCGGCCGACGCTGGTGGCGGTATTTCTGCACTATTCGCCGCAACAGTTTCAGCGCAGCTGCAGCCAGCACCGGGAGATCTTCGAGGCCATTGTCAGCGGCGATGAAAACTGGGCGGCGGCGGCGATGCGCAATCACATTCTCGCCGGCAAGCATCAGATGGACAGGGCCGGCGCCCCTCAGGCCATAGTCGAGTCTGATTAAAAAACTTGAATTGTATACAATATGCCCGTAAGCTAGGTCCCTGTTGTATTTGGCCGCAGGGGGCTCCCGAGCGTGAAACGGGTAGGTATCGATATCGGCGGTACGTTTACCGATTTTTTTTTCTGGGATGATGAAACCCGGAGCATGACCACGCTCAAGGTGCCGTCGACCCCGGAGGACCCCTCCATCGCCGGTGCCGAAGGTCTGCAGCAGCTGTGCCGGCAGGCCGGTATTAAAGCCGAAGAGATCGGCCTGCTGTTGCACGGCACCACCGTGGCGACCAATATCGTAGTGCAGCACAAAGGCGCGCGGGTCGGCCTGATCACTACCCGCGGCTTCCGCGATATTCTGCATATCGGCCGCAAGAACCGCCCGCTGAATTTCTCCAATTACCAGAGCCTGTCGCGCCAGAGCCGGCCGATTGTCAAACGCCGCCACCGGCTCGCGGTGGCCGAGCGGATTTCGGCGGCGGGCGATATTCTGCAGCCGCTGGAAGTCGAGGAGGTGCGCACCGCGGTGCGCACCTTGAAGGCGCAGGGGGTCGAGGCCATCGCCGTCTGCGGGCTGTTCGCGTTTGTCAATCCCGCCCACGAGCTGGCGATCAAAGCGATCATCGACGCGGAGTTTCCCGGGGCCTATGTCACCATGAGCCACGAGGTGGTGCCGCTGTACCGCGAGTATGAGCGCTTTTCCACCACCGCCTTAAACGCCTATGTGGGCCCGCAAACCGCCACCTATCTGCAGAACTTTGCCACCCGGCTCGAGGCCGCCGGGTTCAGCGCCGAACTGCACCTGATGTCGTCCAGCGGCGGTGCGGTCAGCAGCGAACGGGCCAGGCAGAACCCGGTTTCACTGCTGTTGTCCGGGCCGGTCGGTGCGCTGGTTGCCGGCATTGAGGTGGGGCGGGAGATCGGCTGCCCCAGTGTCATCACCCTGGATGTCGGCGGCACCTCGGCCGATATCGGTGTGGCGCCGCGGGGCGAGCTGCGCATGAAGCACCTGCTCGACACCCGCGTCGGCGACTACGATGCCATGGTGCCGATGGTGGACATCGACACCATCGGCGCCGGCGGCGGTTCGGTTGCCTATATCGATCAGGGCGGTATGTTTCGGGTCGGCCCCCACAGCGCCGGCGCCAAACCCGGGCCGGCCTGTTACGGCCACGGCGGCGAGCGCGCCACGGTTACCGATGCCATTGCCTGCCTGGGCTGGTTCCGGCCGCAGGCGCTGCGCAACTCCGGTCTGGAACTGCAGCCGCAGCTGGCCGAGGCGGCAATAGAGGAACAGATTGCCGGCCCCTTGCAGCTGTCACGGCAGCAGGCCGCCGACGGTATCTATCGCGTGATTACCACCCATATGGTCGAGGCCATCCGCGTCAACAGCGTCGCCAAGGGCTACGACCCGCGCGAGTTTGCGCTGCTGGCCTTTGGCGGCGCCGGAGCGGCTTTTGCCGTCGAGGTGGGGCGCCAGCTGCATGTGCAGCGGGTGGTAATTCCCCGCCACCCGGGCGTCGGTGCGGCCAGCGGCTTGTTGAACACCGATATGAAATACGAATTCATGGCCACGGTCTGGCAGGACCTGAGCCGGGTCGACGGCGCCGCGCTGCAGCGCGCCTACCGCAACCTCAGCGGCCAGGCCCGCGACAGCTTGCGCAGCGACGGCTTTGCCGATGGGGATATACAACTGTTGTGGAAGGCCGACTGCCGCTATCGCGGCCAGGGTTACGAGCTGACTGTGGAGGCGCCGGCCGGCGCTACCGACGCCGATTGGGCCGCTGCAGTCAGCGAGGCCTTTCACCGCGCCCACGAGCAGCTTTATCTGCGCCGCTTCGAGGACAAGGCGGTGCACCTGATCAATATCCGCGTCATCGGTGTCGGCCAGATGCCGCGGCTGAAATTCGCCACCGCCGGCGCCGGCGACAGCTCGCCGCAGGCGGCGCTGGTTGCCCGCCAGAACGCCTACTTCCGCCGCGGCGACAGCGTCGGTGTATTCGACACACCGTTTTACTGTCGCCAGCGGCTCAAAAGCGGCAACCGCATTCACGGTCCGGCGATTGTCGAACAGGCCGATACCACCACGGTGATCACACCCGAGGCTACCGCAGTGGTCGATGAACTCGGCAATCTCAATATTGGTTTCGATGGGGGGGCGGCGTGAGCAGCGCAGCTAGAACACCACTGCAAACACTGGTCGAAGCGGCCGCCAGCACCGGTGTCGGCAACCGCATCGAACGCGACTGGACGCGGGTCGAGGTGGATCCGGTCACCCTGCAGGTCATCGGCGGTGCCACCAAGGCCATCGCCGCGGAAATGGCGCAGCTGCTGTTTCGCATGGCTTACTCCAGCATCATGCGCGAGTCCCGGGATATCGGCGCCGGTATTCTCGACTGCAGCGGCCGCCAGCTGTGCGAGAGCGACTCGACGCCGATGCACTGCGGCTCACTGCCGGCCTATATCAAGGGCATCGAACGCAAGCTGGCCGGCAGTTATCGCCCGGGGGATGTGATTCTGCACAACCACCCCTATCACGGCGCCTCCCATGCACCCGACTTCGGCATCATCGTGCCGATTTTCCTGCGCGATAAGCATGTGGGCTTTGCCGCCTGCACCGGCCATATGGTGGATATCGGCGCGGCCAACCCGGGCTTTTCCGTGGATGTGCCGGATATCTGGGCCGAGGGCCTGTTGATCGACAGCGCCAGAATCTATCGCGCCGGCGAGCGCAACCAGGCGCTGTGGGATGTGCTGCAGGACAATGTGCGCACACCGGAGGCCAACGCCGGCGATATGGAAGCCATGATTGCCTGCTGCCGCCTGGGGGCCAGGCGCTTTGCCGAACTGCTGCAGAAATACGGCCTGGATACGGTAATGAGCGCCGCGGAAATGTGGATGGATTACGCCGAGCGCATGTTGCGCCAGCGCATTGCCGCCATTGCCGACGGTGTTTACACCGCGCCGGACGGCTGGCTCGAGGACGACGGCAAGCATTTCGGCAAGGCGCTCAAGATCTGCACTCAGGTGGTGGTTGCCGGCGAGGATATCTATATCGATCTGAGCGGCTCGGCCGGCGAGGTGGAAACCGGCTTCAACTGTCCCTTCACCGGCAGCGTGCTGCCGACGGCCAATTTTGCCATTCGTACCCTGCTGCTCGACGAGGCGCTGCTGGCCGAAGAGGTGCCGCAGAACGACGGGGTATTTCGCCCGGTGCATGTGTTTGCCCCCGAGGGCAGTATTTTCAATCCGCGCTACCCGCGCGGCTGTGAGGCCCGCTTCGTGCAGATCAACCGCCTGCCGGATCAGATACTGCAGGCTTTCTCGCCGAGCATGCCGGAGAGTGTCACCGCCGGTAATTCCGCCACGGTCAGCTGCCTCGCCTACAGCGGTGCCAACGCCGATAGCGCCGATGACAGCTACTGGGTCGATATCGAAATCAACGAGGGTGCCTACGGCGCCCGCTGCGGCATGGACGGACTGGATGCGGTGGACAACTTAATGGCCAATACCCGCAACAATCCCATCGAGGAAACGGAACTGAATACGCCCATGCGCTGTGAGCGCTACGAGCTGCGCGACGACCCGCCCGCCGCCGGGCGCTGGCGCGGCGGTATCGGCGCGGTGCGGCGCTGGCGTTTTCTGCAGCCGGTCAGCGTCGGCAGCACCGGCGACAACCGCCAGCAGGACCCGCCGCGCGGGGTGTTCGGCGGCCACCCGGGCAAGCCCGGGCGGCTGCTGCTGAACCCGGACGGCGAGCGGCCGCAGTCGCTGCCGGCCAAGCTTACCGACGTGCGCTTCGAACGCGGCGATGTGCTGGAGATCACCCTGGTATCGGCAGCCGGCTACGGCGACCCGCTGCAGCGCGATCCGCAGCAGGTGCTGGCCGATGTGCTCGACGGCTATCTGTCCGCGCCGCAGGCGCGCCGCGATTACGGGGTGGTCATCGACCCGCCATCGGGCCTGGATCTGCCCGCCACCGAGGCGCTGCGCCGGCAGCGGGCCGGAGGTAATTAACTATGACTCACGAAGCACCCGCGCCCCTGGCCGCCGGCGGCGAACTGACTCACCGCCTGGCGCAGACTTGTCTCGGTCTCGGCTTTGACGACCTCAGTGACGCCGATATCGAGCAGCTGGAAAAGCTGCTGCTGGACCATCTCGGGGTGGCCAGCCGCGGCTGCCGCACGCCCTGGGCGGCGGCGCTGACGCGCTGGGCCGAGCCCTACCGCGGCAGTGGCGGGGCCACTGTACTGGGCAGTGATATCCTCGCCAGTGCCGCCGGCGCCGCCTTTGTCAACGCCTCGGCCGCCCACGGCCTGGAGCTGGACGACACCCACGATGAATCGGTCAGCCACCCCGGCGCGCCGGTGATCGCCGCCGCCCTGGCGCTGGCCCAGCAGCACGGGCTTAGCGGGCGGGCGCTGTTGCCAGCGATTGCCGCCGGCTATGAAACCATCGGCCGCATCGGTGCCGCCACCGGCGCCGACGCGGTCATCGTCAGGGGCTTTCATCCCACCAGTCTGTTCAGCGGCTTTGGCGTGGCGGCGGCGGCCGCCCATCTGCTGGGCCTCAGCGCGCAGCAGCTGTGCCACGCCTGGGGGCTGTGCCTGAGTATGGCCGGCGGCTCCATGCAGTTCAGCCAGGAGTCCAGCGGCACCACGGTAAAGCGCCTGCACAGCGGCTACGGCGCACTGCACGGGGTGATGGCCGCCGAACTGGCGGCACTGGGCATCGACGGTCCGCTGCAGGCTTTCGACGGCAGCTACGGCCTGTGCCGCAATTTCGGCAGCGCCCCGGATATCCGCCGGCTGCTGAAAGACGGCGGCGAGCCGCTGGAGATTCACCGCATCAGTTTCAAACCCTATCCCTGTTGCCGGCTGTTCCATTCCACCCTCGATGCCCTGCGCCAGGTGACTGACGACTTTTCCCTGGCGCCGGCCGAGATCGCCGCCATTCGCGTGGGCGGGCCGGCAATCATGGTCAGCCAGCATATGATCAGGCGCCCCGCTTCAGTGATGGCGGCGCAGTACAGCCTGCCCTACACCCTGGCGGCGGCGCTGTTGCACGGTCCCGCCGCGCTGTCCGGCTTCAGCCCCGAGGCAATGGCCGATGCCGATCTGCTGGCTCTGGCCGAGCGCGTGCAGGCGCAGGAGGACGCGCAGATGGAGGCCAGTTTCCCCGCCCATTTCGGCAGCTGGGTGGAGCTGACCACCGGCGCCGGCGCGCGGCGCCGGGCCGAGGTGCTCGACAGTCTCGGCACACCGGCCAACCCCATGTCGGCGCAGGCACTGGTGGAGAAATTCGATCAGTTGCACGCGGATCTGCCGCCCGCCGCCAGCGGTCGCCAGCTGCAGGCGGCTATCGCCACATTGAAAAACGACACGGCAATAGGCCCGCTGCTGGCGCTGTTGCAGAGCCCACCATCAGATTCTGACAATGAGGAGTGATCGGCAATGACCACGGTTTCAGCCACTCGCACTACCGCGGACCCGGTGCCGCCGCAACAACTGCAGCAGGATGTCGGCGCGGTGCTCGACTGCATCGCCGGCGGCGGTGTCGCCGTCGTGCCGCTGGATGTGGCCTATGCCGTCAATGCCGCCACGGCCGGCGGCATCCGGCGCATCTTCGATGCCAAGCAGCGCTCTTACGAAAAGCCCAGCGGCATGTTTGCCAATTATCAGATGAGCCGCGAAATTCACCAGATGGAAGACTGGAAACACGACCTGGTGCAGAACATTGTCGAGCGGGAAAACATTCCGTTTTCGGTGGTGGCGCCGTTCGATAAGGAGCACGGTTTTTTTGCCTCGGTCGAACCGTTCGTGCTGTCCTCGTCCAGCAAAGCCGGCACCCTCGACATGCTGCTCAATGCCGGGCAGTTTCACAATGAGATCGCGCGCCAGTCGTGGCAGCGGCAGATGCCGGTATTCGGCTCCTCGGCCAATACCTCACTGGCCGGCAGCAAGTACACCTACGCCGACATTGAGCCGCCGGTGCGCGAGGCCGCCAGTATCCATTTTGATTACGGCCGCTCGCTGTACGCCAACCCCGAGGGCCGTTCCAGCACCATTATCGATTTTCGCGATTTCAGCGTTATTCGCATCGGCGTGGTGTTCGACAGAGTTCAGGCGGCTTTTGCAAAACACGGCAATGTTGAACTGCGGCTGCCGGCAAACTGAGCGACCGGCCCGGGTACCTGACTCCAGACAAATAACATAATGAGGGTAGGAGCATGATTAGAAGCTTGAGAAAAACCAGACATTCGCTGACTTGTCGCCGTACGTCCCCGCTGCTTGCGCTGTCGTGTTTTATCGGCGCCGCTGCCGCGGCCGATGACATCATGTTGGAGGAGATCGTCGTCACCGCGGAAAAGCGCACTGAATCCCTGCAGGATGTACCCATCTCCGTGTCCGCGGTCAGCGGCGATATGATCGATAAATTCGCCATTGACGATATTCAGGGCATCAACAATATCACGCCCGGGCTGGCTTTCAGCCGCGCCGGCGGCGAGCCGCAGATCTATATTCGCGGTATCGGCACCGCCTCGCTGGGTGTGACGGTGGATTCCAGTGTGGCGGTGCACGCCGATGGTGTCTATCTGGGGCGCGCGCAGATGGCGCTGGGGCAGTTTCTGGATATCGACCGGGTGGAAATTCTGCGCGGGCCGCAGGGCACGCTGTACGGTCGCAATGCCACCGGCGGCGCTATCAATGTCATCTCGCGCAAACCCACGGCGGAGCAGCAGGGCAATGTCCGCGTCGGCCTCGGCAGTTTCGATCGGCGTGAAGTTCAGGCCGCGCTCGGCGGGCCGCTGTCCGATACGGTCAACTACCGCATCGCCGGACGCAGCTCCCGCGACGACGGCTTTACCGATGACCTGGATGCGCGCGGTGGCAGCCGCATAGACGACAACGATCTGCTGGCCCTGCGCGGCATTGTCGATATCGAACTCGGCGAGCGCGGCTCACTGGAACTCATCGCCGAGTGGAGCGAGTTCGAAAGCGGCAATCGCACCATCCGGCCGCTGGACAATCTCGGCGCCGCCGAGGCGCTCGGTGCGCTGCCGGTGCCCGACTTTGACGAAACCCGCAACAACCTGCCGACATTCTATGACTGGGATACCGGCGGGCTGACAGCGACCTTGTCCTGGGAACTCAGCGATACGGTGGCGCTTACCTCCGTCACCGCTTACCGGCAATACGAAAACGATTTTCTGTTCAATACCGACGGTACCGAAATCGATATTACCCGCACCAGCCTGCGCTTCGATACCGAACAGTTCTCCCAGGAACTGCGGCTGGCCTCCAGCGGTACGGCGGCACTGCAGTGGCTGGTCGGACTGTTTTACCTGCAGGAGGACAAAGAGGGCGCTTTGGGACTGGCGCGGGCCAATACCGGTGCGCCTACATCCTTTATCATCCCCAACGACAACGACTCCGAGGCCTATGCGGTATTCGGTGAAGTCAGTTACGCCCTCAGCGAGGCGCTGACGATCAAGGGCGGCCTGCGCTATTCCCGGGAAGAGAAAGACGATCTGACCTTTGTCGGCGCCGTGCCGGATCTCGACGGGCTGGCCAGCCGCGCTGCGCCGACGTTTTTCGGCAGCCCCCGCGACGACAGTCAGGACTGGGATGCGGTGACGCCGCGGCTGGTGCTGGAGTACCGCTTTGGCGGCGACTCCATGATCTACGCCTCGGTTTCCGAAGGTTTCAAATCCGGTGGCTGGAATGCCTTTGACCGCAACGAGGCGTTCGAACCGGAGGAGCTGCTGAGTGTTGAGGTGGGGCTGAAATCCCAGTGGGCAGAGGACCGCGTGCGCTTCAATGCCGCGGTCTTTACTTACGACTACGACGATCTGCAGGTCAACACCTTTATCGACGGGCTGGCCACCACCACCAATGCCGCCACCGCCTCGGTGCACGGCCTGGAGGCGGAACTGACGGCTCTGCTGTCGCCGGCGCTGACGCTGCGTGCCGGCTACGCTTATCTGGACGCCGAGTACGATGATTTCTGCTCGCCTTTCGGCCGCCATGCCGCCGGCGATGCCCTGGTCGCCTCCGGCTGCGATCCGTCGCCGGCGGTGGATGCGACCCGGGTCCTGGACCTCTCCGGCAACACCCTGGTCAACGCGCCGGAAAACAAGCTCAATGCCAGCCTCGAATACCGCAGGGCACTGGCCGCCGGCGGTGAACTCACGCTGTTCGCCCAGGCGACCTACCAGGACGATGTGTTTTTCTCCCAGTTCAATGAGGACATCGTCGGCCAGGAGGCCTACACTCTGTGGGATGCCCGCGCCACCTATCTGTCCGACAGCGGCCAGTGGGAAGTGTCGGTATTCGGCAAGAACCTGGGCGATGAGGAGTACTTTCAGAACGTGGTGCGCTTTACCTCGACTTCCGACCCGGCGCTGGATGTCAACGGCATCGGCAATGCGCTGGGCTATCCGGCCGCCGGGCGCACCTGGGGACTGCAGTTTGGCTACAATTTCTAAGCCGTGGTAACCGCGCCGCAGGTGGCACCGCGCACCGCCTGGTATACCCTGGCGGTGCTCGGCTTGGCCTATATGTTTTCCTATATCGACCGCTCGATCCTGGCGCTGATGGTGGGGCCAATCCGCGCCGACCTGCAATTGTCGGATACCGAATTCAGTTTGCTGCACGGGCTGGCGTTTGCCATTTTCTACACCCTGCTGGGCATCCCCATCGCGCGGCTGGCCGACCGCACCAACCGCCGCAATCTGATCGCCGCCGGGGTCATGTTCTGGAGCCTGATGACGGCCGCCTGCGGCCTGGCAAAAAGTTTCACCGGTCTGTTTCTGGCCCGCGTCGGCGTGGGTATCGGCGAGGCGGCGCTGTCGCCGGCGGCCTATTCGATGATCGCCGATATGTTTCCGCGCCAGCAGTTGGGCCGCGCCCTGGGCTTGTATTCCTCCGGGGTGTTTCTCGGTATCGGCATGTCGTTCATTCTCGGCGGCGCGCTGCTGGATCTGCTGGCCGGGGCCGGCGATATCGAGCTGCCGCTGATCGGCACCCTGCGCCCCTGGCAACTGACATTTATCATTGTCGGCCTGCCGGGTGTGCTGGTTGCCTTGCTGGTACTGACTGTGCCCGAGCCGCCGCGCCACCGCAGCCACAAGCCCGGCGGTATTCCCATCGGCGAGGTGCTGGCCTATCTGCGCCGCAACGGCGCCACTTATGCCAGCCACTTTATCGGCTTTTCCATGCTGACCCTGCTCTACAACGGCATTCTCGCCTGGTCGGCAGAATATTTTATCCGCATTCACGGCCTCGACCGCTCCCAGGTCGGCGCTATGCTCGGCATCATCATTCTGGTGTTCGGCAGCGCCGGCGTTGTCTGCGGCGGCTTGCTTTCCGATTATCTGATGCGGCGCGGTTACGCCGACGCGCCGATTCGCGCCGCGCTGATCGGCGCGGCGGTGCTGGTGCCGCTGGGCGTGATCGCGCCGCTGGTGCCTAATCCCTATCTCTCCTTACTGCTGTTTTGCCCGCTGATGTTTGCCGGCAGTTTTCCCTTCGGGCCCGCCACCACCGCCCTGCAGTTGATCAGCCCGGCCAATATGCGCGCCCAGGTTTCCGCTGTGTATCTGTTCTGTGTCAACCTGACCGGCATCGGCCTGGGCGCCACCGTGACCGCGCTGGTGACCGACTTTGTTTTTGCCGACGATGCCAAGTTGCACTTTTCCATGGCGGCGGTCAGCGCCGCCGGCGGCACGGCGGCCATTGCTATGCTGCTGCTGGCGCTGCAACCCTATCGCCGCACCGCCGCGGCATTTGCCGCCGCCGCACCGCAGCGGGGGGAATCGCCGTGAAAAGTACCGCGCCGCTTTATCTGCCGGTGGACCACCTGGGCATTGCCGCGCGGCAGTTGCCGCCGCTGCTGCAGGCCTACACCAGGCTCGGCTTCAGGGTGACGCGGCCCGATGTGCTGGCGGCGCGCAATGCCGGGGGGCAGTTGGTGGAACTCGGCCAGCACAGTGCCCATATTATTTTTGCCGACACCTATCTGGAACTGACGGCCGTGCCGGGTCCCTTGCGCGGCCATCATCTGGAGCACTATCTGAAACGCTTTAACGGCCTGCATATACTGGCGTTGAAAACGTGCGATGCCGCCGCCAGCCACGCGCGGCTGCAGCAAACGCCGTTGCCGCCGCTGCCGCTGCAGCGTGCCGCCAGGCAGGTCGACTACCGCATTGGCGATCGGGGCCGCGCCGGCGAGGCGCGCTTCAGCTGGTTTCAACTGGCGCCCGAGGCTTTCCCCGAGGGACTGGTCTGCTATGTCCAACACCACACTCGCGATATCGTGTTTCAATCTGCGGTAATGGATCACCCCAACGGCGCTGTCGGGCTTGCCGGCTGCAATATCATCACCTCGACGCCGCAGGCGGCCTGCGAGCGGTTCGAGCCGCTGGCCGGCGCCGATGGCGGCGAGCTGCCCGTCGGTTTTTTATCGGGCTGCGACCACGGCGGGAGTTCGACGGCGCCCGATCCCAGTCTGTTCGAAATGGGGTTTGCGGTAAAAGACCTGGAGCATACCGCGCAGTTGCTGAGCGATGCGCGAGTCGACTGCTCGCGCCACGGCAATAGACTCTGGGTGCCTGCCGACAGCGCCGGCGGTTGTGCGGTGTGGTTTGAATGCGCTTTCTGAAGCTGCCCAGGTGCCGTACTGTGGGGCGGATATGGTGGAAGTATAGTTTTTTATACGAATTGTAGTGCCAATTTATCGGCTCATCTTTTCGAAAGGCTTTCAGAAACACGCCGTAAATACTTCCCTGTAGGCTCTTCGCCAGCATCCCTGCTGTCGAAGGTTTCTGAAAGCCTTTCGAAAAGATGAGCCTACCTTAGGTATTCTTAATCACATTGGTATCACTGCGATCGGAGGTCCCAACCCGGTGTAGGGGTTTGAGACGCTCGACAGCAAGTATGCTGGCGATAAGTCCCCAGGGGTGCAGCGGGAAACAGCGCAGCACCGCTTCGCCCCGCGCAACGACCGAAATCCGTGATTTCGGGTTGGGCCCGCCCGCGAGGGCTACGGCGGGTCTCAAACTCCTACTGGGTTAGGGCCGAATCGGTTTGCACGGTCTTTCTTAAGTCAACGTCATTCGGGTATGATGGCCCGTCTACACCGGCGCGGCGCAAACCATTGACCAAATCACCCCGAAGCCGCCAGCCGCAATCGCTACAGTGGAGCAGTGTGTTGTTGAAAACCGTTGTTATGGTCAGCCTGGCCAGTTTCTACCGGTGCGGTCGCGCCGCCGCCCGTCACCGCAGTAATCGCGCCCCGAAACCGGTGGCGGCCGCGCTGCTGTTGGCCGCCCTGTCGCTGTCTGCGTTACCGGCCGCGGCGCAGCCGGCGGGGCGTGACAACCCGGAAAAGGATACCGGAGTCACCCGGCAGGAAGCAGTCTTTGCTAAGGACTTTCTGGTGGTGGCCGCCCACCCGCTGGCGGCGCAGGCGGGCTTCAATCTGTTGCAAAGAGGCGGCAGCGCCATCGACGCCGCCATCGCCGTGCAGGCCATGCTGACGCTGGTGGAACCGCAGTCCTCCGGTATCGGCGGCGGCGCCTTTATACTGCACCACGACGGCTCCCGGCTGCTGACCTACGACGGCCGTGAAACCGCGCCGGCGGCGGCCTCGCCGGAATTGTTTCTGGGCCCCGACGGCAAGCCCGACCCCTGGATCAAGGCCGTGGTCGGCGGCCGCTCGGTGGGCGTGCCCGGTGTCTTGAAAGCGCTGGCGATGGCGCACCGGCGCTACGGCAAACTGCCCTGGGCGGAATTGTTTGACGATGCCATCCGGGTCTCGGAGCAGGGCTTCAGGGTGTCGCCGCGCTTTGCGCGCCTGGCCGCAGCGGGTTTCAACCCGGGCCTGAAGCAGTTGTCGCCGGCGAAGGAGTATTTCTACCCGGGAGGCGAGCCGCTGCAGGAAGGGGCGCTGCTGAAAAACCCGGCGCTGGCGGCGACGCTGCGAACCATCGCCCGGGACGGGGTGCAGGCTTTCTATCGCGGGCCGATCGCCAGCGCCATGGTGGCGGCGGTGCGCAACAGCCAAATTGCCCCCGGTGTGCTGGCACTGGAGGATCTGGCAAACTACGAACCGAAGCTGCGCCCGCCGGTGTGTGCGCCGTATCGCGGTTATGAGATTTGCAGCATGGCGCCGCCCAGCTCCGGTGGTATTGCGGTGATTCAGCAGCTGAAATTACTGGAGCCGATGGCACTGCCTTTTGACGGCCGGCCGGCGTTGACGGCTCTGCACCTGATCACCCAGGCGGCGCGCCTGGCCTATGCCGACCGCGACCGCTATATTGCCGACAGCGACTTCGTCGCGGTGCCGGTGGCGCAATTGATGGACGCCGCCTACCTGCGCCAGCGGCGCCGGCTGATCGACCCCGCCCGGGATATGGGCAAGGCCGAGGCCGGGCAGGTGGGGAAACTGGCCTGGGCCGACGGCGATACCTACGACCTGCCCAGCACCAGCCAGATTTCCATTGTCGATCGCTTCGGCAATGCGGTATCCATGACCACCAGTGTTGAAATGGCCTATGGTTCGACGGTGATGAGCGGCGGCTTTCTGCTCAACAACCAGCTGACGGACTTTGCTTTCTCACCGAGCAGCGAAGGCAAACCGGTGGTCAACCGGGTGCAGCCCGGCAAGCGGCCGCGCAGCTCCATGGCGCCGGTGATGGTGCTCGAGGACGGGCAGCCGGTGTTGATTCTGGGCTCGCCCGGCGGCAGTAATATCATCAACTATGTCACCCAGACGCTGATCGGCGTTATCGACTGGCAGCTGGATATTCAGCAGGCCATTTCCATGCCCAAGATCAGTAACCGCAACGGCAAGACGGCGCTGGAACAGGCCACCTATATGGAAGACTACCGCGCCGGCCTGGAGAAAATGGGCCACACCATTCAGGTGAGAAGCCTGAACAGCGGCATGCACGGTATTCAACGGGTCGAGGGCGGCTGGCTCGGCGGCGCCGACCAGCGCCGCGAGGGCAGGGCACTGGGCCAGTAAGGCCTCACCCCGCCCGGCTTCGCAGCAGCGGCTGCGCTGCGGTCAGCGGTGAGTGCCGGGCGCCGGGCCGGGGCTGCAGATGCCGGTTGAAAACCGCTTCGATGGCATCCGCACCGCGCTGGCGTTTGATCGCCTCGAACAGGACGCCGGCCTCGAGATACTGGCGGCGCAGATACACCAGCCACTGTTTGACCCGGTTGCCGAGATATTTTTGCGGATACAGATCTTTGGTGCGCTCGTAGTAGTTGAACAATAAATGGCAAACCGACTGCCACGGCATCGGCAGGCAGTCTCTGCCGGCGACGGCGGCTTTGATCTGCAGCGCCAGATCGGGACAGGCGAGCAGGCCCCTGCCCAGCATGACGTCCTCGCAGCCGGAGAGCTGGCGGCAGCGGCGATAGTCCGCCGCTGACCAGATTTCGCCGTTGGCAACCACCGGAATACGGATTTCTTCGCGGATGCGACCGATATATTCCCAGTATGCGGGCGGCCGATAGCCGTCGGCCTTGCTGCGCGCATGCACCGTCAGTTCGCTGGCGCCGGCCTCGGCGGCGGCCAGCGCATTGTCCAGATAGCGGGATTTGTCATCAAAGCCGAGGCGCATCTTGGCACTGACCGGCACGCCGGCGGGAACCGCGCCGCGCACTGCGGCGACGATGGTATGGACGCGCTCGGGTTGGCGCAGCAGGCAGGCGCCGCCGTCGTTCTTATTGACGGTCTTGGCGGGACAGCCAAAGTTCAGGTCGATAGCTGCGGCGCCGAGTTGCGCCAGGCGCCGGGCATTGTCCGCCATCGGCCCGGCTTTGCCGCCCAGCAGTTGAATGCGCACCGGGGTGCCCGCCGCTGTCAGGCAGCGCTGTCGCAGCTCGGGACAGTAGCGCAGGAATACCCTCGCCGGCAGCAGGTGGTCGGTGACACGCACGAATTCGGTGACGCAAATGTCGATACCGCCGAGGCCGGTCAGGATATCCCGTACATAGTGATCGACGACGCCCTCCATGGGGGCAAGGATGATACGCATGGATGTGGAAGACTCTTTAAAAAACGGTTTATTACAATGCCAGCAACGACAACAAAAGCTCTGCATTCTAACCCATTGCAGGGCCTTGGTGTGCAGGCGTTTTTTCGCTATCTGCGGCGCTTGTAGTTTCCGCTGTAACAATTCTGCCCAAGTGTTTTCAAACGTATGTTTGAAAATTTAACTGCTTGAAAAATAACGATAATAGCTGGCAAACTTGAGGCTGTTTCGGTGTAGTAAGCGGCATTATTTGCCTACAGATCGCATTCGGGCTACAGTGGCCCGCCGCTGAAAAAGGGGAGGCCGGGCGCCGGCCCGCCGCGCGCGGATGCAGCGCCGTTGCGTCCGGGTGGTTTTCGAAAGCAGCCGTATTGGGGAGGCCAGAACGACTTATGCAGGACTCACTGTTGCAACAGGGCGTCGACTTGATGCTGCTGGGGATGGGAACGGTATTTGTGTTCCTGACGCTGTTGGTGATTGCCACTACGCTTATGTCTGCGGTAACGCGGCGCTACTTTCCCGAGCCGGAACCGGAACTGGCGAAAAAGCCCGCGCCCGCCACCGCGGCAGCGACAGTGGACGCCAGGTTGCTGGCGGTGATCAAGGCGGCGATCGACCGCCACCGCAGCGGCAAGTAGCCCGCCGAGAGGCCGGGTTCGACGTTACTGGCGTTGACATTACTATAATTATAGAGGCAAGCACCGATGAGCGAGGCACAAAAGCCATTAGGTATTACCGACGTTATCCTGCGCGATGCACACCAATCCCTGTTTGCCACCCGCATGCGTATCGACGATATGCTGCCGATTGCGGAAAAACTCGATCGGGTGGGCTTCTGGTCACTGGAATCCTGGGGCGGTGCCACCTTTGATGCCTGTATTCGCTTTCTCGGCGAAGATCCCTGGGAGCGCATTCGCGAACTGAAAAAGGCCATGCCCAATACGCCGCAGCAGATGTTGTTTCGCGGGCAGAATATTCTCGGTTACCGCCACTATGCCGACGATGTGGTGGAAAAATTTGTCGAGCGCGCCGCTCATAACGGCGTCGATGTATTTCGGGTGTTCGACGCCATGAACGATATGCGCAATATCGAGACGGCGCTCAAGGCGGTGAAAAAAGTCGGCAAGCACGCCCAGGGCACCATCGCCTATACCCTCAGCCCGGTGCACAATATCGATGGCTGGGTGGAACAGGGCAAGCGCATCGAGGATATGGGTGCTGACTCCATCGCCATCAAGGATATGGCCGGCCTGCTGCGCCCCTACGACGGTTACCAACTGGTTAAGCGGCTGAAGGCATCCTGCGATATCCCCATTCATATGCAGTGCCACGCCACTACCGGCCTGGCCCATGCCACCTCGTTGAAGTGTGTCGAGGCGGGGCTCGACAACGTCGATACCGCGATCTCCTCCATGTCCATGACCTACGGTCATACGCCCACCGAAACCATGGTGGCGACGCTTGAAGGCACCGAGCGCGATACCGGCCTGGATCTCAATCTGCTGGGTGAAATCGCCGACTACTTTCGCGAAGTACGGAAAAAGTACGCCAGATTCGAGGGCGCGCTCAAGGGCATCGATGCGCGTATTCTGGTGGCGCAGGTACCCGGCGGCATGCTCACCAATATGGAAAACCAGCTGCGCGAGCAGGGCGCGGAGGAGAGGCTTGCCGAAGTGCTGGAGGAGATACCGCGGGTGCGCAAAGATCTGGGTTATATCCCGCTGGTAACGCCCACCTCGCAAATTGTCGGCACCCAGTCGGTGATCAACGTGATGACCGGTGAACGCTATAAATCCATTTCCAAGGAGACTGCCGGTGTGCTCAAGGGTGAATATGGAGCCACGCCCGCGCCGGTCGATACGCAGCTGCAGGCGCGGGTGCTGGAGGGTGCCGAGGTCATTACCTGCCGGCCGGCAGATCTGATTGAGCCGGAGTTGGAAAAACTGCGCGTCGCGCTGCAGCAGGCTGCCGGCGAAAAGTCCATGCGCCTGGCGGCCGGCGACAATGAGATCGACGATGTGCTGACTTACGCGCTGTTCCCGCAGATCGGTTTGAAATTTCTCCAAAACCGCGACAACCCCGCCGCTTTCGAAGCGCCGCCGAGCGGCAAACAAGGCGCTCCGGTCACCACCGATAAAGGTGAAGAAGTTTATACCGTCACTGTGGAAGGGCAGAGCTATACCGTCACCGTTGCCAGCGGCGGCGACCTGACCGGTATCGTACCGCTGGGCGGCGGCACGCCGGCGGCTGCCGGCGGTGCGGCCGCCCCCGGCGGCGGTGAACCGGTAGCGGCGCCGCTGGCCGGCAATATTTTCCGCGTGCTGGTCGCGCCCGGCCAGCAGGTTGCCGAAGGCGATACGGTGCTGATACTGGAGGCGATGAAAATGGAAACCGAAGTCAGCGCGCCCAGGGCCGGTACCGTGGGTAGCGTCAATGTCAAAGAAGGCGATGCCGTTGCCGTTGGCGATGTGCTGCTGACTGTTGCCTGAGCGGGAGAATTTCATGGATACCTTCCTCAATCTCTGGCAGGATTCGGGCCTTTACCAGATCACCGGCGGCCAGTTCACCATGATTCTGGTCGGCTTCGCACTGTTGTTTCTGGCGGTTCGCAAAAGCTTTGAACCACTGCTGCTGGTACCCATCGGCTTCGGTTGCGTACTGGCCAATATTCCCGGCGCGGGGCTGGCGCTGTCGGCGGTGGAGAATGCCCTTTACGCGGCCGATCCCCAGGTGCTTGCCGCCATGGCCGGCGCGCTCGGGAGTGGCGCGCTGGAGTCTGCCGCCGAGCT
The DNA here is from genome assembly GCA_028280195.1 of Exilibacterium sp. Lineage (GTDB taxonomy): Bacteria > Pseudomonadota > Gammaproteobacteria > Pseudomonadales > Cellvibrionaceae > Exilibacterium. Next base: position 41,105 of record JANQMH010000036.1, read on the forward strand.
GCTCTACGCCTATGAAAATGCCGGCAGTGGCGCGCGTCTGGCGGTACGGCAGATTGCCGCTGATGCCGGTTTCAGCAACGGCATGCTCTACAGTTTTTACCATGTCACGATTGCCAGCGGCGTGGCGCCGCTGGTGATTTTTATGGGGGTTGGGGCAATGACGGATTTCGGTCCCCTGTTGGCCAACCCCAAGACCCTGTTTCTGGGTGCGGCGGCGCAGTTTGGCATTTTTTCTACGGTACTGGGTGCGGTGGCCCTGTCGGCCGCCGGGCTGATGGATTTCAGTGTTGCCGATGCTGCCGCCATCGGTATTATTGGCGGCGCCGACGGCCCCACTGCCATCTATGTCTCGAGCCTGCTGGCGCCGGAGCTGCTCGGTGCCATCGCCGTTGCGGCTTACTCCTATATGGCACTGGTGCCGGTCATCCAGCCGCCGATTATGCGTGCACTGACCAGCGAGAAAGAGCGCGCCATCACCATGACGCAATTGCGGCGCGTATCACAGCGGGAAAAAATCGTTTTCCCGCTGGTATTACTGGTATTGGTGGCGCTGTTTCTGCCGACCGCAGCGCCGCTGCTGGGCATGTTCTGCCTCGGCAACCTGATGCGCGAGTGCGGCGTGGTGGACCGCCTGAGCGATACCGCGCAGAATGCGCTGATCAATATCACCACGATTTTTCTCGGCCTGTCAGTGGGCTCGAAACTGGCGGCGGACAAATTTCTCGACCCGAAAACTCTCGGCATTCTGTTGCTGGGCATCGTCGCTTTCGCCATCGGCACTGCCTGCGGCGTATTGATGGCCAAGTTGATGAACCGTTTCAGCAAAACGCCGATCAATCCGCTGATCGGCTCCGCCGGGGTATCGGCGGTGCCGATGGCGGCGCGGGTTTCCAATAAAGTCGGCCTCGAGGCCAACCCGCAGAACTTCCTGTTAATGCATGCCATGGGGCCGAATGTCGCCGGGGTAATCGGCTCGGCGGTAGCAGCGGGAGTGATGATCTCGATGGTTTCGGGGATGGGGATTAGTTGAGAGAAACCAGTGACTAGCCACTAGTTTCCAGTCACTGGTTTTTTGGGTGTTTGCAGGTGTTCTATTTCCGCTGCCGATAGGCCGGTGACTTTGGCGATAAAGGGGACTTCGGCACCTTCTTTCAGCATGTTGAGTACGACGGTTTTCATGCCTTCCTGGAGGCCTTCCTGCCTTCCTTCCTGTCGTCCTTTGCGGATACCTTTCTCAATGCCCCGCTGTTCCAGTTTTTCTGCAAATGTCATGATTTCGCTCCTTACCGGCCCCGACAGCCGCTCCGCGCCGGCGGCAATAAAGCCGTCTATGTCCTCGATATTGCCCACATGTAGCAGGTAGTTTAACAGTAATTCGAGTAACTCTATAGCCTCGGTGTGCTCCATGGGCCAGGGCAGGGCGCCGAGGATATCCATGGCATAGGGTGCCATATCCCGCTCGCGGATATACTTCAGTGCGCGCGCCAGGGGGCCCACCCACTGTTGCTGCTTAAGTGCGTCATCTGATAACTGGTTGACATCGATCAGGGGTAAGGGCTGATACAGGACTGTTCGCATCAGTTGCTGGGGGTCGTCGAAACAGTCCCGTATATCCAGGGAATACGGGTAGGGCGTGACTTCGCCGTGGTAGAACACCAGGGTGTAAACAGCCGGTAGCTGCCGGTCGGGATACTGCTTGCGGTGGCCGTATAGCATGCCAAACAGATAGTGATGCACGCGAAACGGCAGCATCCGATCCGGCGAGGACTGGTGTTCGATCAACAGTGTCAGATAGGCGGGCCTGTCTGCCAGTTGGCAGCTGAACACCAGATCGCTGATGCTTTCCTGCAGCTCGTTGTCGATATAACTGTGCCGGGTCAACTGCAGGCTGTTCACATCGAGTAGCTGCCTGACTGTGTCGGGCAGATAGTGGTTGAAAAAGTCGATGGCGACCGGCCTGTGTTCCATGGCGGCACGAAAAAACTTATCGTGCGGTCCGTAAATTTTCCTGCCCAAAGCGAGCGACCTTTTTTTGGCTTTCCCGCGACTTTCCTGCGGCTTTCCTACGATCTTCCTGTGATCTTTCTGCGACCTTTTTTCTGCGACCTTTCTAGTCGTTTGCGCCCAGTTGGGCGTTATGGTGTCACACAGTACATATACGGGCGCTAAAGGTCAATAGCCGGCAGGGCAGGCAGCTAAGCTGCTATGTCCCTGCTGCGCTCGAACCAGCCGGCAACTTTTTCCTGCGCTTCCGCTGACAAATGCAAGCCCAGCTTGCTGCGGCGCCAGAGCACGTCCGCGGCGCAGCTTGCCCACTCAGTGGTTTTCAGGTAATTCAGCTCGGCTTCGTAGAGGCCGCCGCCAAAGTCCTCGCCCAGATCCGCCATGCCGGCGGCGCTGCCGATAAGGGCCTGCACCCGGGTGCCGTAGGCGCGCAGCAGGCGCTGCAAGATTGACCGCGGCAGCCAGGTATATCGCTTTGACATGCGCTCGGCAAAAGCGTCGAAATCGGCATTGGCAATGTCGCCGCCGGGCAGGGCAACACGCTCGGTCCAGTCGCGTGCGGTAAAGCCCAGGCCGGGCTGCAGTTCGGCCAGCGCGTGCTCGGCCAGTTTGCGATAGGTAGTGATCTTGCCGCCGAAAACCGACAGCAGCGGCGCTTTACCCGCCGGCGCTTCCAGATTCAGCTGGTAATCACGGGTAACGGCGGAGGCGTCCTCACTGCCGTCATCGTAAAGCGGGCGCACACCGGCATAACTCCAGCGCACATCCAGCGGTGTCAGCAGCTGGCGAAAATACTTGCCGGCAGCCGCGCAGATATAGTCGATTTCCTCCGCGCTTGCCTCAACCCCGTCAAGGTTGCCCTGATAGGGGATATCGGTGGTGCCGATCAGGGTGAAAGCGCCCTGATAGGGGATGGCAAAGATCACCCGGCCATCGGCGTTCTGGAAAATATAGGCCTGCTCGCCATCAAACAGTTTGTCGACCACGATATGGCTGCCTTTGATCAGGCGCATACGCTTGTCTTTGCTTCCCTGAGGCGATATCTGGCCCAATACCTCGGCAACCCAGGGGCCGGCGGCGTTGACCAGCGCCCGCGCCCGGTATTGGTGCCGCTTGCCGTCGCCACCCTGCAGCGCCACCTGCCACAAGTCGCCGACTCTCTCGGCGCCGGTGCAGGCGGTATGGGTGAGAATGCCGGCGCCGCGTTCGCGGGCATCGAGGGCGTTGAGCACCACCAGGCGGGCGTCGTCCACCCAGCAGTCGGAGTATTCGAAACCGCGGCTAAACTCGTCTTTCAGCGGTGCGCCGGCCGGGTGGCTGCGAAGGTCGAGCCCCTTCGAGGCCGGCAGCAGCTTGCGGCCGCCGAGATGGTCGTAAAGGAACAGCCCGAGCCGCAGCAGCCAGGCCGGGCGCAGTCCTTTGTGGTGGGGCAGCACAAAGCGCATCGGCTCAATAATGTGCGGCGCCGCGGCCAGTAGCGCCTCGCGCTCGATCAGCGCCTTGCGCACCAGGTTGAATTCATAGTGCTCGAGATAGCGCAGGCCGCCGTGTATCAGTTTGCTGCTGGCGGAGGATGTCGCCGCCGCCAGATCGGCCTTTTCACATAACAGCACCTTGAGACCGCGGCCGGCGGCATCGCGCGCAATACCGGTGCCGTTGATACCGCCGCCTATCACCAGAATATCCACTATATCGTCTGACATAAGCTCGCCTACTGTTGTAAGGGGATTGCCGGCACCGGGTCGTAAATCAGATCGATACCCGAGGCTTTTATCGCCGGCAGGAATGCCGCCGGCGGCGCCTCGCTGGTAATCAGCGCCTGCACATCGCGCAACTGGCCGAGGCGCACCATGGCGCGGCGGCCGAACTTGGATTTATCGGCGGTAAGCAGTACCTGCCGGGAGTTTTCGATAATGGCCTTGGCCACCTGGACTTCGCCAAAATCGAAGTCCAGCAGCGAGCCGTCGGCGTCGATACCGCTGATGCCGATCACGGCGTAATCGAGGCGAAAGCCGCGCATGAACTCGATGGCGGAGTCGCCGATGATGCCGCCGTCGCGGTTGCGCACAGTGCCGCCGGCGAGAATCACCTCGAAGCTGCTGTTGGCGCGCAGAATCTGGGCCACGTTGATATTGTTAGTGACCACACGCAGACCTTCGTGCTGTGTCAGAGCCTGGGCCACGGCCTCGGTGGTGGTGCCGATATTGATAAACAGCGAGGCGTAGTTGGGAATCAGCGCGGCGGTCAGCCGGCCGATACGCTGCTTCTCGTCCTGACCCTGGATCTGGCGGTCGGCGTAGGGGGCGTTTTCCACACTGCTGGGCAGGCCCGCGCCGCCGTGATAGCGCTGCAACAGCTTCATCTCGCAGAGGGTATTGATATCGCGGCGAACTGTCTGCGGCGTCACCCCGAAGAGCCTGACCAGCTGCTCTGTGGCGACAAAGCCGCCCTGGCGGGCAAGCTCCAAAATGGTCTGCTGCCGGGGCGGCAGCTTATTCGCGGCCGGCTTAAGTACACTGACGGCAGTGTCTGTTTGGTTCACGGCGGGAGGGTCCGGAGGCGACTGAATGGCGTAAGCATACAATGTTCGAAATCGAAAATAAATAATTCTAATTCGAACATTTTATTACTAGGCCGACTCTTTTATAGGCAATGGCGTCATAAGGGCCTGTTGCAATGGCGGAGTCAGGTAACTCAGGTGGGATGAAGTATCGAATTGCACGATAAATATTCGTTTTGCAACAGTCGATATTGCTATCGGGACCGGTATGTTATGAACGTCCGAACTAAAAGCGGCACGGAGCGGGGTTCCACCCCAACCACCACCTCCCCTAGCCTAAATGCGCCAGCACATTTTCCGCCGTCAGGCGGCTGACACGCACATTGGACTCCTCGGTAACCCCGGCGATATGCGGCGTCAACAGCACATTGGCGAGGCCCTCGAAGCGCGCCCCTTGCCCGGCACTGAGAGGTTCGTTTTCAAACACATCCAGCGCTGCCCCGGCCAGCCCGCCCTCCTGCAGTGCCGCTGCCAGGGCCGCCTCGTCGACGATACCGCCGCGGGCGGCGTTGATCAGAACCGCCCCCGGCTTCATCGCCGCCAGTGCCCGGGCATCGATAATATGGCGGGTTTGATCGGTCAGCGGCACATGCAGGCTGACCGCGTCCGCGCGCTGCAGCAGCGGTTCGAGCTGAAGGTTTTGGGTAGTGCCCCAGGCGGGATCGCCGGCGGGCAGATAGGGATCGCAGGCCACTACCGCCATGCCCAGGGCGGCGGCGCGGCGCGCCGTTTCGCGGGCGATGGCGCCGTAGCCCACCAGGCCCAGACATTTGCCCGCCACCTCCCGGCCGATCAAGGCCCCCCGCGGCCAGTCGCCGGCGGCCACCTGCCGGCTGGACAGCCAGGCGCCGCGCAACAGCATCAACACGGCGGTTATCACATACTCGGCTACCGACTGGTCATTGGCGCCGCTGGCCGGGCAGACGGCGATACCGCGCTCCCGGCAGGCCTGCAGATCGATATTGTCGAGGCCGACCCCGAGGCGGCCCACCACCTGCAGGCGCTGCGCTGCCTCGAGCAGGCGGCCGCGCACCTGGGTGCGATTGCGAACGATCAGCGCGCGGGCATCGGCAAGCGCTGCATGTAAATCTTCGGGGCGGTCCACCAGGTAAGGATCAAACAGCACGTCGCGGCCGTCAAAGGCGCGCTCGACAGTATTTTTATCCATAAACTCACTGATTACGATATCCGCCATATTCCACCTTTTGCCGCCAGTTACCGGCTGTCATTGATTGGGGGTGTCAGTCCGCTGCTGCCAGCGCAGTTATCTCCCGGTGCAGCGGCGCCGGTATGTCGATGCCGCCGGCAGCGGCAGCGGCGCGGCGCTGCAAGCGGCGCGAGCCGGGCAGGCGCGCGCCGTGCTCGGCGTCGATAGCGCCGACGAAGGTTGTCATGCGTTCGGCGAAGCTGCCGCCCGAAGCGGTGTCCGGGTCGATGGCGATCAGCGTCTGACCCAGGTTGGGTTTGTCGCCTTCGGCGTCAAACAGTGACGAGGCTTCAAACCCGAAATGGCTGCCGGTCAGGGCCGCAGAGAGTATTTCCACCATCACTGCCAGTGCCGCACCCTTGGCCTCGCCAATGGGCAGCATCGACCCCTGCATGGCCGCGCCGGCATCGGTGGTGGCATTGCCCTCGGCATCCAGCGCCCAGCCCGGCGGAATAGCGGTGCCGAGTTTTTGCGCGGTCATGATTTTTCCGCGCGCCACTTTCGACAGCGCCAGGTCGATTACCAGGGGAGCGGCAGTGGTGGGTGCGGCGAAAGCGATCGGATTGGTGCCGAGCATGGGTTTTTTTCCGCCCCAGTAAGCCATCGCTTTCGGCGCATTGCCGTAGACCATGGCTACCAGGCCGCGCTCTGCCAGGCGTTCGGCATGGGCGCCGGCCTGGCCGAAGTGGTGTGAGCGATAAATCGTCGCCATGGCGATACCGGTATCGGGGGCAAGTGCGGCCAGCCTGTCGACGGCCAGATTGATAGCCGGGTAGGCAAAGCCGAAATCGGCATCGACGCGCAGGGCGGCGGCGGCGACTTTTTCGACGCTGGGCCTGGCCCGGCCGTTGACCTTGCCGGCGCGCGCCTGGGCGGTATAGAACGGCACGCGCGCCAGACCGTGGCCGGGCTGGCCGTCGGCTTCGGCCGCCACCAGGGCGGCGGCGGTGGGTTCGGCATTGGCGGGGTCGGTGCGGTTGGCGACCAGGGCCCCGCGGGCCAGGGCCTGTGCCTGCTGCAAACTCAGTTTTACGCTATCGCTCATAAGTCTGTACTGCCGGCCATGGGATATTGGCTTGCGAATGGATTTAACCGCGGCGCCGGCAGCGCGATGGTTGTCAGGCGCTGCGATAGAGTTTGGTCATCACAAACTCCCTGTGGCCCAGCGCCTCGGCGGCGGTAAAGCGCCCGTTGGCGGTGCGGACGATATGGTCGATCAGCTTGTCGCCGGCCTGCTCCATGGTCAGATCGCGGCGCATCAGGCCCGATACGTCCACGTCGATATGTTCCGACATGGTGCGGATCGTGCGCGGGTTGGCGGTGATCTTGACCACCGGCACAATCGGGTTGCCGATGATATTGCCCTGCCCGGTTGGGAATGTGTGCAGTACGTAGCCGGCCGCCGCCATCAGCGTAACACATTCGGCTGCCGCTGAAGAGGTATCCATAAAGTACATACCGTGGCCTTTGGCGGGTGCCTCGGCGGGCTCCAGTACATCGATAAAGGAAATCTTCTTGCCGATTTTTTCCAGGTTGCCCATCGCCTTTTCTTCGATGGTTGACAGGCCGCCCTCGATATTGCCCTTAGTGGGCTGGCTCTCCGACAGGTCGGTGGTTTTGTGGGCCTCGATCACTTCGTCCTGGTAGGCCTGGAAGGTCCGCAGGAACTTCTCGCCGACTTCGGGCGACGCGGCGCGCGCCTTGCACAGGTGCTCGGCGCCGGTCAGTTCCGAAGTCTCGCCGAACACACCGCAGATGCCCTGCGGAATCAGTTTGTCGTACATATTGCCGACGGTCGGGTTGGCGCCGATGCCGGAGGTGGTATCCGACTCGCCGCACTTGGTGGATACCCACAGATCGGCGATATCGCATTCCTCGCGGTGCAGCTCGGTCGCCCAGTGCACATATTCCTTGGCGGTGCGCGAAGCTGCAGCGATGGTGGCGATATCGCCGTTTTGCTCGATGGAAAAGCCGCTCACCGGCTTGCCGGTGGCGGCGATACCGTCGACAATTTTCTGCGTCCAGCCGGGCTCGATGCCGATCACCACGCAGGCGGCGACATTGGGGTTGGCGCCGGTGCCGATCATGGTGCGAAAGTGCAAATCCAGGTCGGCGCCAAACTGCAGCCGGCCGTAGGCGTGGGGCAGTGCCAGGGTGCCGTGAATATTGTTGGCGACCGCCTCGCAGGCGGCATTGGAGATATCGTCGACCGGTAAAATGGCGACGTAGTTGCGTACACCGACGCGGCCGTTGTCGCGGCGAAAACCCCAGAATGAATCTAACTCGGCCATAGTGAATAACTCCCGCTTACCAGCGTTTGGTTTTCAGATTGTGCACGTGAACGTGCTCGCCCTTGGCGATCGGCCGGGTAACGCGGCCGATGTCTTCACCGTATTTGATGATGCTGTCGCCTTCGGCCAGTTCGGTAAGAGCCACCTTGTGACCGATGGGAACGTCGCTGCCGACGACTAGGCTGAAGTCCGAATCGTCCTCAGTTACCACACATAGCATCTCGGTGCCGGCGGCGAGGTCTTCGACCACCACTACGCCGACGTTATCTTTCTTGTCGTGTATCAATAGATGGGGAATATCCATTACAATGTCCTTTGATGCTGAAACCGCGCCGCCCGAGACTCGCGATTCATACTTCGCTCTAGGCGGGGGTTGACCTGATAATACAGCTTGCAGTGATGGCAGCCTTGAGCCTGTTAACTGACAGCCCTGAGCGTTCTAACTGACAGCCTTGAGCCTGTTAACTGATAGCCTTGAGCTTTCTATAATGACAGCCCTGAGCGTGTTAACTACCAGCCTTGAGCCCATTAGCTGCTTGGTTAACAGCTGTAAGTTTACGAACGAGCCCGGGCCTGATAAAAAGCCCTGAGCGTTTTCAAATAATATCGGCTTCACGCTGCCGTGATCGAGTTAGCACCAGCGGTCGTCAGTCGCCGGCGCACGGGTGCCGCCTGATCAGCGGTTTTATGCCAGCAATCATAACTTAGGTCTTATATAAGACACAATATTTATCTTGTATATTATGACTATTATAAATTGATAAATGGAATAAGCGCGGTGTTGCGTTCTTTGTGTTTGCGGCGCCTGAAACCCTCGAAACACTTCCCGAACAGGGCCTCTGGAGATTAGCCAATGAACGAAGCACCCGGTTTACAACCCCTGTACCAACAGGTCTACAACCTGCTGGTCAGGCGTATTGTCGATGGTGTCTGGCGCCCGGCCGAGGCGCTGCCCAGCGAGCAGATGCTGGCTGCGGAACTGGGGGTGAGCCAGGGTACCGTGCGCAAGGCGCTCAATGCCATGGTGACGGAAAAGCTGGTGGAGCGCCGCCAGGGCAAGGGCACCTTCGTCGCGCAGCATACCCAGGAGCGGGCGCTGTTCCAGTTTTTTCGCCTGCGCCGCGAAGACGGCAGCCGCGTGACGCCGGAGAGCCGCAGCTGTACGGTGAAGCGGCGCAAAGCCAAATCCCAGGAGCGACAGAAGCTGGATCTCGAAGAAGGTGCCAAGGTTGTTGAAATCCGCCGCACCCGCCTGATCGATGAGGTGCCGACGCTGGTCGAAACAGTCATTGTGCCGCTGGCGCTGTTTCCGGATATCGACGAGATCGGCGCTCTGCCCAATACCCTCTACTCGCTCTACCAGAGCCGTTATGGCAACAGTGTGGTGGAAGCTGATGAGCAGCTGCGCGCCGATGCCGCCACCCGCGAGGACGCCCGGCGCCTGAATATCGAAGTCGGTACCCCGATTCTGCACATAGACCGCATTGCCATTGCCATCGGCGGCAGGAAAGTGGAATGGCGCATCAGCCGCGTGACTACCGACAAGGTGGTTTACGCCATAGACCTGAACTGAATGGCAACCTTACCCAGCAGCTGCCAGCAACGCCCTTCGCCCGGCAGTATTGCAGGCAGCCGTTAACAGCCGGCGCTTATCAGAGTCAAATTGACATTGCGGCAGGCAGGGTGCAAAATGAACTCTTATATCTTATATAAGATTTGTGGCGCTTTAGCCGAACCCTGACTTTGCCAAATCAGCATTTTGCCAAATGATAAGAAATCGCCCGGGCCGGCAGCGCCGGTAATGGCAATATCCTGTTGTGACAATCATGTAGCAATCATGTGGCAATCAGTGTGGCAATCAGCAGCACAACCGGGGAAGCAATGACTGATGCAGTGTTGAGCAGCGTCTTCTGTGTTGGGCACGCGGTACAGGATTTTGTATTTGCCGTCGATACGCTGCCGGCAACGGCACAGAAGCACCGCGCCACCGGTTTCGACAGTGTCGGTGGCGGCCCCGCAGCCAGCGCCGCCGTGGCCGTCGCCAGGCTGGGTGGACGGGTGGAGCTGGCGGCGCGGGTCGGCGACGACAATGTCGCCGCGATGATTGCCGAGGAACTGCAGGCCTACGGTGTCGGCTGCCACTATCTGCGCCGTTTCAGCGGCTGCCGGTCCTCGGTGTCGTCGGTCATGGTGGATGGCCGCGGTGAACGGCTGATCGTCAACTACCTCGATCCGCAGTTGCCCGCCGCCGCCGACTGGCTGCCGCAGCGACTGCCAGACGGGATACGGGCAGTGCTGGGCGATACGCGCTGGGCCGAGGGCGCGGCCTGGATGTTCGGCCGCGCGCTGGAGGCCGGGGTGCCGGCGGTGCTGGACGCCGACCTGCCGGTGCCGCGCCACGGCGAGCTGCTGCAGCTGGCTTCGCACCTGGCATTCTCCGCCGCGGGGCTGGCCGATTACGCCGGCCACGACGATTACGAGGCGGCGCTACACCATATTGCCGGGGCGACCGGGGCCTGGTGCTGTGTCACCCTGGGAGCCGGCGGTGTTTTTTATGTTGCCGCCAATGACAGCGGTCACATACCCGCTTTTGCGGTAGATAGCGTCGATACACTGGGCGCCGGCGATATCTGGCACGGCGCCTTTGCGCTGGCGCTGGGCGAGGGGCGCAGCGAGCTGCAGGCCATCAGTTTCGCCAGCGCCGCAGCGGCGCTCAAAGTGCAGCGCTTCGGCGGCCGCGGCGCCGCACCTACAAGGGCCGAGTTGGAGCAGTTTATCCGCAACTCGGGTTAGTCATGGTATTGAGCTGACAGGCTACAGCTGCCAGCTTACAGCAGACCTTGCCGCCAGCTGTAAACTGTAGCCTTTCGGCTGTAAGCTCTTTTTTGGATATTCTCGATGAAGCTCTCCGCAGGTAAAATCTGGAGTATGCGCCGCCTGGCTGACGCCGGCGGGCGGTTTAAAATGACGGCGGTGGATCAGCGCCCGCCGATCAAAAATCCCATCAGGGAAAAACGCGGCACCAAGGAGGCGCCGTGGCGGGATGTGGCGGATTTCAAGCGCCTGCTGATCGAAGAGCTGCAGGGCCAGTCCTCGGCCATGCTGCTCGATCCACATGCCGCTTATCCGCACGGTATTTCCGCCTACAGCCCCGCGCGTGGATTGATTTTGACACTCGAGGATTCGCTGTTCCGCGAGACCGACGGCGGGCGCCTGTCGGCAGCCATCGACGACTGGTCGGTGGAAAAAATCAAGCGTGTCGGCGGCGATGCCGTCAAGGTGCTCACCTGGTATCGCCCCGATGCCGACGCGGCGGTATGCCGCGCGCAGCAGGATTTCACCCAGAGGATCGGCGAGGCCTGCGCCAGATACGACATTCCCTTTGTGTTCGAGCTGTTAGTTTACCCCCTCGCCCGCGACAGCGAGCAGACCCGCGAGTACCGGGAGATGCGCACCAAGCAACCGGAGCTGGTACTGGAGAGTGTCGACACGTTTGCCGATCCCAAATTCGGCGTCGACCTGTTTAAACTCGAAAGCCCGCTGGCGGCCGCCGAGGTGCCCGGTGTCGGCGGCGACGGCTGGCAGGAGGTGCAGCCGTGGTTCGACAAACTGGGCCAGGCGGCCGGGCGCCCGTGGGTGATGCTGTCTGCCGGCGCCGGCATGGATGAATTCAAAAAAGTGCTCAGCCACGCCTACCGCGCCGGTGCCAGCGGCTATCTGGCCGGGCGCGCGATCTGGCTGCAGGCTTTCCGGCATTTCCCGGACTGGCAGAAGATCAGGGAAGCCCTGCGCGGTGAAGCCGTTGATTACATGGGCGACCTCAATCGGCTTACCGATGCCGAGGCGACCCCCTGGCACCGCCACCCGCTTTACCGCGGTGCCGTGCAGCCCGAGCCCGCCGACCAGACCTTCCGCCACAACTACCCGGGTTTTGGAGCTTGATATGGCCGTCTACGGTGTCGTTGCACTGGCGCGACCGACTTTCGATGTCGAGTTTGCGCAGCAGCAAAAAGATCGCGCTTTTGCCGCTCTGCAGGCTGCCGGTATCGAGGCCGTCGGCTCGCGCGAACTGTTGTTCGACGGCCCCGCCGTGCAGGCTGCGCTCGAGCAGATTCGCGCCCATGGCGCCATCGACCTGCTGCTGATCATTCAGGTTACCTTTACCGATGCGTCGATGACGGTACAGCTGGCCGCTGACATCGCCGCGCCACTGGCCTTGTGGGGGCTGCCGGAGCCGCGCGCCGGCGGCCGCCTGCGGCTCAATGCCTACTGCGGTATCAACCTCGCCGCGCACGCGCTCGGCAAGGCCGGGATCAGCTACAACTGGCTCTATCGCTCGCCTGACGCGGCCGATGTCGGCCGGGCGCTGCAGCGTCTGACGGCGCCGCCGGCGCCGCGGGCGGCAGCCAGCGCTGGCGCTGGCGGCGGCGCTACCGCTGCCGCTGCCGAAGCCGAGCGGGTACTGCAGGCTTTGCGGGGCGCGCGTATCGGCGTGGTCGGCAGGCATCCGGAGGGTTTCGATACCTGCGAATACGATGCCGAAGCGCTGCGCAAACTTGCCGGCGTCGAGGTGCAGCGGGTCGAGTTGGAAAACCTGTTCGGCCGGGCGGCGGCGGCGGATGGCGGGCGCGTCGCCAGCGTGCGCGCCGCGGCGGCAGCGCAGCTGGCGGGGCTCGACGCCGTCGACCAGGGGCAACTGGACCGCTCGCTGCGGGTTTACTGCGCCCTGCAGGACATACAGGCCGATACCGGCGCGCGCAGCCTGGCGGTGCGCTGCTGGCCGGAGACTTTTACCGAATACGGCTGCGCCGCCTGCGGGCCGATGGCGATGATGAATCAGGCCGGTGTGCCCTGTGCCTGTGAGGCCGATGTCTACGGCTCGCTGTCGACGCTGGTGCTGCAGGAACTGGCGCAGCAGCCGGTATGGATGGCGGATCTGGTGGATATCGACGGCGATGACGACAGTGCCGTGTTCTGGCACTGCGGGCTGGCGCCGCTGTCGATGTGCGACCCGCAGGCGACCCCGGAAGCCACCATTCATACCAATCGCAAAATGCCGCTGCTGCACCAGTTTCCGCTGAAACCCGGGCGCGTGACTCTGGCGCGGTTGTCGCAAGCGAAAAATATCACCAAGCTGATCGTCGGCGGCGGCGAAATGCTGCGCGCGCCGATGGCTTTTACCGGCACTTCCGGTACCCTGCGCTTTGACCGCCCGGCGGCGCAGGTCTGCGCCACGGTGATGGAGGAGGGCGTCGAGCACCACTACGCCATTGCCTATGGTGACTATCGCGCGCCGCTGCGGGCGCTGGCCGCACGCCTGGATATTCCCGTATTGGAGCTTAGCTGAATGCTGCCATTTGACCCCCTGCAGCCCGACTGGGGCGCTATCGACCCGCTACAGATCACCGGCGCCGCCGAGCTGCGCGCCAACCAACTGCTGTTGCCGACTGCGGCCGGGCCGCTGGCGATAACGCTACACGATTTTGGCGTGCGCCTGCGCTTCGGCGAGGCGGCCACCGGGGATTACGGCATGCTGCTGCGCCAGCCCGAGGCGGCGGCGCTGTCGTTTCAATCCGATGCCGACAGTACCACACTGGCGGGGGCGGGTTTTACCCTGCGCCTGCGGCACAACCCCTTTGCTTTCGAATGGCTGCGCGGCGAAAGTGTGCTGCAGCGCTCGCCGACCGACGCGCATTTTACCCGTCGCTTTCGCCTGCCGCCGGCGGCCCGCTGCGAAGGCGGCTGGTTTATGAGTCTGGCGCTGGATGCCGGCGAGCCGGTCTACGGCCTGGGTGAAAAATGGGGCCGGCTGGACAGGCGCGGCCAGTTGCTCGAATCTTTCAATCGCGATGCCCTCGGCGTCAACGCCGAGGCCTCCTATAAAAACACGCCGTTTGCCTGGAGCCCGCTGGGCTGGGGCCTGTTTGTCCACACTCCGGCGGCGGTGACTCACGCGGTCGGCTTTGCACCCTGGTCACAGCGCGCCTACGGCTTTTTTGTCGAGGAGCCGCAACTGGATCTGTTCCTGTTTGCCGGTGACGGCGGTGCCGATATCATCGGTCATTACACGGCACTGACCGGGCGCGCGCCGCTGCCGCCGCTGTGGAGTCTGGGCGCGATTTTGTCCAAGGCCTATTATGCCGATGCCGGCGAACTGCTGGCCACCGCCGCGCGCGTGCGCGAGGAGGGCATGCCCTGCGATGTGATTACGCTCGACGGCCGCGCCTGGCTCGACACACAGACGCGCTTTGCCTTCGAATGGGATGCCGCGCGCTACCCCGACCCCGGCGCCGTCATCGCGCAACTGCAGGCGCTGGATTTCAAGCTGTGCGTATGGGAGTATCCGCTGGTGTCGGTAAACAACCCGCTGTTTGCCGATATGGCCGCCAGAGGCTGGTTGCTGAAAGACAAAAACAGCGGCGAAGCCTATCGCTACCAGTGGGACACCTCGCCGTTTGGCGATGTGCTGACACCGCTGCCGGATTCCGGGCTGGTGGATTTTACCCACCCCGAGGCCTACGCCTTCTGGCGCGATCAGCACAAAGCGCTGTTCGATATCGGCGTCGATATGATCAAGGCGGATTTCGGCGAGCAGGTCGAAGCGGATGCGGTGGCCCATAACGGCGACAGCGGCAGGCAGCTGCACAACGCCTATACGCTGTTGTACAACCGCTGTGTCTACGAGGCGGCGCAACGCTACTGTGCAGCGGGTGCGTTTCTTTTCAGCCGCTCATCCTGGGCCGGCAGCCAGCGCTATCCGTCCCAGTGGGGCGGCGATCCGCAGGCCGACTGGGGTGGCCTGGCCGGCAGCCTGCGCGGCGGCCTGAGCTGGGGTCTGTCGGGAGCGCCTTTTTATGCCACCGATATCGGTGGTTTTTACGGCGACCAGCGCGACGCCGTGCTCTATGTGCGCTGGATGCAGGCCGCGGTGTTCTCGGCGCATATGCGCCTGCACGGTATCGGCCCGCGCGAGCCCTGGTCCTATCGCCACAGCGAATCCGGCGAGCAGGCCGAAGCTGCCGCGCTGCAGGCGCTGCAGCTGCGCTACCGGCTGCTGCCCTACCTGCAGCAGGTGGTGCAGCAAGCCTGCGACACCGGCCTGCCCTGCCAGCGGGCCATGGCGCTGGCTTTTCCGCAGGATCGCGCCGCCTGGGCATTCGAGGAGCAGTTTATGTTCGGCGATAACATGCTGGTGGCGCCGTGCCTGCGTGCCGACGGCGAGGTCGAGTTCTACCTGCCCGCCGGGCAGTGGCGGCGCTTCCCCTGCAACAGCGCCTTTGCCGGCGGGCGCGTTCACCGGCTGAAACTGGCGCTGGCGGAATATGCGGTATTTGTGCGGCAGGGTGAGCGGATTCCGCTGGGGCCGGATATTGTGCATACCGGCGAGTTGAACGGGCAGGTGGTTACCGAACGGCACTGGCAGGCATAGGCGCCGCCCGCTGAGATAGGCGCCGCCCGCTGAGGGGGACGATTGATTCAATTCGTTTACAAGCGTATTGTCGCGCCGCTGGCGAGGCTCAATCACGCCGTTTGTACCGCTGCCCGCAACCTTGCCGCCGCCCTGGTGGTGGCGATGACTGTCGCCGTACTGATCCAGGTTTTCTGCCGCTATGTGCTGAACGATTCCCTCTCCTGGAGCGAGGAGTTCGCCAAGGTGATGATGGTCTGGACGGCCTTTCTGGTGGCGCCCTGGGCCTACCGCCGCGGTCTCAATGTTTCCATCGATATTTTTTCCGAGGCCATGTCCCGCGCCTGGCGCCTGGCGCTGCAGATTTGTCTGAACCTGCTGGTGCTGTGGATCGTCTACCTGTTTTTTATCGAGTCGCTGGCGTTCTGGGCGCGCGGGCAGGCCATTTCTTCGGCCACCCTGGGTGTGTCGATGGCCTGGTTTTACGCCGTGGTGCCGTTTGGTTTTGCCGCACTGTTTTGCGTCGGCTGCGAGCTGGTGCTGCGGGATGTACTGGCGCTGCTGGACAGGGAAAATGAATATGCCATAGCCGCTGACCAGCCCTGATTGCGAGCGCCGCAGCGGCGTCTTTTGAATGAGCGCCAAAACGGCCGAATACAACAATTAACAACGAGCCAACTGCATGTCACTGACCTATTTCTGGGTGTTTATCTTTCTGCTGTCGGCAGGTATGCCGATAGTCTTTGCCCTGTTGATCGGCCCCGGCGTCAGTTTGCTGGTTGACGATCAGGACATGTTTTTCACCGCTTTGCTGTCCAGACTTTACAACGGTATCGACTCCTTTCCGCTAATGGCGGTGCCATTCTTCATTCTCGCCGGCGAGCTGATGAACGCCGGCGGCATTACCCGCGCCATCGTGCAGTTCAGCCAGGCCATGATCGGTCATTTTCGCGGCGGGCTGGCGCAGATGAACATTCTTTCCTCGGTGCTGTTTGCCGGGCTGTCGGGGTCGGCGGTGGCCGATACCTCGGCGCTTGGCAAAATGCTGATTCCGGCGATGGAGCAGAACGGTTATTCACGCCGCTTCGCCGCCGCCATCACCGCCGCCTCCTCAGTGATCGGTCCGATTATCCCGCCTTCGGGGATCATGATTTTATATGCCTTCATTATGAACGTATCGGTGGGCGGTCTGTTTGCCGCCGGTATTGTACCGGGGATTATGATCTGCGCGGGGCTGATGCTGGTAACCCGCCATCTGGCCAAAGTGCGCAACTACCCGGTTGCCGCCGAGCGCACCGGCTGGCGCCAGCGCGGTGTGGTGTTGCGCAAAACCATTTTGCCATTGTTGACGCCGGTGATCCTGCTCGGCGGTATTCTGCTGGGTGTTTTTACCCCGACAGAGGCGGCCGCCGTGGCGGCTTTTTACGCCTTTGTCATTGCGGTACTGGTAACGCGGGCGCTGTCGTGGTCGCAGCTGCCGCAGGTCATTATTCAGGCGACGGTGCAGTCCGGCGTGATTCTGCTGCTGGTGGGCGCAGCGGTGACCTTTGCCTGGATCATCACGGTCTCCGGTATGGCGGAAATTATCGCCGCGAAAATGACGGCACTGACCGACAATGTCTACCTGCTGCTGTTGCTCGTCAATTTATTTTTGTTCGTGGTCGGTATGTTTCTCGACGCCGGCCCGGCGATTCTGATACTGGGGCCGGTGCTGGCGCCGATCTTTCTGGACATGGGTATTCACCCGCTGCATTTTGCCGTGGTGATGTGTGTCAATGTCACTGTCGGCCTGGCGACACCGCCGATGGGGCTGGTGCTGTTTGTGGCGGCCTCGGTTTCCGGGGAGCGGGCGGAAAAGATCGCCTGGCAGATGTTGCCGTTTCTGGCGGTGGAGGTGGTAGTGATCTTTCTGATTACCTATATTCCCGCTTTGACCCTGACGGTTCCCGGCTGGCTGGGCTTTTTATAGAAGGCCGGCTAAGCACATAAAAGATCGGCTAAATGCACAGAGGATCGGCTAAATGCAAAAACTGCGTCTGGTGATTTTTGGCCTGATTACCATTGCCTGCCTGGCCGGCGGCATGTCGGCATCGGTCAGCTCGAGTGAATACACGCTGAAAATCGCCCTGCTGAGTTCGCCCGACGATGAGGACTACGACGGTTCAGTGGTCTTCAAGGATTATGTGGAAAGCCGCACTAACGGCAGGGTGGAGGTAGAGATCTTCACCTCCGGTCAGTTTTGTGGCAGCGAGCGCGAATGTATCGAAGCGATGCAGAGCGGTATTCTGGAAGTCTATATGACCACCATCGGTGGTCTGGGTAATTTCTTTGGCCCCGGTCAGGTGCTGGATCTGCCCTATGTGTTTCGCGATGACCAGGTGGCGGAGTGTGTCTTTGACGGCCCCTTGCTGAAGGATCTGCGCCGCGCGGTGCTGGATGCGGAGATGAATATGCGGCTGATGACAGTCTCCAATACCGGCGGCTGGCGCCACTTTGCCACGGTGGAGAAACAGGTGCGGGGGCCGGCCGACCTGCGCGGGCAGAAAATCCGTACCACGGTGGCGGGCATTCAACAGGAACTGGTGCGGCAGCTGGGCGCCAACCCGACGCCGATCGCCTGGTCGGAGCTTTACACGGCGATGGCGACGGGTGTTGTGGAAGGTACTAAGAACGGCGTGCAGGATATTGTCGGCGCCAAGCTGCACGAGACCGTCAAGTATCTGACCCTGGACGGGCACGGTTATATGGGGGCGCTGTGGTGGTTTTCCGAGCCGGCCTGGCAGCGCTTGCCGGCCGATATCAGGCGGGTGGTCTTCGAAGGTTTTTTGCACTTGAAAAGTGTAACCCGCGCACTGCCGGTGCGGCGGCAGATAGAGGCTTATCAGGTGTTCAGGGAGGCCGGCGGCACTGTCTATGTGCCCACCGCACAGGAGAAAGCCGAGTTTCGCCGCGCCGCTGCCGGTATGCGCAGCTGGTTTGTGGAGAATTACGGCAGTGTCTGGGTGGATAAGCTCGATAGGGCGGTGCTGGATTGTGAGGCGGAAATTGAGCGGGAATTTGCTGATGTCGATGGGGGGTAGGGGGCTACCACCGCGACCCTGGTTCGGTGTGTCACTGCACCAACTCAGGCTTCCGCTTCTCTATGCCAAATAAATAGACCCAGTGAACATACACGCCCGGCCCATTGTTTAACAGGCCCGGTTGAGGTTATTCTTAATGGGCGTTTAAATCGGCCATAGTCAAAACGATGGGTAGAAAACGGAACAATATCCAATGAGTGTTATCGATTGCATTGTGTTATTTGGCATCATGGTTGCGCTCGCTGCCCTGCCAAGCTCGAGCGTGGCTCTGGTTGTCGCGCGCTCAGCCACATTGGGTGTCAGCAACGGCATTGCGGCTGCAATCGGAATCGTTATGGGCGACCTCCTGTTTATCGCCCTGGCGATATTCGGGTTATCCGTAGTTGCTGAAACTATGGGTAGTTTTTTTGTGGTTATTAAGGTTCTTGGCGGCATCTATCTGATATGGCTCGGTGTGAATCTGTTGAAATCTGCTGCTGGTCCCGTTCCAGCGCAACCGGATGTGCAGAAAACGCGAAGTCTGGCGGCCAGCTTTGCCGCTGGCTTGGTATTGACTCTCGGGGATGTGAAGGCAATTTTTTTCTATGTCAGCCTGTTTCCCATGTTCGTAGAGCTGACCGCCTTGACCTCAGCAGATTTGGCGGCCATCGTCGCTATTACGATAATCGGTGTCGGGAGTGTCAAGGTAGCCTATGCAATCCTGGCGGGCAAACTGGCTGATTTTGCCCAGCGGCGACAATTTGGCAGCGCTTCCCGGAAAGTAGCCGGTGGCCTAATGGTCGGCGCTGGCAGCTACTTGATATTGAAAGCCTGAAAAGGGCAGGCGGGGCCCGAGAGGGACATTGTGCTTCGACTACCCCGAATCCGGGTAAGGATTGAGGGGCAGCTTTGCTGGCCAAGCAGGGTTATATAAATAATATTTTTTATAAAAAACTAATATTATCTGGCTTTAATGACTTGCGGCCGATCGCGCCGTTGTAAAAAAGGCGACGGGACTGTGTTTGGGTTTATCGCGCCAAGGTTCCCGCCAGATTACTGTTATCGCGGCGGCTGTAGACCTGTTTGACGACTGACATTGCCGGCATTGGCAAACCGCATCTCTCAGCATTTTTCCATCTGAAATCCTGCTATATCGATACCATATCAACCATTTAAACTTATATAAGATATATATTGTATTATATAGATGCATTTGCTAATGTGCCCGAATAGTATAAAAAGCAACGATGATCCTTTTTCCGACTGATCCTGATTTTTTGCGCAAGCGCCATTGCCTGGCTCACGCAAGCTGTCAGCGAAAACTAATAATGATACGAAGGCGGGAGGTAATATGTTTCTTACTCGTGTGTGTTGTCAAAAACCCATAGCTTCTGCACTGGCGCTGGCCTCCCTCGCGGCCGGCGCACCGGCGGTATCGGCTCAGGGCGACGGTGCCTTTTTGCTGGAGGAGATCGTGGTGACCGCGCAGAAGCGCGAGCAGAACCTGTCCGATGTTCCGGTTGCCGTTACCGCTTTGAGCGGCGATGCCATCGAAGCCATCGGTGCCACCAATATCGAAAATATCCAGGCGCTGGTACCGTCGCTGTCGTTCGGCAAGGGCGGCACCAACCGCAACTCCAACCTGTCGCTGCGCGGCGTCGGTACGATCTCCTTCAGTGTCGGTGCCGAGCCCAGCGTTTCCACTATCGTCGACGGTGTAGTGATGGCGCGCGCGGGGCAGGCGTTTGCCGATTTGTTTGATATTGAAAGAATCGAAGTGCTGCGCGGTCCACAGGGCACATTGTTCGGTAAGAACGCCTCTTCCGGGGTAGTCAATATCGTCACCAGGGGCCCCAATACCGAAGAGTTCGAAGCCTCGCTGGAGGCGGGGTTTTTTGAGGACAACGAGTGGCGTATGAAAGCGATCGCCAGCGGTCCGCTGTCGGACACCGTGGCCTACCGGGTAGTGGGTTCGGTAGCGGAATTTGACGGCTTTGTGAAGAACAATTTCAATGGCGAAGATATCTACGGCTACGACCGGCAGGGCTTTCGCGGCATGCTGGATATCAATCCGAGCGAAAGTGTCAACATCCGTTTGATCGGCGAGTACTATGAAACCGACGATCTGTGCTGTGCCGAATTGATCGCCTTTGACGACGGCAGCCTGCAGGCGCAGGTTTTTGAAAACGGTATTGTCAATCCCTCCGGCGAGCAGGTGGGTGTCGGCGATATCGACGGTTTCAAGACCGACGAAGTGGCCATTAACGCCACCCAGAAAACCGAAAACGAGACCACGGGTTTTTCCGCGCATCTGGATTGGGATCTGGGGTTTGCCACCTTTACCGCGATAGCCGGTTACCGCGAATGGGACAACACCGAACGCCAGGATATCGATGACACCCAGTTCGGCGCCAACGAACGCGCCGGTGATGCGCTGTCGATCTACGCCGGCGCGCCGGTGGCGGATTCATACGATACGGTATTGGTCGGCCTCAACACCGCCCGTGACTACGGCCCGCAGACCTGGGAGCAGAGTTCGCTGGAGTTGCGCCTGACATCCCCGGGCGGCGAGCGCCTGGATTGGCAGGTGGGCGGTTTTATCTGGAACTCCGAGGTCGACAGGACCTTTGCCCGCTATGATGCTCTTTGTGTCGATGACCCCGGCGGTGTTATCGGCGGAGTCGATATCAGCGGCCTGGCGCCCGGCTCCGAGTGCCCGATAAGCAATATCGTTACCCCTGCGGCACAAGCCGATATGACAGTGGAGTTTGATAACTGGGCGCTGTTTGGCCAGGCGACTTACCAGTTTACCGAAGACCTGGGGCTGACATTCGGCGCTCGCTATACCGATGATGAAGTCTCCTACACCCACAGTCGCGAGCGAGTGGGCGACGAATATATCGATTTGCTCGGCAACAATAACGGCAATCCGAATGATGATGGCGGGGTGTTTGCACTGCAGGTCGACAAGCCCGAGACCAGAGATACCGCAAGCGAAACCGATTTTTCTGTCAAGACCGCGCTGCACTACGATATTACCGATTATCTGATGGGCTATGTCAGCTACGCCCAGGGTTATAAGGGTCCGGCCTTCAATGTGTTTTTCAATATGCGCGACCCGCAGAACCTGCCGCCGATCGCAGCCGAGGAATCGGATGCTTATGAAGTCGGCCTGAAATGGCAGTTCGACCGCGCGGTATTGAACCTGGCCTTGTTTCTGCAGGATTACGACGACTTCCAGGCCAACAGTTTTATCCTCACCGCCGGCGCCGTTACCACTAACCTGACCAATGCCGGGGAGGTGCGCACACAGGGTATCGAATTCGATTTTCTTGCCCAGGCCACCGAAAACCTGCAGTTCTACGGCGGCATTACCTATGCCAATGCGGAAATCCAGAAGTTTGACTGCAGTATTGCCATTGCCGCGGGGGAGGAGTGTTCGACCCGCAACGGCGAGGATCTGCCCTTCGCACCCAAGGTCAAGGGCTCGTTTTCCGGCGACTATACCATCCCGCTGGATGCGATGAATATCATTCTGAATACGGGCATCAGTTTTCAAAGTGAGTCTTTTGCCTCCCAGAATGAGAACGATGCACAGCGCATTCCGGCCTATGCACTGGTCAATACCAGCTTGGCTTTTTCCTGGGACGACGATGCTTACCGCCTGACGCTGTACGGCAATAACCTTTTCGATGAGGACTATCCGGCGGCCTACAACGAAAACGGCCGGGTAGTGCGGCTGGCCCGTGACAGTGGTCTCTACTTTGGCGTTGGCTTCAGGGCCAATTTTTAACCGCAAAATATTGCCGGCAGACCCGGCCGGTGCCGACATTGCTCGGCGCCGTGCCGCTGCGGCGCCGAACTGACAGCAAATTAATATGCTTAAATATAAGATGTCTTGCATAAGTCAGGTCCCGCCATTAGTATGGGCGGGCGAAGATAAGGTGTATCTCTTCGTTAAATCTGTGCTTTGTTATTCGGCCATGTGCCGGACGGCCCGCTCCCAGTCGGACATGTTCTGATCTGTCGGCGGGCCGTTTTTTCCCGCTGTTCCTCCATCTTTTTATTTACTTTCGGCGCGGTCATCTGATACAAACAATTTATTAGGATTGGTTATATTTAAATAATTAAAAAGAATATGACGATCTTGCAGTTATTCACCGGCGGTTTTGATTTCACTGATCGATAGAGAGATGCCTGACGATACAGCGCCACTGCCGCAGTTTGAAGACCACGATCAGCAGCGGATCGAATACACCACCTGTTATATGTGTGCCTGCCGCTGTGGTATCAAAGTGACGCTGGAAAACGAGCAGGTGCGCTTTATTCAGGGCAACCCCAATCACCCGATCAATAAAGGTGTGCTCTGTGCCAAAGGCAATGCCGGCATGATGAAGCAGAACTCGCCGGCCAAGCTCAAGGCGCCGCTGTTGCGCAGGCCGGGCACTGAGCGCGGTGGCGGTGAGTTCGAAGAGATTTCCTGGGAGCGGGCGCTGGATATACTGACCCGGCGCCTGGCCGCTATCCGCGCCACGGACCCGAAAAAACTGGCCTTTTTTACCGGCCGCGATCAGATGCAGGCGCTCACCGGCTTGTGGGCCAGCCAGTTCGGTACCCTCAACTGGGCCGCCCACGGTGGTTTCTGTTCGGTGAATATGGCGGCGGCGGGCTTGTACACTACCGGCTATGCCTTCTGGGAGTTTGGCGAGCCGGACTGGGAGCACACCAAGTATTTTATGCTGTGGGGCGTGGCGGAAGACCACTCCTCCAACCCGATTAAGCTGGGTTTGAAAAAAATCAAGGAACGCGGGGCCAAATTCGTCGCCGTCAATCCGGTGCGAACCGGCTATCAGGCCATCGCCGATGAATGGATTGCCATACGCCCCGGCACCGATGCCATGCTGGCCCTGTCGATCGTGCATGTATTATTGCAGCGGCGCCTGATCGACGAAGCGTTTCTGATTCGCTACAGCAATGCCCCGCAGTTGGTGATGGTGGAGCCGGGCACGGCGCGGCACGGGCTGTTGTATCGCGACGCCGGCGGCAATACCACGGTCTGGGATCAGCATAGCGGGGCCGTGGCCGATGCGCGGCGCGCGGATATCGCGCCGGCGCTGGTGGGCGAGTACCTGACCGGGTGCGGCACGAGAGTGACAACCGCCATGAGTTTGATTTTGGCGAAGTATCTCGATCGGACTTATGCGCCGGAGAATGCCGCCGACGTTTGCGGTGTTGCGGCGGCGGATATCGAGCGGATCGCGCTGGAAATCGCCCATGTCGCTTTCCGGGAAAGCATTACCCTCGATATCGAATGGACCGACTGGGCCGGGCGCAAGCACGATAAATTTATCGGCCGGCCGGTATCCATGCACGCCATGCGTGGTATCTCCGCCCATTCCAACGGCTTTCAAACCTGCCGGGCTCTGCACCTGCTGCAGGTTTTGCTCGGTACGGTGGACTGCCCGGGCGGGCACCTGGCCAAGCCGCCCTATCCGAAACATATACCACCGGCCATCAGGCCGGCACAGGACGCCAGTGCCGATACGCCGCTGCCGTCGCCGCCGCTGGGTTTTCCCAGAGGACCGGAGGATCTGGTGATCGATGCCGACGGCAGGCCGTTGCGAATTGACAAGGCCTTTTCCTGGGAAGCGCCGCTGGCCAATCACGGCCTGATGCATATGGTGATCAAAAATGCAGTGGCGGGCGACCCTTATCCGATCGATACACTGATGTTGTTTATGGCCAATATGGCCTGGAACTCGTCGATGAATACCCGCCAGACCATCGAGATGTTGCAGGCCAAAGACGATGCCGGTGGCTACAAAATCCCCTTTATCGTCAACTGCGACGCTTTTCATTCGGAAATGGTCAACCACGCCGATCTGGTATTGCCGGACACCACGTATCTGGAACGCTTCGATACCATTTCCATGCTCGATCGGCCGATATCCGAACCCCACGCCGCCTGCGATTCGATTCGCCAGCCGCTGCTCGAACCGAAGCGCGATGTCAGGCCCTGGCAGGAGGTGATGGTAGAGCTGGCCGGCCGGCTGCGATTTCCGCTGTTTACCCGCGCTGACGGCAGCCGCCGTTACCGCGATTACAAAGACTTCATCATCAACTTCGAAAAAGCGCCGGGTATCGGCTTTCTGGCCGGGTATCGCGGTAAAGACGGCGATCAACATCTGCGCGGTGAACCCAACCCCGGGCAGTGGCAGCAGTATATCGACAACGAGTGTTTTTTCGAGTATCCGTTTGCCGATAACCAGCGCTATTTGCGCCATGCCAATCTCGACTATCTGCAACTGGCCAAACACGCCGGCTGGGTCGCTTCCACCGAGCAGATCATTATCGAACTTTATGCGGAGCCGCTGCAGAAGTTTCGCCTCGCCGGGCAGGGGCTTTACCACGGGCCACAGCCGTCGCGCGCGGCCGACAAGCAGCGCCTGGTGCGATACTTCGACCCGCTGCCGTTTTACTACGCCCCGCTGGAGCAGCAACGGCTGCCGCATGGACGCTATCCGTTTTACGCCATTACCCAGCGGCCGATGTTTATGTATCACTCCTGGGATTCGCAAAATCCCTGGCTGCGGCAGATCGGTGCGCACAATTATCTGTATATGAACCGGGCGCGGGCTGCGGCGCTGGGTATTGCCGATCTGTCCTGGGTATGGGTGGAATCCCATAACGACAAAATAAAAGTGCAGGTGAAACTGATGGAGGGGGTTGCCGCCGATACGGTCTGGACCTGGAACGCGATCGGCAAACGCGGCGGCGCCTGGGGCCTGAGTGCTGAGGCCAATGAATGTCGCCGGGGCTTTCTGTTAAATCACCTGATTGCCGAATCGCTGCCGCGCACCGGGGACGATACCAGCCTGAGCAATTCCGATCCCATTACCGGGCAGGCGGCCTGGTATGATCTGAAAGTGAATATTACGCCTGCGCCCGCCGGGGAGGCGCTTAGCTGGCCGCAGTTTACGCCGATCGAGCCGTTGCCCAATGCCGATGTTTCCCCGCCTCAACTGCATGTCAGCAGCCATGAGAACGTCAATATCAAACGCGCTTTCAGCGATATAATCAGCGGGGATTGAGGCGATGAAACTGGGGCTGGTGATTGACCTCGACACCTGCGTCGGCTGCCACGCCTGCGCCACGGCCTGCAAGCAGTGGAATACCTCCGGCACCATCGGCCCGCTGGCGGACAGCGAACCCTATGGCAAGGATCCCAGCGGCACCTGGTTGAACCGTGTACGCACCTACGAGGTCGGCGATTCGCCCGACAGTAAAACCGTGCATATGCCGATGTCGTGCCTGCACTGCGAAGACGCCGCCTGTGTGACGGTATGCCCCACGGGCGCCTCTTACAAGCGCGTGGAGGACGGCATTGTCCTGGTCGATCAGGACCAGTGCATGGGCTGCAATCTGTGCGCCTGGGCCTGCCCTTACGGCGCGCGCGAGTTGGATCAACAGCAGGGCACGATGAAGAAATGCACGCTGTGTATCGATCGCATCTATGATGAGCAGTTACCGGAGGCCGAGCGGCAGCCGGCCTGTGTGTTGACCTGCCCGACCAAGTCCCGCCTGTTCGGCGATTTCGACGATCCGCAGTCCGAGGTCAGCGTGGCGGTGCGCGAGCGGGGCGGGCAGGACCTGATGCCGGAGCTGGGTTATCAGCCGACTAATAAATATTTGCCGCCGCGCAATCCTAAAGTGGTGGCGAAGATGGAAAGGCGTTCGGTGGTTGGTTTGTTGTCGAGTTGGGTGAATAAAGTGATTTTGCGGTAGTTTGTTTGTGGAGGTCAGGTGTTTGTTGGGGAGGTTTGGTGCTGATCGATCCGGTCCGCACTCGGGTTGAGGGTTCGAGACACGCCGTGAATACGTCCATGTAGGCTTCTCGCCAGCATCCCTGCTGGCGAGAGCCCCGAACCCTCAACCCGAGCGCGGACCTACCACCGTGGTTCTTTGCAGTTCTTACTAAAAATCAAAAATTTTTGTCAAGAATTGCGGGGGTAGGCCGGCCTCTCCGAAGGGCTTTCAGAAACTCTCGACAGCAGGGATGCTGGCGAGAAGCCTACATGGGTGGAGCGGACAAAGGCGAAGCATCGCTTCGCCCCGCGCAACGACCGAAATCTGTGATTTCGGGCCGGACCCGCTTGCGGGGGTTTACGGCGGGTTTCTGAAAGCCCTTCGGAGAGGCCGGCCGGTTGGATGGCACAATCCTTCTTAAGTGATGGCCGATCATACCCGAATTTATCAGCTGTTGGAGAGTCACCATGAACCCGGCCTTTTCTGTACTCGTATTTACCGTCGCTTCAGGCGCGGGCTACGGCATGATTTCCCTGGTGGTGGCGATACACTTACTCGGTTTGATTGCGCCACTTGGCAAACAGGATATTATCGTTACCACAGTCATTGCCCTGGTTTTGGTAACCCTGGGGCTGTTGTCATCCACACTGCACCTGGCCAAGCCGAAAAACGCCTGGCGCGCGTTTAGCCGCTTCCGCACTTCCTGGCTGTCCCGCGAGGGCGTATTCGCCGTGCTTTATTATCCGCTGGTTTTCGCCTACCTGCTGTGCGTCTGGCAGTCCGATACGCTGACGGTGTGGGTAACCGTTACCGGGCTGGCCGTGATCGGTCTGGGCGTGGCGACGCTGTTTTGCACGGGTATGATTTATGCCAGCCTGAAAACCATTCCCCAGTGGCATATGCCGCTGACACCGTTGAATTATATGCTGTTGGCAGCGATGTCCGGTGCTGTTCTGCTGCTGGCCATTCATGCCGGCAGCCGCCGCTCTGAGGACCTCGCCGCCTGCAGTATCGCGCTGCTTGGCCTCGGCCTGGCGGCCAAAACGATTTATTTCTACTGGATCGGCAAGCCCTCGGGTTCCTCCATCAAGACCGCCACGACCTTTAGCCGCTCGCGGGTGCGGCTGTTGGACCAGGGGCACAGCGCCGGCAGTTTTTTGAATAGGGAATTTATTTTTAACCTCGAGCCGCTGCACCTGCTGAGGCTGCGCTGGCTCGCCCTCGGGCTGGGCTTCGGCGTGCCGCTGGCGGCGATCGGCGCGTTTTTACAGCTCGGCGCCGCCGCTTTGACCTGGGTCGCGGCGCTGGCGATGCTTTGCGGTCTGCTGCTGGAGCGCTGGCTGTTTTTTGCCGAAGCCCGGCATGTGGTCAGGCTCTACCACGGCGACCAGACGGTATGAGCGGCTGCGGCGGCGTTCTATTTCAGGCTGAATTTATAGGCGGTTTTTGCCCGATAGATATCACCGGGCAGCAGTGTGGTGGTGGGAAAATGTGGCTGATTGGGGGAATCGGGGAAGTGCTGGGTTTCCAGGCACAGCGCGCTGCGTGGCCCGTAGGGCACACCGCTCTTGCCGGGCCGCCGGCGGTCGAGAAAATTGGCGCTGTAAAACTGCACGCCGGGCTGGCTGGTCCAGACTTCCATGACGCGGCCGGACTGCGGCTCGGTGACTCTGGCGGCGAGGGCGTAATCCGAACCCGTCGCCGGCTTGTTCAATACCCAGTTGTGATCGTAGCCGCCGCCGCGGACCAATTGTTCGTCGCCGGTGTCAATACGCGCGCCGATGGCGCTCATCTGCCTGAAATCGAATGCCGTATCCGCGACTGGCCGCAATTCGCCGGTGGGAAGCATCTTTGCGTCGACCGGCAGGTAGGTATCGGCATTGAGCTGCAGCCGGTGTTGCAGAATATCGCCATTGCCTTCGCCGCGCAGGTTGAAATAGGCGTGGTTGGTGAGGTTGACCACTGTTGCCTGATCGGTACTGGCGCGGTAGTCGATGGTGAGGGCGTTGTCGTCGGTCAGGCGGTAGCTGACGCAGACATCGAGGTTGCCCGGGTAGCCCTCCTCGCCGTCGCGGCTGCGATAGTGCAGATGCAGGGTGTCGCGCAGGTATTCGGCGCGCCAGCGTTTTTTGTCGAAGCCCTGCTTGCCGCCGTGCAGGCTGCAGGCACCGCCGGCATCGGTTGCCAGGGTGTAAGTGCTGCCTTGCAAAGTGAATCTGCCTGCGGCAATGCGGTTGCAGTAGCGTCCTATGGTGCTGCCGAAGTAGGCTGAGTCGGTCAGGTAGTCGGCGAGGCTGTGGTAGCCCAAGACGATATCGGCCAAACGGCCCTGGCGATCGGGTACCAGCAACTGCACCAGGGTAGCGCCGTAGTCGGAGATTTTTGCCTGCAGGCCGTTGGCGTTGACCAGGCTGTACAGCTTGGC
Organism: Exilibacterium sp.; assembly: GCA_028280195.1. Classification (GTDB taxonomy): domain Bacteria; phylum Pseudomonadota; class Gammaproteobacteria; order Pseudomonadales; family Cellvibrionaceae; genus Exilibacterium. Next base: position 69,865 of record JANQMH010000036.1, read on the forward strand.
GCTGCTGCCGTCTGCAAGCCGGCCGAAGTCTTCGCTAACGGTAGCCGCTGTTTTATCGTTCATGGACAAAGCCCATATACCTCCACGCCGGCGCTTGATCTGCGGTCAAACAAAAGGCGCTAATATACCACACTGAATTGCCGTGCCGCCGCGCGCGGGGCCGCTTCAGGGATTGCTTTAGCATTTATAGTATTAATCAGATAAAACAGATGATACCCTGATCGATTGACGAACGATACTGTGATTCTATTGAGACGCTTGTAGATATCAAAGACGCTTGTAGATAGATAAAGGAGCCGCTCTTGATTAGCCGATTGACCAGTGCCGGCAGTGAGCTGGTGCTGAAAAATGCCGCGGGCGCCGGTCCGACACTGTTGCACTGGGGGGAACCGCTGGGCGAGTCCATCGATTTGCAGCATATCGACGCGCTGAGGGAGCGGCCGCTGCCGAACGGCACGCTCGACATTGTCGAACCCCTCAGTTGGGTGCCGGAGGCGGGCAGCGGGTTCATGGGTACGCCGGGTATCGAGGTGCATCGCGACGGCCGCGATTTTGTCACCCAGTTTCAGCTGCGCGAGCAGCTTGCCATCGAGCACGGACTGAAATTTATCTACGCTGACGCCCTGGCGGAACTGACCCTGGTGGTGGAGCTGGCGCTCGACCCGCACAGCGGCGTGCTGAGCAGCCGCTGCAGTCTCAGCAACGAGGCCGAGCGCCCGCTGCAGGTCAACTGGCTGGCGGCGGGGTCCATTGCCCTGCCGGCGGCGTTCGATCACTGCATGACTTTTGCCGGGCGCTGGTGCAAGGAACTGCAGGCCCACTGGCATCACCTGCAACACGGTATCTGGAGCCAGGAGAGCCGCGCCGGGCGCACCTCCCACGCCAGCTTTCCCGGCTTGATGGCGGCGAGCGCACCGGCGCGCAACGGCAGCGGCGAAGTGTACGGATTTCACCTGGGCTGGAGCGGCAACCACCGCATTCTGTACGAATACACCCGCGATGGTCGCCGCCAGTTGCAGATGGGGGAATTGCTGCTGCCCGGCGAGGTGATACTGGCCAAAGGCGAGAGTTACAGCTCGCCGACGCTGTACGGCAGCTGGTCCGGCAGTGGCCTGAACGGTATCGCCGCACAGTTTCACGATTATGTGCGCCGCCATATTCTGCCCGCACAGCTGTATCGCAAACCGCGCCCGGTGCACTACAACACCTGGGAGGCGATTTACTTTGACCACGACCCGGACAGGTTGCGGCAGCTGATCCGGCGCGCCGCGCAATTGGGTGTGGAGCGCTTTGTACTGGACGACGGCTGGTTCGGCGGCCGCAATGACGACCGCGGCGGCCTCGGCGACTGGCAGATCTGCGCGCAGAAATACCCCGGCGGCTTTGCCGAACTCAGTTCTTTGCTGGCCGATAACGGGCTCGAGTTCGGTCTGTGGGTGGAGCCGGAGATGGTCAGCGAGGACAGCCGGCTGTATCGCCACCACCCCGACTGGGTGCTGGGTCTCGGGCAGCGGCGGCAGCCGCTGGGACGTTTCCAGTACGTGCTCGATCTCGCCAACCCGGCGGTGGCTGAGTATCTGTTCGAGCGGCTGGTGCAGCTGGTGACCGCCAACGGCATTACCTATCTCAAGTGGGATATGAATCGCGATCTGACCCACCCGGCCGGCGCCGCCGGCACCGCGGCGGTGCACCGCCAGACCCGCGCGCTGTACCGGCTGCTGGACCGCATTCGCGCCGCCTGCCCCGGGCTGGAAATAGAAAACTGCAGCTCCGGCGGCGGCCGTATCGATTTTGAAATCATGCGCCGCTGCGAGCGCATCTGGCTGTCGGACTGTGTCGACCCGCAGGAGCGGCAGTCCATGCAGTACGCCTACTCGCTGTTTCTGCCGCCGGAGGTCATGGGTGCCCACGTGGGGGCCAGGCAGGCTCACACCACCGGTCGCATGACCGCGGTGGACTACCGCTGCGCCACGGCCATGGTCGGCCATATGGGTATCGAGGCCGATATCGAGCACCTGCCGGAAGGGGAGGCGCAGGTGATTCAGCGCTATGTGGCCCTGTATAAAGCCTATCGCGATTTGATGGCCAGCGGGCGCAAATACTATCTCGATACCGGCAGCCGCGAAATTTGCGCTTTTACACTGGTGGCGCCGGATCGCCGGCGCGCGCTGCTCAGTGTCACCCGCCTGGAAACCGGACTCAGCCTGGTCGCCGATCCGGTCAGGCTCTACGGTCTCGATGATCAGTGCGACTACCGCGTGCGGCTGATCAACACCGAGTCGCTGGCGCCGGGCGATACCAAGCTGCCGGTGCCGCTGGCCAACGGCAGCGAGTTACAGTGCCGCGGTGTGCTGCTGCGCTGTGTCGGCATTCAGCTGCCGGTGGTGCGCCCGCAGGCGACGCTGCTGCTGGATGTGCAGGCCCTTGCCCCGACCGACACGGGAGTGGCCGAGCCATGAAACTGGGTGTCTGTTACTATCCCGAGCACTGGCCCGAAAGCCAATGGGCCGCCGACGCGGCGCAGATGGCGGCGCTGGGCATCGAGTATGTGCGTATCGCCGAATTTGCCTGGAGCCGCATCGAGCCGCGGCGCGACCACTTCAACTGGCAGTGGCTGGACCGGGCCATCGCGGCGCTGGCCGCACACGATCTCAAAGTAGTGTTGGGAACGCCTACGGCGACGCCGCCGAAATGGCTGGTGGACGCAGCGCCGGAGATCCTCGCGGTGGATGCCGGGGGGCGCCCGCGCCGTTTCGGCTCGCGCCGTCACTACTGCTTCTCCAGCCGCCGTTATCGCAGCGAAACCAGCCGTATCGTTACGCACATGGCCGAGCGCTACGGCGGCCACCGCGCCGTCGCCGCCTGGCAGACCGACAACGAATACGGCTGCCACGATACCACCGTCAGCTACTCCGCCGAGGCGCTGCGCGCCTTCCGCCTGTGGCTGGCGGACAAGTACGGCACTGTCGAGGCGCTCAACCGCGCCTGGGGCAATGTCTTCTGGAGCATGGAGTACGGCTGCTTCGATGAGGTCGATGCGCCCTGTGCCACGGTAACCGAAGCCAACCCGGCACACCGGCTGGACTACCGGCGCTTCTGTTCCGAGCAGGTGGCGAGCTACAACCGGCTGCAGGCGGATATTATCCGCCGCTACCACCCCGGCGTGGATATCGTGCACAATTTCATGGGTTTTTATACCGGCTTCGATCATCACCGCCTCGGCCGCGACCTGGATATCGCCGCCTGGGACAGCTATCCGCTGGGCTTTCTCGAGCAGAGCTGGCTGCCGGACCCGGTCAAACGCGATTTCATGCGCCAGGGACATCCGGATTTTGCCGCCTTTCACCACGATCTCTATCGCGGTTGTAGCGCCGGCCGCTGGTGGGTGATGGAGCAGCAGCCGGGTCCGGTCAACTGGGCGGCCAATAATCCGGCGCCGCTGCCGGGTATGGTCAGAACCTGGACCTGGGAGGCCTTCGCCCACGGCGCCGAGGTGGTGTCCTACTTCCGCTGGCGGCAGGCGCCTTTTGCCCAGGAGCAAATGCACAGCGGCCTGCATCTGCCCAACGGCGACCGGGACACCGCCGCCGCCGAAGTCGAGCAGCTCGCCGGCGAGCTGGCCGCCGCAGCCCCGGCGGTGCCGGCGCCACGGCGCAGCGATGTGGCGCTGGTCTACAGCTACGAAGCCGAATGGATGCTCGACATCCAGCCCCAGGGGCAGTCTTTCAGCGCCGGTCGCTGGGTCTACGCCTGTTACAGTGCGCTGCGCGAACTGGGGCTGGATATCGATATCGTCTCCCCGCAGCAGGCTCTCGGCGACTACCGCATGGTAGTAGTGCCCTGCCTGCCCCTGGCGCCACCGGCGCTGGTGGCCGAGCTTGCCGGCCTGGCGGTTCCCGTGCTGCTGGGTATGCGCAGTGGCAGTAAAACCGAGTCTTTCCAGATACCCGCCGAGCTGCCGCCCGGCCCCTTGCAGACCTTGATTCCGCTGCGCATTACCCGGGTTGAAAGCCTGCGCCCGGACCACTGCGAAACACTGGTGCTGGACGGCGTCAGTTATCGGGCTCACCACTGGCTCGAGTGGGTCGACACCCGCCTGCCGGCACAGATGGCGACGGCGACCGGACGGGGCGTGTGGTACAGCCACGGCGGCGAAAACGGCGCCGCCGTGCATTACCTGGCCACCTGGCCGGAGCCGCTGCTGTTGCGCAAAGTCATGCGGCACATCGCCGCACAGGCGGGGCTGGCGGTGGCCGAGCTGCCCGCCGGTGTGCGGCTGCGGCGCCGCGCCGGTGTGCAGTTCGCGTTCAACTACAATGCTCATCCGGTCAGCCTGGCGCAGGGGGAGGGCAGAGATTATCTTCTCGGCAGTGCCGATTTGCCGCCGGGTGGAATGGCCGCCTGGCAATTGCCGTGAGATCGGCGCATCGCCGGCAGTGTTGGACTTGTATAAAGGGGGCTAACTGATATTCTTGTGCCGAAATTATAATTAGCCATTGCGGGTGATGATGTCATGCAATATATTAGATCAGCCGTCAATAAGAGTGGTTATGACAGGAGTGGCTGTTGTAAGGATGACTGTCGTAAAAATGACTGTTGTAAGTATGGCTGTTGTAAGGACGGCTGTTAAAGGATAACTGTCATGAGAATGGCTATAACTGCGGCACTCTGTCGCTATTGTGGCCCTTGCATTGCGAGCATTGCCTGATGACCCTTGAAAACCTGGTCAAAACCGCCGTTAAAAAGCGTACCCGTCTGGCACCGGAGAAGCGCCGCGCGCTGATACTGGATGTGGCGGCGCGGGTGGTGATCGGCGAGGGGGTATCGGCGGTCTCAATGGAACGCCTCGGGCGCGACGCCGACATCAGCAAGGCGCTGGTCTACAACTATTTTTCCAATCGCAATGAACTGCTGGCGACACTGCTGCAGCGCGAGTTCGATATTATCCGCCGCGAAAATATCCATATTGCCGAAACCGCCAGGGATTTTGAAGAAATGGTGCGCCTGACCACCCGCGTGCGCCTGTTGCATATGCGCGAAAAGGGAGCGCTGGTGCAGCGGCTGATGAACGAGCCGGCGGTATTGGCACTGGTGCGCTCCATCCACGACAAAGACAAGCAGTTGTCCAACCGCTACCTGGTCAAGCAGGTCAGGCACCTCTACAACCTGCCGCTGGAGATAGCCATTGCGGTGGTGGATATGTGCAGCAGCATGACCAGCGCGGGCCTGCAGTTTGTCGTCGACGACACTGTCGACCTGCGGGTGGTGGAGGAACTCAGTGTGAAGATGACCCTGGCGGCCCTGGATGCCGCCGCCCAGGAGCACGGCGGAACCGACCACGCCGAGCACAAACCGTTAATAAAATAGAGTTGCTAGTCACTAGAGACTAGTGACTAGTTACTGGAGACTAGAGACTATTTTATGAGTGAGCATATTCTGGTGATTGATCAGGGGACCTCCAGCACTCGCGCCATTGTCTACGACCGGGCCTTTCGCTCACTGGCAGTCTCTCAGCAGGAAATAGATGTGCACTGTCCCGGCGACGGCTGGGTGGAGCAGGATGCGGCGCAGTTGCTGGCCTCGACGCTGGCCGTGTGCCGCGATGTGCTGGCCAGGGCCGGTCTGGCGGGCGATGCGGTGCACAGTGTCGGTATTACCAATCAGCGCGAGACTACCATTATCTGGGACCGGGCCAGCGGCGAGGCCATCGGCCCGGCCATTGTCTGGCAGGATCGCCGCACGCAGCCGGCCTGCCAGGCTTTGAAGGAAAAAAATGCCGAAGCGGCCGTGACAGCGAAAACCGGCTTGTTGCTGGACCCGTATTTTTCCGCCACCAAAATTGCCTGGCTGCTGGACAATGTGCCCGGCGCCCGCGACCGGGCCGAGCGCGGTGAGCTGGCCTTTGGCACGGTGGACAGTTTCCTGCTGTGGCAACTGACCGGCGGGCAGGTGCACGCCACCGACGCCACCAATGCCTCGCGCACTTTATTGTTCAATATTCACCGGCAGTGCTGGGACCCGGAACTGCTGGCGCTGCTGAATGTACCCGCCGGCATCTTGCCGGAGGTCAGGGATACGGTGGCCGATTTCGGCCGTACCGCGGCCGATATCTGCGGGTTTTCCGCCCCCATCGTCGCCGTCGCCGGCGACCAGCAGGCGGCGCTGGTGGGGCAGGCCTGCACCGGCGCGGGGATGGCCAAATGCACCTTTGGCACCGGCTGCTTTCTGATCGCCAATACCGGCAGCACCGCAGTCGCCAGCCGCAATAAACTGCTCAGCACGGTCGCCTACCGGATCAATGGCGAGGTGACCTATGGGCTCGAGGGCAGCATTTTTGTCGCCGGGTCGCTGGTGCAGTGGCTGCGCGATAATGTCAACTTCATCGGCAGCGCCGCCGAGAGCGAAGCCCTTGCCGATAAGGCGGCGGCCGACCACGGCATCTATTTTGTGCCGGCCTTTGCCGGCCTTGGCGCGCCGTACTGGGATGCCGAGGCGCGCGGCGCCATTCTGGGGCTGCACCGCGGCACCGGCATTGAGGAAATCGTTACCGCGGGGCTGCAGGCCGTGGCTTACCAGACCCGGGATCTGCTGGCGACGATCGAAAAAGACGGTATTCAGCTGTCGACCCTGAGGATCGACGGCGGGATGGCCGCCAATCAATGGTTCGACCAGTTTCTGGCGGATATCACCCGCATCACCGTACAGGTTCCCGCCGACACCGAGACCACGGCGCTCGGCGCGGCTTATCTGGCCGGGCTGGCCAGCGGCCGCATCGAGTCCCTGGATAAGCTCGCCGAGTTGTGGCAGCCGCAACAGGCGTTTGCCGCCACCATGCCCGCCGAGCAACAACAACAACTGTATCGGGGCTGGCAGCGCGCTGTGGACAGTGTGCTGGGCCTGGCGGCGGCGTCGCGCGAGGCGAGCTGATACCACTCTGCTCCGCAACCCGGAGTCCAGTGCCAGGCTCCAATGCCGGAGCCCAATGCCGGAGCCCAATGCGCACAGCAATCCGGTTATTTGTAAATTAACTACAAAAAGAGATAGAATAGCCGCCTTCAAATCAGTCCTCTGACAGGGGAATACCGCTGCAGCAGATGCCTGCAGCCCCTCGGCTGTCACAAGAATAGAAAAAAAGTGCCCTATGGCAACGGCTTTTACTGCTTTTTGTGATGGGCGTGCAGGTAGGGAACAGCGCTCCTCGGTTTTGTAGTATATTTACACTTGATTACTACATACTATAGTGAGTAAGTGGTATGAGCGGCACACCCGCGGCGACGGGCCGGTGCCAAGCGAGGTTATCAATGACTGAAGACATACGCCCCCGCAGTCTGGATATCGTCATCTTCGGCGGCACCGGCGACCTGTCAATGCGCAAGCTGATGCCGGCGCTCTATCGCAGCGAGGTGGAGGGTAAGCTGGCGGCCGCTACCCGCATTTTTGCCATTGCCCGCAAGGCGCCGTCGCTGCAGGAATTTCAGGGCCGGGTGCGGCAGGGGCTGGATACCTTTCTCAATAGCGGCGAGCTTTGCGATGACAGCTGGGCGGCGTTCAGACAGCGCCTCAACCCGGTGTCGCTCGACATTGCCGCGCTCGACAGCCACTGGGATGAATTTGCCGCGCAATTGCGCGGCAATCCGCACAGCATCGCTATTTTCTATCTGGCGATTCCCCCCTCCCTCTACGGGCAGACTTGCGCCTGCCTGGCGCAAACAGGGCTGGTGGGTGCCGATGCGCGCATTGTGCTGGAAAAACCCATCGGCTACGACCTGGAATCGGCCAGGGTGATCAACGATCAGGTAGCGCAACATTTCGACGAGCACCATATCTACCGCATCGACCACTACCTGGGTAAAGCCACCGTGCAGAACCTGTTGGCGCTGCGCTTTACCAACCTGCTGTTCGAGACCCTGTGGGATGGCAAATCCATCGATCAGGTGCAGATTACCCTGGCCGAAACCGTGGGCCTGGAGGATCGCGCCGAGTTCTATGACAAAGCCGGCGCACTGCGCGATATGATGCAAAACCACCTGTTGCAGCTGTTGTGCCTGGTGGCGATGGAGCCGCCGCATAAACTGGATGCGGAAAACATTCGCGCGGAAAAACTCAAAGTCCTGAAAGCGCTGCGGCCGCTGACCGGCGATGATATCCACCGCAACGCGGTGCGCGGCCAATACGGGGCGGGGGAGGTCAACGGCGCGCCGGTGCCCGGTTATCTGACCGAACTGGGCGCCGAGAGCAAAACCGAAACCTATGCCGCGATTCGCGCCCATATCGACAACTGGCGCTGGGCGGGGGTGCCGTTTTACCTGCGCACCGGCAAGCGCCTGCAGGAGCGTTTTGCGGAGATCGTCATTCAGTTCAAGCCGGTCACCCACCAGGCCTACGGGCGCGCCGCCGGCGAGTTGCAACCCAATCGCCTGATTATCCGCCTGCAGCCCGATGAATGCATTCAGTTGCAGCTGATGGCCAAGGAGCTGCATCGCTACGAGCCGCATTTAAAACCGGTGACGCTGAATCTGGATTTTGCCAATACCTACGAAGGCTTTTCCAGCGATGCCTATAAGCGCCTGTTGCTGGATGTGATTGCCGGCGACCAGAGCCTGTTTGCCCACCGCCACGAAGTGGAACAGGCCTGGAGCTGGCTCGACCCGATTCTGCAGGCCTGGCAACACCCCCGCAACCACCCCCACGGCTATGCCGCCGGCAGCTGGGGGCCGCAGCAGGCCGATGCGCTGCTGGACCGCTACCGGCATCACTGGGTCAACCCCAGCGCGGCGGAGATCGGTACGCCAGTCAATAAATAACGGTCAATGGCAAGGCCAGGCAGGTGAATGTGAAACGCGATATACAACAGATTATGCAACTGGCGCCGGTAATACCGGTGATGGTTGTCGACGACCCGCAGCACGCCGTGCCGCTGGCGCGCGCGCTGCTGCGCGGCGGGCTGCCGGTATTGGAGATTACGCTGCGCACACCGGCGGCGCTGCAGGCCATCGGCCGCATTGTCGAGGCCCTGCCCGATGCCGTGATCGGCGCCGGCACGGTGTTGACGGCCGCCGCCATGGACAGTGCCCTGGAGGCCGGCGCCGCCTTTATCGTCAGCCCGGGCGCGACCCCGCACTTAATCGACGCCGCGCGGGAGAGGCAGGTGAACTTTCTGCCGGGGGTGGCCTCGCCCAGCGAAGCCATGGCGCTGTTGGAACAGGGCTTCTCCCGCCTGAAGTTTTTCCCCGCCCAGGCGGCTGGCGGTGTGGCGATGTTGAAATCCCTGCACGGGCCGCTGCCGCAACTGACCTTTTGCCCCACCGGCGGCATCAACCCGGACAATGCCGCTGACTATCTGGCGCTGCCCAACGTCGCCTGTGTCGGCGGTTCGTGGATGGTGGCCAGAGAGCATGTGCGGGGGCAAAACTGGGGCGAGATAGAGAGCCGCGCCCGCGCCGCGGCCGCTCTGCCGCGCTGATGCCGCCGCGGCTGCGCACAACGGATCACTACTACAGCGAGTCTGGCAAATGTTATCGAGAGCTGCGCAAGCACAAACCGTGAGTGTGTTGAGACGAGCGAAAATTGTCAGTACTTTGGGGCCCGCCACTGAAGATCCCGAAGTCCTCGAGCAATTGCTGCTGGCCGGCGTCAATGTCGTGCGGCTGAACTTTTCCCACGGCCACGCCGACGATCAGCGCCGCCGCGCCGCCAGCGTGCGCGAGCTGTGTGCCAAACACGGGCTGCATGTCGCGGTGCTGGGCGATCTGCAGGGCCCGAAAATCCGCATCGCCCGCTTTGCCGGCGGCGAGGTTTTGCTGCAGCCCGGCGATGTCTTCGCCCTCGATGCGGCGCTCGACACCGGCGCCGGCGATGCCACCCAGGTGGGCATCGACTATAAGTCCCTGCCGCAGGACTCCGCCCCCGGCGATTTGCTGTTGCTGGACGACGGCCGCCTGGTTCTCAAAGTCGAGCGGGTGCAGGGGACGCGTATCGAGTGCCGCGTCGAGACAGGCGGGCGGCTGTCCAACAACAAGGGCATCAACCGCCAGGGCGGCGGCCTGTCGGCGCCGGCCCTGACCGACAAGGACCGCGAGGATATCAACACGGCGGTGGCCATCGGTGTGGACTATCTGGCGGTATCGTTTCCGCGCTGTGCGGAGGATATCGAGCAGGCGCGCCGGCTGGTGCGGCAGGCCGGCGGCCACGCCCGCCTGGTGGCCAAGGTGGAGCGCGCCGAAGCGGTTGCCGACGAGGCCACGCTGGACAGTATTATCCGCGCCGCCGATGCGGTGATGGTGGCCCGCGGCGACCTGGGGGTGGAAATTGGTGATGCGGCGCTGATGAGTGTGCAGAAACACATGATCGAGCGGGCCCGCAAGCTCAATCGCGGCGTCATTACCGCCACCCAGATGATGGAGTCCATGATCACCAGCCCGATGCCGACCCGCGCCGAGGTGTTCGATGTTGCCAACGCCGTACTCGACGGTACCGATGCGGTGATGCTGTCGGCGGAAACCGCGGCGGGCAAGTACCCGGTACAGACCGTGGCCGCCATGTCGCGGGTGATACTCGGTGCCGAGCAGCATCCGCAGGCGCACAGCTCGCCGCTGAAACTGCATGACGGTATCTCCCAGATCGACGAGTCGATTGCCCTGGCGGCCATGAATGTTGCCAATCTGCTCGACGGTGTCAAAGCCATCATCTGTATGACCGAGACCGGCTCGACACCGCTGCTGATGTCGCGTATCAGCTCCCGGCTGCCGATTTTCGCCTTTTCCCGCCACGCTGAAACCCTGCGCCGGGTAGCGCTGTATCGCGGTGTACAGACCGTACCCTTCGACACCGCCAGCATTCCCGGAGAACAGATCAACCAGCGTGCCGTCGATGAACTGAAGTCACTTGGCGTCATCGTCGACGGTGACCTGGTGATTCTCTCCAATGGTGACTACGTCAACGTCCACGGCGGTACCAACACCATGAAAATCATCCGCGTCGGCGAGGCGGTCAGGTGATAGTCGCTGGTTGCCAGTCGTTAGTGACTAGTGGTTGGTGCCCCGGGTGGCTTCGTTTTTGAGGGTGTAGGCGTAGTAGTCCTGCGCCAGGGTGCGGGATTTTTGCCGGCGGTCCACTGTCTTGCGGCGCTTGCGGTGGTACATGTCCACTTTCATTTCCTTGCAAAGGTCTCGTTCAATGCGCCGGTCTCTGCCCCTGCGGCGATTGATAAATACTTTCACATCTTTCATAACGGTACGGCTGCTGACTTATTTACTGCTTTTAATACACTCTATAGAGTGCAAGTGTAGTCCAGGGCGGGACGATGGCCAGTTGAAAGGTGTAAATGCCCGCCAAAGCGCATTAATTTGAGCTATTGCGTTGTGCGAACGTATATAATGACGCCATTTACGTCAGCAGTGATTGAGGAGGCCCCCTTGAGCAGCCCACAGCAGGTGCCTGGCCCGGTCCAGGTCCGTATCGAAGCCAGGCTTGCCGACGACTTTCAGCCCAGCCACCTGCAGGTGGAGAATGAAAGTCATATGCACAGCGTCCCGGCCGGCTCAGAGTCCCATTTCAAGGTCGTGCTGGTCGCCGAAGCCTTTGCCGGCCTGCGCCAGGTACAGCGCCACCAGCAGGTCTACGGCGCACTGGGTGCAGAGATGCAGGGCCCGGTGCACGCCCTGGCCCTGCATACCTACACGCCTGAGGAGTGGCGCCAGAGCGGCGCCGCGCCGGCCTCCCCCCAGTGTCTCGGTGGCGGTAAACCGGGCGCCTGAGAGAGCTGTTCAGCCGCCGGGCGCGCGGGTACAATGGCGGCCCGCACTTGCTGGTTGCCGTTTTCAATGACTGTAGTCGTCGCCGCCCTTTACAAATTTGTTTCGCTACCGGATTATCGCCGCCTGCGCCAGCCGCTGCTGGAGCGCTGCCGGGCGCTGGACCTCAGCGGCACTCTGCTGCTGGCCGGTGAGGGTATCAACGGCACTGTGGCCGGCAGTCGCGCCGCCATCGACGCCCTGCTCGATTACCTGCGCCGCGACCCGCGCCTGGCCGACCTCGAACACAAGGAATCCCTCGACCAGTGCATGCCGTTTTACCGCATGAAGGTAAAACTGAAAAATGAGATCGTCACCATGGGCGTCGAAGGCATCGATCCGGCACAGACGGCCGGCACCTATGTTGCCCCGCGCGACTGGAACCGGCTGATCAGTGCCGGCGATGTACTGGTGATCGACACGCGCAACGACTACGAGGTTGCCGTGGGTACCTTCGAGGGGGCGTGCAACCCCCGGACTACCAGCTTTCGTGAATTTCCCGCCTTCGTCGCCGCCAACCTGGATCGCCGCAGGCACAAAAAGGTGGCGATGTTCTGCACCGGTGGTATTCGCTGCGAAAAGTCCACTGCCTACCTGAAGCAGCAGGGCTTCGACCAGGTCTACCATCTGCGCGGCGGCATTCTCAGATATTTGCAGGAAGTGCCGCAGGCCGAGAGCCTCTGGCGCGGCGAGTGCTTCGTATTCGACAACCGCGTCAGTGTCGATCACAACCTCGATAAAGGCAGTTTTGAGCTGTGTCACGGTTGCCGCTACCCGCTTGCCGAGGCCGACAAAGACAGCAAAAAATATCTCCCGGGTGTGGCTTGCCCGCGGTGTTACGACAGTCAGACGGAACAGCAGCGTGCAAGATTCAGCGAACGACAGCGCCAGGTGCAGCTGGCAAAATCCCGCAACCAGGTCCATATCGGGGCACCGCCGCCGGCGCGCCAGCAGCGCTAATCCGGCGCCGGCCCGACGCCGCGGCAGATGGTATCTGGGGCTGCTGCTGGCGGCGCAGGTCTGCCTCCACGGCTGCAGCACCCTGGCGCCGCAGCCCGAGTATGCGGACCCGCAGGTGCGCGCCTGCGCCGACCGCTATCAGGCGCTGAGCCGCGAGATCGCCCGCGCCGGTGTGCGCGACGCGGCTTACCATCGCATCGACGGTTTCCCCTATTTACGCAGTTCCCGCTTTCTCGCCAGTTTTGCCGGTCAACTCGAGAACGGCGGCAGCGAACAAGGCCGCGAATGGCTGGCGCAGATGAACCAACTCGCCAATCGCGGCCTGCTGCTGGAGTGGCAGCAACTGCCGCCGCCGCGGGCCGATTATCGGCAACTGTCTGCGCAGCTGGCGCGCTGTGGCGATATGCTGGTCGCCGACCTCAGTCGCCGGCCGCAGCTGTTCAGTGACATTGTCAGCCGCGCCCGGCCCCGCGATCACTATCAGGGATGGAAGCGCTGGCTGGGCCTGTATCCGCTGGCGGCGCTGCCTTTTCGTCGCGGTGTTATCGGTGAGCACCGGCATATAAAGAGCCTGGAGACGGATTACTACCGCACCCGCAGCGAGGCCGAGCGCCACTGGTCGATCCCCTTTACGTATTACACGCAGGGCGCCGCGGTCACGCCGGCGGAAGCGCAGGCACTGTTGCGCGCTGCGCCCAGCAACAGCCTCGGCATGCCGGTGCTGACCGAGGCGCAGCAGGCGCGCCTGCTGGCTGCCTGGAGCCCGGCCTGGCGGCTGCCGGCGGGTGCCGATAACGATCTGGTCGGCACACTGTACTGGACCGACGGCGGCCGCCTCGCCGTCGACACCGGCAAGCCCGGTGTTTATACATTTGTAACTTATGGTCGCTATGCTGGCCAGACAACGGTGCAGCTCAACTACAGTGTATGGTTTTCACAGCGCCGGCCGACTCATCGCTGGGATCTGCTGGCGGGTGAACTCGACGGTGTGATCTGGCGTGTGCACCTGCTACCCTCGGGGCGGGTACTGGCGGCCGACACCATTCACAGCTGCGGCTGCTGGTATCAGCTGTACCCGGCAACGGGCTTCAGCGTCGCGCCGCGACAGCGGCAGCTGTACAGGGAGCCGGTCTACGTCGGCGCGAGTGCGCATATTGATTTTACCGAGGCGGTACTGCTGACGCTGCAAGCCAACAGCCATTTGCTTATCGGTGTCGATAACGTCGCCGCGGTTGCGCCCACTGCGCCGATGCGGCGCCTGTCACCGCTGCCCTATCACCAACTGCGGGCACTGCCCGCCGCCGATGGCCAGTGGCGGCGCAGCATCTTTGCTGAAAGCGGACTGATCGAATCGTCCAGGCGCGGTGAGCGCTGGCTGTTTTGGCCCATGGGTGTGGCCAGCCCCGGCGCCATGCGCATTAGCGGTACTCACGCGATCGCCTTTATCGGCCGGCGCCACTTTGACGATGCCGGATTACTGGATTTGTTGCAGGCGCAGAATATAGGGCATGAAGCACAATAAACGGTGGGTTAGGTCTACAGTTTATGGTGTAATATCCGCTGCGTTGATCGGGGATCTCTGCCTGTGCAGGAGCGGTCAATGTATGGAAACGTATCGATTGAAGTGTATTGATTGAAACGTATCGATTAAAGCGTATTGCTTGAAACGTATTGCTTGCAACGTATTGAAAGTTGTACGGACCTCGGGTACAGACAGATAAACTTATGGACTTTACAGCCTGGAAAGTTGACCTTTCAACTTTAAGCGCCAGCCATGAAAGTGGCTTTACAATAGAAATCGAAGGTAACCCCAAGGATCCCTCAAGCGTAAGCCCCGGGCGATTTCCCACTCAATTGAGCGGGGTGGAGCAGGCGCGATTACTGCGTCACGGCATGGAGGCGATCGCCAGGGCCGCCAACAAACCGAGCCGGCCGGCGCGCCCCAGGAAAGCTGCTTTCACACCGCCGGCCAACAAGCCCAAGCGCCCGGTGCTGTCGTTGAAAAAGCGCCAGACCGGCGAGCGCCTGTCTAGTGACGGGTGACGAACTGCCCTTTCAACTGCATTAGTGTTTTGTGATTGTCCACCAGTTTGAATAACTGGTCGAATTTATCTGCTGCCACTTCAGTTGACACATCGCCCAACTCGTCGGTGTATGTGACGCCTTCTACCAGTGAGGCAAGTTCCGCGCTGACCGACGCCATGGCGGCAAAAATACCTTCGGTAGTCTTGGCATCTTTGAACAGCCGGCCATAGTCGGTGTATTTCAGATACTGATCGCACTCTTTCAACCAGTCCTGGCGCTGCTCGATAAAGCGGACGGTATTGCGCATGCCGCCGCGATGCTTGGTCTCGAGATGTTTGAAGCGGTAACTCTGCAGGCTTTTCATCGACGTGGTCATGAATTCTGTCGCGATATCCCGACAGTACTTGCGCGACAGATAGCCGGGAAACTCAATATTGTGTTTCGCTTCCGCCAACTGCTTGCGGCAGGTCTCATCGCAGGCGACTGCCTGCGGCCCGAAACCCAACAATACGAAAAGGCATATAATCTTTTTCATAGTAGTCCGCCTTTTTTATTATCCATCCTGTGCGATATTTCACACATCGCTAGTGATTTAATGGCTATTGAGCGGAGGTGTCAAGTGCCAGTCCCCGTGCCATTTATATCTTGTTGACGGCACATAGGATAAAGAAATCACTGCCTTTATTGACTGCCGCGCTGTTGCAAAAACAGCTGAGAATTTGCCGTGACAGCCCTATTGAGAGTGAGAAAACACTATAAATAAAGGTTTAAAACTGACAGCGGTGCAGGTGCGGGCAAGTCTGAAGAAACCCGGTAGCGGCGCTGTCGGTGCGCCGGTAACTGCAGTGTCGGGGCGCGAGCTTATATAGGCTTGAGTACAATGTCGATATTTCTATAGCTAATTATTCTAGTTTTGCGGACTATAGGCGGTGAAAAAAAACAGACAATACTCACTTTGCATGAATAAGCAGACCGGTCTCTTGCCGCGCCCGTGGCAGTTAAACGCGGCAGTTAGTGCCATCCGATATAGACTCCGGCAAACAGCTGGGGTTTGGTTATATGGCATGTTAGCATAGTGCCGTCGCCGCAGCCTCAGGCCGGCGGCCATCCATAAACACATCTATAAACATCTCCATACGCGGTCCCCTGCCATCATGCCGGTCTGCGCAGAAATGACAGCAGCGGGTAGATCATTTGCCCGTGGTTGTGTGCTGGCTAATGTGTCCGGGCCAGCGCTTTGCCGATCAGCGTTTTCAGGTGGTCTGCCAGTGGCAGTTGCAGGGCGGCATCGTGGCCGCGCGCAGACATTTTATGCCAGGTTTTTGCAATGATATCCAATAACTTTTCTTCACTGTGCTTGCCGGAAAAATCTGCCAGATAGTGCTCGATGAAAACCAGGCAGACGACGTCCTCCAGAGTTTGCACCTGGGGGTCCCGCTTGAGCTGTTTTTTCTGCAGCAGACCTTTGACGATTTCGATGGCGCCGTCGTCGTAGCCTGCCGCGGCCATGATGGCGGCGGTGGTGTCGGCGTGAAACTTTGCCAGCTCACTGCGCCAGCGCTTATAGCCTGTGCGGCCCTCGGGGTAGTCGCGGCGGGGGATTTTCCAGCGCTGGATATGTTGGGCGCGCACGGCGATTTGCAGCAGCGCTGAAGCCTGCGGTTCGAAAGCCTGCAGTCGCGCCGTCATGCGCAGGGAGTACAGGTATTCACTGGGCACAGCGCTGCCCTGGTGCTGCACGGTATTGGGATCGTTGCGGTTGGCCGCATCGATCTGTTCAATGACCTGCGCCATGCGGATGTCGCTGTTCACGGTGGTACCGGGGCGGTGTGTCAGAAGCCGCTGGGGTTGGCCAGGGTCTGCAGCCGGTCGAGTTGCAGCATTTCGATTTCCTTTTTATCCACCATCAGCAGCCCCTGTTTTTGAAACCGGCTCAGTACCCGGCTGACGGTTTCCACCGTCAGGCCGAGATAATTGCCGATATCGGCGCGCGACATCGGCAGCCGGAAAGCCGTGGATGACAGCTGGCGCCGCTGGTTGCGGCTGGAAATACTCAGCAGCAAGGCAGCGACCCGCTCCTCGGCGCTGTTTTTACTGAGCAGGGTAATCAACTGCTGATCGGAGGTTATTTCCCTGCTCATCAGCTGGAAGAAATGGCGCTGCAGGCTGGGTATTTTGATACTCAGTTCTTCCAGGCGGGTAAAAGGGATTTCGCACACTGCCGTGGTTTCCAGCGCGATGGCGGAATTGGCGTGGTGGTTGGTGGCGAGGCCGTCCATGCCGACAATCTCTCCCGGCAGATAAAAGCCGGTGACCTGCTCCTGGCCGTCATTGGTAATATTGATTGCTTTGACAGTGCCGGAGCGCACTGCAAACACCGATACGAATTCGTCGTTGGCGCGATACAGGTAATCGCCTTTTTGCAGTGGCCGGCTGCGCTGGATAATATCGTCGAGCTTATCGATATCATCGATATGCAGACTGATCGGCAGGCAGATTGAATTGAGCCGGCAGTTGCCACAGGAAACCTGTGGATTATGGTGGCAACGCGGGTCTGACGAAGATTTATCCATGGTTGCAGGAACGGTCTCTTTCAGCTGTGGCATGATCCTTCCTTTGTTACAGCCTGGTATTGTGACATATTCGAGACGTTCTGCGCAGGTTTCGGCAGATATTTTTTCACAGCCCGCCGCGGTCGCCGAGGCCCTGGCTTGCCACCGCATTGCAGATAGCGCGCAGGTGCAGGATGCCGGCGGCGGTCAGATGCATGCAGGCGCCCTCGTTAAACCGCGCCAGGCTGCTCGGGTCGCCGCTCAGGCGCCCGGCCAGCCAGGCGATGGCCTGCTTCAGCAGCGCGGTGAGCTGCAGTTTGTAGCGCGAGTCGATATAGCCGATATCGACGCGGTGATAGCACAGCAATTGGTCTATGACCAGGCGCAGCAGCTGCCCGCGCTCGTCCAGATAATGGGCGGCAACCGCCAGCGGTTCGCCGCGGGCGACCTTGTCGCAGTAAGCCTCGGGGTCCGGTTCGTTGCGGCGGTAGAGACGGTCCAATTGGCAGTAGGCACCCGGGCCCAGGCCCAGCAGATCGGCGGCATTGCTGGCGTTGTAATTCAGCAGCGTGCGGCGCAGGCGACTGCGGTGCTGGGCGCCGGCCAGCGCATCCCCGGGCAGTACGAAGCAGTCGTTGCCCAGCACCCGGTAGCCGGCACTGCGCAGGGCGTCGAACAGCAGGGTAAAGTGATCCTGCAGGTCGTTGCTGCTGGCGCAGGCGGCCGCCAGCGGGTCCCAGTGATAGCGCTCCAGCGCATCGTTCAAATACACCCGTTCGGGCTGCAGTTCGATGATGGTGGCAATCAGCCGGCGCAGCTGTTGCGGCTTCTGCGCGTCGAAGCCGTACACCAGTTTTATGCCCAGACTGGTAAAGCCGTAGTCGCGCAGCGCCCGCATGCGCTTGGCCAGTAGCGCCGAACCGCCGTGCAGATCCGAGGCCAGGGCAGCCGGGGTAAATGTCATCAGCAGTTGGTTGAAGCCCAGCCCGCGCAACAGCGCCACCTGTTCCTCGGTGGTCTGAAAGATATCCACCTCGGCACAGTATTCATGCGCTTCGGACAGCAGTCGGAAATGGCTGCCGAGTTTGTGCATGGCGGCGGTAAGATCGCCGAGGCCGGCGCGGTAAAAGGGGTTGCGCCACATCAGCTGACTGACCGGCCGCTGGCGGTGGCAGTCGGGCTGGCCGGCGATTTCCCGGCTCAGGGCATCGTAGAGCGCGGCTGGAAAGCCTCCGGCGCCGGACTGCAGAGGGATGTTGACACAGACTGCCAGTGGCGCGATATTCAGCAGGCGGTCCTTGCTCGCTGCTGCCGCATCGGACCACGGCGTGCGGTTCAGCAGGTCGGGGGGAGGATAACTGCCGCTGGCGGCGCGGCTGGCGATTGGCGCTGGCATAGTTTCAAGTCAATCCGGATTCGCGACAACTTTTGTTAACGGCAGTTTGTGTTAACGGCGGTTTGTGTTAATGGCAGTTTGTGTTAACTGCTGTTTATGCTCATGGCGGCTCGTGTCAACGCCGACTTGTGTTAATTCCGACTCATGTTAACTTCAACCTGGGCCCGCCACTGTTTGCAGTAACGGTGGATTATCGGGTCGGGCTCAGGGCAGATCGGTTTGCTGGCCTGCAGCGGCTCTGACGCCTGCCTGTGCAGGTTAAGTCGACTCGCCCGCGACAGGTTTGATTTAGATCAAGCCTCCCGGGATTTGTGTTTTTGCCGATACAATGGCCGCTGTAGCCAACAGGTCTACACTTAGACAGACCGCCACCCCTGTCGCTGTGACGGCGATAACTGTATGGATTGAGGCTTTATGCTCGCTCTGGCGCAATCGGTGATTGCCAACTTTTACAATGTCGGCCTCGATCCCCGCGTTCTGTCGCCGGCGCAGTTGCGGCGCTACCGCACCGTCAACGTCTGTATGGTGGTGATCCTGTGGGCGAGCCTGGTGCTGTTCTGGCGCGCCTGGCAGTTGCATATTCCACTGCGCATGCTGTCGCTGGGCCTGTGTGCCTGCTTTGCCTTCAGCGGCTTGCTGCTGCTGCGCCGTGGCCCGAATCTGGTGGCAGTGGGCCACCTGGGGTTGACCGGCGCCTTTGTCGCCGTTGCCGTGGGTGCCTATAGCAGCGGCGGTCTCGGTGAGGTGGTGGCCGGTTGGGTCTATATTCTGCCGATGCTGGCCGGGCTGATGCTGGGGGTGCGGGCCTGCCTCGGCTGGGGGCTGGCGACGCTGGCGCTGGTAGTGGCGCTGGTGGTGGTCGAGCGCGTGTTCGGGCCGCTCACCGATATGACGCCGGTGGCGCTGCGCCACCGTCAGGGGCAGTGGCAGCAGGTGGTACAGCTGGTATTTATGACGTCCATTACGCTCAGTTATCTTCACCAGGTCAGGCAATCCGAGTCGCAGCTGCTGAACACCATCGACGCCAATAAGCGCGAAATCGAAGCGCGGCTGCAGGCCGAGCGGCAGGCGCTGGCGGCCAACCGCAGTAAGAGTGAGTTTCTCGCCAGTATGAGCCATGAATTGCGCACGCCGCTGAATTCGATTATCGGTTTCAGTCACAGACTGGTACAGAAGTTTCGCGCCGGCGGGCCCGTCGACCGGGAAAGATCCGCGGTCGCCGCCGATAATATATGCCGCAATGGTCATATCCTGCTGAACTTCATCAACGACCTGATCGACCTGGCCAAAATCGAATCCGGCAATGTCACACTCAAGCGCAGCAGCGTAGATGTCGCCGAACTGATCGATCAGGTAGCCGCACAGGAGCGCGAGCGCACCGACAAGCCCGACCTCTACCTGCACAACCACTGCGCTGCCGGGGTATTGCTGCATGCCGACCGCAAGCGCCTGCAGCAGGTGTTCGGCAATCTGATCAGCAATGCACTGAAATATACCGAGCGGGGCGGCGTCACCGTCAGCTGTGAACCGAGTGTGTGCCTCGACGGCGGCATTGCCGTCAGCGTGCGCGACACCGGCGCCGGTATAACGGCGCAGGCGCTGCCCTACCTGTTTAAGAGTTATACCAATATCGAAGCGCCACAGCAGCGCTCAGTCGAGTCCAGCGGCCTGGGCCTGGCGCTGACGATGCAGTGGGTGCAGCTGCACGGCGGCACCATCGAGGTGGACAGTGAAGTCGGCAGCGGCAGTAAATTTACCGTGCATTTGCCGCGTGGGGGCGGCGTTTGAAAGAAAAAGGGGTGGTGGCGAATGCCACTGATTTGATTTGAACTGTGCCAATCGATCCGGCCCTCAGTCGGCTGGTGGGGTTTGCGGTTCGAGACCCGCCGTAAACCCTTCCGTGGGGGCTTCTCGCCAGCATCCCTGCTGTCGAGAGTCTCGAACCGCAAACCCCACCAGCCGACTGAGGACCTACCACTGCAGTTCTATCAATGCCTGTTAAGTACACTGGAGCTAGGCTTGCCTCTCCAGGGCCGGGAGGCACCGACCAATCATCCCCCCCTAAGCCAGAGCGCCAAAAAAGTCAGGCACAGTCTCGGTCGCCGGCCCGTAGCGCTGCTGATCAAACTGAGACCCGCTTACCGAAGGCTCCAGGTTCAACTCGACCGTATGCGCCCCGCGAGCCCTGGCCAGTTGGAAAAAGCCGGCGGCCGGATAGACATTGCCGGACGTGCCGATGGAGACAAATAAATCGCACTGGCTCAGCGCGGCTTCAATTTCGCCCATGAACAGCGGCATTTCCCCAAACCAGACCACGTGTGGGCGCAACAGGCCGGGGCGGTTGCAGCAGGGGCAGTGGCGCTCGCGCCCAATATCCTCGCGGCATGGGAAGAGGCGACCGCTGCCCGCGCAGCGCACCTTGAGCAGTTCGCCGTGCATATGCAGCAGCCGGCGGCTGCCGGCCTGTTCGTGCAGGTCGTCGATATTCTGGGTGATCAGGGTAAAGCTGCCGTCAAAGCGCTGTTCGAAATTCGCCAGCGCCCGGTGGCCGGCATTGGGTCGCACACCGTCGAGCAATTGCCGGCGGCGGGCATTGTAAAACCGGTGTACCAATTCGGGATCGCGCACGAAGGCCTGCGGGGTGGCGACGTCTTCGACGCGGTGATCCTCCCACAGGCCGTCGGCGGCGCGAAAAGTCCTGATACCGGATTCGGCCGATATCCCGGCGCCGGTCAGTACCACCACTGAGCGAAAGCGGCGCATCAGAAGTGCCGTATCAACATCGCGTAGCCGCCGTTTTCGTCCAGCGGCACAGCATCGGGCAGCGGCAGGGTAACCCGGTGGCCGGAGCCGGGCGCTGCCTCAATGGCCTGCCCGCGGGTGTTTTCCAGTGCCCGCACTTTGAAGTACAGGCTGCCCGCCGGTGTCACCAGCTCCAGTTCATTGCCCCGCTCAAAGCGGTTTTTTACCTCTACCGACAGGGTGCCGCGCGCCCGGTCGTAGCCGCTTACCTCGCCGACAAACTGCTGCTGCTGATTGCTGGACACGCCTTTTTCGTAGTTTTGGTATTCGCTCGGCACGTGGCGGCGGTAAAAACCTTCGGTGTAGCCGCGGTTGGCCAGATGCTCGAGTTCGCCCAGCAGCTGCATATCGAAGGGGCGCCGCGCCACGGCATCGTCAATGGCGCGGCGATACACCTGGGCGGTGCGGGCGGCGTAGTAGTGGGATTTGGTGCGTCCCTCGATCTTCAGTGAGTGAATCCCCATGTTGACCAGCCGCTCCACATGCTGCACCGCGCGCAGATCCTTGGAGTTCATGATGTAGGTGCCGTGTTCGTCCTCATAGGCGGGCATATACTCGCCGGGGCGGTTTTTTTCCTGTAATAACACCGGCTGCGGCGCCTGCCGGTGCTGCGGATCGGCGGCCGGCGGTGCCGCGATCAGGTCGCCGGTCTCGGTTTCCACCGCGGCGTGGGCGTTGTACTGCCAGCGGCAGGAGTTGGTGCAGGCGCCCTGGTTGGAGTCCCTGTGAGTCATATAGCCCGACAGCAGGCAGCGGCCGGAATAGGCAATGCACAGGGCGCCGTGGACGAAAACCTCCAGTTCCATGTCCGGGCACTGCCGGCGAATTTCCTCGATCTCGTCCAGAGACAGCTCCCGCGACAAAATGACCCGCGAGATACCCTGGCGCTGCCAGAATTTCACCGTGGCGTAGTTGACGGCATTAGCCTGTACCGACAGATGCACCGGCATATCGGGCCAGGTCTCGCGCACCAGCATAATCAGGCCGGGGTCGGACATGATCAGCGCGTCCGGCCGCATGTCGATAACCGGCGCCAGGTCGCGCAGGTAGGTACGCACTTTGTCGTTGTGTGGCGACAGATTGCTGGCCAGGTAAAAAGCCCTGCCGCCGCCGTGGGCTTCATCGATGGCGGCGGCCAGGTTTTCCAGTTTGTTGAACTCGTTATTGCGCACCCGCAGGCTGTAGCGCGGCTGCCCGGCGTAGACGGCGTCGGCACCGTAGGCAAAGGCATAGCGCATGCTTTTCAGGGTGCCGGCGGGGGACAGCAGTTCGGTGGTCATGGTCGGTATCTCGGGGCCGGAAAAAAGCCGCCATTTTACTGGATATTACCCCCCCGCCCAAATACCCGCGGCAGCCGGCCGGCTCTGCTATCTTTGAACTATGGCCGCTTGGCACCGGTGCGCCATGGCGGTTTGTGATGGGAATCTCAGACAGACAGGACTCGCGGCATGACTGAATGCTATATTTTACTTTATGATGAGGAGATTCGGTCGAAGTCGGCCCCGTCGTGGCCGAGCCGGTACCCCACGCGAAAAAACACACTGGTATGGTCGATAGACTTCAGATGATGGATTTAGAGCGCGAAAATCACCGCCTGCAGAGCACCGTCAACAACCTGATGGCGCGGATTGAGGAAAATCAAAAAATCCAGCAGCATTACCACCAGTTCGAGTTCGAACTGCTGGCCTGCACCAGTCTGGCCGAACTGCTCGAGCACTTGCTGCTCGACGCCAGGCGCCACTTCGATCTGGCCGCCGTCAGTCTGGTTTTGCTCGACCGCGATTACAGTTTGCGCGATCTGCTGCGCAAGCTCGATATTTCCCTGTTCGACAATCACCTGCAACTGCGCCACAACGAGGAGTTTTTCAAATCCATGTACCCGCATCCCGAGCGGGTAAAACTCGGCGGCCTCGATCTGATGACCGCCTCGCGGCTGTTTCCCGGCCTGGCGCAACTGGGCAGCGCCGCCTGTCTGCCGCTGGTGCGCCAGGGGCGCTTTATCGGCGGCCTGCATTTTGGCAGTGTCTCCGCGACCCGCTTTACCCCGGACAAGGCCGCCGACTTTGTCTTTCACCTCGCCTCCATCGTCGCCCTGTGCCTGGAGAGCTGTGTCGGCCGCGAGCACCTGCGCCAGCAGGGGCAGGTGGATATGCTGACCCAGGTGAAAAACCGCCGCAGTTTCGAACTGGACTTTGCCAAGGAACTGGAGCGCGCCGAGCGCGGCGACGATCCGCTGACCTGCATGTTTGTCGACATCGATCACTTCAAGCGCGTCAACGACAGCTTCGGTCACCAGGCCGGCGACCTGTGCCTGAAAGCGGTGGCGCAGCAGGTCAGCAAACAGCTGCGCAAGACCGATCTGCTGACCCGCTACGGCGGCGAGGAGTTCGTCAGTATACTGCCGCGCTGCCAGGCGCCGCAGGCGGAGATTATCGCCGAGCGCATTCGCCAGTCGGTCGATCAGATGCGCATTACCACCGAGGACCGGCGCTCCATTGCGGTGACAGTGTCGGTCGGCATGTCCACCTGGCAGCCGCTGGGTGAGCGCACGCCGGATCTGGGGGATGTGGGCAAACGGCTGCTGGCCCGCGCCGACGAGGCCATGTATACCGCCAAGCGCGACGGGCGCAACCGCATCTGTACGCTGGCTTTCAGTCAGTCGTAGCTGACAAACTCTATCAGATAGCGCCTCGGCCAGAGTTTTCCCGTTACCCAGAAAGCCTTTTTCTCGCGGTCGTAGGCAATGCCGTTGAGCACGTTGTGGTGATCCGGTTTCACCGCGCGCCGGCGCAGCTGCGACAGGTCCGCCTCGGCCACCACGCGGCCGTCGGCGGGGTCAATTTTGACGATGCTGTCCCGCAGCCAGATATTGGCCCAGATAAAGCCCTCGGCATACTCCAGTTCGTTGAGCCCCCGGCGCCGGCGGGTGCCGTCGACAACGCTGAGGCGGCGCTCGGGCTGAAAGGTATCGGGGTTGCGGAACACCAGCTGTTCGCTGCCGTTGCTCATGATCAGCTGGCGGCCGTTGTGGGTCAGCCCCCAGCCCTCCCCGGAATAGCGGAAAGTCTGTATCAGCTGCAGGTTTTCGGGGTCGTATACCCGCGCCTGGCCGGCCTTCCAGGTCAACAGAAACAGCCGGCCGCGCAGCAGTGTGATGCCCTCGGCAAACAGGTGGTCGGGCAGGCGCCGGCTGCGCGCGGGGGTGGCGGCGTCGAGGTGGTATTTGCCAATGCGCGACTGGCGGTAGAGGCCGCCGCTGGCATAGAGCCAGCCGGCGTGAATCTCCAGCCCCTGGGTAAACAGCCCGGCGTCGTGGGGCCGGCTGTCGAGCACCTGGTAGGCGAGCGGCGCGGCCGCGGCGCTGCACAGCGAGGTGATCAGGCAGAGGCCCAACAGAGACACGATTCTCGTCATTTCAAAGCCACACATGGTATAAAGCGGCTCCGAGCTTAACACAACGGGGCTGTAGACTAAGCGGATGCCGGTAATGACCCGAATAAAATCTTTTTTTACGCTGACGCTGCTGGGCGGCGTCACGGTCGTTTTGCCGATCGCAATTTTCGTGCTGCTGTTTCGCTGGCTGTTTCAGTTGGTCACCGAGATCATTCAACCGGCCACCGACTGGCTCAGTACCCGCGTCGATATCCGCGAGGCGATGGCCGATCTGGCGGTGGTGGGGATTATTGTCGGCACCTGCTTTGTGGTGGGGCTGCTGGTAAAAACCGGCGTCGGGCGCTGGCTGCACCACTGGCTGGACACCGGATTGAGCCGCATCGCCCCGGGGTATGCCACTATTCGTGAAGTCGTGGCGCAGTTTCTCGGCGGCGGCGGCAACGCCTCACTGCTGAACGGCCAGGTGGCGCTGGCGAAGATCTTCGGTGCCGATTCCGAGGTCACGGTTACCGCGATTGTCACCGCCGAGCACGCCAGCGGCGATTATACGGTGTTTGTGCCCACTGCACCGATACCCACCTCGGGCATCGTCTACCACCTGCCGCGCCGCTGTGTGCAGTTATTGCCACAGGTTTCGGTGGAGGCGGCCATGCGCACGGTCATCGCCTGTGGTTCCGGTTCGCAGCTGCTGACTGAGGCTGCAGGGCCGATTGACAGGCTCTAGTCCTGTGGTTCCCCGGCCATCTCTGCGGCTTCGCGCAGCGCGTCGCGGCTGGTGACATAGTCGATGGCCTGTTTGACCGCATCCTCGACTTTGTCGTGCATTTCCTTGAGTTCCACCGGAGACATGAAAAAAGTCAGGTCGACATCGTGGCGGACGTAGCGCGGCGGCAGGCGGTTCAGGGCCACACAGGCCACATCGGAGAGAAAATCGACATCGATACGGGCGCGCTCATTGGTCAGGGTGATTCGATCCAGCACCAGATGTTCGTAGTAGTTGTGTACCTGATCCACGCCCGCTGTCACTTCCTGGCGTCGCCGCCCCGCATATAACAGCATAGTCTCTCTCCTCAGCCGCTGTCACCGCTTGCATCGGTGCTCACGATCTAATTGTAGCTCCATCCTCAGATTTTGTTACGAATTAAGTCCCTGATGATAAATCGCGCCGGGTGCAGCGCGCGCTGCAGCGGCGGCGCCAGCGGCGGGTACTCGGCGTTGATCAGCCCGGCCAGCAGCTCGGCGCTGAGGGGTGTATAGCAGAGGCCGCGCGAGCCGTGGCCGACATTGACATAGAGCCCCGGCCAGTAGCGCCCCGGCGCAGTGACGGCGGCGCGGGCGTTACTGCGCAGCGCGGCATAGGCCTCGACAAAGGCCGCCGGTTGCGGTACCGGGCCGACAATCGGCAGATAGTCCGGGGTCGCACAGCGAAAACCCACCCGGCCCTCGAGTTGCCCGGGCTGCCAGCCGGCCCCGCACAGCGCCGGCGACAGGTTCGCCAGGGTGTCCAGGTTGGCGCGGTGGTCACGGCTGCGCACGGCGCCGGATGCATCTCCCAGATTGAAAGTTGCGCCCAGGCTGTGCAGGCCTTCGGCAGCCGGTGCCAGATAGCCCTCGCCGCACAGCACCGTGCGCAGCGCGGCACTGTCGCCGCTGGCGGGCAGATAGCTGACCTGGCCGCGAATCGGGCGCAGCGGCAGGTAGCCGGTCTGGGCGAAATCAGCGGCGCCGCAGGCATTGGCAATCACCGCTACCTCGGCCTCGCCCAGTTGCCGCTGCTGCGGGTCCAGCGCCAGCCAGCGGCGGCCGTCGCGATGCAGGCTGGCCACCTGGCAGCCGCTGACCACGCGGATCAGCGGCGCTGCCGCCAGCCGCCGGCACAGCACGGCCGGGCGCAGCCAGCCGGCGCCGGGGAAATACAGCGCCGGGTGCGGCAGCGGGGTCGCCGCCAGCTCAGCGGCGGCGGCGGCATCCAACTGGCGCACAAATTCACGGTAGTGGCCAAATCTGGCCATCAGTGCCCGTTGCTGCGCCGCCACCCGCTCGCTGTAGGCCAGTTGCAGTACGCCGCACTGCCGGCCGATATCGCGGTAGCGGCGCCACAGCGGCCGATAGCAATGCTGGGCGTACAACAGCGCCGCCAGGTTGAACTCACCGGGTATCTGCGGGGTGGGGGAGAGGCGGGCATAGAGGATGCCCTGGCGGTTGCCCGACGCGCCTGCCGCCAGTTCCGCTCCCCGTTCCAGCAGGGTCACCTGCCAGCCGCGCCGCGCCAGGGCGCGGGCGCTGTGGCAGCCTGCCAGGCCGCCGCCGATTACCAGTGCCCGGCGCCGGCCGGGCGCCAGGCGGTCTGCGCTGTGTATCCGCAGCCAGGGTTCGGTGACCGGGTCCGGTTGCGCGGCTGCCGGCCGGCCGGCGCCGGGTCGCGCCGCCGGCGGCATGCGCGCCCGCAGCATGTCGCGCTTGCTGCCGAAGCCGGTGGTTTTTTCCACCTCGAAGCCGGCACTGCGCAGCCCGCGCTTGACCACCCCGGCGGCGCTGAAGGTGGCCGCGGTGGTGCCGTCGGCACTGAGCCGGCCGATCAGCGCGAACAGTGCCGGCGACCACATATCGGGATTGCGGGCGGGGGCAAAGCCGTCCAGCAGCCAGGCATCCACGGGCGCCTGATGCCGGTCCGCTGTGAGCAGCTGGCCGAGGCCCGCCGCCGCGTCGGCGACGATCAGGGTCAGCGCAACCGGCCCGAAGCGGCGCCGGTGAAAGCCGCCGCTGGCAGCGGCGGGGTAGGCCTCCAGCAGCTGTGTCGCCAGCTCCTGTAACTGCGGCCACAGCGCCAGCGCAGCCGCCAGGTCGGCGCGATCGAGGGGAAATTTCTCCACCGAGATAAACTGCAGCTGCCAGCCTGCCGGGGCGGTCTGCCGCCACAGGTCCCAGGCGGCGAGAAAGTTCAGGCCGGTGCCGAAGCCGGTTTCCGCCAGGGTGAAGGTGCCGGGGCGCTGCGCCGGCAGCCGGCGCCAGCGTTCGCCCAGGTGGTTGTTGTGCAGGAAGACATAGCGGCTCTCGGCCAGACCGTCGCTGCGGGAAAAGTACACATCGCCGAAACGCCGGCACCAGGGCCGGCCCTTATCGTCCCAGGCTATGCGGGCGGCGTCCGGCATCAGTTGAGCCCGAACTCCGCCGCAATCTGCTCGCACCAGGCCTGAATGCGCGCATCGGTGTGTTCAAATTCGTTTTCATCGTCCAGCGCCAGGCCGACAAACTGCCGGCCGGAGTCCGCCAGCGCCTGGGAGGCTTCGAAGCGAAAGCCCCGGGTCGGCCAATAGCCCACTGTGGTGGCACCGAGGCCGGCAATTTTACTGTGCAGATAACCCATGGCGTCGAGAAACCATTCGGGGTAGCCGATCTGGTCGCCCAGGCCGAACAGCGCCACGGTCTTGCCACTGAAGTCGATATCGTCGATCTCCTCCCAGATGTTCTCCCAGTCCTCCTGCAGTTCGCCGTAGTCCCAGGTGGGAATGCCGAAAATCAGGTAGTCGTAAAACGCCGCGGTGATGATCGGCTCCTCGGCGATATTGAACAGGTCCACTGTATCGCTGCCGAGGCGCTGCTGGATTTTCTCCGCCGCCATCTCGGTATAACAGGTGGAGCTGCCGTAGAACAGGCCGATCGCGGCGCGTGCCATCTCAAACCGCTCCCTTGAATCCCAGCTGGCGCCAGGCTTCGTAGACCAGCACCGAGGCGGCGTTGGAAAGATTCATACTGCGGCTGTCGGGCCGCATGGGAATGCGCAGCACCTGATCGGCGGGCAGCTGGCTGCGGATGTGCGCCGGTAAACCGCGGGTCTCGGGGCCAAACACCAGGTAGTCGCCGGATTGAAAACTCACCTCGGTATAACGCCGGCTGCCCTTGGTGCTGATGGCGTAAAGCCGCCCGGGTTTTTCGCCGTCGAGGAAGGCGCGCCAGTCGCTGTGCACGCACAGGTCGCGCCATTCACCGTAGTCCAGGCCGGCGCGGCGCAGGCGCTTGTCATCGAGGGCGAAGCCCAGCGGCTCGATCAGGTGGATCTCGCAACCGGTATTGGCGGCCAGGCGAATGATATTGCCGGTGTTGGGAGGGATTTCGGGCTCGAACAATACGACTTTTATCATACCGGGTCTTACATCTGTGCAGAGCTGAGCAAAAGTTGGCAAAGGTCAGCGATTCTTCACCGATTGTCAAATAGCACTCCGTATATGGACTATATTGAAAGCGGAGTACTGGAGATCGGTAGCGGGCCAGATTATACAGTTTTATCGGCCAAAACACCTGTCGAGGCGGCTGTGGCAGTCGGCCCGCACTGGCTGAGGCAGGTTTCGATACCGGAGGATGGACAGCGGGTGTGAAGACTAGACTGACTTGGCTGGGCCGGCGGCCGGCCGGACGCGTGGGTCTCGAGGCGACGCCGGCCGGCGTCGCCCTGGCGCATATGCTGCCGCCCGGCGCTGCCGGCGCCGGCTGCGCGCGGCGATTGCGCAGCTGCGACTATATCAGCGCCGGCGACGATCAAGCCCGCGCGGCGTTGTTGGGCGAGCGTGTCGACGCCCTCGGCCTGGCGGCGGCCGCCTGCAATATCGTGCTGCCCCCGCAGAGTTATCAGTTGCTGCTGGTCGAAGCGCCCGCGGTTCCGGGCGCCGAACTGCGCGACGCCCTGCGCTGGCGGGTCAAGGATTTGATCGACTGGCCGCTTGACGACGTCGTCGTCGATGTCCTGCCGCTGCCGCAGCGCAGCAGTCGCGACGGCGGCAATACGGTCTATGCGGTGGCGGCTCTGCGCCGGGATATCGCGGCGAACATCGACCTGGCAGAGGGCGCCGGGCTCAGGGTGGGCAGTGTCGATATCGGCGAAATGGCCCTGCGCAACCTGGCGCAGGTCTGCGCTGACGACAGCCGCGGCATTGCCCTGGTCAAGCTCAACCAGGGTTGCGGCAATCTGGCCCTGGTGCGCGACGGCAGCCTCTATCTTTCACGCCGCTTTGATCTCGACTACAACGCCGGACTGCTGGACGATATTCCCGCGGAAAGCCTGGTATTGGAGTTGCAGCGCTCACTGGATTATTACGAGCGGCAAATGGGGCAGGTGCCGCCGGCGACGGTGTTACTTGCCGGAGAAAACCTCGCTGCCGACAAAATCACCGACACCATGCGCGCCGGCCTCAGTGCCCAGGTCAGGATACTGGAACTGGAGCGCTATCTGGACTGCGAAAACCCGGTCGACGATACCGTGCTGCAGGCCTGTACCGTCGCCATCGGCGGCGCCCTGCGGCGGGAGGCGGCCTGACGGTGGTGGCGGCGATCGCTCAGCGCCAGGAGGTCAACCTCTACCTGCCGGAGTTTCGCCGCAGCAGGGATCTGTTCTGCGCGGCCCGCGCCGCGGCGCTGGTGGCGGTGTTTTGCCTGGTGCTGGTGCTGGTACAGATCGGCTTGCAGTGGAGTGACAGGTCGGCGCAGCAGAGCCTGCGCACCGCCCAGCAGCAGCTGCAGTCGCTGCAGCAGCGGGTCGCAGCTCTGCGCCTGGCGCAGCCGCACTCACAGCACCGGCAACTGCAGCGGCAGGTGGCCGATCTGCAGCGCCAGTTGCAGCAGGGCCGGCGCGTCAGTGAATTGATCGAGGCGCAGAACCTGGGCAACAGCGCGGGCTTTTCCGCCCAGCTGCGGGGTATGGCCCGGCAGGTGCCGGCCGATCTGAGCCTGTCGCGCTTTCGCCTCAGTCGCGGCGGCGGCCTGGTCGAGCTGCAGGGCCGGGCGCGCCGCGCCGAGGCGGTGCCGCGCTATCTGCAGCGGCTGCATGCTGAAGAGAGCTTTCGCAAGGCCAGTTTTGGCACTATGGTGATAGAGCGGGGCAGCGGCGCCGGGCTGTTGCATTTTTCTCTGGGTGAAACGAGCGGCGGGAGTGGCGCCTCGTGAAAGCGCAGTGGCGGCTCTACAGCGCCAGGTTCGATGCCCTGCAGATGCGCGAGAGAGTGCTGCTGTCGCTGTCGTCGCTGGCCGTCATTTATCTGCTGTGGGACGCGCTGCTGCTGGGGCCGCTGCTCGAACAGCGCCGCCACCACGACGACCGCCTGGCCGGCCTGCGGCAGCAGCTCGATAGCCTGCAGGCCGAAGCGTCCGGGCTGGCGCAGTCCTCGCGCCGCGACCCGGACGCCGGGCAAAAGCGGCTGGTGGAAAACCTGCGGCGGCAGCTCAGCACACTCGAGCAGCAGCGCTCGGCACTGTCAACGGGTCTGGTAGCGGCCGCCCAGATGCCGCAGATTCTGCGCCAGGTGTTGCAGGGCACCGGCAAACTGCAACTGGTGAGCCTGCAGACGCTGGCGGTCGAAGAGCTGCCGTTGCGCCGGCCCGAGGGCGGCGAGGCGGTGGGCTCCGGTGTCTACAAACATACGGTGGTGCTGACCTTGCGCGGCGGCTATTTCGAGGTCGTGGATTACCTGCGCGCACTCGAGCAGCTGCCCTGGCGCTTCTACTGGGAGCAGCTGGCCTATCAGGTCGAGGACTATCCCGACGGTCGCGTCGATCTGCATGTCTATACCCTGTCGGCGCAAAAGGGGATGTTGGATGGCTAGTGTCAAATCGATTGCGGCGCCGGCGCTGCTGTCGGCAGTTGTCGCCGCTGGCGCAGCCGCGTCGGTGCAGGTGCTGCGCGACCCCACCCGCCCGCTGCCGGCGCAGCAGCTGCCGGCGCAGGCGGCCGCGGCTCCCCTGCAGCTGCACGCCATTCTGATCGGCGCCGGGCGCCGCGCCGCGGTGATCGACGGGCGCTACCTGCGCGAGCGCGATGTGCATGGCGGCGTGCAGGTAATGCGGATTTTGCCGGGCCGGGTCATCGTCAGGCATGGGAGTGTCGAGAAAACACTGCTCCTGGGCGCGGCGATAAAGAAACCCCGTGCGGATCAGCGGCCTTGATCCCCGCGGTTGCCATCGGTTTGTGTATTGAGATGCGATGTTGGTAAAAAGACTGCAGTTAGCCATGTCAGAGTGCTCCGCTGCGCGCGCCGGGTTTGCCGTGGCGGTGCTGCTTGCCGCCGCTGTCCTGTCGGCGTGCAGCCAGCCCGGCAGACCCCTGCCGGTAGAAAACGCGATTGAAGAGATGGCGCAGGTGGTGGTGCCGGCCGGCGGCGACCGCCCGGTGCCAGCGCCGGCACCGGCACCGGAGCCGCCCGCAGTGGCTGCAGGGGCCATCGGCGAGCGCGCGGATGCCGGGCCCGAGCGCTTTGACCTGGCAGTGGATAAAGTTGCGGCGAAAGATTTTTTTCTCGGCCTGGTAGCCGGCAGCGGCGTCAATATCGCGGTGCATCCGGAGGTGGCGGGGGATATTTCGCTGGAGCTGAACGATGTCAGTGTTGCCGAAGTGTTGCGGGTGACGCGCGATATCTACGGCTATGAGTACGCCCGGCGCGACGGCATTTATACGATCTATCCGCGCAAGCTGCGCACCGAGGTATTTCCCATCAACTATCTCGACATAAAGCGGGTGGGCGTATCCGACACCAGTGTGGCGGTGGGGCGCATCAGCGCTGCCAACAACAGCGGCAACCGCTCGCGCGACGGCGACCGCGACGCTGCCGACAGCGCCGATCTGCTGGGGCTGGGCGCCACCGGCGGTGGCGGCAATGGCAACAGCGGCCTGGTGCCGGGCAGCCGCGTGCAGACCCTGACGCGCACCGACTTCTGGGCATCGCTGCAGCAGGTCATTGTCGCCATTATCGGTGGCGAAGAGCAGCAGCGCGCGGTGGTGGTCAGCCCCCAGGCCGGGATGGTGGTGGTCAAGGCACTGCCGCGGCAATTACAGGCGGTGCGCGATTTTCTGCAGCGCTCCGAACTGAGTGTGAAACGCCAGGTGGTGCTGGAAACCAAGATACTGGAAGTGCGCCTCAGCGATGAGTTTGAGGCGGGCATCAACTGGGGGCAGATCGGCGGGCAACTGCTGTTGGGCAGGAATGTAGCCGAATTCAGCCAGCCGAATACCATCAGCGCGGTAGCGGAAGCCAACGGCGAAGTGTTTGCCTCGCTGATCAAGGTCAATGATATTTCCTCGCTGCTGTCGCTGCTGGAGACCCAGGGCAACGTGCAGGTGCTGTCGAGCCCGCGGGTCGCGACGATCAATAATCAGAAGGCGATTATCCGCGTCGGCTCGGATGAGTTTTTCGTCACCGGTGTCACCAGTGACACCACCGCCACCGCCGGCTCCACGGTCACCTCTCCCACCATCGACCTGACACCGTTTTTCAGCGGTATTTCCCTGGATGTGACGCCGCAGATCGCCGCCAACGGCGATGTGATTCTACATATTCACCCCCTGGTCAGCGCGGTTACCGACCAGACCAAGACATTTACCATCGGCGATGAGGAGTTTTCCCTGCCGCTGGCGTTCAGGGACATTCGCGAGTCCGACAGTATCGTGCGCGCCCGCAGTGGCGAGGTGGTGGTGCTGGGCGGGTTGATGCAGGAAACCATTGCCGACAATAAGGGCAAGCGGCCGTTCATCGGTGATATTCCTCTGCTGAATGTACTGTTTAAAACCAAAAACAAAAGCACGGTAAAAACCGAACTGGTGATTCTGATGCGACCGCTGGTGGTTGGCGAAGACACCTGGCGGCAGCAGATTGGCAACAGCAAAGATCGTATTCGGGAAATCGGCGATCGCTACCGGGAGCGTTTCTGACAACGCGGTATATTGAAACATGCAGCCCTGAGTCTTTGCGCTCGACAGGTGACGGTTATGAAAAACAATGCGGCGGAGCGACCCGCTCCGGCGGGGAAACAGGCACTGCCGCGGCGCATTCGCCTGGGCGATATCCTGGTCGACCAGCAGATTATCTCCCCGTCGCAGCTGCAGCAGGCGCTGCAGGAACAGAAAATCAGCGGCCGCAAACTCGGCCGCACCCTGGTCGACCTCGGTTATGTCGAGGAAAACAAGCTGCTGTCGGTGCTTTCCGCACAACTCGATATTCCCTTCGTCGACCTCAAGCACTTTCGCTTCGACAGCAAGCTGGTGCAGAGCCTGCCCGAGACCGTGGCGCGGCGCTTCCGCGTCATCATTCTGCGCCGCGACGACGACGGTTTACTGCTCGGCATGGCCGACCCGACTGACATATTCGGCCTCGACGAGCTGATGCGCATTCTCAGGCAGCCGCTGAAGCTGGCGGTGGTGCGCGAGTCGGAACTGCTCGAGATCATCGATATCGCCTACAACAACGCCGCGGAGATCGCCTCGCTGGCCGAGCAGCTCGACGAAGAACTGGAGAGTTCTGCAGTCGATCTCGCCGACATCGCCATCGATGCCAGCGCCAGCGACGCACCGGTGGTGCAGCTGCTGCAGAAGATGTTTGAAGATGCCATCAATATCAAGGCCTCGGATATCCATATCGAACCGGACGAAACGGTGCTGCGCATTCGCCAGCGCATCGATGGCGTGCTGACAGAGCAGGTGATGAATGAGAAGCGCATTGCCGCAGCCCTGGTGGTGCGTTTGAAACTGATATCGGGCCTGGATATTTCGGAAAAGCGCCTGCCGCAGGACGGGCGTTTCAATCTGCGGGCCGCCGGCCGCAATATCGATGTGCGTATTTCCACCATGCCGGTGCAGTTTGGCGAGTCTGTCGTCATGCGCCTGCTCGATCACACTGACGGCGTACAGGCGCTGACCCAAGTCGGTATGTCGGCGCCGATTTTAGCCCGGTTTCGCCGTATCTTTAACGGCCCCCACGGGCTGGTGCTGGTCACCGGGCCCACCGGCAGCGGCAAGACCACGACACTCTACGGAGCGCTGTCAGAACTCAATACCGCCGATAAAAAAATCATTACGGTAGAGGACCCGGTGGAATACCGCCTGGCGCGTATCAACCAGGTGCAGGTTCACGACAAGATCGGCCTGAATTTTGGCACCGTGCTGCGCGCCAGTCTGCGCCAGGACCCGGATGTGCTGCTGGTCGGTGAGATCCGCGACAGCGAATCGGCCGAGATTGCGTTGCGCGCGGCCATGACCGGCCACCTGGTGCTGTCGACGCTGCACACCAACGATGCCGTCACCTCGGCGTTGCGGCTGGTGGATATGGGGGTGGATGCCTACCTGGTGGCCGCCTCGCTGAAGGCCATTGTGGCGCAGCGGCTGGTGCGCAAAGTTTGTGAAAGTTGTGCCGAGCCGTATCAGCCCGATGCCAATGAGCAGCAGTTGCTGGCGCGCCTGCAGCAGGGCCGCGCAGCGCGGCGGCCGAATCTGCTCAAAGGCACCGGCTGCCCGCACTGCTTCAACAGCGGTTATCGCGGTCGCATCGGCGTGTTTGAACTGCTGGAGATGGACCGCGCCATGATCGCCGCGCTGCATGACCGCAGCGTCCGCGGTTTTACCGAGGCGGCCCGTTGCAACCCCCAGTACCGGCCCCTCAGCGCCAGTGCGCTCGATCTCGCGGTGCGCGGTGTCACCACGCTGGAGGAGGTGTTGCGGGTCTCGGCCCAGGTGGAAGATGACAGCGGGGCGCCCGGGTAGCGGCCTATGTCCCGGTTTCAGTATCAAGGCAGGAATGCGCAGGGCCAGTCGGTCAGCGGCAAGCTGGAGGCGGATTCCGCTGAGGCGGTGGCGGGGCAGTTGCTCAATCGCGGCATCACGCCGGTTACCATCGGCCTGTTCGACACCACACCGACCCTGTCGGCCCCGCTCGGCAGATGGCTCGGCAGCGACCGCGTCAGCGCCGAGGAGCTGATTATGTTTACCCGCCAGATGTATACCATCACCAAGGCGGGCATCCCCCTGATCCGGGCGTTGCGGGGGCTGGCGCAAAGCACCAGACACGAGTATCTGCGCGCGGCGCTGGATGACATCGGCGACCGGCTGGAAACGGGCGCGAGTTTATCCGCGGCCTTGCAGCACCACGCCGACATTTTCAGCAATCTCTATATCAGCATGATCCACGCCGGCGAAAACAGCGGCCAGCTGGAACGCATATTTGACCAGTTGAGCCTGTATCTGGCCCGCGATCTGCAGACCCGCAAAAGCATCAAGTCGGCGCTGCGCTATCCCAGTTTCGTACTCGCCGCCCTGGTGGTGGCGATGTCTGTGGTCAATGTCTGGGTAATCCCGCAGTTCGCCGGCATGTTTACCCATTTTGGTGCCGAACTGCCGCTGCTGACCCGCCTGCTGATCGGCATGTCGGATTTTTTCGTCAATTACTGGCTGGCACTACTGGCCGGTCTGGTCGCGCTTGCCGGCGGCTGGCGGCGGTATTTGCAAACCCGGCGCGGGCAGCTTGTCTGGGGGCGGCTGAAACTGCGCCTGCCGATTGTCGGCGACATTGTCGAACGCGCGGGCATGGCCCACTACTCCCGCTCGTTTGGCCTGATGCTGCGCTCGGGCGTACCGCTTACCCAGGCGCTCAGTTTGTGCGCGCGGGCGATCGACAACCCCTTTCTCGGCGACAAGATCCAACAGCTTCGCGGCGCCATTGAAAGAGGGGACAGCCTCACCCGCGCCCACAGTCACAGCGGCATGTTTACGCCGCTGGTATTGCAGATGATGGCGGTGGGGGAGGAGAGCGGGCAGCTCGACAGCCTGCTGGTGGAAGTGGCGGAGTTTTACGAGCGCGAGGTGGACTACGACTTGAAAAGCCTGGCGGAAAAAATCGAACCGCTGTTGATCGTGGTGATGGCAGGCTTCGTACTGGTACTGGCGCTGGGCATATTTCTGCCGATGTGGGAGTTGTACTCGATTCAGCGCTAGGCCGGCGGTCAGCCGGTGGCAGCGCGGGTGCGTGTTCAGGGCAAAGCCCGTTTTTGTGAACCAATATCGACTTGCAGGCCGCCACTGCCGCGCAAAAACCCGCCGGGCCGCTAGACTTTAAGAAGCTATATCCAAAAAGCGGAGGCAGTAGCATGAGAAACCAACAGCTGGGCTTTACTCTGATAGAGTTAATTGCCGTTATTGTCATTCTGGGCATTCTGGCCGC
Source organism: Exilibacterium sp. (assembly GCA_028280195.1). GTDB lineage: Bacteria > Pseudomonadota > Gammaproteobacteria > Pseudomonadales > Cellvibrionaceae > Exilibacterium. Next base: position 106,754 of record JANQMH010000036.1, read on the forward strand.
CACGGCGGTGCCCAGGTTTATCGATTTACAGGGCGCTGCCCGCGAGGCGGCCACCAACGGTGTCGCCAGCACGCTCGGTTCCGCCAGCGCGCTCAATTATGCCGGCGGCGTGGCCATTGGCGCCGGCCTCACCGTACCCGATGTGCGCAGTGTTACCGCCGGCAATCTCGCTGCGGTCACCTCGCTGCTGGATTCGGCCAGCGGCTTCACCATCACCACCGACGGCAGCGGCACCTATGACCTGACGAGCTGCGCCAATGGCGTGGTCAGCAACGGCGCCAGCAATACCGCGGTCGACGCGCTCGGCGACAGCTGGAACTGCACGCTTCGCGATACCCAGGACACCGCGGCGACCGGCAGCTTCGTGCTGCACTATGTTCCCTGACCTTGTGGTTGCCGGCTTTCGGCCGCTGGCGGTGTGCTGCGGATGCGCGGTTTCACGCTGATTGAGTTGATCGCCTCGATGGTGCTGATGTCGGTGCTGGCGATTTCACTGGCGTCGGCCTGGGTGGACGCCGGGCAGCGGGTGCAGGTGGCGCGCGACGATCTGATCGCCGCACTTTTTTCCGCTCAGCAGCTGGCCATGGCCCGCAGCGATGGGGTGCGCCTGATTGTCAGCGCCGAGCACATCGATATCCGCATCGACGCCGATGGCGATGCGCTATTCAGCGGCGCCGAAAGTGTCAGTGCCGGCGGGGTGCAATACCCGCTGAATTTCCCCGCCGGCGTATCGGCGACTGCGGTGGTGTTCGACTATGACCGCCTGGGCCGCACCGCGGCGGCCGCAGTCACCCTGCGTGGGCCGCGGGCCAGCGCCGGCGTCACCGTGGCGGACAGCGGTTATGCCTATTAGCGCCGCGTTCCGCGCCGTCCGGCCCGGTGCCCCCGCCAGCGGTGTGACGCTGATTGAACTGCTGGTGTTCATGGTCGCGGTGGCGGTGGCCCTGGCGGGTCTTTTGGCAGTGTTTTACCGAGCCCTCGACAACAGTGTCGACCCGCTGATGCATACCCGCGGGCTGGAGCTGGCACAGGCCAAGCTCGACGAGGTGATGGCGCGCAAATTTGCCGAGAATACAACCACCGGCGCGGTGCCGGCCTGCGGCAGTTTCGATGCCGGCGGCGCCTGCACCGCGATTCAGGGGGTGGCGGTCGATCCCGCTCGCGACGATGTCGGCGACTACCACGGCGAAGTCAGCGATGACAGTGGTTATCGGGTGGCGGTGGCCGTGGTCGAGGCGGGCGGCGACTTCATTGCCGCCCGCGCCGTGCCTGCCGATCAGGCCCGGCGCATTACCGTCACCGTCACCATGCCCGATGCCAGCACCCTGCAGCTGAGCAGTTACAAGGTGAATTTCTGATGGTCGCTGCGCGCCCGGCCGGTTTTACGCTGATAGAGCTGATAACGGTGATGGTACTGCTGTCGGTGATGCTGGCGATCGGCGGGCAACTGATTGTCACGGCTACGGCGAGTTACAACCGGGTCGAAAGCCGCGGCAAACTGCAGCAGCAGGGGCGCCTGGCCATCGAGCGTATCACCCGGCAGTTGCGCCTGGCGCTGCCCAATGCGGTGCGGGTAAGCGCCAGCGGCAACTGTATCGAATTCATGCCGGTGGTGGCCGGGGCCCGCTATCTGCAGCCGGTGCCTGACACCGCTAACGCGGCGCCGGCGGTCACCCGCGTTGCCACCGCGCCCTTCACAGCGGCGGCCGGCGCCGCCCATATGGCGATCGCGCCGCTGGCCGCCAGCGAGGTCTATACCGCCGCCGCCCCGGCTGCCAGAGCGGGCCTGGCGGCGCTGGGGCCGATGCCGATCGACAGTGTGGCGCTGGCCAGCGCCCACCGTTTCGTGCGCAATTCCGTCAGCCGGCGCCTGTTTCTGCTGGCCGACCCGGCGCGCTTTTGCGCCACCGGCGGGCGCCTGCGCTATTACAGCGACTATGGCCTGCTGGCGGCAGCGCCCGATGATACCGACCCCGGTGGCAGTGAGTCACTGCTGTCGCGGGGTGTGACCGCTGCCCCGGCGGCTGCCTTCGTGCTGTCGGCGGCCACGCCGGACCGCAATGCCACCGTCGACATCCATCTGCGGTTTGCCGGTGGCGGCGAGTCCATTGTTGTCAACCATACTGTGTTCATCCGCAATGTGCCTTAGATACCGTGTCAAAGCGCGCCGGCGGCCCCGCGCCGAGAGCGGTTTTTTAATGCCGGTGGCCATCTTCATCCTGCTGGCGATGGGTGTTTTTGCCCTGAAGCTGGGCCGTACGATAGCGCAGACCGCGGCGCTGACGCCGCAGGAATTGATTTCCGTCAACGCCTTTTACGCTGCCGACAGCGCCGCCCAGTATGCCCTGCGGCAAATTTTCTATAGCGGCGCCGCCACTCTGACGCGGGCGGCGGCCGATGGCGCCTGCAACGCGGTTGACGGCGGCAGCCTCGGCTATGCCGGCGCCGGCCTGAATAACTGCAGGGTGGGCCTGGCCTGCACAATCGCCAGCGACGCCGCCAACAGCACCAGTTTCTATACCGTTACCAGTGCCGCGACCTGCACACTCGGCGCTGTCAGTGCGCAGCGCAGCGTACAGGTATCGGCGTTTATGCAATAAATACACGGCCCAAAAGGAACGGGAGTCTTGAAATTTTTTCTGCCTGCCGCCGCCCTGCTGTGTAGCGTCAGCAGCCTGCCGCTTGGCGCTGCGCCCGGCGATGTGCTGTTCACCGAGCAGTTCAGGAACGACCGCGATTTCACCCGCGACTGGATCGCCAGCGGCAGCGGATCGAGTGATATCGACCGCCTGGCCGTCAACTCGGCACCGAGGTCGCTGTCACTGAGCGGCGACAGGGTGGCGGTAACCACCCGTCGCGGCCGTATCGATGCCGCTGTGGCGGCCGCCAGCCTGAGCCTGTGGATTCGCCGCGGCGGCGACGCATTCAGTGAAGACCCGGACGCCGGCGAAGACTTGACGCTCGAATACCAGAACGACAGCGGCAGCTGGATAACACTGGCCCGCTATGCCGGAGATGGCGCTGCCGGCGAAGTGCTGGTGCCGAGTTTCGCGCTGCCGGCCGATGCCCTGCACCGCGATCTGAGGCTGCGCCTGACCCTGGAGCAGGCCAGCGGCAACGGTTTCGATTTCTGGCATATCGACGATGTAGTGCTTACCGAGACCGCGGCGCAGCGCTGCCAGGTTTACCGCGATACATTCAGTGCGGCATCTTACGGCAACAGCGACGGCAGTTTGAACTGGAGCGGCAACTGGGTCGAGAGCGATCATCGCGGCGGCGGCGCCACCGGCGGCGCGGTGCAGGTCTCCGGCGGCGAGCTTACCCTGGTGGGCAATAACACCCGCGACAACAACGCTGTTTACCGGCAGCTGAACGCCTCGGGTTTCAGCAGCGCGACGCTGAGCTTTGACTTCGATATCGCCGGCGGTATCGAGGCGGAGGACGCGGCGCTGGTGCAGGTGTCCGGCAACGGCGGCGCCAGCTACACACAGTTGCAGCGGATCGAGGGCTTCGACAATGCCAGCAATGGCAACAGCCGCCGTTTCGATATCAGCGCGTTTATGGCTGCCGATACCCGCATACGCTTCGCCATTGCGGCGGACGACAACACCGACAGCTGCTGCTTTGGCGGTAGCGGCGAAGAAATTCAGTTCGACAATGTGCAGGTGGAGGTCTGCAACGCCGCCGCGCTCACTGTCGACCACTATGTCATCAGCCACGCCAGCCCCGCGGTCACCTGCGAGGCCGCCAATATCACGATTACCGCTCGCGATCGCAGCGGGGCGCCGGTCGACCCGCCCGCCGGTACGGTGATTGCGCTGACCACCTCTGCGGCCAATGACGGCTGGGCGCTGGTATCCGGCAATGGCAGCCTGAGTGGTAATCGCTACACCTATGGCGCGGCCGATACTGCGGTGGTAGTGGCCTTGACCAGACTGACACCGGTTACCGGTATGGATATCGATATCAGTGACGGCATTGCCAGCGACAATGACGGCAGCGCGGAAGATCCGGCCATTACCTTTGTCGATGCCGCACTGCGATTCTACGCCGACGGGGCGGTGGATGGCATTGCCGCGCAGGTGGCGGGCAAAGATTCCGATACGGCAGCCGGGGCGCAGGCCATTGCGCTGCGCGCCATTCACACAGATCCCGCCACCGGCGCCTGCACTGCGCTGATCAACGGTACCGAAACTATCGGCCTGAGTTACGAGTGTGAAAACCCGGCGACCTGCTTTGCACCCACCGATAAATTCAGCGTCAATGGCCATGCCATCGGCGGTTACGACAATGCCGGGGTTGCCGCCTATACCGGCGTGCCGCTGAATTTCGATGCCAGCGGCAGCGCCGCGCTGGTTTTGAACTACAGCGATGCCGGACAGATCCAGCTGCACGCCAGCGCCAACGTCGATGTCGGCGGCGCCGGCAGCGCCAGGGTTGGCGGCGCCAGCAACAGCTTTGTGGTGCTGCCCGACGATCTGCTGGTGAGCCGCGTCGAGAGCGCAGCGGCGGCGATCAATCCGGGCACCACGGTCGCGGCGCCGGGTTTTGTCGCCGCCGGAGAAGCGTTTCGCGTGGTGGTGGAGGCGCGCAACAGCGCCGGCGCCATTACCCCAAATTTCGGCAGGGAAACTCTGCCGGCCGCGGTGCGACTGAATTACGCCGGCCTGGTGTTTCCCGCCGGCGGCGGCGATGGTATCTTGCGCGGCGGAGACAGCTTTGCGCCGACCGCGCTGGCGGGGCAGTTTGCAAGCAGCGCGGTGAGCTGGAGTGAGGTGGGGACGATTGCCGTGCGCGCCTCGATTGCCGGTGGTGACTACCTGGGAGCGGGCGATGTGCGCGGCAGTATCAGCGGCAATATCGGCCGCTTCTATCCCCACCATTTCCAGCTGGCGGCCAGCCTCGGCGCCGCCTGCAGCGCGGGCGGCTACAGTTACATGGGGCAGGCGGCGATCACCGCGGACATTGCACTGCGGGCGCGCTCGAAAAGCGGCGGCACGGTGCGCAACTACGACAGCAGCGAGCTGGCTTTTCCAACCGCAGGCGTGCGTTTCCATGCCGAGAACGCCGGCGACGGCAGTGATTTTATCGGCCGCTTCATCGACCCCGGCGCCGCCGCCAACTCACCGTTTGTCGCGGCCCCGGTCTGGGACCACGGGATCATTGCCACCACCTCGGCGAGCGCGGTCATTTTTCGCCGCGATACCGCGCCCCACGGCAGCGCCGCCGCACCGGACGGCCCTTTTTCCCACCTGCAGCTGGGTGTCGTGCTGAGCGACGGCCTCGACGGCCGCAGCTTTGATACGGCGCTGGATTTCAACCCCGCCGCCAGCGCCGGTTTCGACGCCGGCGCGGCCGCCGACGGCTGTCTTGTCGATGCCAGCTGCAGCGGCCTCAAAGTGGGCGGCCCGCTGGATATCCGTTTTGGCCGCCTGCGGCTGGACGGCGCCCACGGCCCGGAACTGGCGGATTTACCGGTCACCTTTATTACCGAGTACTGGAACGGCGCAGCTTTCACCCGCAACAGCGCCGATGCCTGCACCGCGGTGCCGCTGGCCGCGGTCAGCTATCCGGACGGCGCCATCGATACGCCGGCCAACCGCAATGTCGCTGTGGGTGCCGGCAGCACCACCGGCAACTACGCCAGCAGCGCCGCCGGCAATATCCATTTTATCGCCGGAGATGCCGGCCATTTTTTCAGCGCGCCGGGCAGCGGTGGCAGCGGCAGCTTTGCTGTTGACGTGGATCTGACAGATTTTTCCTGGCTGCGCTACGATTGGAACCGCGACGGCGATTTTGCCGATAGTGCATTGCCGGCGGCGACCTATCATTTCGGCAGTTACCGGGGCCATGACCGCATCATTTTCTGGCGCGAGGTTTTGCAATAACAGCAATAAAGAAATACAGAGGGGGGAGATTATGCCTGCAGAGCCGGTTTTCAGGGACCACAGTCCCAAAGCCATCTCCGAGCGTCTGGCGGCGGGGCCCAGGCCGAGTTATCTGAAGGACTTTGTCTACGGCGGTATCGACGGTGCGGTTACCACTTTTGCCGTGGTGTCCGGTGTCGCCGGGGCGGGCTTGTCGCCGGCGGTGGTGATCGTGCTGGGCCTGGCCAATCTGCTGGCCGACGGCTTCAGTATGGCGGTGAGTAATTTTCTCGCCACCCGCGCCGACCTGCAGGAGCGGGAAAAGACCCGCGCGCAGGAGCATCTGGAGATCGACCACCACCCCGAGGGCGAGCGCGAGGAAGTGCGGCAGATCTATGCGCGCAAAGGCTTTCGCGGCGAGCAGCTGGAACATGCGGTGGCGGTCATTACCGCCGACCGCGAGCGCTGGGTCGATACCATGCTGCAGGAGGAACACGGCCTCGGCCTGCAGCCCGGTGGTGCGGTGCGCGCCGCGCTCACCACGTTTGCCGCCTTTTTCTGCGTCGGCGCCCTGCCGCTGATAACCTTCCTGGTCAACTGGTGGGCACCGGGCACCTTTGCCCGGCCTTTTCTCTGGAGCAGTGTACTGACCGGCGTGGCGTTTTTTGCCGTTGGCGCGTTAAAGGGCCGCTTTGTCAATCATCCCTGGCATCGCTCCGGCCTGGAGACCGCGGCGGTGGGTGCCGTCGCCGCCGCCCTGGCCTACGGCGTCGGGCTGCTGCTGCGCGACCTGGTGAACTGAGGGCTCAGGCGTCCGCCGCCGCGCCGTTCTCATCGGGTTCCTCCAGTTTGATATCGATGGCCAGTTCGTCCGCGATGGCGTCCAGCTGGTCGTGCAGGGCGTCGATATCGACACTGTCGGGTACCTGCAGGCTGCCGCTGGCGGAGAACAGCGGTTCCCCCGTCCAGGGCATACTCGAGTACTCCGTGTTCAGGTGCTGCATATTGATCCGGCGGCTGCTCAGTGCCTGGGCGACCTCGCGCACGATGCCGGGCCGGTCACTGCCGATGGCGCTGAACGTATAGTGGCGACAGGGTGTGGTGTGCGCGGGCGCCGAGGCCGGTTCGGCCACCACCTTGATGGCCTGCGCCTCGAGTGCCTGCAGCGCGCGGCGCAGATCGTCCAGGCGCGCCGTATCCACACTGACGCGCAGTATGCCGGCAAATTTCCCGGCCAGGTGGGATAGCCGGCTTTCCAGCCAGTTGCCGCCGTGGGCGGCAATGGTCTGGGCCAGGGTTTCGACAATACCGGGTTTATCGTCGCTGATAACGGTCAATACCAAATCTGTCGGCATACTGAGGTCCAGGGCAGTCTGTTTGCAACAGTATAAAGGCTTGCGGGCAGGCAGGGCAGTGGTTATTGGTGGCTTTTGTTTCTACAATTCACTAGTCACTAGTCACTAGTCACTAGTCACTAGTTATTAGTTACTGATAGTTTGGTGGTTTTGAGATGATCATACCGTATGAGCAGATATCCGCGCAGGCGCTGCGGGGGCTGGTGGAGGAGTTTATTACCCGGGAGGGCACCGACTATGGCGAGCTGGAGGTCGATCTGGCCACCAAGGTCGAGCAGGTGATGGCGCAGTTGCAGTCCGGAGAAATCGCGATTACCTTCGATGAGGCCAGCGAAACCGTGACACTGACACCCGCCAACCAGCTATAATCCCGGCAACTAGCAACTAGCAACTAGCAACTAGCAACTAGCAACTAGCAACTAGCAACTAGCAACTCACTAACGATAGAGTTCCCGCAAGTAATTCCAGAAAACTGTGGCGGTTTCACTCTGGCATTGGTGGAGCCGATAGAGCTGGATGTTCATGGTAACGGCGTGCAGTGGCTTTTCGAGGATGCACAGTTGTTTGGCGGCGAGTTCGTCCACAATCAGGTTTTGCGGTAGCCAGGCGACCCCGTACCCTCTGAGCGCCAGTGCCTTCAGCCCCTCTGCCAAAGCGTTTTCGTAGACATACTGAATGGGTATTTGCCGCTCGAGCTTCGGTATGCACTCGCGGTGAACGAGCTGGCCGAGAAATGATTTCTGCGGATAACTCAACAGTTTCAGGGGATGTTCATCGCGCGGCTGGTACAGTGGTTCGCCGTTGCGGCCCAGTGCGGTGACGGGAACCAGCAGATCGGTGCCGACTTGAATGCTTTCGATATGGTCCCCGGTGAGTTCTTCGATGGCGTCGGCCGATGAATAGCAAAGCAAGAAATTGCTCGTGCCGGCGAGGAAAGATTCCACCGCATTGTGCAGGTCATCGGCGTGCACTTTGACGAGTTTATCCCGAACCAGGGGCTCCAAGTTTTGCAGCCAGTACGGCAGAAACGATACGGTCAGGGAGTGCTGTGATCGGATGACAATACTGCCGGCGTGATCGGCAGTGCTGAGCAGCGTTTCCCGTATACCGTATATCTCGGTAACCATGTGGCGTGCAAAGGCGAGAAAGCTGTCTCCCGCCTCGGTAAACGTGGTGGGATAGATATTTCTATCAATGAGATTGACGCCGAGCCAGTTTTCCAGTGCCCTGATACGCCGGCTGAACGCGGGCTGGGTGACATAGCGGGCTTCCGCGGCCTTGGAAAAACTGCCGTTTTCAGCCAGTGCGACAAAGTCCTCCAGCCACTTCAGTTCCACGTCAGTTCCACATTGCCTCCTCTTTTGCCGAATATAGCACTCCTATGCCGAAAAGTAACCGCGGCTAAAACAAATAGCATTAGTCGGGAAGTTGCACAGGCGCATAGACTATGGCCTGCCATACACCTGTTATTGCTAGGAGAATTTCATGCATCTGTCACGCTTCCCACGCCTGCACTTCGCCCATTTGCCGACACCGCTGGAGCCGATGGAGAGGTTGTCGGAACTGCTGGGCGGCCCGCGGCTCTGGATCAAGCGGGACGATTGCACAGGGCTGGCAGGGGGCGGCAACAAGACCCGTAAGCTCGAATTTCTGATGGCGGCGGCGGTGGCGGACAAGGCCGATACCATTATCACCCAGGGGGCGACCCAGTCCAACCATGCCCGCCAGACCGCGGCGATTGCAGCCAAGCTGGGCATGCATTGCCATATTTTACTGGAGGACCGCACCGGCAGCGCCGATGTTGAATACAACTACAACGGCAATGTACTGCTGGATCAGCTCTACGATGCGCCGTTGAAGAAATACCCGGCCGGAACCGATATGAATGCGGCCATGGACGAACTGGCCGCGGCGCTGAAAAGTGCCGGGCGCAAACCCTATATTATTCCCGGCGGCGGCTCCAACCCCATTGGTGCGCTGGGGTATGTCAATGCCGCCCTGGAGTTGCTTTACCAGAGCAACGCCATGGGGCTGCAGGTAGACCATGTCGTGCACGCAACCGGCAGCGCCGGCACCCAGGCGGGGCTGGTTGCCGGTCTGGCCGGCGCCAACAGCGGTATTGCGGTATTGGGTGTGGGTGTGCGAGTGGCGCAGGAGATCCAGGAAAACAATGTCTTCAAGCTCGCCCGGGCTACGGCTGACTATCTCGGGCTGGCCGAGGTGGTGAAACGCGAACAGGTGGTGGCCGACTGCGGCTATGTTGGCAAAGGCTATGGTATTCCGGCAGAGAGCACCATTGAAGCGATCGAACTGCTGGCCAGAACCGAGGGCATTTTATTGGACCCCGTTTACTCCGGCAAGGGTATGGCGGGTCTGATCGGCATGATTCGCCAGGGTCATTTCAAGGCGTCTGAGAACATCGTGTTCGTCCATACCGGCGGCGCCCAGGCACTGTTTGGCTACCGGGATGCGTTTGACTTTCCGGCTTATCAATAAGTGCAATCGGGTCTTCGGGCATGACAGATACCAGGCCCAGTTTGCAGCCCCTGCTGAAACAGCTCGCAGCGATAAAGCAGCGCTATTTCCCCGGTGTTTGTGTGGCGGTGACCGTCGGCATTGCCGCCTCTTTTCTGTCGCAGCGATACGGCGCTCCGGCGATGCTGATGGCTTTGCTGTTGGGGCTGGCCTTTAACTTCCTGCGTCAGGACCCCGCCTGCCTTCCCGGTATTGAGTTCTCGGCCGGCACCCTGCTGCGTATCGGTGTGGTGCTGCTGGGGGTGAGGATTACCTTTGGCGATGTCCTGGTGCTTGGCTGGCAGGCGGTTCTTTTGGTGTGCGTGGCGGTATTGTCAACCCTTGCTTTCGGCATTGTCATTGCCAGGGCATTCGGCTTCAGTCGCTGGTTCGGCGTGCTGACCGGCGGCTCCGTGGCCATCTGCGGGGCCTCGGCCGCCATGGCCATCAGCTCGGTACTGCCGCCCGGCAAAGAATCGAAGCGCGATACGCTGTTTGTGGTCATCACGGTTACCACGCTCAGTACTGTGGCCATGGTGGTATATCCGACCATATGCCAGAGCCTGGGTTTTTCCCCGCAACAGGCGGGTCTCTTTCTGGGGGGGACCATCCACGATGTGGCGCAGGTTGTCGGCGCGGGCTACAGCATCTCTACGGAAGCGGGCGACCTCAGTACCTTTGTCAAACTGCTGCGGGTAGCCATGCTGGTACCTGTTGTGCTGGCGATTGGTATCGCCGCCCGTATCTGTGTGGCGGGCCGGCGTGCAGGCAGGGCTGCGGTAGCCACACCGGCTTTTTTACTCGGTTTCGTGGTGTTATTCGTATTGAACAGCCTGGAGCTCGTTCCCGCGATGATTGCGGAGGTGTTGAGCGCCGCCGCTTCCTGGCTGCTGTTGACGGCGGTGGCAGCCCTGGGCGTGAGGACCTCGCTGCAGGAGATATTGAAACTGGGCTGGCGTCCGGTGGTATTGATGCTCAGTGAAACGGTGTTTCTGGGGCTGTTGGTAGTTGCCGGTATTTTGCTGTTGTCATTTTGAAATAATGTCTCAGGTTTTGGAGTTCCAACTCGATGAAGTATATGAAAAGTGCTGCCGCAGCGGGCGAGGTTGTGCAGCAAGACGAAAAGATCCACGCGACGGTGAAAGCCATGTTGCAGAAGATCAAGAGTGAGGGAAGAGCTGCGGTCGAAGAGTTTGCCCGCCAATTCGATTGCTGGCAGGGGGACTTCGTGCTGTCTGAGGTGAAGAAAGCCGCTTTGCTCGCTCAGGTCCCCAGGCCGGTGAAAGACGATATTGATTTTGCCCACCGGCAGATTAAGCGTTTTGCGCAGGCCCAGCGAGACAGCCTCAGGTCGTTTGAAATCCAGACCGAACCCGGTGTGACACTGGGGCAGCGCATCATTCCGGTGCAGTGTGCGGGCTGTTACGTGCCGGGCGGGCGCTATGCCCATGCCGCCTCGGCGCTGATGAGTGTCGCTACGGCCAAGGCCGCCGGGGTGCCCTTTATCATTGCCTGCTCGCCACCGCGCGGCGACAGTATCAACCCGGCGGTGGTCTATGCAATGGACATTGCCGGAGCCGACATCATTCTGGAAATGGGGGGGGTTCACGCAATCGCGTCCATGGCCTACGGGCTCTACACGGAGCGATCCGCGGATATTCTGGTGGGGCCCGGCAATGCCTATGTTGCCGAAGCCAAGCGCATGCTCTTTGGTGAAGTGGGTATCGATGTCTTTGCCGGTCCGACCGAATCGGCGATTATCGCCGACGAAACCGCTGACCCGATGACCATTGCCGTCGACCTGGTGTCACAGGCGGAGCACGGTCCCAACTCGCCTGTCTGGCTGTTTACGACCAGTGAGCGCATCGCCAGGCAGGTACTTGAGATTATGCCCCTGGTCATCGCTGATATGCCCAATGCCGGGGTCTGTGAAGCGGCCTGGCGCGATCACGGTGTGGTCATCCTGTGCGAGGATCGCGAGGAAGTGGTGCGCATTAGCGATGAATACGCCTGTGAACATCTTCAGGTTCTGGCACGGGATCTGCTGTGGTGGAAGGACAAGCTGAGCAACTACGGGTCTTTGTTTATGGGCGAAGGCAGCACGGTATCCCACGGTGACAAATGCTCCGGCACCAACCACATTCTGCCCACCAGAAAGGCGGCCCGTTACAGCGGCGGGCTCAATGTGCAAAAGTTCATGAAGGTGCTCACTTATCAGGCACTGGATGAAGCGGCCAACCTGCAGTTCAGCGCCGTCGGCTCGAGAATATCCAGAGCCGAAGGTATGGAGGGGCACGCCAGGGCCTGTGACTGGCGCTTGCGCAAGTATTACGCCGGTAAAAATTGGGATTTCGAAGTTTATGACCAGAGTCGCTATGGGTAAAAACCGTGAAAAGATTCAGCAAGTCGTTTACTAAACAGGAGCCGATACCGGACGAAGGCATTGATCGCGCTGTCGAGCTGATGCGCTCGGGCGCACTGCACCGTTATAGTGCCGCCGACGGCCAGTGGTCGGAGACGGCGCTGCTGGAAGCGGAGTTCGCGCAATACCTCGGGCAGCGGTTCGTACTGGCTTGCACTTCCGGGGGCTATGCGCTGCATGTCGCCATGCGATCGGCGGGCCTCAAGCACGGCGATAAGGTATTGTGTAATGCCTATACCCTGGCTCCTGTCCCGGGCGCCATCCACAACGCCGGCGGTATCCCCCTGCTGGTGGACACCAAGGCTGATTTTACCATTGACCTTGAAGATCTCGAGCGCAAGGCGGCCGATGCCAGTGTTAAATTCCTGGTGCTGTCGCATATGCGCGGCCATATTGCCGATATGGATCGGGTGCTGGCCATCTGCCGCACCCATGCCATCTGCCTGATCGAAGATGCCGCGCATACCATGGGTGCGGGATGGCGCGGCAGGAAGAGCGGGACTTTCGGTGACATTGGCTGTTTCAGCACCCAGACTTACAAACACCTCAACTCGGGTGAGGGCGGCTTTATCACCGCGGACAATCAGGAGATTATCGCCAGGGCGATCGTGTATTCAGGCTCCTATATGTTGTTTCACCGGCACTTGGCCGCACCGGATACCCGGGTATTTGACGATATCCGCTTTGATACACCCAATTACAGCGGTCGTATGGACAACCTGCGGGCCGCCGTTTTACGCCCGCAATTGATGCGTCTCGATGAAAACCGCGCCCGCTGGAATAGGCGCTATGCCGCCATCGAACAGGGCCTGAGCCAGGTCGATGGTTTGGTGATTGCACCCAGGCCGAGAGAGGAGCAGTTTGTCGGCAGCTCGATACAGTTTCGCCTGCCGCGTTTTGACGAGGCCAGGATGCGTGCGTTTATCGAGCTGAATGCCGCCGCCGGGGTTGCGGTCAAATGGTTTGGCGATGCCGAGCCCAAAGGGTACACCAGCCGCTTTGACAGTTGGCGTTATCTGCATGATCAGCCGGCCTTGCCCAGGACCCGGGAGATACTGGCGACCGCCTGTGACATTCGCATTCCGTTGACTTTTGACCTGGACGACTGTCGCCTGATCGCGGACATCGTCAAAGAGAATGTCACAGAGCTTGCAGCGTGATGACCCTATACCCATGTACTTACAGAGAAACGACAGGAAATGGCCGTGAATACACTTAAAAAAGCACACTTCAGCATTACCATTTTGTTATGCCTGTGTTTGATCGGGTTGCCGTCGACCCTTTTCGCCAAGAATCTGCGTCTGGGGATGGGCGATCAAATGGATTCCGATCAGGGGGCGTTTGCCACTCGTTTCAAGACACTGGTCGAACACTATTCCGGCGGCGACTTGACGGTGACCTTGTATCCGGGTGGTGCCCTGGGTGCGGAGGCGGAGATGATTCAGAATACCCGCCTGGGGTCGCTCGACATGGCCCTGGTGGCGGTCAATAACATCACCCCCTTTGCCAAGGAGCTGGGTCTTTTGACCATGCCCTATGTGATTTCGAATCATGTCGATGCGGTTAAAATTACCACCGGAGACTTGGGCGAGCACTGGAATGAGATTGCCGCCACCAAAGTGGGTGTGCGTATCTTAGGCTGGACGTACTCCAGCTTTCGCCATCTGACCAATTCAAAGCGGCCGATTACTTCCCTCGACGACCTGAAGGGCCTCAAAGTGCGGGTACCGCAGAACCCGATTATGCTGGCCACTTATAAAGCCTGGGGCGCCAATCCGGTTGCCATGTCGTGGACCGAGACTTTCACCGCGTTGCAGCAAAAGGTCGTCGACGGCCAGGACAACCCCTATATCGTCAATCACTCGATGAAATTTCATGAAGTGCAGAATCACCTGACCGAGATTCATTACCTGTATTCTCTGCAGCCGCTGGTTGTGGGTGCCAGGGCCTTCAGCAAGATGAAGCCGGAACAGCAGGCGATCCTCAGCCGCGCCGGCCTCGAAGCTCAGCAGTACGCGCTGGTTTACCAATTGACAGAAGCGGGCAAGGCCAAACAGCATATGCAGGCCAAGGGAGTGACGGTATCGGTTCTGGAAGACGAACAAGAATGGATGCGTTTGGCAAAGGAGACAGTCTGGCCCAAGTTCTACGACACCATTGGCGGCAAGGCATTTTTAGAGAGTGTGATGCAGCAGTTGCAGCAGCAGTGAGCTGATTTTTTCACGGGGTGAGATACGGTAGTGAAACGATTCCTGAAGCGGTTTTTCGACAATATGGAACTGTATGTATGCCAGGTGTTGCTCTGTGTGTTTGTCACCCTGCTGTTCGTACAGGTGGTATTGCGAGTCGGCTTTAACCACGGCTATGCCTGGATAGAAGAACTTTCGCGCTTTGCTTTCGTGTGGTTTGTGTTCCTGGGCGCGGCATACGGCGCGCGAAAATCCGCCCATAACCGTGTGACGGTACACCTGAAAAAACTGCCGCCCCTGTGGCGCAACGCCATCCATCTCCTGGGTGATGGGGTTTGGATAGCCTTTAATACGCTGATGACAGTCAAGAGTATAGAAGTCATTCGATCGATGTTCGAGTTTACCTATTTTTCCCCCGCCCTCGACTGGTCAATGGCCTACCTCTATCTGATTTTCCCCATTGCTTTCAGCTTGATGACGATCAGGATCATACAGGTCAATTACCTGCGTTTTTTCTCTGCGGCGGGGGTTGATGGCGTCGATAAAGCAGATACGGAGAGGGCCTGAGTAGTGGCCGTATGCTACCGGCATGACCGCACCATGGCGACAGGCGAGGTGGCCGCATGAGTGCCCCAATGGTGCTGTTCGGCCTGTTCTTATTACTGCTGCTGGCAGGTGCTCCCATTGTCGTCGCCCTGGGTGCCGCGGCCCTGGGCGTTTACCTCGTCAGCGGCGATGATTACATATCGCTGGTGCAGACCGCCTGGAACTCGGTTGACTCCTTCCCGATTATGGCATTGCCGGCTTTTGTGCTGGCCGGTGCACTGATGCAGTGCTCGGGTATTTCACGCCGACTGGTGCACATCGCTGAAGTGATGGCCGGCTCGGCGGCGGGGGGGCTGGGGTTCTCCGCCATTCTCGCCAGTGTCTTTTTCGGCGCTATTTCCGGCTCGGGTCCCGCTACCACCGCCGCGGTGGGTATGCTGATGATTCCCGCCATGATTGAACGCGGTTACGGCAGAGCTTATGCCGGTGCCCTGACCTCGTCTTCCAGCGGTCTCGGCGTGGTCATTCCGCCGAGCATACCCATGGTCATATTCGGTGTTACCGCCGGCGAGTCCATCAGTGAGTTATTCCTGGCCGGTGTCATCCCGGGGCTTTTGTTGGCGACTGCATTGATGGGTGTCAATTACCTGATCAGTAAGCGCGCAGGTTTTGTCTCTCCCCCCAGGGACCCGGCTGACAGTCTGGGCAAAGCCTGTAGGGACGGCATCTGGGCAATTCTGGCACCGGTGGTGATTCTGGGCGGCATTTATTCGGGTCTTTTTACACCGACCGAGGCCGCTGTCGTATCGGTGTTCTACACCTTGTTTATCGGTATCTTCGTCTACAAAGAATTGACCTGGGGCGGCCTGAAGGAATCTCTCAGCTCCACTACCTGGTTGACCGGTCGAGTGTTGATCATCATGTTTGCCGCCACCGCCTTCGGCCGTATTCTGGTGGAAAACGGCATCACCGCGGTGATCGCCGCAGCGCTGCTCGATTTAACCGGCAGTGTGATCCTTATTTGGATAATCGTGATCCTATTTCTGATTTTTATCGGTATGTTTATGGAAATACTGGCGACCATCATGATTGTGACGCCGGTACTGCTGCCGGTCATGGTCAGCCTGGGTGTCGACCCCATACACTTTGGGCTGGTGCTGGTGGTTTGCTGTGGCATTGGGTTTTCGACGCCGCCACTGGGTGAGAATATGTTCATCAGCTCGAGTATTGCAAAAGTTTCCGTAGAGCAGATATCGCTCAAGGCTTTACCGTTTGTGGCAACCAGTATCAGCATTGCTCTGCTGCTGGCGTTCGTACCCGAGTTATCTCTCTGGTTACCGGGCATACTCGGATATTGAAGGGGGTATATATGCAAGGCGCTGCTGGTGAAAATGAAAAAACAGTGGGTGTACTTGGCGGTATGGGACCGGATGCCACGGTTGACTTAATGGCACGGGTGATTGCCGCCACACCGGCAGCGGACGATGTCGACCATATCCATATGATCGTCGACAACAACCCGAAAGTTCCCTCGCGGATAAAAGCGCTCATTGAGGGTAACGGTCCGACGCCGGCACCGGCGCTGGCAGTGATGGCGAGGCGCCTGGTCGCTGCCGGTGCAGATTTTCTGGTAATGCCCTGTAATACCGCACATTACTACTACGCCGATATCGCCAGCGCCGTCGATGTGCCGGTGATCAACCTGATCGACCTGGTTGTCGACAGGGTCTTGACGGCCCTGCCCGACATCAGGTCAGTTGGCTTGCTGGCGTCCACTGCCGTGCAGCTTACCGGGCTGTATCACCGGCGTTTTGAGACGCGCGGAGTCTGCGTCGATGTGCCCGGGGTTGCAGGCCAGGAAGCCGTTATGGCCTTGATCAAACGGGTAAAAAGCAATGCTGTCGAGCGGCAACATATCGAGCAATACAATGCCGAGGCGGTGAGTCTCCAAGGCCGGCAAGTCCAGTGCCTGGTGATAGCCTGCACAGAACTGTCGGTGGTTGCCGATCAACTCGATATTGACCTACCTGTTTTCGATGCGTCGCAACTGCTGGCCGAAGAAATCGTCAGGCAAGTCAAAGGTATGTGATTCGTGTTTGTCCGATCGGTGAAGCGGGAGCCCGGCCATGATTGAACATTACTTGGATACCACATTTACCCCGGATAGAACCTTGCAGGAGCAAATTCGGGAAAAACTGATAACGACGATTTTGTCGGGCTGTCTGCCGATAAACGAGGCGATGCCCTCGTCGCGAAAACTGGCGAAAATGCTGCATGTATCGCGCAATACGATCTTGTGCATCTACGACAGTCTGATTGAAGACGGTTTTTTGATTTCCAAAAAACGACAGGGGTATTTTGTCTCGCCGGATCTAAATGCCGCCGAAACGGATATATCACCGTTGCAGTCTCCCACTGCCGGCAGGGGCGGCATCGAAAACCGCGTCATCTGGTCGACCCGGCTGAAACGGCGGCTCGATGCGCAACGCCATATTGTGAAGCCGAACAACTGGGCAAGCTATGAATACCCCTTTATTTTCGGCCAGGTGCAACAGGACAGGTTTCCCATAGAGCACTGGCGCAATTCAGCGAAAACGCAGTTGAACAGCGCATCTGTGGGTACCTGGCTCCACGATCGGGTCGACCGGGATGACCCGGAACTGATAGAACAGCTCAGAACGCGGATATTGCCGCGAAGAGGTATTTACGCCCAGTCTGAAGAAATCATTCTGACCCTGGGAACCCAGAATTCACTGTTTATGATAGCCAGCATACTCTGCGATGCCTCTACCACGGTAGGCATTGAAAACCCGGGATTTCGCGATGCCTATAATATCTTCAAGTCCCACGGGGCAGGTATCAGTTTGCATGAGGTTGACGGCGACGGTCTGGTGGTGAACGCAAAACTGCACGGCTGCGACTATGTTTTTACCACGCCCGGTCACCAGGTGCCTACCGGCGCAGAACTCTCGAAGGAGCGGCGCGAGCAGCTGTTGCAGGCGGCCAGCGCCAATGATTTTGTCATTCTGGAAGACGACTATGATGCTGATATCAGCCTCAACGGGGCGGCGCTGCCGTCCCTTAAGGCCGGCGATCGGGACAACCGTGTCATATATATGGGCAGCCTGTCGAAGTCCATATGCCCGGGTCTGCGTATGGGGTTTATTGTCGCAGACGAAGATTTGATTGCCGAGATCCGCTCGTTGCGGCGCCTGGCGTATCGCCACCCGCCGACCAATAATCAGCGGTGCGCCGCGCATTTCATCGGCCAGGGATATTATGATGCCCACCTGAAAAAGATACGTGAACTCAACAGCTTGAAAAAGCAAGTGATGTCTGAATCGATTGATAGATACTTGTCCGAGATACTGTTGTCGCGGTCTGCATCGGCGTCAACCGCCTTTTGGTTGCAGGCTCCGGCGGCGCGAAACACGGAAGTATTGTCGTGGCATGCTGCCAAGGTTTCAGTTTTGATCGAGGCGGGTTTCATTCATTTCTTTGGCAGCAAGGTGCCCGAAAACTACCTGCGACTGGGATTTTCTGCCATACCTATCGAGAAGATTGTCCCGGGAATACAAAGGCTCAGGGAGGTTTTTGATGAGCAGAGCTGCCTGCACTAATGTGATGCACGACTGAGTTTTCGCAACGCTCGACAGACTGCATTGGCACTGCAACTGTTTGGGTTGTCGCCTTAGTGTGTGAAACAGCTTCTAATGATACTGGACCTAAGAGTATTGCCGATTGGTACTACAGCAATCGATCTCTATTTGAAAAAATCAACCATAACGCAATCTACAGGTGCGCCGTAGCAGGCATTTTCGACGGCTTTTTTGCACTGAGTTGCGGGCACAGATCGCCGGGTGTGGATGCAGGCGCCGATTTTACAGATATAAAATTCAAATATATAAAAATAATTGTTTGAGGAGGTTATGGGTATGTTTTGCAGATCGATGAAGTACCGGCCGCTCCATGCCGCGATTGCAGTGGCGGTTGCCGGCGTCGCGCCGGGTAGCGTCGCTCAGAGTGATTCGGGCGGGATGATCGAACTGGAGGAAGTCAGGGTGCTGGGCTCACGCCGGCCCGCGCGGACCGATGCGACGACACCGGCGCCGGTCGATATCATCTCGGCCGAGGACATTGCCCGGCAGGGCAATACCGATATGAATGCCATGTTGCGCAGCGTCGTACCCTCTTACAATGTTGCCGCCCAGCCCAACCAGGACGAGTCGGCCTTTATTCGGCCGGCCAACCTCAGAAACCTGCCGCCGGACAACACACTGGTGCTGATCAACGGCAAACGCCGCCATCGAGGTGCTGTCATTGCGTTTTTGGGCAGCGGTGTTTCCGACGGCGCCCAGGGGCCCGATATTTCACCCATTCCAAGCCTGGCGTTGAAGCAAGTACAGGTATTGCGCGACGGCGCTGCGGCCCAATATGGCTCTGATGCAATTGCCGGTGTTATCAACTTTCAGCTGAAAGATGATGCCGAGGGTTTTACCTTTACGGCTCGCGGCGGTGAAACCTACGATGGCGATGGCACTAACTATCGCTTTGCGGCCAATGCCGGTTTGCCTTTGGGGTCGGACGGCTTTGTGAATCTCACCGCGGAGTGGTCGCAGGCGGATCGCACTGAGCGACAGGTGCAGCGTGGCGATGCGTTGCAACTGTCGTTGAACAATGCGGATATCCAGAACCCGGCCCAGACCTGGGGTACGCCCGATATTGAAGACGATTTCAAATTCTTCGTCAATGCCGGACTGGACCTGGCCGGCAATATGGAACTGTATTCATTTGCCAACTATGCCGAGAGAACGGTAGAGACCATATTTTTCTTCCGCACCCCCGATGGCAGCGACCGGCCACAGCGCTTTTCCAATGATGGTGGCGCCACAGTATTGGTCGGAGACACCAACCCCGATAATGCCATTTCCTGCCCGACAATCAATATTGTCGACGGCAACCCGACAACCAGTCCGGGTTTTGAGCTGATTTCTGCCGGAGGCCCGCTCGATAGCGAATGCTTTGCCCTGGCCGAAGTTTTTCCCGGTGGATTTACGCCCGTATTTGGTGCGGACATAGAGGATTCCAGCTTTGCTTTCGGCCTCAGGGGCGAGCTTGACAGTGGGCTCAGTTATGATGTCAGCGCCCACTGGGGTCGCTCGCAGGCGGATTATTTCTTTATCAACAGCGTTAACCCTTCCTATTCCAATTCCGTCGCCAACGATGTCATCAGCCCCGGATTCAATGTGCAAACCGATACCAATTTTAATGCCGACCTGAGCTATCCGGTCGATATCGGCTTGGCCTCCGATCTCAATATCGCCTTTGGTTTCGAGTGGCGGGAGGAAGAGTATGAAGTGGGGCTGGGGGACCCGGAAAGCCGCGACCCCGGTGACCTGGCGGGGCAGGGGTTTCGTGAAACCGTGGATGGCTTTGCCGGCTTTTCCACCCGCGCGGCCGGGGTGTTTAATCGCAGCAATATCGCCTTCTATACCGATCTGGAGACTGATATTACCGATCGCTGGACATTGGGCGGGGCCGTTCGCTATGAGGATTTTGATGATTTTGGAGATACCATTAACTTTAAAATATCCTCTCGTGTGGCGCTAACGGATGACTTCGCGCTGCGCGGCACCCTAAGCACGGGCTTTCGCGCGCCGACACCCGGGCAGTCCAACTCCGTTCGCACCTCTACCCTGGTAACCGCCGCCGGCGTGCTCGAGTCCGGCACCCTGTCTCCCACCGATCCGCTGGCAATTGCGCTGGCCGCGGCGATTCCCGGCGCTCCTCAGCCCGAGGCGCTGGAGCCGGAAGAGTCGACCAGCTTTACCCTGGGCGCGTTGTTCAATATTGGTGAGGTAGACGTCGCCATCGATTTCTTTCGTATCGATATTGACGATCGCATTACCCTGAGTTCCGAAGTACCGGTGGGGGCGACGCTGGCCGGTGGCGGCCCGGCGGCGGCCCAGTTGCAGGCGGCGATCGACGCCCTTGTCGCTGCGGGGGATAACAGCGCCAGTTCCATCAGTGGTTTCAATTTCTTTGTCAACGATTTTGAAACGCAGACGCAGGGTGTCGATATTGTCGCCACCATTCCGCTGGACCTGGGCAGTGGCGATAGCAAGCTGTCGGTGGCCTACAACCACACAGAGACAGAAGTCACCAGCGACTCGGCGTTTCTGAGTGATACGCGGATATTTTCCATCGAGAACGGCTTGCCGGAAGATCGCCTTACCCTGACCGGGACGCATTTACAGGGTGACTGGAACTTTCTGGTACGCGGTAACTACTACGGTGAGATAGGGGTCGGCAATGATCTGGGGCGCGGCGCCAATGGCGATTTCGACGGTTTCTATGGCGGCAAGTTTCTGGTGGACGCGGAAGTAGAGTATGCACTCAATGAGAATATGTCGATAGTCCTCGGTGCCCAGAACCTTTTTGATACCGTACCCGACAAAGTGCCGCAGCCTGAAAACAATGCCGGCCAGATCTATCCGGAAGAGTCGCCTTTTGGCTTCAACGGCGGCCTCTACTACCTGCAGTTCAATTACACCTTATGATCAGTCGCTATTCACTAGTCACTAGTTACTAGTCGCTAGTGACTAGTGACTGAACCAGCTTTAGTAATTCTTCGACATCTAGTGGCTTGGATGCCACTGCGTCGATACCGGCGTCGAGGTAGTCGCGGCGCTGTTGCACACTGGCATTGGCGGTCAGGGCCACTACCGGGATATTGGCTTTGTGCGGATCTTTGAGCTGGCGAATATGCCGGGTGGCGAGCACGCCGTCCATATCCGGCATATGAATGTCCATCAGCACCACATCGAAGTGCTGTTGTCGAATGTTGTCCAGCGCTTCGCGCGCGCTTGCGGCCGGGGTGACCCGGTGGCCCTCGTGCTCCAGCAGGCCGGCGGCGGCCACCCGGTTCAGTTCGATATCGTCCACCAGCAGTATGTGCAGCGCTTGGCGCCCGCTTGCCGCTGCGGCTCCGGCAGTCGCCGTTGCGCCGGCCGCCTGCTGCCCGCGGGGCAGCCGCAGGGTGAAATAGAACGTACTGCCGACACCGACCTCGCTGTCCAGTTGCAGCTCACCGCCCATCAATTCCACCAGGCGCTTGCAGATACTGAGGCCGAGACCGGTGCCGCCGAAGCGCCGCGTTATCGAGGCGTCGGCCTGGGTAAACATATCGAAGATCTTGTCGCGCTGCTCCCGGGCGATGCCGATACCGGAGTCCTCGACTGCGAAGCGGATATCCACCGAGCCGGCGCTGTGCGCCACTTCACTGACCGACAGCGTGATGACACCGCGGTTGGTGAACTTGATGGCGTTGCCGAGCAGATTCAGCAGTACCTGGCGCAGGCGGTTGGGGTCGCCGATCACCCGCGGCGACAGCTGCCTGTCGATCCGGCTCGACAGAATCAGCCCCTTCTCCGAGGCGCGCGCCGACATTAGCACCACCAGGCTTTCGGTCAGTGAGCGCGGGTCGAAGGGAATGGCTTCCAGTTCGATATCCCTGGCTTCCAGTTTGGAGTAGTCCAGCAGGCTGTTGAGCATCGACAACAGGGCGTTGCCGGAATAGTCCAGCGCCTTGACATAGCCGCGCTGGCGCTGGTCGAGATCGCTTCTGGCAATCAGTTTGACCATCGACAGCAGGCCGTTCAGCGGCGTGCGAATCTCGTGGCTCATCAGTGCCAGAAAGCCGGACTTGAGGCGATTGGCCTCCTCGGCAACGCGCTTTTCGTCGCGCAGCTGGTTGATGCGATCGGCCAGCGCCATCGACAGCAGTACCATTTCGCCGGCGCTCATGGCGGTAAAGTGGTGGGGTACGGGGTCATCGTAGGGCACCAGGCCGAAAATGGCCAGACCGGTCTGAAAAGTGCCCACCGCCACCAGAGCCTGGCCGCCGATCAGAAAGCGCGCGGCGCGGTTGCCCCTGATGATGCATACCGTGGAGACCACCAGAATCAGGATGGTGCCCGGCAGCAACAGAAACCAGAAAGCCAGAAAGATATAGGCCGGGTGAAAGAAAAATGCCGCCGCGGCGATGGCCAGCAGATAGATGCCGCAGGCCCAGAAGGCATAGTAGAAGGACCTGGAGATGGCGGGCAGATGTAAAAAACTGCTGACAAACAGCAGGGTAAACAGAATCACGCCGATCTGGGAAAAGGTGGTGATATAGCGGTAGGGGTCCGACCAGCCGAACAGCGACCACAGCAGGCCGTAGTAGCTGGCCCAGGTCAACGCCATCAGCCCCGCCACCCAGGTATACCAGAAGTAGGTGATATCGCGGGTCACCAGAAAGATAAACAGATTGTAGACGGCCATGCCGAGCATCAGGCCCAGCAGCGCCATTACCAGAATCTGATAGGCGAAGCCGTGCTGCAGATTGTAGCCCGCCTCCTCCAGGTAGATATAGATCCCACCCTCGTAGAGATAGGAGTCGATGCGAATCAGCACCGTGGTGGTTTGCTGCCGCGGCAGGTGCACGGGAATGGTATAGCCGAGACCGCCGATCTCGCGCTCCTGCGGTGAGCTGCGCATGCCGGCGCGGGAGATTGTTGCCGGCAGCTTCGTTGCGGCCGTACCTGCCGGCAGTACCAGCACCTCGATCAGGTCGGTGCGGCCGTGCTGGAAGTTGAGCCGCCAGTGTTCTTTTTCGTGGCGGTTGTCGACATTGAGAACCAGCCAGTAGCTGCGGCCCATGGCCGTGATGGCGCTGTGAGGCTGGCGCAGCAGCTCGCGGTAGTCGCGCTCGCCGCGGGCGAACTCCTGCATGCGCCACTGCTGGTTGGGGTCGTGCACCACATGGGCGCTGGTGAAGCTGCTGTAAACGGTATACTTGTCGTGCTGCTGGTGCAGGGTCAGACCGTCGCCGGCGGCAGCGGCCGATAGCGCGGAGCAGCAGGCGGCATAGAGCCAGAAAAAGATCAGCAGTCGTCGCCGTTTGTCAAACACCCTGAGCCCTGAATAATTCCATGGTTTTTTTACCGTGCCGCGGTCTTGTGCCCAGGCGATCAATAAACCAAAAACGGCGTAGCCGGTAAAGGGAATTATTACCGAAATCGTATGGGTTACTGTAGTAGTAGGTCCTGACCCGGTTTGGGGTTTGAGACTCTCGACAGCAGGGATGCTGGCGAGAAGGCTACATGGGTGGAGCGGGAAATAGCGAAGTAACACTTCGCTCCGCGGAACGCCCGAAATCTGTGATTTCGGGCTGGACCCGCTTGCGGGTATTCACGCCGTGTCTCAAACCCCAAACCGGGTCAGGACCGGATCGATTGGCACCATCACCCCCCCCCCGTCAATTCTCCAACAGCGTAATCTTCTCCTGCTCCCGCAACAGCGGATTCAACTGGTTCATCATCTCCCGGCGCGTCTTGCTGTGCAGCCAGCGCTGCCAGTCCTGCACCGAGCGCCATTTTGACATCACAAAGCGGCGCTGGGGATTGTGCAGATCGGCAAATGTTTCGCCGTTGATAAAGCCGATGGCCTGATAGGCGAGATGGAGAGTCTTGCGCGCGGTGTCTTCGTAGGTGGACTGCATGTCTTCTGCAATCTGGCGCTCAATCAGCACATGGATCATTGGCGGGGTCTCTTGTCACAGCCTTCAACGCGATTCAGTGCAGTGCGGAAGACTCGTCCTGGGCCTGTATGATAATCCACTCCGCCAGCGTCATCCATTCGTGGATCAGGGTTTTGATAACAACGCGGCGGCCGCCGTCCGTGCTGCTGTCGCGCTCCAGTGCCTGCTGGCCCATATCCGTCAGCGCCGCCACCACCCTGCCGATGCTGCGCGGGTCCAGGCCGACATAGAAGTGATCGCTGGCTGCGCCGGCGGCGCCGGGCAGCGGCTTGCCGGCCAGAATATTCTGTATTTGCAGGGCCAGCGCCGGGTGCTGGTGGCGCAGCAGGCGGAAAGTCAACTCCAGTGCGCCGCGGCTGAAGACATCCGGATTTTTGCGTGTGCCTGGTTTACTGCTTTGATTCAATCTGGCCCCCTGCTGCGCCATATGTCTGCATGCCGCTGTTCGCCTGCGCGACGAAATACGAGCCCGGTCTCCTTCCCTGAGTGAATAATGGTATGCTGCTGATAAGTAGTTTAGCAATGCTTTTGTCATAAAGCGCTAATTCGGCGACAATGCGAACTGCGTCACTCCCGCCGGCGGGCTGATCCCGGAAACAGGTTATATGAGTATTGATGTAGACAAATCTCTGGATGCGACCGGCCTGCTGTGCCCCGAGCCGGTGATGATGCTTCACAACACAGTGCGCGATGCGGCTGCGGGCGACGTCATAGAAGTGATTGCCACCGACCCCTCCACCACCCGCGATATTCCCAAGTTCTGCAGTTTTCTCGGCCACGAGCTGCTGGCCCAGGAACAGCGCGAGCGCAAGTACTTTTACTATATCCGCAAAGGTTAGGTTAACACGGCGGTTTGCAGGGGGGCAGGGTGTTTACGCCACCGCCCCGGCGTTTCAGGATTCTTCCACCAGGATGGAAATGGCGGCCAGGGCCTCCGGGTCCTCGGCTTTGATTTTGTTGGCGATCTGGTGCTGGAAAAAGTAGCGGAAGGCCTCGCGGCTCTGGGCCGGGTAGAGGCAGTCGTCTCCGGGCAGCACCGGGGTGCTTTCGACCTTGCTTTCATCGGCCAGCATGCCGCACAGGGTGCCGTCGTAGTGCAGGCGCCAGCTCACCACCTCGGTCAGGGTCAGACTCTGAAAGCCGTTGTCTGACAGCACCGCGTGGGTGCCGATGGTGTCGGGGATTTCCTGAATCACATCGGTGGGGCTTTCGCACTGGTATTCATAGTATTCGGCGGCGGTTTCCAACTCGACGATTTTATGAATCGGCGCGTCGTAGAAGACCTCGTCGATGCCGGAATCGTAGTACCCTTCCCACTGGCCGTTGAGCGGGTCCTTGATTTCCGGGCAGGCAACGATATCGTCCAGCCATGGCACCAGGCCCACCACTTCGCCATTGGCTCTCAAGCCCCAGCACAGGACTCTGAGGCTGAACAGTTTGTCCGGGCTGGCCTCGTTGGAATACAGCATTTCGAGACCGTCGAGTTCGGGAGCGAGACGAATGAAGCGAGTATCGCGAAGAGACGAGTAAGGCTTCCCAGTGAAGAGATCGACCACATTGTCCTTATTGTGGGTTTGGGTTGAGGTCTTCATAATACCACCTCCTTGCTGCGGCTAAGTACTCAGACATCACCACTGACCGCCGCCTGCCCGGACCCGCAATGGCGGTTCAAGTGGCGTATCCAGCGGCTGTGAATGGAGATGTCTGAGCACTCAACGAAGTCTTTGGTACCCAAGCCGGACGGATATTTACAAGCCGTCCTTACATAAGGTATATGCTCAAACCCAAAAGCACAACACTTTGTTTTAAAATTATTGCCGTTTTAATAACTAATACCTATAAACCATGGCGAAAAAGCGGCGTGGGAGTACTGATGAGTAGCTACTATTTTGCCTATGGCTCCAATATGAACCCGCACAGGATGGCGCTCAGGGGCATGCAGGTTGAAGCGCTGCAGCCGGGCAGGCTGCACAATCTGCGCCTTGCCTTCAACAAGTGCGCCGGCGGCGGCGGCCGGGCCCACGCCAATGTGGTCTACCGGGCGGGGGCGATGGTGGAAGGCGTGTTGTACCGGCTCAGCGGCGCCGGGGAAATCGCCAGAATGGACCCCTTCGAAAATGCCCCGCGGTCCTACAGTCGCGATATCTTTCACATTGAAACCGATGCCGGCTCCATCCCCGGCTGGGTGTATATTGCCAACCGCGCCAGCATTGGCGAGGGCTTGAGCCCCTCGCGCGAGTATCTGGCCCACCTGCTGGCCGGGCGCGACTTTCTCAGCAGTGATTACTACGCGCGGCTGGCCCGCACCCGCTGTGCCTGAGGTCGCTGCCCCGCCGCCGGCAGCGGCTGAGATCGGGGCCGCCGACCTTTCGCGGCGCTGGCGCTGCGGGGATCTGGTGGTGATTTTTGCGCGGTTGTTTGCCGCCAGCCACAATACCCGCCTCGAAGGCGGTGGCGAGGAGCCGGTCTATGTGCCCGCGGCTGCGGCAGGCGACTGCTGCCGCATCATCTTTACCCGCGATTATTTTGCCAGCGCCCTGCACGAGGTGGCGCACTGGTGCATTGCCGGCCCCGCCCGCCGCCTGCGCCAGGATTACGGTTACTGGTACCGGCCCGACGGCCGCTCGGCGGCCGAGCAGCGCCGCTTCGAGCAGGTGGAAATCAAGCCGCAGGCGCTGGAGTGGATTTTTTCCAGCGCCGCCGGCTATCGCTTCCGCGTCAGTGCCGATAACCTGGGTGCCGCCAACCGGGTCGAGCCGCAGTTTGGCGCCGCCATTTACCGCCAGGTGCTGCGCTATTGTGAACAGGGACTGCCGCCGCGGGCCGAGTCCTTTGCCCGCGCGCTGGCCGCCCGCTACGGCTGCGCCGACCCGCTGAATCCGCGGTGTTACGACCAGGCGAGCCTGAGCCAAGCGTGAAGCCGGCGCCCATCTGTCTTATCGACGCCAGCATTTATATTTTTCGTTACTACTTTTCCCTGCCGGACAACTGGTTCAGCCGCGATCAGGGCTACCCCACGGCCGCAGTTTACGGTTACAGCACCTTCCTGCTGCAGCTGCTGCAGCGACTGCGGCCGGCGACGATTGCCGCCTGCTTTGACGAGAGCCTGGGCAGCGGTTTTCGCAACCG
The DNA here is from genome assembly GCA_028280195.1 of Exilibacterium sp. Classification (GTDB taxonomy): domain Bacteria; phylum Pseudomonadota; class Gammaproteobacteria; order Pseudomonadales; family Cellvibrionaceae; genus Exilibacterium. The sequence goes on from JANQMH010000036.1 coordinate 134,359, forward strand.
GCTCTACCCCGCTTACAAAGCCAGTCGGGCGCTGCCCGACGAGGCTCTGGCCTTTCAGTTGCGGGCCTGTCGCGAGGTGACGGAGCTGCTGGGTATCGCCGCTTTTGCCAGCGATATCTACGAGGCCGACGATCTGATCGGTACACTGGCGCGGCGCCTCAGCCGCCGCAAACAGGCGATCGCCATTATCAGTCGTGACAAGGACCTGGGCCAGCTGCTGCTGCGGCGGCAGGATTTTTTGTGGGATTACGCCAGCGATCGGCGCAGTTATGCCGGCGATATCGCC
>JANQMH010000045.1 GCA_028280195.1 Exilibacterium sp.
GGGTGCCGTGTGACTGGCAGGGGCGCCTCGGCTTTGACACCAGTAATGACATTAAGGGAATATTTCTATTTCGAAAATAGATAGCAAATATATCCGGAATATATACTGGCTACTCCAGTCGCCAATGATGTACATTAATGGCTACTTAAGTCGCCGTTTCGGCGACATAAGTAGCCGGTGAGGCTGTTGCCGCGCCAAAATGCCAAACCAATAACAAAACACATAAAAAACATAAAAAGTAGGCCAGTAAATGTACAAATCAGAGGATATACCTGGAAAGATATGCCAAAGTGCAGACAGGATATGTGAAGGGATAAAACCAAGAGAGGAGATAACAGGAAGGGGGTTGACATGGTATCGAAATTCAATGTAACGCCGATATCCGCCGGCAAGGCCAGGAAAAAGGAACAGCGCGGCAAAGTCCGCACTTCTATTACACCCTGTCAGCTCGACCGGGCACTCTACGTCAAGATACAGGCGTATGTGCGCGAGTATTCCTGGCGACGGCTGGCGGAGGATATTGAAAAGATGGTGCGCCGCCAGTTCGCACCGGCCCTTGACCTGGTGGATTCGGAAAAAATCCTTATTGAAGAGGTCGAGCGGCAAATCAAGCTCAATGTGCCGTCGAAAAAATATATTCAGGACTACATCCAGGGACGGCCGATCTGCTACCGCTACACCAATACACTGGCGAACTTTTTCGCCCACGAATACGTATTGAGAAATCACAATCCCTGCGATGATTATGTCGCCAGATTGACGTTGAACCATCAGCCGATCGGGGATTGACCTCACGGCACGACCACCGGGCGCCGGGCTCCAGGGTCGCGCCTACCCTCCCCACAGCATCCCGCAAGCGCCGGGGCAGGGGCCTCAGCGCGGGGTCGACACTGCCCGAGGCCTCTGCAGGTGTGCTCGCAAGGAGCGTATTTGGTGTGTATAATCCTCCGCTAGCTTAGCTTAAGTTGTTGATAATAAATGAAAAAAGTTAATGTCCTTTTCGTCTGCCTGGGCAATATATGCCGCTCGCCGACAGCCCATGGCGTGTTTCAGCACAAGGTCGCGGAGGCGCGTCTCGGTGACAGCATTCTGGTAGACTCAGCCGGTACCGGCGCCTGGCATATCGGTAACGCCCCGGATGAGAGGGCGATCGCGGCGGCCAGCGCACGGGGCTACGAGTTGGGTGCACTGCGCGCCCGCCAGACCAGAGCGGAGGATTTTGACGACTTCGACTATATACTGGCCATGGACCGGCAGAATCTCAGTGACCTGCAGCAGTCCCGGCCCGCCGGCTACGGCGGGCAGCTGGATTTGTTCCTTAACTTTGGGCGCCATCCGGACTTTGCCGAGGTGCCGGACCCTTATTATGGCGCGGTGCAGGGCTTCGAACTGGTGCTGGATCTGGTGGAAGGCGCGGCCGAGGGGCTGCTGGCGGATATCCGCCACAAATACTCCCTGTAGCCGCCGGCCCGCGGCGCAAATGGCGGTTGACCATGCTACATATCCTTCCCCAGTTCGATCTGCAGCCCTATAACACGCTGGCCGTGCCCTGTGTGGCCGCCTATTGCGCCGAGATCAACAGCCTCGAAGACCTGCTCGCCGCTCTGCACTGGAACAAAACGCGGCAGCTGCCGCTACTGGTGCTGGGCGGTGGCAGCAATATCGTTCTGAACGGCGATTTTCCGGGCCTGGTGCTGCATATCAGGTTGAGGGGCATGGAGGTGGTGGCGGAAACCGACGAGCATATCTGGCTGCAGATCGCGGCGGGAGAGAACTGGCAGCGGGTAGTGCAGTACTGTCTCGACTTTCACTACTGGGGGCTGGAGAACCTGTCTATGATTCCGGGCACCGCCGGGGCCGCGCCGATACAGAATATCGGCGCCTACGGCGTGGAGCTGGACACGGTATTTGCCGAATTGCGGGCGGTTGAAATCAGCTCCGGCGTGACAGTGACTTTTGACCGCGATGCCTGCCGCTTCGGCTATCGCGACAGTATTTTCAAAAACCGCCTGCGCGACCGCTATATCATTGTCTCAATCACCTTGCGTTTATACCAGCAACCCTGCGTAAACCTGAGTTATCCCGCTTTACGCGCTGCCCTCGCCGGCTTGTCGGAACCGACACCACAGCAGGTCAGTGATGCGGTGTGCGCCATTCGCAGCGCCAAGCTGCCCGACCCCGGGGCCGTTCCCAATGCCGGCAGTTTTTTCAAAAATCCACTGGTCGACAGCGCGACTTTCCGCCGCTTACAGGCCGACTATCCGAATATCGTCGGCTTCGAGACCGGTGCCGGCCAGGTTAAACTGGCAGCCGGCTGGCTGATTGAGGCGGCCGGCTGGCGCGGCGTCGAGGCCGAGGGCGTGGCGGTGCACGGGCGCCAGGCTCTGGTCATTACCAACCCCGGGCACAGATCCGGCAGTACAGTTTTGCAGCTTGCCGCTAAAATTGGCGCTGCGGTCAAGCAGCAGTTTGATATCGACCTGGAGAGAGAACCGCGCGTCTACCCGTAGCGGTGAATGTTGCCATGCAAGTTTCCCTGTTTGACGATGGCGCCGGCCCGCAGGTGCAGACACCCCCCGATGCGGAGATCCGCCTGTACCGCAACTGGCTCGCCGGCGGCGAGGCCGATGCGCTGTTTCAGCAACTGCACGGCGAACTGGCCTGGGAGCAGTCGGTCATCCGCATTCACGGTAAATCCGTGCCGATACCGCGGCTCAACGCCTGGCACGGCGATGCCGACAGTCACTACGGCTACTCCGGCATCGCACTGCAACCACAGCCGTGGACGCCGGGCCTGTTACAGATTCGCGAGCGCCTGCAGCAGACTCTGGGGCAGCCCTTCAACAGCGTGCTGGGCAATCTCTATCGCGACGGCCGTGACAGTGTCGCCTGGCACAGCGACGACGAGCGGGAGCTGGGGACAAACCCGCTGATCGCATCGGTCAGCCTGGGGGCCGAACGCCGCTTTGTCATGAAACATAAAAGTCGCAAAGATGTGCCACGATTGGAATTGTGGCTGCCGCACGGCTCGCTGCTGGTGATGGCCGGCACTACGCAGCATTACTGGTCGCACCAGCTGCCGAAAACTGCCAGGCCGGTGGCGGCTAGAATCAACTTGACCTTTCGGCGAATTTACCCGCCGCAGGCGAGTTAGAGCGGCGGATTCGGCAGGGGAATTTTTGGGCTAGGCAAGGGCAATGGGTAGTGGTACATTGGCGCCTGATGCCAGCCGATCAAGGGATCTGATAACACGCCAATCGCGGCTGCGCCCTCGAGAGCTTGGGGAGTCTGATGTGATAAAGATTCTGGTTGTCGACGATCACGACCTGGTGCGCATGGGGATTGTGCGCATGTTATCCGACGTCGGCGACTTTGCTGTGGTAGGTGAGGCCACCTGTGGCGAGGATGCGGTCAAAATGGCCCGAAGCCTGGCGCCGGACGTGGTACTGATGGACGTGAGAATGCCCGGCATCGGCGGCCTTGAAGCGACCAAAAAGCTGCTGAGCATTCACCCCGGTATAAAGATTATTGCTGTTACGGCGCTCGACGACGACCTCTACCCGAGCCGTCTGATGCAAGCGGGCGCCGCCGGCTATCTCACCAAGGGCGCCGGCCTCGATGAAATGATCGACGCGATCAATACGGTCAGCCGCGGCGATCTGTATATGAGCAACCGCGTCGCCCAGCAGCTGGCGTTAAAAGACTACACCGGCGGCAAGGGCAGTCGCTCGCCGTTTGAAAAACTCTCCGAGCGCGAGCTGCAGACGGCCACCCTGATTGCCAACGGCCAGAAAGTGCAGGAAATCGCCAATACATTTTGCGTCAGCCCGAAAACCGTTAACAGCTACCGCTACCGCATTTTTGAAAAGCTCAACATCCACAGCGATGTGGAATTGACGCTACTGGCGGTCAAACACCACGTCCTGGATGTGGAATCAATGCCGGAGTAGGTTTTTTAGTCACTAGTCACTAGTGGCTAGTCGCTAGTATCTGGCCATTAGTGATGTTGTATGAGTACTGCGGTTTTTGAACCTAAGGCCTTTCTGAAAAGTCTCACCCGCCATCCCGGTGTTTATCAAATGTTCGATAATGCCGGGAAGATTCTCTATGTCGGCAAGGCCAAGAATCTCAAAAATCGGGTGTCCAGCTATTTCCAGAAATCCGGCCTGCCGATTAAAACGGCAGCGCTGGTCGCCCGGATCGGCCATATCGAAGTGACCGCCACGCCCAGTGAAGCCGAGGCGCTGGTGCTGGAGCAGAACCTGATCAAAGCCCAGCGACCGCCGTTCAATATTCTGCTGCGCGACGACAAGTCCTATCCCTATATTTTTGTCTCCAAGGGAGAGGATTTTCCGCGCATCGGTTTGCACCGCGGCGCCAAGCGCCGCCGCGGCGAGTATTACGGCCCGTTTCCCAACGTCGGCGCGGTGCGCGAGAGCCTGGGTTTCCTGCAGAAAGTCTTTCGCGTGCGCCAGTGTGACGACAGCGTGTTTCGCAACCGCAGCCGGCCCTGCCTGCAGTACCAGATTAAGCGCTGCAACGCACCCTGTGTCGGCTATGTGACTCCACAGGACTACGAGCGCGATGTGCGTCATACGGAAATGTTTTTGCAGGGCAAAAATCAGGCGCTGCTGGCCGAAATGGCCGACGCCATGGAGCGCGCGGCCGGCGAACTGGCCTTTGAGCAGGCGGCGGTCTATCGCGACCGCATCGCCGCGCTGCAAAAAATCCAGTCGCAGCAGATTGTGGAGGAGGGCAGCGGCGATGTCGACGTGATCGCCCTGGCCCGCGAGGCCACTCTCACCTGTGTGCATGTGCTTTATATCCGCCAGGGTCGCATTCTCGGCAGCAAGAGCTATTTCCCACAGCCGAAGCTGGCGGAAAACGAGGCGCAGGTACTGGCGGAATTCCTGCCGCAGTTTTATCTGGGCAGCCTTGGCAGAGATCTGCCTAAGGCGGTGCTGGTAAGCCACCCCTTCGACGATGCCGATGTGATTGTGGAGGCGGTTCGCCGGCAGCGCCAGAAGGTGCTCAGCTTCCACCATCGGCTGCGCGGCCACCGCGCCAAATGGCTGCAGCTGGCCGTCAATGCCGCGCGCCAGAATCTCACCGCGCACCTGGCCACCAAGCAATCCATGCTGCGCCGCTACGAACTGCTGCAGGATGCCCTGGGCCTGGAGGAGATGCCGCAGCGGCTGGAGTGCTTCGATATCAGCCATTCCAGCGGCGAGCTGACAGTCGCCTCCTGCGTGGTTTTTGATCAAAATGGCCCGCTGAAATCCGACTACCGCCGCTTCAATATCGACGGTATTACGCCGGGAGACGATTATGCGGCCATGGACCAGGCCTTGACCCGGCGCTACACCCGGGTACAGGAGGGTGAGGGCAGGCTGCCGGATATCCTGTTTATCGATGGCGGCAAAGGCCAGCTCGGCAAGGCCGAAGCGGCGCTGGCGGAATTGGGTGTGGGCGATGTCAATCTGATTGGTGTGGCCAAGGGCACCACCCGCAAGGCGGGTTTCGAAACACTGTTTATCGGTGACTCTCAGGACAGTGGCCGCTATCGGGAGCTGATTCTCAATTCCGATTCTCCCGCCCTGCATCTCATTCAGCAGATTCGCGATGAGGCTCACCGGTTTGCCGTTACCGGCCACAAGCAGCGGCGCGACAAACAGCGCCGCACCTCCAGCCTGGAGCAGATTCCCGGCGTCGGCCCCAAGCGCCGGCGCGAACTGCTGCGTTTCTTCGGTGGCTTGCAGGAGGTGGCGCGGGCCAGCATCGACGATCTGGCAAAAGTACCTTCAATCAGCAAAAAAATGGCCGAAGATATTTACAGTGCTCTGCACAGCGAGTAAGTTGCACACACCCGGCATACGGCACCCGGGCCGATCTTGGGCCAATATTGAACCAGATGTAGGGTAACTACCCCTGTTATGAACTTACCCAACCAACTGACTTTACTGCGCATGGGGCTGATTCCCCTGCTGGTGGTCATTTTCTACCTGCCCTATCAGTGGGCCCATCCGCTGGCTGCAGCCATTTTTACCATTGCCGCCATTACCGACTGGCTGGACGGCTATCTGGCCCGCAAATACGATCAGACCACGCCGTTCGGCGCTTTTCTGGACCCGGTGGCGGACAAGCTGATGGTGGTGGTGGCGCTGGTATTGTTGGTGGAGCTTCACGCATCGCCCTGGTTTGCCATTCCCGCCGTGGTGATCGTCGGCCGCGAAATTGTTATTTCGGCGCTGCGGGAGTGGATGGCGGAGCTGGGCAAGCGCGCCAGTGTGGCGGTGTCCTTTATGGGCAAGATAAAAACCACGGTGCAAATGATCGCCATCATCGTGTTGCTGGCGTTTTACCCGAAGGTCGGCTCCTGGCAGACTGTTCTCGGTTATGTGTTGTTGTATGCCGCGGCGCTGCTTACTTTGTGGTCAATGGTGATCTATATACGGGCGGCCTGGCCTGACCTGGTGGAGAGGGATGGCAAATAGAGGCGCCGGCCCGCGCCTGCCGCCCGCGCTTTCAGGGAGTCACGGGACTGGCGCAAGCCTTTGACCTGCATGGAGAAAATTGGAGGCGCGGGTCGGAATCGAACCGGCGTACACGGAGTTGCAGTCCGCTGCATAACCACTCTGCCACCGCGCCTTTTGAGGCCCGAGATTGTAATAGAGTTAAGCTAAAAATCCTAGAGATTTCTGACACTTAGCAGCACTTCGGGCAAATCACATTAACTGCCGCAGCAGCCGATGGCGAGCCGCTATTCTAGGTGCTGGCCAAGAGGAGTCAAGCATTATCAAGCATTGGCCGGTCGAGGAATCCAAACCGCCGTGTCAGCCCGGCTCTGCGCATACGACCGGGGTTTGATATGGGTCATTCTCACCGTATACTCCCCTGGTAAGATGAGCCCATGCCCTGTTGAGCACAATGCACAGGGCCGTTTACCAATAAACTGCGACTAACGCCTGACTAGAGAGGTTGGCATGAATACGGAAACCCCGGAACGAGTATTGGTTGTTATTGATCCCACGAAAGACAACCATCCGGCGCTGGATCGTGCCATTATCACCTCGCACATTCGCAGCCTGCATCCCTATATTCACGTATTTATGGGAGTGGACGGCGACAGCATCGACACCAGCGCCACCAACCCGGCTCTGTATCGCGATGCCGATTGGTTTTTAAACCTTTTGAAACCCCTGCGTGATGAAGGTTTGAAGTACAGCAGTCAGGCTTCCTGGTCCACCCAGTGGCAGCAGTCTATCCTCGAGGCGGCCGCGCAGATCGAGGCGGACTTGATCGTTATCGCCGATTATTCCATCAAGGCCAGCGCCGGTTTTCTTTCCGACTCCAACTGGGCCTTACTGCGCAAATCCCAGTGCCCGGTGTTGATTGTACGTCCCGAGGCGCAGCCCCAGCGCGAGACCGTGCTGGCGGCGATTAACGTCCAGGCCAAAGACGAGCGCTACCTGGCACTCAACGAAAAGGTGCTGGCGCGAGGCAAGTGGATGGCGGATCGCTACGGTGCTGCTTTCCACGTGGTCAACGCCTACTCGGATTCCCTGAACTATCCGGACCGCGGCCAATTGGTGCGCGATACTGGTCTCGACGCGGAATGTATCCACGTCAAGCAGGGCTCGCCGGAAGATGTCATTTCAGAAGTTGCCAATGCTTTGAACGCCGATGTGGTGGTGATCGGTACGCTGGCGCGGGAAGGGGTGCTCAGGGCCATGCGGGGGAATACCTCTGAGAAGGTGATTGGCAAGCTGACCCAGGATGTGATGACCTTGAACTGATGCCAATGCCGCGCGGCTTTTGGTGTGCGGCTATCGCTGACTCCTCCTTTCCTTCAGTACAGTGCGCTGTGCTTTTTGGTCGAGCCTTACGTCTTTTGGTTGCGCTGGATATAGCAGAAGTGTTGGAGCTGTGTTTGCCGGAGTCTAACGCTTAACCAGTAGTATTAAGTTGTTGATATTGCTGGAAATCAGCTGTAGCATGTGCAGCCTATCAAAAAGGCAAAATGGCTTGTAAGCCATTGATTCTAAAGAAAATATTCTGGCTGTACGCGACTTGTGCACGCCTGTTGGCTGTCCCAAGCCGGCCCACGCCTTCACTTCTTGCCCTTAGCCCGGGTGGTGGAATTGGTAGACACAGGAGACTTAAAATCTCCCGGCCTCACGGCCGTGCCGGTTCAAGTCCGGCCTCGGGCACCATCAAAAAATCAATAAAAATCAACAGGCTATAGATATTTGTCTCGATGGCCATTACAGGCAGCTAGAACATAATACGCGTCAGGTCGGCACCGGGTAGGCACGGAGCCTGTCGCAGAACTCAAAGGTTAGCTAACGGATTCCTTGTTCTTGCGTCCTCCAAGTGTGCAGAAGCCGGGTGAGCATAGACCATTGTCATTTGGATAGTGTTGTGGCCGGGTATTTTGTTGAGTACCAGGTTCGATTCTGACATGGCGGTGGCTGAGCCTGATAGGGACTTCATGTTTGATTTGGCCGACGATAAGTATGGCCTACAGGCAACCTGTCAGTATTTCTGCGCTTCTGTTAAGCCAATACTGCAATCTGAAGAACATTGGGAGTCGTCTCGAAAGTCACGGCATGGCTACGCGATATTAATGGATTGGATTCTTGGGCGTGCATGGCTTCAACCCAACTTCACATTCACAGATTGAATAGTTTGGAAAGCTCCTGAAAAAGTATTTCAGGGGTTTATAGTGGGGTACCGGCAGGTTACCGAGACCAGCTTAGCTGGAGAGACCTACAAGTTGGCGATCAACTCAACGATTTCCGGGTGACTGTGCTCCTAGTTGACCCCTTCAATCAGCGCAATGTCTTTTTTAAGCAGGTCGTTTACCAGTTGGTTGAGTTCAACTCCCTTAGCCTTGGCTTTAGTAGAAAAATAATCCAATACCTCTTGATCCAGATAAACCGGGAGGTTCAGCTTTGCATTGGGTGTATAAAACTTACCTCGCTCGCCTTTGCTGAAATCGTATTCTTCATGCATAGTCATTACCCTTGTTCGTACTGTTTTATTTCATGTCTGGTAGCCGATCTGGCTGAAATTAACCGGACTGTCACTGTGTCGCGGTCCAGATCTCGGTAGGTGTGAACTACCACCAGATAATGCTGCCCGTTAACCTGCCCCAGTGTTATCCAGCGATCTTCTTCAGCACTGGAGTTTTCCTCGTCGTAAATGGTCAGGGCTATGGGGTCCCTAAATACCTCGGTTGCCAGTTCGAAGGTCACGCCGTGCTTGTCGGCGTTGCCGTGTGCTTTAACCGGGTCCCATTCGAAATTGTATTGCATTCCCTAACCCTTGGCTGCCTGCTGTGTGACCGGATTATGCGTTGCCTAGACAAGGTCCGCAAATCAAGGCAAATCTTTGCAAAAAGTCTCTTGTATCCTTTGTGTAAACACAGTGTAGCCGGATTATGGCAAAAACTAGTTAATTTGGTCAATTAGCGTTCAAATAAGAGGTTTTAAGAAGGTGGTGTAACTATTTATATCACCATAAAAGCACCCGACTGCTTCATCTGAGGCCAATGCCGCATATCTTCAATAACGGCAAGTTTCGCATTTTTCAACAATGATTAAAGTTTACGCGAAGCGCCAAGCGGAACAATACCATCACTATCACCATGGAGAATGACTATGTTAGTTTCGAAAACAACGACCTTTTAAATAAAAATGATATGATGTATCATATCTAATTTATGTGTTCAGGTATCCAGCCAAACAAAGCACAAATATAAGGACTGATTTAACGTAGAAAGGGCTAATGGCAAAGATAAACAGACTCCCCGTCACCGTGCTTTCAGGCTTTCTCGGAGCCGGTAAAACCACAGTACTCAGCCATATTCTAAACAACCGACAAGGTAAGAAGGTGGCTGTGATCGTCAATGATATGAGTGAAATCAACATTGATTCGGCAATTGTTCAAAGTGAGGTTTCGCTTAACCGCAGTGAGGAAAAGCTCGTTGAAATGAGTAATGGCTGTATTTGCTGCACACTGCGGGAGGACCTGCTGGAGGAAGTCACTAAGCTGGCACAGGAAGGACGCTTTGATTATCTCGTTATAGAATCCACAGGTATTTCCGAACCTTTACCGGTGGCGGAAACCTTTACCTTTGCCGATGAAAATGGTGTCTCGCTGGAGTCAGCATGACCGAGATTGTCTCACCTGTTTTGGCGAAAGGGCCTCCGATATCTCATGGCACCTTTCGGTCATCCGTACTTCACGTATGCACATCTTGTAGGACGCCAGGTTCTCCTCGTGAGCCACGGGAGAGTCGAGCTGGTTTCAAACTTTACCAAGAGCTTCGCGCTGTGTTTCATGAGAGCCCGCTGGGCCACCACCTGGAGGTCAGGCCCACTGAATGTCTCAGCCTATGCCCGCGCCCTTGTGGAATCGCACTCTCCTCGCCTGGGGCGTGGAGTTACCTCTTCGGGGATCAGCATCCGGGCGAGAGTACATGTGATATCGTAGAGTGCGTCTCGCTCTACATCGGTACCGCAGACGGGTCCATGCCGCGGGAGCGACGCCCGAAGTCCCTCCGCGCAAGCATACTTGGGCGTGTGCCGCCACTCGAGGGGGGCTGATGCATCTTCAGTGGAAAACAGGTGTTCTCATATGAATAAACAGCAATTAAATCGTATTATCGCTAAAGCAAAAGAAATTTGTTCACGTTCTGGTGGACGTTTTACCGAGAAGCGCAAACGCGTTTTGGAACTCTTGCTGGTATCTAACACGCCTTTATCGGCCTATGAGATTGCCGATGTTTACAACAAAACCTCCACAGGGTCGATGCCGGCAATGTCTGTGTACCGTATTTTGGAATTTCTCGAAGCAGAACAGTTAGTACACAAGCTTATCTCAACCAATAAGTACGTCGCATGTTCCCATATCACGCCTGGCTGCGTGCACGAAACCCCTCAGTTTCTAATTTGTAGCGAATGCCGAAGTGCAAAAGAAATTGCGATTTCCAAAGGCATCATCGATGAACTGGGTAAACTCGTGGTTAAGGCAGGTTACACGCTTACGAATTCGCAATTGGAGCTGCAGTGTGTCTGCAACAACTGCTCGGCGAGTGCGGCTTAGCTATGTTGAATGGTTTTTATCAATCCCTGTCGTAATGCAGTGTCAACAAAGCAAATATGTGCTGGTGCACGCCTGGGTGAACCGAGCAGCGATAGAAAAACCTTGACAACTGGGCGTATAGTCTAGCGGTCGCGCTAGTTGTTTTTACCTGTAGGTCGATATTGGCAATAAGACTGTGCAGTTTTACACATCGGGTCAGAGCGCGGATGAGCGAGCATGATTAAGATCAAAATAGTGCGGACAAAACCTCTGTTGTATTGGAGTGTCTTCAGTCGCATGGGCTTGGCACTGGGCTTGAGCTTGGTAATGTGGGCACTGGTGCTTGGAATTACCTATTCATCATGAGTATTCAGCTTAACAACCTCACGCTTGCCTATGAGCGACATCCCGCGGTACATCACTTAACAGCAACAATTGCTCAAGGTGAGTGGTTAGCCATTGTGGGCCCCAACGGGGCGGGGAAATCGACCCTGCTGAATGCCATGGCAGGGCTGACAACAGCCTATGAAGGTAGTATAGAAGGCTTGTGCCCAGACACGGTAGCCTATTTGCCACAGCAAACGCAGTTGGATAAAAGCTTCCCTATCACCGTATTTGAACTGGTGGCGACGGGCTTATGGGCCGAACTTGGCTTTTCGAAATCGCTAAGCAGGTCGCAGCACAAACAATGCGAAGACGCCATAGCTGCCGTAGGCTTACAGGGTTTTGAGCACCGCATGATTAACACCCTTTCTGGCGGACAATTACAGCGCAGCTTGTTTGCCCGGGTCTTGCTGCAAGACCAGGCAGTGATCTTATTGGACGAACCCTTTAATGCGATTGATGCAAAAACTCTATCAGATCTCACTCAAGTCATAAAACAGTGGCATCAAACCGAACGTACTGTGATCATGGTGACGCATGACCTTGACTATGTTAAACAGCATTGCCCCCAAACCTTACTACTGGCACGAGAATGCATCGGGCATGGCCTTACGAAAGACGTACTTACCGGAGAAAATTTAGAACGGGCAAAGCAGCTCTCTGAAGCATTTGATGAGCGCGCACGCTGGTGCATGCAAGGTGCAATGTGATATGAACATCCTGTTATTCAGCCCGTTCAGCGAATATGTTTTTATGCAACGTGCCCTGATTGGCAGCCTGGCCGTATGTTTGGGCGCTGTACCTGTAGGAATATTTATGACATTACGGCAGATGAGTTTGACAGGTGATGCTATGTCACATGCCATACTGCCGGGTGCTGCCATCGCTTATTTATTATCGGGTTTATCCTTGATAGGGCTCACTTTGGGTGGTTTAGTTGCCGGTGTTGTGGTGGCAGTACTCGCAGGTTGGGTAGCACGCAGTACGCATCTAAAAGAAGACACCAGTTTGGCAGCGTTTTACTTGATTTCTCTCGCACTAGGCGTGTTACTTATTTCGCTTAAGCACAGCCCCGTGGATTTGTATCACGTACTTTTTGGTAATATTTTAGCGCTCGATAATGCGGCACTATGGTTGTTAGCCAGTATAGGCAGTATCAGTTTACTGCTCATGGCCTTTTTATACCGGCCATTGGTGATTGAGTGTGTCGATCCCTCATTTTTACGCCGTTCCGGCCGCGCGAGTTCAATCGCGCATTATAGCTTTTTGTTTTTAATGGTCATTAACTTAGTTGCGGGATTCCATGCCTTAGGCACATTGATGGCAATTGGCATAATGATATTGCCGGCGGCTGCGGCGCGTTTTTGGGTAAAAACACTGGATGGAATTTTGATTGTCGCTATGTTGATAAGTTTTATCGGTTGTTACACGGGACTATTACTCTCTTTTTACTTAGACTTACCCGCCGGGCCCGCCATAGTGCTTTCATTAGGTGCTGTTTATGTTGCTTCGCTTTTTATCGGTTTGAATGGTGGATTGCTTGAAAAGCGCCACACAAAGCGTCATCTCACAGGATAAAGTTATGTGCCACATCAAAGTATTTTGTAAATCTGTCGTCCTATGCATATTACTTACGGCTAATGTTGCTATCGCAAGTGATACGAGTATTCGTATTGTGACCAGTTTTTCTATCTTGGAGGACTTGGTTAGAGAACTGGGGGGTGAGTATGTCAATGTCGTGAATTTGGTTGGCCGAAACAGCGATGCGCATATGTATCAACCCAAACCTTCCGATTCGGTTGCCATTGCCAACGCCGATTTAGTCGTCTTCAATGGACTGGCGTTCGAGGGTTGGATTGTGCGTTTGATAGAGAATAGCGGCTATAAAAACAAACAACTCATTGCCAGCCGTGGGGTCGATATCATCACCCACGGGGACGAGCCTGATCCGCATGCCTGGCAGAGTTTTCACAATATTCGTGTGTATATTCATAACATTACTCGCACGTTGATCACGCTCAGGCCGCAGTATGCAGAGGCGTTAACACAGCGCCAACAAAAGTATCTGGACACCTTGAATGCTTTAGAGCAGCATCTCTTGGAACAGATCACAAATATCCCTGCAAATAAACGTGTTGTTGTCACCAGCCACGATGCGTTTGGGTATTTGGGACGCGAATTTGATATTCGGTTTTTAGCGCCGCTTGGGCTCAGTGTAGAGGTCGACGCCTCCGCAGAGGATGTCGCCGCCGTTATTGATCAGATACGTGAGCAAGACGTAAAAGCGCTATTTGTAGAGAACATCAATAGCCCGCGGTTGTTACAGCGCATCGCTGCCGAGACAGGTGTTGCCATAGGCGGTCGTCTATATTCCGATGCATTGAGTGAGGCGCATGGCCCAGCAGGCACTTATTTAAACATGATGCAGCATAATGTTGAGTCGTTAATCAGTGCACTTAATTCCCCTTGAACTGACCGGCTAAACGAGACGATATATCATTACTTATAGGGTGCTCAAATGTCCAATAAAATTCCTGTTACCGTACTTACTGGTTTTCTTGGAAGTGGTAAAACCACGCTGCTCAATCGCATTTTGTCAGAAGAGCATGGCCTGCGCATTGCTGTGATCGAAAACGAATTTGGTGAAATTGGTATTGATCAAGACTTGGTCATCAATGCCGATGAAGAAGTTTTCGAAATGAATAATGGTTGCATTTGTTGCACCGTGCGCGGTGATCTAATTCGTATTTTGGGCGAATTGACCGAGCGTAAAGATAAATTCGACCGGGTGATCTTAGAAACGACGGGCATGGCGGACCCGGGTCCCGTAGCACAAACGTTTTTTGTGGATGAGGATATTCGCGAACAGTATGAACTTGATGGCATTATCACGCTCGTGGATGCCAAGCACGTCAACAACCACCTCGATGACAATACTGATGAAGTCTTAGCGCAGATCGCTTTCGCGGACCGCATCATACTCAATAAGGCTGACCTGACTACTGGAGACGCGCTACTCAGTCTAAAAAGGCGGCTACAGGAAATTAATCAAATGGCCGGTTTTCATTCGGCCATCATGGCCGATGCCCCAATTGCCGAGTTGTTGGATATCGGTGGTTTTAATCTTGAGCGTGCCGTGGAGATGAAGCCCAACTTCTTAGAGCCAGAATACCCTTTCGAGTGGGGAGGTATTTGGCAGTTGCCGGCAGGCCACTATCGTTTTCAGTTACAAAACGGCCCAGACCCGGATATGGCCTTTCTGAGGTCTGATGTTAGTGAAGTCTCTGAAGCTGCCGTGTTGGCTTTAGCGGAAACCGTATTTGTTGAATTTTCGAAAACAGCAGTACCACTTGTTCACGGTCAAACAATTGCAGAAGCTGGAAAGTGTTACCGCCTTCAACTCGATGGTCAAGAAATCTATGAGTTTGCCTATGTGACGGAGACACCTGAAGAAATAGCAGTTTTTTCCCAACACACGCCGGAAGAGTTCGAACTGAGGTTACTAAATCAGGACGATACCGAATACACCCCTATGGCTGAGCACTATTTTAATGCCGAGCATGAGCACGATGATGAGGTATCGTCTGTTGCCATTGAATTACCGGGATTGTTCGATATGTCAAAAATCAATGCGTGGCTCGATATGTTTCTGCAGATAAAAGGCGTCGACATTTACCGAATGAAAGGTGTGGTGGGTGTGAAGGGTGAAAGTCGGCAAATAGTTTTTCAGGGCGTTCATATGATTTTTGGCAGTCAAGCGGGTAAACCTTGGGGTAGTGAAGAGCCGATCAATCGTATGGTCTTCATCGGAAAGGATCTAGATGAGAGCTATATTCGTCGCTCGTTGGAAAGCTGTTTGCATTGAATGATATCAATCCAGTCACTTGCAACACAATTAGGGCGCGAGTTTCGACACTGCAATTATATGGAATCATGCGGATTGATTAAGGGTAGATATAGTGAAACCGCATAAAAGTCCCTGTGTTGGTGTCTGTGAATTTGCTGGGTCTATCAGCTAGATTCGTTTAAACGTTCTGTATGATCGGCATAAACCACATCCTTGTGGTTTATCCTGCTCATGGAAGGTATGGCAAAGATTTGTAAGGAAAAATCCAGTTAACTCGCTTTGGCCGGCAAAAGCGACCGCATTTTCTTGGCGGCAGCAACCATATGGATAAGTGATGGTTTCACCTCCGCCCAAGCGCGCGTCTTTAAACCACAGTCTGGATTCACCCAGAGATTGCGGCGTGGCAGGACGGCTTCCGCTTTGCCCATGAGACCCACCATTTCATTCTCGCTGGGCACGCGTGGTGAGTGGATGTCATACACGCCGGGACCAATCTCGTTCGGATACTTGAAGCCCACGAAGGCATCGAGCAATTCCATATTAGAGCGGCTGGTCTCGATGGTGATGACATCGGCGTCCATATCGGCGATGGACTCAATGATATCGTTGAATTCTGAGTAGCACATATGGGTGTGTATCTGAGTATCATCCTTCACGCCACTGGCGCTCAAGCGGAAGGTTTTCACGGCCCAATCCAGGTACTCGTCCCAGTCGCTGCGACGCAAAGGCAGGCCTTCGCGAAAGGCGGGTTCATCGATCTGGATAGCGGCAATTCCCGCAGTCTCGAGACCCACCACCTCATCGCGAATCGCAAGCGCAATTTGATGCGTCGTTACCGAACGCGGCTGGTCGTCGCGCACGAAGCTCCACTGCAGAATCGTTACCGGGCCAGTAAGCATGCCCTTCATCGGACGCCTGGTCAACGATTGCGCGTACTGCGACCAATAAACAGTCATCGGTTTCGGACGGCTCACATCACCAAAGATGACCGGGGGCTTAACATAGCGGGAGCCGTAACTTTGCACCCAGCCGTTGCTGGTGAAGGCGAAGCCTTCGAGATTCTCTCCGAAGTATTCCACCATATCGTTGCGTTCGAACTCGCCGTGGACGGGCATGTCGATGCCGATTTCCTCCTGGAAGGCTACGCATTTGGCGGTTTCCTCTTTCAGGAATTGATCGTAGCCGGCGTCGCTGAGTTCACCTTTTTTCCACTGTGCTCGCGCCTGTCGAACCTCTTTGGTCTGTGGAAAAGAGCCAATGGTGGTTGTGGGAAACTCCGGAAGCTGTAGTTTCCTGGCCTGACTCTGCTGCCGGGTCGAAAAGCTCGAAGCACGCTCGAAGTCACTCGCCGTCACACCCGCCAGGCGCAACTTGACAGCCTCATCGTGAATGCGTTTACTGGTTTTGCGGGAAGTGGCGGCGGCCTGATTAGCGGCCAGTATTTCTTTGCTGCCTGCGCCATCCAGGAGTTGGCGAAGATCGACAACTTCGATGAGCTTCTGGTCTGCAAATGCGAGCCAGTTTTTCAGTTCGTCATCGAGTTCCTGTTCATGTTTCAGTGTGATCGGCGAGTGTAGTAGCGAGCAGCTCGGTGCGATCCAAAGACGATCACCGACTACTGCCTTAGCTTTTTGCAATACAGCCAAAGAACTATCATAGTCGTTTTTCCAGATGTTGCGCCCTTCGACGATGCCGACTGAAAGTATCTTATCTTGGTGGAATTTTTTAAGCACAGTGTCTATGTCTTCCGCGCCGCGCATGAAGTCAAAGTGCAGTGCATCGACCGGCAGGGCAAGGTAAGCGTCGAGATTATCGCGTACACCACCGAAGTAGGTGGTGACTAGCAATTTGGCTGTGCCTTTGCTCTTGGCAAGTTGATTGTAGGCAGTCTTGAAAGCGGCACGTTGCTTGTCATTGAGATCGAGCGAGAATACTGGCTCATCCAACTGAATCCACTGCGCACCGGCTGCTGCAAGCCTGCTGATGATTTCTTCGTAGACGCTAATCAGGTTGTCGAGCAGCGTGAACTGATCGAAGTCCGGCGTTTTGGGATCTTGTACCTTACCTAAAGACAGGTAGGTTATCGGGCCGATAAGCACAGGTTTAGCGTTGAGGCCGAGCGCTTTTGCTTCAGCGAATTCGTCGAACACTTTACTACCGGAGAGGGCGAACTTGGAGCCGGAATGGAACTCTGGGACGATATAGTGATAGTTAGTGTCGAACCACTTTGTCATTTCGCTGGCGAAAGTCGAGATCTTCCCGGTCTGGCAGTCTTTTTCGTCTGCAACCAGGGATGCGCCACCTTGAGTGCCACGCGCGATAGTGAAAACGGTATTGATATCTGTCTGCCCACCTTTCCACTGGAAGCGAGGAGGCACGTTGCCAAGCAGGCAGCTCATATCGAGAGTTTGATCGTAGAAAGAGAAATCGTTGACCGGGATAAGATCAATCCCAGCGTCTTTTTGTTTGAGCCAGTTCGTCCGGCGAATATCGACTCCGGTCTTTTGAAGCTCTGCTTCTGAGATCTGGCCTTTCCAGAACGCCTCTGTCGCACGTTTCAATTCGCGTTGTTCACCGATGCGAGGGTATCCAAGATTATGAGTTAAAGCCATAGCGCTACCTTTCAATGCAGTCAATAGTTGATTGCGAGTAGCATAGGGCACTTTATAAATGAATAAAAATGGTATATATTCACATATCCATTATTTTTCCTCATGAATGATATGCTTGAACGCATCCATCTAACAGTCGTACAGGCCGTTGATCATCACGGCTCTCTGACGGCGGCAGCTAAACAACTCTGTGTGACACAGTCTGCACTGAGTCACACTATGCGTAAGCTGGAAGATAATCTCGGCACACCGATCTGGTTACGCGAGGGGCGCAGCCTGAGGTTGACGCAGGCGGGACAATACCTGTTAAACATCGCCAATCGCGTGCTCCCGCAATTGAACTACGCAGAAAGCAAACTCCAGCAAATGGCAAAGGGCGAGCGCGGCACCTTGCGGATCGGCATGGAGTGCCACCCCTGTTACCAATGGTTATTGAAAGTGGTTTCCCCCTTTTTAGCGGCTTGGCCCGATGTGGACGTGGATGTGAAGCAGAAGTTTCAGTTCGGCGGTGTCGGCGCCTTGCTGGGCTACGACATTGACTTACTGGTAACGCCTGATCCCTTCTACAAAACCGGTTTGTGTTTTGAGCCTGTGTTTGATTATGAGCAGGTGCTGGTGGTGCCGCAAAACCATGTTTTGGCGGGGCGACAATTTATCAAGGCAGAAGAATTGCGGGATCAAATCTTACTGACCTATCCTGTCGCACCAGATCGCCTGGATATTTACACACAGTTCCTCAACCCGGCTGGTGTAGTGCCCAAACATCACAAAACCAGCGAAACCACCGATATTATGCTGCAAATGGTCGCCAGTGGTCGCGGGGTAGCGGCTTTGCCAAGGTGGCTGGCTGAAGAATACTGCAGAAAATTGCCGTTAGCTGTGGTGCGTTTAGGCCAAGGCGGTATAGCAAAACAAATTTACCTGGGAACTCGCAAAAGCGATTGCGACATTGAATACCTGAGGGCCTTTATCAACTTGGCACGCAGTTACGGGCACCCAACGGCAGCAGCCAATGTCTCACTGTAACCATGGTGAGGAAACAGTGGGCATCATCCTTGTTGGTACTGTTTTACTTCATGCCTGGTAGCCGGCCTGGCTGAAATTAACCGGACTTACTGCAAAATCAATGAAACTACTGTAGGCGGTTCCTGCGAGGGCGATGTAAACGGCCGCATCTTCCATCGGGTTGAAGACTTTGGGCGCACATTCACACTTGGGGTGATGGGGAGGTGCTGAGCGGCGCCTTGCCGGTATCTTCAAGCCAGTTGACCAGTTTATCCCACTGTTCAATCTCGCCGCTGTTGCCGCCGGACGGGAACTCGTGGATGCCCAGTCCCTTTTCCGCCGCATTCAGATAATTGTGATTGTCTTTGAAGTTAACCACAAAAGGAATATCCAGGGCGCTTAGAAACAGCACCAGCTTTTTATAGGCCTGAGTCTTTTTGGGCACCCGGTTGGCGACAATACCCACTGGAATGTTGCGGCTTCTCACTTTGCCAATCAGTAACAGATCCTGAATGAATCTGGCCGTTGCCTGCATATCGATGGAGGAGGGCAGCACCGGGATAATAACCGCGTCAACGTTTCTCAGCAGGTCAATAAGGTCGACGCCGGTTGTGCCGGCGGGGGCGTCGAGTATAATCCGCTGTGTACCGGGGGGGGTGCGCAGCTGCCAGTTTCGCGTCACTGATCCACTGGCGCCGGGGTGGGCGGCAATACCGTGAATGTGCGGGGCATCTTCACTTTCGGCAGTTCTCAATTTCAACCAGCCCAGACTCGAACCCTGAGGGTCGTAGTCCATGATGACGGTGTTAAATTCCTTTGCCGCAAAGTAACTGGCGAGGTTGGTGCTGATAGTCGTCTTGCCGCAGCCACCCTTGCCGTTGACGACAAGGTATCGCCGGCATCCCCCTTTGCTTTCAACGGGTGTCACCTTTCTGGTTGTTGCCACGACGTTTCCGGGGCTGACAGCCGGTACATAAACAGGCTTGATAGTGGAAGGGTTTGCTGGTGCATGCTGGGTACGGGTGAAATTGTGTGCGTTAGGCGGGTCGGGTGGCGGCGTTGCCGGCTGCCACAAATTCTGTATTCGCTTGCGAATGATGTTCAAGGTCCGAACCACCTAAACCTCATCAGGTGTGAGATGAATTACTTCATCTTAATCTGGCGTGGCCACTACTCTTTAATGTCGCTATATGCGTTGGCATGTTAACAATGCAAGACCTCTGCCGCTTTGACATAGCTCACATTATTAGTGCGTCATTTTCCCATGCCGGCAGCATGCTGGCGCATCGTTTTTCACAACAGGCCGTTGCCCGCAGCACACCCGGTGGTTTTCCCGGCGCGGATATGATCTACTTGGCGCGGTAAAAATTGAGGCCCTCAATGATGCCACAAGTGCAACCCTTATCTCTATTCGCCGGAAGCTGTGCCAGCCCAATTGGGAAAATTCTCATTGTCTTCGATGACGACAAGGCAATGCGCGCGCTTGATTTCGAAGACTACGAGGATCGAATGTTCCGCCTGCTGCGCCGTCACTATGGCGAGCGGGAAAAGGGCTACACAATGTCGCCGCGGCCACTTCCGGGCGAGTTTACAGCGGCATTGCAGGACTACTTTGCCGGCAATACCCAGGCGCTCGATGGCATCGTCGTGCGCACAGGGGGAACGCCATTTCAAAAAAGCGTCTGGTCTGCACTGCGGGGCATCCCGGCGGGTACGACATTGAGCTATGGTGCACTGGCAGACAGGCTCGACAGCCCGCGGGCGGTGCGGGCAGTCGGACTCGCCAATGGTGCCAACCCGATTAGTATCGTTGTGCCTTGTCATCGGGTTATCGGTGCCGATGGTTCGTTGACGGGCTACGGCGGCGGGCTCGAGCGCAAGCAATGGTTGCTCAATCACGAGGGCGCACTGTCCGCATCGCAAGAAGCGCTTTTTTAGCCGGCAGACCGCCGGTATTGACACCGGCATGGAACAATTACCGGCACCGGGCTGATGAATATAAGCGGGGTTTGGCTCGGCAGGTATTGCCGCAGCGTCAGCAGACGCCGTGCAGCTCTATCGGGCCTGGCGCCGCAGAGGCGGGTATATCGATCACACTTCGCCCCGGCACCACCTTTCTAAACACCAGGGAATAGTCGTCTTTTGTGGCGTTTTCGGTTTTTAAAGCCAGGGCCACTTTATGGGTGTGGTGTATCAGCATCTGCCAGAACAGCCAGCCCTGTGGCTGGTCATTGCGCTGGGGATCGAAACTGATGGCAATCCTGTCATGCTCGTTGTTTTCGGCAAAGGCAAAGCTGAACTGGTCGAGAGGGATGGATAAGCCCATGCCGCAGGCTTTGATATAGGCCTCTTTCAAGGTCCACAAATCAAAAAAACGCCCGCGCTGGCGCTCAGCCGGTAGCGCCAGCAGCTGTTCCACTTCACGCGATGAAAAAAAACTTTCGGCGATTTCCACAGTCTGCCCGTCGCGCTCGATCCATTCTATGTCAACCCCTACCTCCCGCGCCAGCATCACTGCCATCACCACAATACCTTCGGTATGGGAGAGATTAAAACGCAGTGGCAGGTCGATGGGGTTTTCGATGCTCGGTTTTCCATAGCGATTCTTTTCAAACACCCACTGCCAGGGTTTTATTTCCGGGACATAGAAAGACAGAGTAGAGCGCACCAGCGCACGGGTGATCAGGTACTGATGGCGGTGCTTCTCGAAATGAAAGCGCTGCTGTTGCTGCCGCTCGGCTGCAGCCAGCATGGGGAAGTAGTCGGCGAGAATGCCCGCATCATTGATTTCCGGATCGCAGGCAAACCATAAATGGATTTCACGAGCATCGATATTCATCGGCGGGCGGACCTATTGCTCATGGATACAAAGCAGTTTTTTTGCCGCGATACGCGTCTCTCCGGGGTAGCCGTAGGCATTGTTGATATAGCAGATGCCCTCCAGGGTAACTCTGCGATTGACATGGCTATGGCCGTATACATGGATGTCCGCATTCAGGCGGCGAATCTGCTGTTCGAGTGCATAGCTGCCTAGTACCGGGTAGAGTATGCGTTTGTCGGCGGGAATATAACTGGGCATCAGGTCGATACGCGGGAGAAAGTGGGAAAAAGTTATC
The DNA here is from genome assembly GCA_028280195.1 of Exilibacterium sp. GTDB lineage: Bacteria > Pseudomonadota > Gammaproteobacteria > Pseudomonadales > Cellvibrionaceae > Exilibacterium. The sequence continues at coordinate 22,053 of JANQMH010000045.1, forward strand.
AGTGTGCCGGTGTCGGACTGCGGCGGCCTCTGTTGACTGTTCTGCTGGGTAAAATGGCGGGTAATGGTCGATTCGTCGTAGCCCTCGGGCCACTGGCAGGCCCGGTAGTCCATCCAGATATCGCGCAGCTCTTGTGTCGGCATACCGAAGGAGTAGTCGTACCAGCCAAGCAGGGGGACAATACTGAGTGATCCGTCGTGAAACGGTTGCATGGTGACGCCGAGGTCGCTGGCAAGCGCGCTGACGGCGTTGAATTTTTCAAATGAGTTGGTTTGGCCGCTGCGGGTAACCCACAGTTCGTGATTGCCGGGTACAAACAGCACGGTCTTGAAACGCGCTGCCAGCTGTTGCAGGCCGGTGGCCAGCAGTTCCATGCGGTCGGTTAAATCGCCCGCCAGAATCAACAGGTCGTTTTGGTAGTCACTGGTGGACAGGGTGCTGAGCCAGCTTGCATTCTCTTCGTAGTCTATGTGGATATCCGATAAGCAAAACACTCGCATAACATCAAAGCCCGCTTGTCCGGCCGCCATCCAAAAGCGCCGAGTATAGCAGCGATAGACAAAGCTGTTCCTATATGGCGAAAATATTGTTAGATGACGAAAATACTGTTTGATGGCAAACTGTTGGCGGGCCGGTTGCCTTAGCCCTTTAACTTGCGCAGCAACAGGTCCTGCGATATGCCGAGCATTTCCGCCGCCCGCGACTGGTTACCGTCGCATGACTCGAGCGCCTCTTCAATCATTTCTCTTTCAAACCGTGCCTGTGATTCCCGCAGCATGACCGGGCGCCGGCCGAAAAGCAGTGAGTGGCCGCCTTTGACGGCTGCGTGTTCCCGGGTGGCGGGGATGGCGGCGAGGAAGTTAAACAGGCGCTCACTGGCTTCGGTATAGACAAGCACCATCAGCAGGAAGTTGATGAAAAACGACACCAGCACCGCGGCGTTGATTTTATAGCCGAGTTGCATGGCGGTGATTACCAGCGCCACCATCAATACCATGGGAATATTGCCGATCAGCATGACCAGCGCCCGGCGCTTGCGAAAGGTATTGGTGTTGGTGGCGTAGCAGCGCGCCAGTACTGCCAGGCTGGCGAATAAAGCACCCAGAATCGTCACCGGCAGTATCCAGTAGTAGGGGCCGGGCACCCGCGTGAGGTGGTAGCCGATACTTTCGACCCCCAGCAGCGTGAAGCCGGGAATGAACAGTGCCAGCGCAGCGGCGGCCCCATAGCCGATCAGGCAGCGGTTGAGGGTAGGGGTCATCTGACCACTGATATCCAGCGACAGACCCAGCAGGCTGATGCAGGCGCCGAGGGCGAAAAAGTAGTAGGCCATCAGGCAGGGCAGGGCCTGCTCGGGGCGGGTGAGGTAAGTAAAGCCCGCCAACTCGGCAATATTGACGCCACAGAGAAAAAACAGGAAGGCGCGAAACCAGGGGCGTATATCCCTGAGGGTGTAGCGCGCGATCCAGAAAATCAATACCTTGGTCGCCAGCGCCAAAATACTCGGTAGAGCGTACAGCGACGCCAAATGTATTACGCCATCCCCGCCTGACATGTACTTATCCCGCTTCCTGCTCCCAGATTCCGCAATCCGCCGCCCCCTTTCCTGCCCGCTGCAGCGCCTAAGTGACGGGCAGGGTGACCGGCAAGTCGGTGCCGGTCAGATTGCCATGCTAATAGTAGGTGATAGCGCATAATTAGACGCCATTTCCGCCGGCCGAGTCAATTGCCAAATAGTGCCGGAAGCGCGCTGCGCTGCTACTCCGGGGGGAACAAATGGGGTTCGATCTCGGAGCGCGTTTCCTCATAGTTGATGCGCAGGGCGAAGTCCTGGCGCTTGCCGAGGTAGATGATGATGCCGCTGCGATTGGGGTCCGGCGGGTTGTAGATTTCGAAGCGCTTGGCCTGTTTGGCCGGTTTGAGGTCAACTTTGGGTTTTCGCGGTTTGGCGATGACGATGACCTCTTCGATATCGCTGTCGGCTTTTGGCACGGACAGCTGGATCTTGAATACCTCCTCATCGCCTGCGGCGCTTTCGAGTTTCTCAACCTTTTCGATACGCGCGCCGAGCTTCGATTCTTTCTTGCCGACCACCGGTTCGAGCCATAGACTGTCAGATTCCTGAGCCAGCGCCGGCAGCGGCAACAGCGCCAGCAGTAGCGGCGGGCTCAGGCGGCGCAATAACTTTCGCGATGACTTTTGCAATAGCTTTCGCAATAATTTTCGCAATAACTTTGCCGGGCCGCCACAGGCGGTGTGAACGGGTTTATCGGATACAGACATAACACCAGACTCCCTGATAGCAGCCGATAATCTAACGCAAAAAACCGGGCGAAGGAATCCTTTCCGCCGGCGCCGGCCCTTGATCATTGTGCCGGCTTTGCCGCTGAGACCCGCTGCCGGTGGCCTGCAGACAAACTGAGAGCCAGCTATGACCATGCCCCCATTATTCCCGCTCGTGAAAAAAGGCCTGCAGACCGCCGCACTGGCGCTGGTTGACGGCTGCTTTGCCGTCCTGCCACGGGTACAGCCGGAGGCTGAGAAGCTGCGCCGCTGCAAGCTGGTCTCGCACCGCGGTGAGCACGACAATGTCCGCGTGCTGGAAAATACCCTGGCGGCCTTCGATGTCCTGGTGGAACGGGGTGTTTGGGGCATGGAGTGCGATTTTCGCTGGACCCGCGATCTGCACCCGGTAGTGGTCCACGACCCGGACTGTCGCCGGCTGTTCGGCAAGTCGCTGGGTATCGGCGAGTTGACGCTGGCCCAGCTGCGCAAAGAGGTGCCGCTGATTCCCACGCTGGCGGAGGTGGTGGCGCGCTATGGCAAGAAGCTGCACCTGATGGTAGAGATAAAGGAGGAGGTTTATCCGGATCCGCATTACCAGTCCGCCCGGCTCGAGCAGATATTTGCCCCGCTGCTGCCGCAACAGGACTATCACTTGCTGAGCCTCAATCCGAACATGTTCAAATACCTGGGTTTTTTGCCGCCGCAGGCACTGCTGCCAGTGGCGGAACTCAATCTGCGCAGCCTCAGCCGCACCGCCATCGAGGGGGGCTTGAAAGGCATTAGCGGTCATTTCTGGCTGCTGTCGGACGCTCGCTTGCGCCGCCATCACCAGCTGTCACAGGCGGTAGGTACCGGCTTTATCGCCTCGAAAAACGCCCTGTTTCGGGAAATCAATCGCGATGTGGACTGGATCTTCACCAACCACGCGCTCGAGCTGCAGGCGATACTCGATCGCCTGCTGGCGCCGCAGCGTTAAGCCCGCAACATTGCACTACACTAAACAATACCCGATGACGATGGCGGAGCCGGAAACAGCCGATGGCAAAAAAAGGTCTCAATACATGGGTAGAGCGCCTGAGCAGGATCGATATGCCGGTGCTGGCCAATGTTGTCAAAGAGCTGAATGAATTGACAGGCAGCGACGACGCCGATGTCAATCAACTGGCCGATGTCATTCTCAAGGATGCCAACCTGACCTCTCAAGTGCTGCGCATCGCCAACAGCGTGCAGTACAACCCCTCTAATTTCCCCATCAATACCGTCAGCCGCGCCATTGTACTGATCGGTTTTACCGGCGTCAGAGCGATCTGCATCTCGGTGATGGTGATCGATTCACTGCTCGGCCGCGAGCCGCGCGAGCGGCTGCTGCAGGGTATGGCCCGGGGCTTTCACGCCGCTGTGCAGGCGCGCAACCTGGTCAAACGCCGCGGCGGACAGGCGCAGGAGGAGGTCTTTATCGCTGCGCTGCTCTACCACCTGGGCGACATGACCTTCCTGGCCTGCGGTGCCGAAGCGGCGGATGAGTTCGAGGCGCTGGTGCAATCCGGCGATATGGTCGAGAAAGAAGCCGCCGAGGCTGTGCTTGGCACCAGTTTCAAGGCCATTACCCGGGGGCTGGCGAGTGTCTGGAAACTCGGCGATACCCTCGGGCAGGCACTCTATCCGCCGCCGTCGCCCTCCGGCGAAGTGGTTGCGGTGCGGCTTGGCGAGGAAATCAGTCGCTGCGCGGTGCACGGCTGGCAGTCGGCGGAAATGGCAGTGCTGATCCAGAGGGCGGCCAAGTACTGCGGTATAGATGTGAATCAGGCGCGACAGATGATTCTGGACATGGCCGATGAAGCGGCGGCGGTGGCGCTGACCTACGGTGCCAGCCGTATCTGCCACCTGATTCCCGCCAGCGGCAGCGCCGGCGGCGGCGAAGCGGGTGCGGCAAAGCCCGCCCTCAAGGCCGATCCGCAGCTGCAGCTGAACATTCTGCGCGAGTTGTCCAATGCGCTGGTCGAGAAGCTGGATGTCAATACCGTCTTCCAGATGGTGCTCGAGGGTATGCACCGCGGTATCGGGCTGGAGCGGGTGGTGGTGGCTTTTATCCAGCAGGGGGAGGTAAAGGCGCGCTACGCGCTCGGCGAAGGTACGGAAAGCTGGCGCAAGCAGTTTGTTTTTCCGATCGACGCAAAGCAGGACAATATCTTTACCCGCGCCATCGAGGCGGGTGAGCCGCAGTGGATAAACCGCCGGCGCGATCACTCGAGCGGGCGCCTTTACAGCCGTGACATGCACCGGCTGATCGGCTGCCATGCGGCGCTGCTGTCAGTGGTCAGTATCGGCTCGCGGGATGTGGCGCTGTTTTACGCCGACCGCTGCGGCAGCCGCGGCCGACTCGACAGGGACCAGTTTGCCAGTTTCCGCCATTTTGTCATGCAGACCCAACTGAGCCTGCAGCTGCTGACACAGAAGCGCTAGGGCCTGTTGACACTCCTTGAGTTGGCTCTGTTGCGCCTGACAAAGTGCCAATCTAGGCGCGAGGAGCGTGGTTTGGTCATTCCAAATGAGTGACGAGCAACGACGAGTGGCGCTTTGTCAGGCGCAACCCGGAGGGCTGGGCCTCTACTGCCACCCAGCGGCGTTATCAGTCGCTTATTTGGAATGACCAAACTGCGCTCCTTCTGCCTTGCTGGGTGGCAGTAGAGACCCAGCAGAGCTAACTCAATGAGTGTCAACAGGCCCTAGTAGACACAGAGTTTGGCGCCTAAAATTCTCCCTCTAAGGCAGTTGCGCGGCTTTGACCAATGCAGCGCACCGCCGGGAGGGCGTAAACATGCGCCAAAATCCAGAGCAGAAACTACTCGGATTGATAAAAATTTCAAGTATTTCAATAAGATCAGGATATAAATAAACTCTATTTTTAGTTCAGCCAACTTTAAGTGAGCATAAGCAGCTATAGTAAATCTGCGAGCCTGTGTGTCCCGCAGGCGATTTGATGAAACTTTATGCGACAGAGCCACATTCACGGAAAATCGCAGGTTTTTGCGCTAAGCTGCCGAAAAATAAAGTTTTTTCTAGAATGAAGTTGTATATTATTCACTGGCGCTGCGCGCGGCCGGAAATTGACTTTGCAGCAGCGTATAAAACGATCAACAGAGGCTTGAAAAGCGGGTTGGCGGCCGTGATACTCCGTCACACCACGACCCGGGTTGCTGAGCCCGGGTTTCTAAGGAAGTTGAGCTGTGAGTCAAACAGAAACTGTCAATTTAACCTCTCTGAATCTGGTGCGCGACGAGTTGGTGGCGACCATCGAAGCCTCGGCCGGCAAGCTGGAACAGTTTGTCAACGACCGGGAAAACGGTGAGCTGCTGCAGGCCTGCATCGAGGGAATCCAGCAGATTACCGGCACGCTGAGCCTGATCCAACTGCATGGCGCGGATCTGCTGGCAGAGGAGTTGCTGGCTCTGGCCAACGAAATCACCCTGGGCACCGAAGACGATATCGAAGAACAGCTCAGTGTGCTGACCAGCTCATTTTTTATTCTGCCGCGCTACCTGGAATACGCCCAGCAGAGCAGGCGCGGGCTGCCGGTGCTGCTGATTCCCTACATCAACGAGCTGCGCCGCGCCCGCGGCGTGGCGCCGCTGCCGGAGAGCCGTTTTTTCAGCCTCGGGGCCAGGGTCGATCGCCGGCCCGGCAGCCGCTCCAGCACCGTATTTGGCGAAGACCTCGAAGCGCTGAGCCGGCGCCTGCGCCATATGTACCAGGTGGGGCTGGTGGGCACACTGCAGGGTAAACAGATAAAGCCCTCGCTCGGCATGATGCAGCGCGCGGTGGAGCGGCTCGGCACCATCGCCGGCGACCGCCCGCAGGGCAAGCTCTGGTGGGTGGCGTCAGTGGCCATTGCGGTGATGGCCAGCGCCGATATACCGCTGACGCTGTCGCGCAAAATGCTGCTCGGCCGCATCGACCGGCAGATCAAGGCGCTGCAGAAAAGCGGGCAGTCGGCACTGGACAAAGAAGCCGATGCGGAGCTAGTGAAAGAATTGGTTTATATCATCGCGCTGTCCGGCGTCGCCACCGAGGAAGTCAAGCAGGTACAGCACGCCTTCAAGTATCGGGCCCTGCCCTGCAATGCCATTGAACTGCAGCGCGAGTGCGATGCGCTGAAGGGCCCCAGCGCCAGCACTGTGCACTCGGTGGCGGCGGTATTGAAAGACGAACTGCGCAGTACCAAGGAAATTCTCGAGTTAGCCTCCCAGGGAGGTACCGCTTCGGTCTCCGAGTTCGAAGAACTGATTGCCACGTTGAGGAAGGTGGCCGATATTCTGTCGGTGGTAGGCTTGACCACGCCCAGCCACACGCTGAAGCAGGAAATCACCAAAGTCGAGAGCTGGCGCGATGCCGGTGAAACCGCCGACGCCAAAGCCATGCTGGATGTCGCCGACACCCTGCTGTATATCGAGAGCACTGTCACCGGCCTGGACAAGCTCGATCTGAGCGATGAAAAAGTATCCGAAGCCAACAGTATCGCCCGCAAGGAGGTCATCGCCTCGAACCAGCTGGCGGAGGCGGAGATGGTGGTGATCCAGGAGGCGGAAGCCGGCCTGGCACTGGCCAAGCGGGCGCTGAATTCCTTTGCCGAGTCCAATTACGACCGCGGTCACATCAAGAACGTGGCCGCCACCCTCAACGCCGTGCGCGGCGGTATGGTGGTATTGGATTTCAGGCGCGCCGCTGCAGTGGTCGCCAGCTGCGCGGGCTTTATCGAGGAGACACTGATGGTCAACGACAAACCGGCCGCCCTGCAGCAACTGCTGGAGACCTTTGCCGATGCGGTAATCAGTCTCGAGTACTATCTGGACGCGGTAAAGACCGATAAAAAGGCCGATGACTCGGTGCTCGAGGTCGCCGAGGAAAGCCTGGAGGCGCTCGGTCACGCGGTAGCCCGGTAAGTAGCGGTGGCGGACTTCGTCGCGGTGCCGGGGCCGGCCGATCCGGGGGCGGCGAACTGCTATATCGCCATCGCCGACAACAAGCTGCTTACCCGCCGCGGTGCCCCCTGGGCGCCGCTGGACGACAGTCAACGCGTCGCTCTGCAGCTGGATGTGATCAGCCAGCACTATCTCGGCATGCTTGGCGGGCGGGCATGCCATGTGCTGGAGTGCTCCCCGGCGCTGCGGCCCGGCGCCGGGCTGGAATGGTTCGGGCTGCGCAGTTTTCTCGGCCGCGTCGACGATTCCCTGTTCGAGCTGCTGGGCCGCGCCCAGCAGGTCGTGACCTGGCACAACGATCACCGGTTTTGCGGGCGCTGCGGCAAGCCCACCGAAGTGCACGGGCGCGAGCGGGCGAAGCTGTGCAGAGCCTGCAATCTGCAGTTTTACCCGCGCCTGTCGCCCTGTGTCATCACCGTTATCAGCCGCGGCGACCAGTGCCTGCTGGCGCGCAACAGCCGCTTTCCGCAGGGCTATTTCAGTGCCCTGGCGGGTTTTGTCGAGGCGGGGGAATCAGCCGAGCAGGCGCTGCGACGCGAAGTCAGGGAGGAGGTGGGGATCGACATTGAAAACCTGCGCTATTTTCGCAGCCAGCCCTGGCCTTTTCCCGGGCAGCTGATGCTCGGTTTTCACGCCGAGCACGCCGGCGGTGATATCTGCATCGATGACGAAGAGATTGAAGAAGCGCACTGGTTCCGCTTTGACCGGTTGCCCTTGGTGCCACAGGCGAGTACGCTTTCGGGCCAGTTAATTCAACATTTTGTAGCGCAGGCGCGGGCGCGCAGTAAGGAATAGCCATGTTCTACAATGCAGTCGCGGTAGCCTTTGTTCTGATCTGCCTTACCGGGCTGTACCTGGCCGGGCGGGTGTTGTTGCGCAAGGGCTGGCTGCTGGGCTGGTTGCGGGGTATGTGCGGTATGGTGGTGCTGGCGCTGGGCCTGCTGGTGGGCCTGATAGCCTTCGATATCTTCAGCTACCAGCAGATTCTAAACGAAAAGTCGCTCGCCACCGTCAGCTTCAAAAAGCTGGCATCCCAGCGCTACAATGCCGTGCTGGTCGACGCCGATGGCCGCGAGCAGCGCTTCGAGCTTTACGGCGATCAGTGGCAGCTGGACGCGCGGCTGGTGAAATGGTCGGGGGCCATGGCCGGCTTCGGCATCAAACCCGCCTACCGGCTGGATCGCATCAGCGGGCGTTACTTTTCGCTCGAGGATGAACGCAGCGCCAGGCGCAGCGTCTACCCGCTGGTGGAGAGCCGCTACGGCATCGATTTATGGGCCTGGCTACACCAGGCCAATCGCGAGCTGCCCTGGATCGATGCAGTTTACGGCAACGCCACTTTTGTACCGATGGAGGACGGCGCCCTCTACGAGGTCACCCTGTCCCACACCGGCCTGCTGGCGCGCCCGCTCAACGATCCGGCCAAACAGGCCGTCAGCCGCTGGCAATGACCATCAGTCACTAGCAAGCAGACCCTAGCGACTGGTAACTAGCAACTAGAAACTATTTTGGAGCGAGAACTTGGAGTTTTTGATCGAGTACGGTTTGTTTTTAGCAAAAGCGGTCACCGTGGTGGCGGCAGTCGGGATCATTCTGGCGCTGATCGTCGCCGCGGGGCAGCGCGGCCAGCGCAAGGACAAAGGCCATATCGAGGTCACCAAGGTCAATGACACCTACGCCCACATGCGCGATGCTCTCAAGGCTGCAGTGCTGCCGCCGGAGCAGGTGAAAAGCGAGGGGAAAAGCGAGAAAAAGCGTCGCAAAAAAGCCAAGGCGGAAGAGAAAAAAGCCCTCAAACAGGCAAAAGACGAGGCCCATCCAGCGCATAAAAAGCGCATCTTCGTGCTGAACTTTCACGGTGATATAAAAGCGTCGGCCACCGCCAGCCTGAAAGAGGAGATCAGCACCGTACTGGCAATTGCCGATAGTGACGACGAAGTTGTGGTGTGCCTGGAGAGCGGCGGCGGCATGGTGCACAGTTACGGCCTGGCCTCCAGTCAGCTGGCGCGCATCACCAAGAAAGACGTGGCGCTGACGGTATGTGTCGACAAGGTAGCCGCCAGCGGCGGCTATATGATGGCCTGCGTGGCCGACAGGATACTCGCCGCACCGTTTGCAGTACTCGGTTCTATCGGTGTGATAGCGCAGCTGCCCAATTTTCACCGCCTGCTGAAGAAGAACGCCATCGATTTTGAAATGCTCACTGCCGGTGAATACAAGCGCACACTGACGGTATTCGGTGAAAACACGGAAAAAGGGCGGGAAAAGTTTATCGAAGACCTCGAGGATACCCACGAGCTGTTTAAGGCCTTTGTCAGCGAGCACCGCCAGCAGGTGGATATCGACAAAGTGGCTACCGGCGAAGTGTGGTTCGGGCGGCGCGCCCTGCAGCACAAACTGGTCGATGACCTGCAGACCAGTGACGAATATATTACCGCGCAGCTGGACGATGCGGATATTTATCAGGTCGAGTTTGTCCACAAGAAGACACTGCCGGAAAAACTGGGGCTGGCCGCCGAGCAGTCTCTCGACCGGCTGCTGCTGGCCTGGTGGCAGCGACTGCAGTCCAGACGCTTTTTTTCCTGACAGCCTGGCGAGTATCAGAGGTCGGTATGAGTGCAAGCAGCGAACAGTTCCTCGCCCTGCGGGTAGCGGAAATCGGTAAAGGTGAATTCACCGGCGAGATCAGTGAGCGCACAGTCGGGCAACTGCCGGCCGGAGAGCTGCTGGTCGATGTGCATTACTCGTCACTGAATTACAAAGACGCGCTCTCAGCGCAGGGCAATCGCGCGGTTACCCGGGAGTATCCGCATACGCCCGGCATCGATGCGGCCGGCACCGTGCTGGCCGATGCCAGCGGTCGTTTTCAGGCCGGCGACCCGGTCATCGTCTGTGGCTACGACCTCGGTATGAACACCGACGGCGGACTGGCGCAGCGCATCCGCGTGCCCACCGCCTGGGCCTGCCGGTGTCCAGCGGGCCTGTCGCTGCGGCAGGCCATGGTTTACGGTACGGCGGGATTCACCGCCGCGCTGTGCATTGAAAAACTACAGCGCATGGCTGCCGCGCCGGGTGATGGCGATGTGGCCGTTACCGGCGCCAGCGGCGGAGTGGGCAGTTTCAGTATCGCCTTATTGCATCACCTGGGTTTTACGGTGGCGGCACTGACCGGCAAGCTGGAGCACACTGAGATGCTGGTGCGGCTCGGTGCCCGCCAGGTAATTGACCGCGATACGCTGCAGGAAGTGGTCAACAAGCCACTGGCAAAGCCGCGGTGGGCACATGCCATCGACAGCGTCGGCGGCGATTATCTGTTCAGCGTATTGAAATCCATTCGCTATGGCGGCAGCGTCGCCGCCTGCGGCCTGGCGGCCTCGGCGGCGCTCTCCGGCAACGTGTTTCCCTTTATTCTGCGCAATGTCAATTTGCTGGGGGTCGATTCGGTGGAGTTGCCGCTGGCGCAAAAGCAGCGCGTTTGGGAAAGGCTTGCGGGCGAGTGGAAACTGCCGCAACTGGAGTCAATGGTCGAGGAAATTTCGCTGGCGCAGACACCGGAGTATTTGACGCGGATTTATAACGGCCATGCGGTGGGGAGGTATTTGGTGAGTTTAAGGGGTTGATGCCGCATGCAAAACAATAGCGGTTTTAAGCCCATATTTTTATCAGCAGATGCACGGCGATAATGCTGATCAGTGTTTTATAAGCACGTCGATAGAGCATTGGGCTGATTTTGTAGGTCAACTGCCTGCCAATATAACTCGCCGGTATCGCGCCGCAGGCCGTCGCTGCAATACTGCTCAAGTATGGCCGGTAATCAAATCCGTGCAGCATGTAGGTGCAGACCTTCATGATTTCCAATACCAAAAAACAGACAGCCAATGTGGCGGTAATCTGCTGGCCCTTGAGCTGTGTGCGTATCATTGCCGCCTGCAATATGCCGCCGTAACCAAACATCGTTGACAGGAAGGCGTGAATCGTTCCCACCCAAAAAAACGGATATTTAATACTCCAGCGTATTTTATCGACGGGTAGTAAAATGGAAAAGAGAATCAGCGAGACCAGGCCCGTGCCAATGACTTTTTCCGGCAGGGAGATAAACAGCGTAGCGCCGATAATAACACCAATGACACCACCCGATGAAAAAGCGTGAAATATCGGTGTGTGCAGATAGCCGCGAAACGCCATCGTTCTGCTCAAATCAATACACACGAGAACGCCGGCGAGTACCGGTATCAACACACTGACGGGAAACAGAACGGACAGCAGCCCGAGAATGATGAAACCGCCACCGATACCTAGTAGTGACCCGGTTAACGTGGCGGCAAAGCTGCCAATAAATAATAGCAAGTGTTGATCAAGCATTATAGTACGAACAGCTTCCGCTTAGTCAGTCTGCTTTCAGGACGAGACTTTTTATCAGCGCGATAAAGTCGAGCATGGTTTTTGAGTAAATGGTGTTTTCCCGTTTAATTAAATGCAATGGCCAGTGTATTCCTTCGATATTGACATTGAGAACCTGAAAGTTACTCATACTCCATTCAAAGCATTTACGGTGATAAGGGATTGCGGCTAAATAATGTCCCTCCAGCAATAGAGAAAAAATCATCTGCCGGTTTGATATGGTTAAGACATCTTCGGGCAGGGGCGTGCCGGCGTTTCGAAACGCAGCTCGCAGCCGTTGATAGGGCAGGCCTCCTGCTCCAGGGAATAACCAATGGTATTTTTTCAATTGCCTGAAGGTGGGATTTTTCAGTTTTAATGCCGGGTGACCTTTACTGGCGACAAAGATAACGTCAATATCCAGCAGTTTTTCATAAGTTACGCCGGAGAGCGTTTCATTTTCATCGACGACGGTAATTAATAAATCGTATTCACCGCCGAGCAAGGCACGGATCTTGTTGGCCGGTGTATCCTCCAGCCGGCCGGCCAGCTCGATTTGCACATGCGGGTGTTTATGCCTGAAGAGACTGATAGCTTTAGGGATTAACTTGGGCGTTACTATGGGCGAGCAGTTGAACTTAATGATTTCCCGGGCGCGCTTTTCCATTAACTTTATTTCCTCTACCGCGAGAGTAAGCTCGGCCCGCGCGGCCTTGGCTCTGCGCAGCAGTATCTCGCCATACTCATTGAGTTCCAGGCGATTGCTCGAACGCTCAAACAGCGATACGCCCAGCTCGGTCTCCAAGTTACCGATACTCTTGGTAATTGCGGGTTGGGTAACGCAGAGCGCATCGGCGGCGCCGGCGACCCCCTTGCCCTCCGCTATAGCGATAAAAGCTTCTAACTGATTGGTTTTCATAGCATTTCTTTCCGCAAGCAGCAGAGTTCAAGCATGGCTTTACTGACTCAACTTAACCTAAGGTTAACTTATTATCAATATATGTGAATTTTATTGTCAGTTGCTTCGATTTATCCTGCGCCAGATATAAGCACACCGATATGTAAAAAAGCTGAGATCGGCCCGCCGTTAAAGGGCCCATTGATGCTACCTATAATTAAATTAGAGGCTGAAGACGATGAGAATAAGTAAAAATCACCGGGTAGCCAGTTTGGGGCTGTCTGCAATGGTTGCCGGTTCTCCGGCTTTTGCGATGCTGGAAGAGGTGATCGTAACAGTCAACAAGCGCGAAGAGAGTCTAATGGATGTCGCCGGCTCTGTGCAAATTCTCGATGTAGATACAATCGATGATTTTCGGCTCAACAACCTCGATGTTGTGGTTGATCTGGTGCCCAACGCCACCTTCACTGCCGCTCCCAGTGGGACCCCGATATTGGCGATCAGAGGAGTCGGTACCCGCGCGGGCGGCGCGATGCTGGAGCAGGATGTGGGCTTGTTCGTAGACGGTGTATGGTTAGGCCGTAACAATCAGATGCAGGCCGCGCTGATGGACATGCGGGCTATCGAAGTGTTGAAAGGCACCCAGGCGACGCTCTACGGCCGCAATACACTGGTTGGAGCGGTCAGTATTAGCACGCAAAAACCGGGCGATGAGTTAGAGGGTTTTATTAAAACGGGTTATGAATTTGAATACGACTCGACCAGCGTAGAGGCGGCTGTTTCCATTCCAATCAGCGACAAGTTTGCAGTTCGCCTGGCCGCTATGTATGAGGATCAGGGCGGGTGGATCGATAATAAGGCCGTTAACCGCGACGAACCGCAACAGGAAAACAGCGCACTGCGTCTGACCGGCGTCTATCTTACCGACAATGAATGGGAGATAACCGGCAAAGTTCAAACGGCAAGCCGGGAACTCACAGGCAACAGCTTCGTGCGCTTACTGGAAGGCACCTTTACCGGGTATGACGGCACCGATGAATTTACACCGGCACCACCACCATCGGCGGCGCTGCTGGGTTACGATGTTACAGTGTTTGGCACAAGGATTACCGCCCCGGTGCTGACCAATGCCGATATTGGCGCGGAGCGCGATTTCACGGATTTCTCTTTACAATTCGATATCCCGATGGGCGATAACACCGTCACCGCGATCAGCGGCTACAACGAGATGGAATACCAGTCTGCGTTTGACCCTTCCATCCTCGCAGGGCCGCGCGTTGTGTCCTGGTACGATGAAGACTACGATCAATTCACCCAGGAAATTCGCCTGACCTCACCCGCCGGTGAGGCCTTCGACTATATTGCCGGGGTGTATTACGTGGAGCAGTCTGTCGATCGCTTGACCTTTCAATACCTCAACGACGATAAGCGCTTCTGGTACGGCAAACAGGATATGGACGCCTGGTCGATTTTTGCCACCGGCACCTGGGCGTTAAGCGACACAGTGCGCCTGACCGGCGGGGCGCGTTATACCGACGAAAACAAAGACGCCGATATCATTGTGCTGGGAAGCAACGAAGACCCGGATGTATTTGCCGCTGCGAGCGAAGACATCAGCGAAGATACACTGGACGGCTCAATAACTGTTGAATGGGATCTCAAGGACAACCTGCTGTTATTCGGCGGTGTTGCAACCGGCTCCAAGCGACCGGGTCTGGCCAGTGGTAATCCGGTCAATAATGCCGATTTTGTCGGTGCCGATTCACTGTTTATTCCCACCGAAGAGATTGTTACGCTCGAGGCCGGTTTCAAGTATGGGCTGGAAAACGGCTATGTCAACGTCACGGTTTTTGATATGGATATTTCTGATTTTCAAAATGCCAGTTTTACCAACGGCAATATCGCCATTACATCTTTTGACATTGACAGCAGAGGTGTTGAGATAGATTCTCTGTTGTGGCTAGCGGATTCAATCAGCCTGCATTCCGGCTTGGGTTTCATGGATGTCGAAGATGTGACGAATAATGCCGATGTGTCGGGTGCGCCGGATTTTTCTGCCAGTGTTACCTTGAGCTATGAATCCACAGCGTTGATCGACGGTCTCGATAGCCGCTTTAGCTTGAATGTCAATCATAAATCCAGCCATTTCCTCAATGCCACAACGGGTGTCAATAATCGCTTTAATGAGATTGATGCTGTGACATTGCTGAATGCAACACTCTCTATGACACACATCAATTCCGGAATCGAGTTGTCTGTTTTCGGTAAAAATCTCAGCGACGAAGAATACGCAGACTTCTCCTTTAACGCACCGGGTGGCAATAACGATTATATGTTCAGTGTTGCGCAGGGCATTACCCTTGGAGTGGAAGCCAGTTACAACTTCTGATCCGCTTTGGGAGTTCATGTCTGCGCTTTTTCCGGCTGCTGCCGGTGAGGTGAACTCCCGTTTTTATTTCGTCCAAATCCATAAAGGTTAGGAAAACGTCTTGGCCATGCCAATCAGCCACACCTGCACTCAGATATGCCGCTTAGCGCTAGTGCTAACGCTGTTAATGCTTGGCGCTTGCCAACCAGGCCAGCACAGCGGTGTTGATGAAAAGGTTGACAGTCGCCCGAATATTTTACTGATTGTTGCCGACGATATGGCCTATACCGATATCGGGGCCTTTGGCGGCGGCGATATCGCAACACCCGTATTGGATGATCTGGCACAACAGGGGATGGTTTTCTCCCGCTTTTACGCCGGTGCCTCATGTACGACCACGCGCTCGATGCTGATGACAGGTGTCGATAATCACCGCGCCGGTCTGGGCACCACTGTGGGCGCTTATTCCCAGCCGGCAGCTAACCAAAAAGGGAAGCCCGGCTATGAAGGCTATTTACGCAGCGATGTCATCACTGTATCCAGCCTGCTTAAAGAGGCCGGATACCAAACCTTCATGGTTGGCAAGTGGCATCTGGGGTCGGCTCCGGAAAATCGCCCCAGTCGCCGCGGATTTAATAAGACCTTTGCGATACAGCAAAACAGTGACTACTTCGATGACCAACTGGGGTCCTTTGGTTTTGGGCATCGTGACTATTGGCGCAACGGCAGGGTTGTAAAAGAGCTGCCGCCGGACTTCTACCAGACCCGCGCATTTACCGACGAATTCATTCAATACCTTGAACAACATCAAAGCGACAATCGGCCTTTCTTTGGCTATCTGGCGTTTACCGCGCCGCATTACCCCCTGCAGGCACCTGACGATATTATTGACAAATACAAAGGCAAATACGACCGGGGATACGATGTACTACGGGCCCTCAGGGCTAATGGGTTGCTGAACTCAGGGCTTATCAATAGAGACGCCGTGTATAGCAATGAGCGGGCGGGTATACCGGCATGGGACACATTATCCGCCGCTGAAAAGGCCGTGTCCGCACGCACCATGGAGATTTATGCGGCGATGGTTGATGACATGGACAGAAACATAGGGCGGGTTGTCGACTACCTGAAAGCCAGCGGGCGCTACGATAATACCTTGATTATGTTTATTAGCGACAACGGCGCTGAGGCCGCGTCAGCAACCCGCGGGCATGCGCCGCGTCTATTGCCTAAAGCGGTCAATCCCGACAACAGCCTTGGCAACCTGGGGCGGCGCGGCTCGGTCGTCCTGTACGGCGAGGCCTGGGCCGCGGCGGGGCAGGGCGTCTTTCGGGAATATAAATTCTCAGGCGCAGAGGGTGGCGTGCGTGTGCCGGCGATTATCTCATTCCCGGCCGGCGCGGTTAAGGCCGGGATTAATCACGGCATTGCCAGTGTACTGGATTTTTTGCCGACCGCATTGGAATTAGCAGACTTTGAGCACCCGGCGATGCAGAGTGCAGCGCCAGTTTATCAGGCGCCCATCGGCAAGTCGTTGCTGCCAGTGCTTCAGGGTACACGCGACACCGTCCGTGGTGACAGCGACTATCTGGGGTTTGAATTCTGGTCGGGCAGGGGGGTAGTGGCCGGAGACTGGAAATTAACGGGTCTATACAATCAGGACACAAGCGAACTGGAACAATGGCAGTTGTTCAACCTGGCCGACGATCCCGGCGAGCAGCGTGACCTCGCCGCTCAAGAGCCGGAAGTGTTTGAGCGAATGCTGGCCTATTGGAACGACTATGTCAGAAAAAATGGTGTCATCATTGCTGAACCCTACGTACCCGTGCTCAGAAAGCCGGCACCAACCGAGTGAGAGCTGTCAGTATGTTGTGTGTTACGCGCGCAATGTTTTTAGGTTTGTTGCTGGGGTCGTATTGTTTGCAAAACGCAGTAGCGGCGACTGAGTCTGGCGATACGCTTGTTGGCGCCAGGCCCAATATACTGTTGATTGTCGCCGACGATCTGGGTTATTCGGATCTGGGCAGTTTTGGCGGTGAGATCAACACAAAAAACCTGGATTCATTGGCTGGAGACGGTTTGTTACTGACAAACTTCTACGCCGCACCGACCTGTTCTCCGAGCCGGGCGATGTTGTTATCCGGTATCGATAGTCATCGGGTGGGGCTGGGCACACAGAGATACTATTGGTCGGAGGCACAAAAAGGGCGGCCGGGTTATGAAGGGTATCTCAATAATCGTTTTGTAAGCATTGCAACGCGCTTGAGAGACAGCGGTTATCACACCTATATGGTGGGAAAATGGCATCTGGGTTATGACCGGGAAACCTATCCATCGGCACGTGGCTTTGACGAAACATTTGCCCTATTGGAGGGCGGTGCCAGCCATTTTGACCAGCGGGGCGTCATTCCGGTCGCCGCCAAAGCCAACTACCGTAGAAACGGCAAGCCCGTCGATCTGCCGGTAGACTTTTTTTCATCGGCATTCTTCACCGATACACTGATCGACTATATTGAAAAAAACCGCGAGGACGGCAAGCCCTTTTTTGCCTACGCGGCCTACACCGCGCCACACTGGCCTCTGCAGGCGCCGGAGAGATATATCAGGAATTATCGTGGCGTTTACGACGCGGGTTACGAAATCATCGCCAAGAATCGGCTCGATAACATGAAAGCGCTGGGAATCATGCCGGCGTCACTATCGGCTAGTCCCGGGCCACCGGAGTATCCGCAGTGGCGGCAGTTATCCAGCGCACAAAAGCGACGTGAAGCGCGGCTGATGGAAGTCTATGCGGGCATGGTTGAGGCGCTGGATGATAACGTCGGGCGGCTGATGGCTTATCTGCAAGACAGCGGCCAGCTTGACAACACGCTGATAGTTTTTATGTCCGATAATGGTGCCGAAGGTAATAACCCGATGGATATTACCGCCGGTGCACAAACCAACGAACAATGGATCAATGATAACTTTGACAACAGCCTGGAGAATATTGGCAGGGCCGGTTCCTATGTCTCAGTCGGACCCGGCTGGGCGAGGGTCAGCAGTACGCCGTTTCGTTTGTTCAAAGGCTTTACATCGGAGGGCGGTATTAGAGTTCCCGCGTTTATTTACTACCCGAAACTGGAACTCGCAGGGCGCAAGTCCGGGGCGTTCTTATCCGTTAAGGACATTGCGCCTACGTTAATGGAACTGGCGGGTATCGATCCGAAAATAGACCATTATCAGGGCCGGAAAGTATTGCCCATGCAGGGTAAAAGCATGTTGGCCTGGCTGCAGGGCAAAAAGATCAGCGTTCACGGCGAGCATTTTACTGCAGCTTGGGAGTTGTTCGGTCGGCGCGCGATTCGGCAGGGTGACTGGAAAATGGTTTATCTCAATAAGCCCTGGGGCAATAATGCCTGGCAACTGTACAACCTTGCTGAAGACCTTGCAGAGATGCGGGACCTCTCTAAACAGTATCCGGACAAAGTCAAATCCCTGACTGAGGCCTGGCAGCGTTATGTCGATATGAACAATATGGTGGTACCGGATCACGTGGATATTAAATACACCAATGGTATCAGGCATTATCAACAGGCAAGCGTGCCTGAATAGAAATGATTGCCCTGAATGACCGGGAGGACTGATTCGTGCAGACCGATCAAATAGCAAGAATTAACAATAATCGATCGTTCTTGCTGTTAACCAGGAAACGCAAACAGACCAAAATCGTAATGGTTTCGCTGACCATGCTGGTGTTTTTGCTGATTCATATCGGCTGGGCGTTTTTTCCGGCCCTGATCAATTTGCGAGTGCCGGAGAATAGCGCGATCAGCCTGGGCGTATGGCTTGCGGTGGTGATGATATTGACGGCAATTGTTCTGTCCGGCTATTACTCCCTGGTTTCCGGCAGCAAGCTGGACGCGCTGAATCGGCAGCTGATCGACGAGTTGAAACATGAACAACAATGATTCCCGGCAAGTCACTTTCGACAGCCGCAGCAAGCTCGGGTCTTATCTCATTTTTATCGGGTTTTTGTCTGCCTCCACCTTGAGCGTTGCTGCCGAAAGCGCCCCTGCTGCTGACACGCAGCCTATTAACCTGTCGGCGATTGCCATATTCGCAGCGTTTGTCGCGGTGACAATGGCCATTACCTACTGGGCGGCAAAACGTACAACCTCTAACAGCGATTTTTATACCGCCGGTGGTGGTATTCCCGCCTGGCAAAACGGTATCGCCATTTCCGGTGACTTTTTGTCGGCAGCAACCTTGTTGGGTATAACCAGCGGCATATATGCCATGGGCGTCGATGGCCTGACGATAATCATCGGCACGCTCGGTGCCTGGCCCATTGTATTGTTCCTGGTGGCCGAGCGATTGAGAAATCTCGGGCGTTTCACGTTTATTGATGTCGTGTCTTTTCGTTTGTCGGCGGCTTCCATTCGGCCGCTGGCTGCGGTGGCATCGCTATTTGTGCTCATTTTTTATCTTATTGCGCAGCTGGTTGGTGCCGGTAAGTTAATACAACTGTTATTTGGTCTGGATTATATTACCGCCATTATATCCGTGAGTCTGCTGATGGTTATCTATGTGGCCTTCGGCGGCATGCTGGCGGCTACCTGGGTACAGTTCATTAAGGCCGTATTGTTGGTGACCGGCGGCACTGTGCTGTGCTTTTTATTGCTCAAACATTTTGACTTTTCCATTGGCCGGATTTTTACTGAAGCGATACAATTGCATCCACTCAGGGAGGAAATGATGGATGCAGGTATTTGGTTGAAGGATCCGATATCGGTATTGTCGGTCGGCGTGACGCTGGTGTTCGGGTTTATTGGTCTGCCCCATATTCTCATGCGTCTGTTTACGGTGAAAGACGCTGCGGACTCGAGAAAATCAGCGTTCTACGCCATTTCCATTATTGGCTATTTTCAATTGTTGATTTTGCTGATCGGCTTTGGCGCCGTTGCGCTCATTGTCGGCAATAGTAACTACCATGATGCCAGCGGCGCGATGATCGGCGGCGGCAATATGGTGGTATTGCATATCACCCATTTTCTGGGCGGGGATTTCCTGCTGGGCTTTATTGCCGCAGTAACCTTTGCCACTATTCTGGCCGTTGTTGCGGGGCTGACGATATCGGCGGCAGCGACCATCGCTCATGATCTCTATGCCGGTGTCATCGCCAAAGGCAGGACGAGCGAGCGATCGGAAATGCGGGTGTCCAGGCTGTCGGTTATTGGCATGGGCCTTATTGCCGTTGTCTTTGGTATTATTTTTGAACATCAGAACGTGGTATTTATATCGAATCTGGCCATGGCAATTGCCGCCAGCGCCAACGCCCCTGTTCTGCTGATGGCAATGTATTGGCGGGGCTTGACCACCCGGGGGGCTTGCGCCGGGATATTGGTGGGTCTCGTGTTGTCGGTTTTGTTTATCGTGCTCGGGCCTCAGGTGATGGTCGATATCATGGGCATGGAAAAAGCCTTTTATCCCTATACCTATCCAACGGTGGTTTCGGTGCCCATGGCTTTTCTGGCGATTTGGTATTTTTCAAAAACCGATACCAGTCAATCCGCCGCAGCTGAACGCCGGGCCTATGATGAACAGTTTATCGTATCTGAAACGGGGATAGGGATATCCAAAGCGTCATCACATTGACGGGCTTTCGTGAATCTGAACAGACCCGGGGGGAGGCAAACAGGCCATCACATTGGGCAATGGCGAGACCCGCACCTTTGTCGAAGACGGCGATACCCTGGTGCTGCGGGGCCATTGTTGCCGCGCGGGTGCTGCGCGTATCGGGTTTGGGGAAGTGACCAGTACGGTATTGCCAGCGCACCTCGAACAGAAAACGATGAACGATTGATCTACAGGCTGAGGAGTATCGACGATGAAAATTGAACAAATACACCATGTGGCGTATCGCTGCAAAGACGCCAAAGAAACCGTTAACTGGTATGTAGAGCACTTGAAGATGGATTTCGTGCTGGCCATCGCTGAAGACAGGGTGCCGTCGACCAAGGCTCCCGATCCTTATATGCATGTTTTCCTGGACGCCGGTAACAATAATGTATTGGCCTTTTTTGAATTGCCCACCCAGCCGGAAATGGGGAAAGATCCGAACACACCTGACTGGGTGCAACATATTGCGTTCAAGGTAAAGGATATGGAGACATTGACGCAATACAAGGAGCACCTCGAGGCGAAAGGTATCGATGTCGTGGGGGTAACGGATCACTCGGTGTTTCATTCGATTTATTTCTTTGACCCGAACGGGCACCGTGTAGAACTTGCCGCTGTGGATGATCGGGAAAGCGAAAAGATAGCAAAACTGGATGCGGTAAAATGGGAGATGCTGGAAGAATGGTCAAAAACCAAGCGGGCACCCAAGCACGCCGCCTGGTTGCATGAGGCCGAGTTTTCGGCGCTTGACTGACGGGTGGACTGGCGGGTAGGCGCTATCCCTCAATCCCTTCTGAGCCTGTCACTAACCGCAATCGGATTCGGGTAGTTAAAAACCACGATATAACTCGACACGAGAAAAGTGATAATTGCCGTAGCCTGAATCACATGCGAAGCCTCCTGGCCGATGATCGCGGCGCCGGTCGCGACGAAGGCGATCAGCAATGAGAATTCACTGGTCTGCCCCAGCCTGAAACCGATATCCCAGGCCAGGCTGTTTTTCTCGCTCTGGTGGCGTAACAGCACGCGGAATGTCACCGGCTTGATTACCAGTACCGCCAGCGCCATGACGATAGAGGGAATAATCACCTCCGGCAGCAGTGTCAAGTCGAAGCGCGCGCCCAGGGAAAAGAAAAACAGAATCAAAAAGAAATCCCGCAGCGGCTTTAGGCTCAGCGCGATATATTGTGAAATAGGGCTTGTGGCAATACTGATTCCGGCCAGAAAGGCGCCGATTTCCGCCGACAGACCCACTGTCGCGGCCAACTCGGCCAGGCCGAGACACCAGCCGATGGCGAGCAGGAAAATATATTCGTGGAAGCGATCGAAGGCCTGAATCAGTTTCAGCAGCACATAGCGGACAAAGGCCACGGCAAACAGCGCCAGCAGCGGCAATGCGATGATAGCCAAGAGAAACTGCGGTACATCGACCCTGCCGACATCACCGCTGAGCAGTAACATCAGGCATAAAATAGCCAGGAAATCCTGCAGTAACAGCAGGCCAACTACCAGCTCTCCGGTATGCTTATGGTGGAGAACCGTGGTCGGCAGCAGTTTGATGCCGATAATGGTGCTGGAAAACATCATGGTCATACCAATAACCATACACTCCAGCGGGGTGTAGCCGAACAGATAGCCGAGCCCGTAACCGACCGCGGCAAAGACGATGGCACTGATAATCGCGACGCTGGTGGCTTTGCGCATCACACTGAGCAGTGCCTTGGGCTGCATATCCAGCCCCAGCAGAAACAGCAGAAAAATAATGCCGATATGGGAGATATCGGTGACCAGATTGACGTTACTGATAAGCCCCAGGCCGTAGGGGCCGAGCACCGCGCCGATAACGATATAGGCAACCAGCAGCGGCTGGCGGGTGTAGAGCGCCACCGACGCCAGCACGGCCGCGCCGGTGAAGATCAGAAAGAATGACTCGAGTATCGGTTCACTCATAGTATGCACTGGCGCTGACGCGTGTTATTGACAGGGATTCCGGCGGTATCGAGTCCGCCGGCCGCAGCGCCCGAGCTATCGGTGCGCCAGATTTATTGTAAGGTCTGGCGCAGATATTACATTATAAATTTTTGCTGTGAGCTAAGCCCGCCGCCGAAACAGGGGCAGGGGCTGATCGGTGCCGGCCTGGTAGTACTCGGTAAAGTCGTCGAGCGAGGCCAGTGCCGCTTGCAGATCGATGGGTTCGGCAAAGCTGAAGGCGTTAAAACCGCAGCGGCGCATATAGCACAGCTGGTCGCGGATAAAATGGCCGATGGCGCGCAATTCCCCGTTGAAAGCGTAGCGCTCGCGCAGCAGGCGGGCGGTGGAAAAGCCGCGGCCGTCCATGAAGGTGGGAAAATGAACCGCCAGCAGCTCGAACTCGCCAGCTTCAGCGCCCAACTGGTCGGCGCTGTCTTCCGGCCCCAGCCAGACGCCGAGGGTCTGGCGGCGCGCCTGTAACGGTTCGCGCTGTGCCTGCCACACGGCAAGTGGGACGATGACCCGCTGATCGGGCACCGCTACCGCCGCCGCCTGGCCCTCTTCGGGTTTCTCCAGCACACACCAGTCGTCGCTGGCGACAGCGCCGTCTTTAATGAGACTTGGCATAGACGCGCTCCTTGAAAGGCTCCAGGCCAATGCGCTGATAGGTGTCGACAAAGGGTTCGTCATCGCTGCGATTTTCGACATAGACGTCGAGCAGTTTCTGGATCACTGCCGGCATCTCCTCACGCCCGAAGGACGGGCCCAGCACCCGACCCAAAGTGGTATTGGCACCGGCATTGCCGCCGAGCTGAACCTGGTAGAACTCCTCTCCCTTTTTATCCACCCCGAGAATGCCGATATGGCCGACATGGTGGTGACCGCAGGCATTCATGCAGCCGGAGATATTCAGATCGATATCGCCGAGATCGTAGAGATAGTCCATATCGTCAAACCGGCGTTGAATGGCTTCGGCTACTGGGATGGACTTGGCATTGGCCAGCGAGCAGAAATCCCCCCCGGGGCAGCAGATCATATCCGTCAGCGTACCGATATTGGGCGTGGCAAACCCCGCCGCCTTGGCCTGCTGCCAGAGGGCAAACAGCGCCGATTTCTTCACATCCGCGAGCACGATATTCTGTTCGTGGGTGGTTCTGACCTCACCGAAAGAATAGGTGTCGGCCAGCTCGGCAATGTTGTCGAGCTGCACTTCGGTGACATCGCCCGGTGCCACTCCGGTGGGTTTCAGCGACAGTACCACCGCCGCATAGCCGGGCTGGCGGTGGCCGCGGGTATTGCGCTGCAGCCAGCGGGAAAAGGCCTTGCTGCCAGCGGCCTGCGCCTGCAGCTCGGCCTCGGTCCGGGCGCCGTCCAGGTGCTCGTAGTCGGGCAGGGTGAAAAAGTGCCTGGCGCGCTCGATTTCCTCATCGGTCAGCGTCGAATGGCCGCCTTTCAACTGCTGCCACTCCGCTTCTACCTTCTCGGCAAAAGCCTCCGCCCCCATGGCGCGCACCAGAATCTTGATCCGCGCCTTGTACTTGTTGTCGCGCCGGCCGAGCTGGTTGTAAATGCGCAGGATCGCTTCCAGATAGGACAGCAGGTGGGCCTGCGGCAGAAACTCGCGGATAGCGCTGCCGATAACCGGCGTGCGACCCAGGCCGCCGCCCACCAGTACTTTGAAGCCAATCTCGCCGGTTTCACTGCGGCGCAGTTGCAGGCCGATATCGTGGACCTGGGTGGCGGCGCGATCGCTGTCTTCGGCGCCGGTCACGGCGATCTTGAACTTGCGCGGCAAAAAGGCGAATTCCGGGTGAAAACTGGACCACTGGCGGATGATTTCGCAATAGGGGCGGGGATCGACCAGTTCGTCCTCGGCGATACCGGCGAACTGGTCGGAGGTGATATTGCGGATGCAGTTGCCGCTGGACTGGGTCGCATGCATTTCCACCTCGGCCAGCTCCGCCAGAATATTCGGCACTTCCGCCAGCTCCGGCCAGTTGAACTGTATATTCTGCCGGGTGCTGACATGGCAATAGCCTTTGTCATAAAAGCGGGCAATATGGGCGAGCTTGCGCAGCTGGGTGCTGTTGAGCATGCCGTAGGGCACATTGACCCGCAGCATCGGTGCCAGCCGCTGGATATAGAGACCATTCTGCAGGCGCAGCGGCAGAAACTCCTGGTCGGTCAGTTCACCCGCCAGATAGCGCTGGGTCTGGCCGCGAAACTGCGCCACCCGCTGCTGGATAATCTGCCGATCAAAATCATCGTAGACATACATAGGGCACGAAAACCTATATAACGAACGGTTATTAGCTGATTGCCGGGAAATCGGGCCGCAAAGCCGCGTATGAGAAGCGATTATTGCCCCGAAAGCGTCATAACCTGCCCAGATTTCCAGGGAGTGCCACCATACCAGCGCCGGCGCTGGCGGCGTACTAATTGTTTTCTATACTCTAAGAACAAATAGGAATAAGACTGTTTTCATACTTGCACTATCAGGGGGTTATGGCGTTAA
Organism: Exilibacterium sp.; assembly: GCA_028280195.1. Lineage (GTDB taxonomy): Bacteria > Pseudomonadota > Gammaproteobacteria > Pseudomonadales > Cellvibrionaceae > Exilibacterium. Next base: position 47,111 of record JANQMH010000045.1, read on the forward strand.
AATCGAGGGCTCGCGCAGGTCGATATCACGGACGGTCGATATGACCACAGCCAGATACTAACGATAAATTCTAACGATAATAACCGGAGTAAAACGATTATGAGTGAAGAACTTCAGATGCAGGAGCACGGAGACAGTGTCGCCGACGCGATAGCAGCCATAGCACTGATTGCCATTTTTGTCGTCACCTGTATCTTTTGGGTAAGCGGGCAATAGCACTGCCCGTCTCCCGACATCTGCAGCATCAACCTCCGCCGGCGGGCAGCTGCGGCTGCCCGCGGCCGTTTTCAGCGCTCGAGCGCCATTCTGTGCCTTGACATGTATTGCTTAGTCAATTAATTTGCCGGCTGTTCCGGCAATTAATAAGGCGTCGTCAACCATGCCCAGTGGCAGTCAAGCGGACAGCGAATTCCACCTCCACAACAGTTTTACCTACTGGATATCCCGCCTCGCGAGCCTGATGCAGGAGCGCTTTAACGAGGCACTGCAACAACACGATGTCACCTGGCCGCAGTGGATGGTGCTGAATGTTCTCCACCACCAACTGGCTGCTACGCCGGCCCAGGTGGCGGAAAATATCGGTATTGATCGTTCGGCCATTACCCGGCTGGTCGATCGCCTGGAAAAGAAGGACCTGGTGCGCCGCCAGCACGATGGCCTCGACCGGCGTTCGATCAGGCTATTGCTGACTTTGCGCGGCGAGCAGCTGATGCACACGCTCAATGCATCGGCCTGTATCCACCAGCAGGGCTTTCTCGAACAGTTGCCGAAGACTGAGTACCGCGGCTTGAAGGGGAATATTCAAAAGATGCTACGGGCCGGTGGTCTGGAAACCATTTCCCTGTGGAAGCATATCTAGGCCCACTATTTATCCGGTGTGCAGAGCATTTAATGGATTAGGCAGTAATTACAGCTGAAATAAGTGCCTGGGCTATCTTGGCCGTTTGCACTCTGTATCTTAGCCGTTTGCACTCTGCAGGACGACTTTTACCACCAGGGCGACGGCAATTACGAATAGCGCGGTGAAGATAACGCCGGCAACGATATAGGGCATGACACTGCCATGTTTGAAGTCGCGCTTGCGGTTTTTATCGCTTTGCACACCGAAGGCGGCGGCAATGGTGGACAGGACAATCTGCCAAAAACTGGGTTTTTGATCGGTGTCGCTGTTGTCCATAGTAACCCCTGGGTCTGTGAGACATTGGTATGATGCCGCAATTTCGATTGAGTTAAAAGGCACGGAAATGACGTCGAATCCTTCATACTCTGCCTGTCGGATTTACTCTGCTGCGGCAATATCGGCGGGACGAACGAGGTGGAGTGAATGTGGATAGAATCAGGTAGAACGACTTAGATAGAACAGAGTGGAGTGAGATCATGGAGCGGAAATGTCTTTGAGTACTCTATCGATCGCTGCTGCAGCCAGGCTGGCGATCCTCTGCTGCGGCGCGGCGCTGGCGGCTTGTTCCAGCCAGCCCGAGGGGCCGGATAAAGACACCAGAGAGCTGTTCTACACGGAAATTACCGAACACGGCTTGAAACAGTTCACCTACAGTTTACAGCGGCGAGTTGACCGGCCCGACCGGGGAGGACTGGCGAGCCTGAGCCGGCCCGGCGCCGGTAATGCCGAAGTCGACTCCCGCAAGCGGCGGCAGCGCTACGAAGAATGGGTGATTGCCTGGATGGAGGCAAAACTGGCGGAAAGCGGCTTCTGCCGGCACGGCTACTTCATTATCGACAAGACTCTGACGCCCGGGGCCACGGAGATCCGGGGTGAGTGCAAGTCCGTCAGTGGCAGCTAGGCGGTTCAGGGATCTGCAAACTGCAGCCAACATCCCTGAACAAACCTGAGCTAATCCAGCTCAAGGATCGTAATTCAACACCGGCTGCAGCCAGCGCTCGATTTCTGTCACGGCAACCCCCTTGCGCTGTGCCAGTGACTGCACCTGATCCTTATCAATCTTGCCGGTGGCAAAATACTTCGCCTGCGGGTGGGAAAAGTACCAGCCGCTGACCGATGCCGCCGGCGACATGGCGAAGTGCTCGGTAAGGCTGACACCGGCTTGCCCCTGCGCCTCCAGCAGCCGGAACAGCGTGGCCTTTTCGCTGTGGTCGGGGCAGGCCGGGTAGCCGGGCGCCGGGCGTATGCCCGTGTAACGCTCCTTGATCAGGTCCTCGTTTGACAGCGTCTCGTCGCGCACATAGCCCCAGAATTCCCGCCGCACCCGCCGGTGCATATGTTCGGCAAAAGACTCGGCCAGGCGGTCGGCCAGGGCCTTGACCATAATGCTGCTGTAGTCGTCGCCCGCCCGCTCGTACTCCCCGGCCAACTGCTCAGCGCCGAGGCCGGTAGTCACCACGAAACCGCCGATATAGTCGTTCAAACCGCTGTCCCTGGGCGCGATAAAATCCGCCAGCGAGCAGGGCGGCTGGGTATTGCCGGGCTTGCGCAACTGCTGGCGGACATGGTGCAGCGAGGCGAGGGTGGAGCTGCGCCCGCTATCGGCATAAACCTCGATATCGTCGAAGTTGACGCTATTGGCGGGCCAGAAGCCGATCACCGCCCGCGCCGTCAGCAATTTCTGGTCGACAATCCGCTGCAGCATATCCTGCGCATCCGCGAACAGGCTGCGTGCCGCCTCGCCCACCACCGCATCGTCGAGAATACGCGGGTATTTGCCGGCCAGGTCCCAGGAAATGAAGAACGGCGTCCAGTCGATGGTTTCCACCAGCTGCGCCAGCGGGTAATCGTCGAATACCCGGGTACCGGTAAAGGTAGGCGCCGGTGGCGTATAGCCCTCCCAGTCGGCGCGAAAGCCGCCCCTGGCGGCGTCCTCGTAGGTCAGCAGCGTGCCCCGCGGCTTGCGCTTGGCATTGCGCTCGCGCACCTTGTCGTAATCTGCCTGCACTGCAGCGACAAAACCGCCGCGCTGATCATCGGAAAGCAGCTGCGAGGCGACCCCCACCGCGCGCGAGGCATCGGCCACATAGACCACCTGGTTGCGGTCAAACTGCGGATCGATCTTAACCGCGGTATGGGCTTTGGAGGTGGTGGCTCCACCGATCAGCAGCGGCTTGTCGATCGACTGGCGCTGCATTTCGCGCGCCACCGTGACCATTTCATCGAGGGAGGGAGTAATCAGGCCGGACAGGCCGATGATATCGCAGTTTTCCTGCTGCGCCACCTGCAGAATCTTCTCACAGGGTACCATCACGCCGAGATCGACCACCTCGAAATTGTTGCATTGCAGCACCACGCCGACGATATTCTTGCCGATATCGTGGACATCGCCTTTCACCGTGGCCATCAGGATTTTGCCGTTGGGTTTGGCCGCCTCGTCTTTTTCCTCCTCGATAAAGGGCTGCAGATAGGCCACCGACTGCTTCATCACCCGCGCCGACTTCACCACCTGGGGCAGAAACATCTTACCGGCGCCGAACAGATCCCCAACCACATTCATACCGTCCATCAGCGGGCCTTCGATAACCTGCAGGGGCCTGTCGCAGTCGTCCCGCGCCGCTTCGGTATCTTCGATGATAAAGGTGGAAATGCCCTTGACCAGGGCGTGTTCCAGCCGCTTCGCCACCGGCCAGCCACGCCATTCCAGATCCTCTTTTTTCTCGCCATCGCCGCCGTCGCCGCGATAGCGCTCGGCGATGTCCAACAGCGCCTCGGTAGCCTTGTCGCTGCGGTTGAGAACCACGTCCTCGACCCGGTCCTTGAGGTCTGCCGGCAGATCATCGTAGACCGCCAGCTGGCCGGCATTGACGATCCCCAGGCTCAACCCGGCGCGGATAGCATGGTAGAGAAATACCGAGTGAATCGCCTCGCGCACCGGGTTATTGCCGCGAAATGAAAACGACACATTGCTGACGCCGCCGGAAACCCCGGCGTGGGGCAGGTTGGCGCGAATCCAGCGGGTCGCCTCGATAAAGTCGACAGCGTAGTTATTGTGCTCATCGATACCGGTGGCGACGGCAAAGATATTGGGGTCGAAGACAATGTCCTGCGGGGCGAAGCCCGCCGTATTTACCAGGATCTCGTAGGAGCGCCGGCAGATCTCGATTTTGCGCGCCTGGGTATCGGCCTGACCCTGTTCGTCGAAGGCCATTACCACCACTGCTGCGCCATAGCGCGCGCACAGGCGCGCCTTGGCAATGAAATCCGCCTCGCCCTCCTTGAGGCTGATGGAATTGACGATGGCCTTGCCCTGTATGCATTTGAGCCCGGCTTCGATCACTTCCCACTTGGATGAATCCACCATGATCGGCACCCGGGCGATATCCGGTTCGCCGGCAATCAGGTGGCAGAAGCGCACCATGGCGGCTTCGGCATCGAGCATGCCTTCATCCATATTGATGTCGATGATTTGCGCGCCGTTCTCGACCTGTTCCAGCGCCACCTCCAGCGCCGTGTCGTAGTCCTCCTCCTTGATCAGCCGCTTGAAGCGCGCCGAGCCGGTAACATTGCAGCGCTCGCCGACATTGACAAACAGGGAATCGGCATCGATGTTGAAGGGCTCCAGGCCGGAGAGGCGGCAGGCGGGCGCGATCTGCGGCTGGCGGCGCGGCCGGCGGCTGCTCATGGCCTCGGCGATGGCGCGAATATGGTCGGGCGTGGTACCGCAGCAGCCGCCGATGATATTGACGAAGCCGCTGTCGGCAAACTCTGCCACCACCTCCACCATCTGCGCCGGCGTTTCGTCGTATTCGCCGAACTCGTTGGGCAGGCCGGCATTGGGATGGGCGGACACGAAGCAAGCCGCCACCCGCGCCATCTCCTTGACATAGGGTCGCAGCTCGGTGGCGCCCAGGGCACAGTTGAGGCCGATGGCCAGCGGGCCGGCATGGGCCAGTGAATTGTAGAAGGCCTCGGTGGTCTGGCCCGACAGGGTGCGGCCGGAGGCATCGGTAATGGTGCCGGAGATCATGATCGGCACTTCGGTGCCGCTGCGATCGAAATAGTCGCGCACGGCATACACCGCCGCCTTGGCATTGAGGGTATCGAACACGGTTTCGATCAGGATGATATCCACCCCGCCCTGCACCAGGGCCTCGGTGGACTCGCGGTAATCCGCCACCAACTCGTCGAAGGTGACATTGCGGGCACCCGGATCGTTGACATCGGGTGAGATAGAGGCGGTACGACTGGTCGGGCCCAGCACACCGGCGACGAAACGCGGGCGCTCGGGCGTTATGGCGCTGATATTGTCGGCAGCCTGGCGTGCCAGCTGCGCCGCTGCCAGGTTGATCTCCCGGGCCAGATCCGCCATTTCATAGTCGGCCTGGGAGATACGGGTGCTGTTAAAGGTATTGGTTTCGATGATGTCGGCGCCGGCCTCGAGATACGCGGTGTGAATATCGCGAATGATGTCCGGCTGGGTCAGGCTCAGCAGGTCGTTGTTACCGGCGATATCCAGGTGGTAGTCGGCAAAACGCTCCCCGCGGTAGTCCGCCTCCTGCAGCCTGTAACCCTGGATCATGGTGCCCATGGCGCCGTCGAGTATCAGGATGCGCTGCTCGAGCGCCTGTTGCAAAGCCTGGATACGCGCATCTCGATCTGTCATGGGCAACCTATATCAAAATATCTTGATGTTGAGTGGCGGCGCAGTGTAGCAGATATTTAATACCTGTGGGGGCGAGCGGGGCCGTCGCTCATATCCGGGGTATACAGTTACAGTGTAGTCGGGCGGGCCGACAGCGCCGCCCGGTGGCCAAAGCCTTGTGCTGCGCGAGGTTTTTTTGCTGGCGGATTTGCCTTAGAATACCTGAGTAAATCAATCAGGTATCTCACCCATGGTTAATGTAGCAATTACTGAGCCGGCGCAGACGTATCTGCTCGAGCTGCTGGCAAAGCAGGACAGCGAGGGCATTGCCATCCGCATGTTTGTGGCCAACCCGGGCACCCCGCAGGCTGAGACCTGCATTGCCTATTGCCGGCCGGGCGAGGAGCAGGAAGACGACGAGGTGATGCAGCTCAACGGTTTCAAGGCTTATTTCGAGCAGCGCAGCGTGCCGTTTCTGGAAGAGGCCAAGGTCGACTACTCCGCCGACCGCATGGGTGGCCAGCTGACCATTCGGGCGCCGAACTCGAAAATGCCGAAGATCAGCGACGACAGCCCCATCGAAGACAGGATCAACTACCTGCTCTACAACGAGATCAATCCCGGCCTGGCCGCCCATGGCGGCCAGGTCAGCCTGATGGAAGTCACCGACGACAGCTATGCGGTATTGCAGTTTGGCGGCGGTTGCCAGGGCTGCAGCGCCGTAGATCTGACCCTCAAGGACGGCGTCGAGAAGACCCTGACGGAAAAGATTCCCGAGTTGCAGGGGGTGAGGGATATTACCGACCATTCCGATCGGTCGCAGGCGTATTATTGAGGGAAAAGGGAAAAGGGAAAAGGGAAAAGGGAAAAGTGACTGCCGATCCGGTTTTTCTTTTCCCTTGTCACTTTTCCCTTTTCCCTAGACTCTGTTTCCCTAGACCCTGTTCGGCAACACCTCCCGCAATTTCCCCCGCATCCCCCGCAATATCCCCTCCGTCGTCTCCCACCCGATACAGGCATCGGTCACCGATACGCCGTACCGCAGTGCCTGCAGATTTTGCGGAATCTTCTGGTTGCCGGCGCCGATATTGCTCTCCACCATAATGCCGATAATGGACTGGTTGCCCTCGATAATCTGATTGGCGACGTTGTCCATTACCAGTGGCTGCAGTTCGTGGTTCTTGTTGGAATTGGCGTGGCTGCAGTCGACCATGATATTGCCGGCCACATTGTTGGCGGCGAGTTCCCGCTCGCACATGGCGACACTGACCGAGTCGTAATTGGGCTTGCCGTTGCCGCCGCGCAATACCACATGCCCGTAGGCATTGCCGCGGGTGTGGATGACCACTACCTGGCCGTTTTTGTTGATACCGAGAAAACGGTGCGGACTCGACACCGACTGCAGTGCATTGATCGCCACCGTAAGGCTGCCGTCGGTGCTGTTTTTAAAACCCACGGCGCAGGACAGGCCGCTGGCCATCTCGCGGTGGGTCTGGGATTCGGTGGTGCGCGCGCCGATGGCCGACCAGGCAATCAGATCCTGCATATACTGCGGCGATATCGGGTCCAGCGCTTCGGTGGCGGCGGGCAGGCCCAACTCGGCAATATCGAGCAACAGCCGGCGGCCGATATGCAGGCCTTCCTGAATTTTGAAGGAATCATTCAGATGCGGGTCGTTGATCAATCCTTTCCAGCCCACGGTGGTGCGCGGCTTTTCAAAATACACGCGCATGACGATATAGAGTGTGTCGCCAACCTCCTCGGCCAGCGCCTTGAGGCGGCGGGCATAGTCCTTGGCCGCTTCGACATCGTGAATCGAGCAGGGGCCGATAATCACCATCAGGCGGTGATCGCGGCGATCGAGAATATCGCGTATGGTCTGCCTGCCCGCGGTAACGGTGTTTCTGGCGGTTTCGCTGATGGGAAGATCCCGCTTGATATCGGTGGGCGATATCAGCACTTCCTGGGAAACCACGTTTAAGTCATCTACAGCTATCTGGGTCATTGCTTCGGGATCCGTTGCTCTGCGCGAGTTACCACCATTCTACTGTAAATAAAAATTTTTGTGGGGTTCTTTACGCCGGCTTTGCATCCGGCAACTCGGCCAGTCGCTGCAGCAGTGGAAAATACAGGGCCAGGCGCACCGGCTCGGCCGCCATTTGCCGGAACAGTTCGCCGTAGCCCTGCAGTTGCCGGCGGTAGGTTTCGAGTTCGCTGCGGATAAATAGCTCGGGCGACTGCCCGGCGCCCGGTTCGCTGCTCTTGTAGTCGATGACCCAGCGGCAGCCGCGGTGAATGAAGGTGCGATCGACAATAAACAGGTTTTGCCGGTCGCCCTGCGTGTTGTACAAGGCCAACTCGCAGGCGCTGCCGGCATGGGTGTTGTCGAGCAGCCAGCGGCCGTTTTCGTCGGCCAGCATATTGGCGACGGCGGTGTGAATTTTATCGAGGCAGAGGCCTATATCCGCTTCGGCGACGCCGAGCTGCTGCAATTGCCGGCGCCAGAAAGGTTGCTGTTGAAACAGTTTTTCCGGCCGCCACTGTGCCGCACCGTCGCGCGCGATTTGCATCAGGCAGCGGTGCAGCACTGTGCCGGTGTGACGCGCGGCGCGGTTTTCAAGTGCCGCCGTGCCGGGCAGATTGTCGTCGTCGCGCCGATCGAAATCGCGGCCGCGATAAGCGGCCAGGCAGCGGTTATCCGCCAGCGGCGCCAGCTCGAACTCCGGCGCCAGGCGCAGGATATGCTGCGCCGCCCACTCGCGGTGCCCGGCATCCTCCTGCACCACCTCAGCAGTATCGGCGGAGTACTCGCGCAGATCGTTTTTTACCGCCGGCCAGATACTCGCCAGCAGGCTTTTGGCGGCCGGCGTTTTCAGTTCATCAGCGCCGTTCTCGGCGGCCACATTGGCCAGCAGATGCAGCCGCTTGATAGCGCGGGTGCAACCCACATAGAGCAGGCGTGTGGACTCCAGTTGCGTGCGCACAGCGCGCTCGCGGCGCAGGTAGTGGTAAATCGGGTCCGGCTCCTCGCCGGTTGCCGCCAGCGGTCCGAGCAGCAACTGCCGCTCGCCCCCGGCGTCGATATACTCCTGCCACAACAGCAGTTCGTGATCGTCCTGCAGCGGCACCCGGTCGAGTGCGGGGATGATGACGGTATCGAATTCCAGGCCCTTGGATTTGTGGATAGTCATGACCTGCAGGCGCGCGTCGGCCCGCGGCCCGGGCTCGGCATAGAGCTGTTCGACGGCGCCATGAAAAGACTCCCAGTCCAGTGTGCCGCCGTGCCGGCTGTGGCGTTCGAGCAGCTCGAAATAGCGCGGCACATTATCGAGGTCGCTCGGCTCGGCCAGCGCCGCGGGCCCGCCCAGGGCCAGCCAGATTCCCTCCAGCCACAGGTGCAGCGGTTTGCGCTGGCGGTCGCGGTGGGCGGGTACCAGCACGGCGCACAACCTGTCGAGCAGGCGCCGCCCGGCGGCGCTGATACTGTCGATATGGCGATGGTTGACGAGCTGCAGCCAGATCAGCGGATAGGCGCGGGCATCGCGGCGCGGACTGAGATCGCCGATATCGGCGTTGACCAGATAGAACAGGTCGTGCATATCCAGGCCGCACCAGGGCGCCCGCAGCAGCGCCAGCCAGGCCAGCCGGTCACAGGGGTCGAGCATGGCGCGGGTCAGCGACAGCAGATCGCGAATCGCCATCCGGCTTGCCAGCGGATCGATGTCGGTGGCCTGCCAATCGATGCCGGCGCGTTTCAGCGCCGCCAGAATATCGCTCAGGTGATTGCGGTTTCTCACCAGAATGGCGATATTGTCATCGGCAAAACGCTGCAGGTTATCGCGCACCAGCCGCACCACCTGCTGTGCCTCACACTGCCGGTCTGCGGCGTCGACGCAGGCCCAGACCGCAACCTCACTGTCGCACAGCGGCGCTTTGAAAGCGGTGCTGGCACTGTAGTGCACTGCGCCGCGATTGATATCGTCGCGCTCGGGAAAGGCGCTGGCGAACACATGGTTGATCCAGTCGACAATACGTTTATCGGAGCGGAAGTTGACCTGCAGATCCAGTGGCTGCAGGCTGACACTGCCAATGCCGTGGCTGCGGGCATCGAGGAAGATCCCGACATTGGCGTTGCGAAAACCGTAGCAGGACTGCATGCCGTCGCCGACAATAAACAGTGTGCGGCCGTCATCGGGCTGCCATTCGGCGGTGATTTTGCGCAACAGCGACAGCTGTGGCGAGGCGGTATCCTGGAATTCATCGACCAGGATATGGCGTATGCGGTAATCCAGTTTCAACGCCAGCTCGGTGGGCTGCTGTTCATCGCCGAGTGCGGTGCCGGCCGCCTGGGTAATCTCGATAAAGTCGGTGGCACCCAACTGGCCGAATACCAGTTTGAGCTGCGCCACCAGTACCGGCAGCAGGCGCGTCAGGCTGTCGAGCAGCTGCCACTGCTCATCGGCATAGCGGTTTGGCGGCAGGCTGCGTATGGCGTGCAGCGCTGCGCCCAGGCCGGGCTGTTGGCGCAACTCGTCGATCAGCGCCAGCAGCGCCTGCTTGCGCGACTTCGCCAGCGCTTTTTCCGCCTTGCCGGTGCCGGCGGGAAAGCCCCAGCGTTTGTCGATGGTGTTGCGCCAGCTGCCGCTTTGGGTCAGCAGCAACTCCGCCAACGCCAGCCACAGCGGCACTTGCGCGGCAGTCGCCGCCGGCAACTGCTTCAGCCCCAGGCAGGCACTGAGGGCGGAGGTCGATTGCGCCGCCTGTAAATTGCCGGCGGCGTAGTCCGCCAGCGCCAGCAGTTCGGTGGCAAAGGGGGCGAGCCGCTGCGCCAGGTCCTGCAGGGCTTCGCGCACCAGGGTGTCGAGCACATGCTGCAGATAATCCCGCGCATCGCGCGCTGCCAGCACCGAGCCCAACCACTGGTCGCGCTTGCGCAGCAGCGCGATCAACAGGTTTTGCACGCTCTCCAGATTGTTGTCCAGATGCACTGCCAGCCGCTGCAGGTCCGCCTGGTAGGGCGATGCCGATTCCAACAGCTTCAGCGTTTCGGCAACAGCGGCGCGGTAGGCCGGTTGCGGTTGCTCGAGTGTCTCCGGTTGGGCGCCGAGCCCGCTGGCAACCGGCAGTTGCCGGGTGAGGCTGCGGGCAAAACCGTCGATGGTCTGAATGCGCAGGCGGCTCGGCGCCAGCAGCAGATTCCAGCCCATCTCGCGATCGCGGGCCAGTGCCTTCAGCGCCAACTCGCGGGTCAGCCGCTTGTGGGCATCGCCGTCTGCAACTGCGGCTTGCGCCGCCGAGATCAGCGCCGCGACGATGCGGCTCTGCATCTCCGCCGCCGCTTTGCGGGTAAAGGTGATACACAGGATCTCCTCCGGGTGCTGGCAGTGGGCCAGCAGCGCCAGCACCCGTTGCGTCAGCAGGCCGGTTTTGCCGGAGCCGGCCGGCGCCGCCACGGCAAAGGAACGCTGCGGCTGCAGCGCCTGTGTGCGCGCATGACTGTCGATCGGTTGCTTCACGGCGGCGCTGCCCCGCCCGCCGGCGGCGGCTGCTCGGCGGCGCGGATGGCGGCCAGCGCCGGCTGCTCGGCAATGCGGTTGAGGCCGATATAGTCGCCGTAGTAACGCTGCACAGCGGGATCGCTGTACACCACTGCGCTGTCGCCGCGCAGAAATTCCGCCGCCAGCGCCTGCAGCGCCGCGCGCCAGTGTTCGACCAGCGCCGCCCAGGTCGGCGGCGCGTCCGCCGACAGTGCTGCGGCGGCGCGGATACCGGGCTGCCCGTGGCTGAATTCGCCGATGCCCAGAAGCTGCTGGCGGCCGGCGTTGATTTCGGCAAAGGCGATGCCCTTGACCGCTCTGTCCAGACTGATCGCATACAGCGGCAGCTGCGGTTCGCGCGGGCGCTCGCCGCGCCAGCGCTGAATGCCGGGCTTACCGGTTTTATAGTCGATCAGTAACATCTCCCCCTGCGGCAGCTGGTCGAGGCGGTCGAGGCGCAGCACCAGCGGCAGGCCGGCGAGATTGACGTCGAGCTTCTGCTCCGCCGCGATCACCGCAAAGGGCGGCCGCTGTCTTTCGAACGCCAGCCACTGCAGAATCAGTCGCCGCTGGCGCTCCTTCTCCAACTGGCAGTAGTGGCGGCCGAGAACATCCGCGCGGCGCTGCTGCCAGTTGCCGACAATATCCTCCAGCACCGCTTCGACCTGCGCCTTCAGCGCCGTCTCCGGCAGCGCCAGCAAGGCCTGCTGCGAGCCCAGCTGCTGCCAGATTGCCGCCAGCGCCTCGTGCAGTATCAGGCCCTTTTCGAGCGCTGAAAAACCCGGCACCGGCGCCGCCGGCAGCTGCGCACCGAGACGGTAAATGGCAAAGGCGTTAAAGGGGCAGGCCGCCTGTTGCTGGAGGATGCCGCTACCGCCGGGCGCAGCGCTGCCGTCCGCCGCCAGCGGCGGTCCGCGGGAGGTATCCACCCACTGCAGCTGCCGGGCACTGCCGAGGGCACTGCAATACTGCTCCAGGTCCGAGGCCTGCAGCGGCGCCAGTTGCTGCGCCGGGGTCAGGGCAATATCGGCGATCAGTCGGCTGGGGGCCTGCTCGCTGTCGTCGTGCCAGCGCGCCGAGCTGAAAATCACCTGGCCGGCGCTGCCGCGGTAGCCCTCGGTCAGCGACTGGGAAAACTGCAGTTCGCGCTCGCTGTCGGCATGGGGCATATGGTGCTGCCGCTGCAGCTCCACCGGCAACAGCGGGTGCGGCGCCGGCGCCGGCGGCCAGGTGTTTTGCTGCAGGCCCAGCACCCAGGTGTGGGTGAAGCACAGGCCGGCACCTTCGAGGGCGCCGAGTATCTGTATTGGCGAAGCCGGCACCTGGGCCTGAAAATGGGTGGTCTGGGCCAGCTGCTGCAACTCCTTAAGCGCTTCGCTCAGGGTCAGGCTGACAGCGCTGATATCGAGGCCGGCAAACACGTCCAGCAGCTGATACCACTGGCTGACCTGCTGGTATTCGTTGCTGTCGAGGCGGCGGCTGCCGGGCCAGCCCAGTGCCTGCAGCTGCTGCAGAAACAAGCGCGTCCAGGTCGACGGCGCCGCGCGGCTGTGAGCGCGGCGGCGCAGTTGCTCGAACTGCTGCAGGCCGCCGGCCAGCTTTGTGCCGGCACAATCCCGCTGACTGAAGTCGCGCAAGTCAGCGCCGCTGACAGTCGGTTTTGCCAGCTCGCGCAAGCGCCCGATCAACTCGCTGCGGGCGGCCAGCTCGGTATCATCGGCGCCGAAAAAGGGCGACAGCAGCAGTGCGCAGAGGGCTTGCAGATCGAGGCGGCGGCGATTCAGGCCGAGCAGTTGCAGAGCGCTGTCGACAGCCGCCGTGGCGGCCAGCGGGATGCCGGCGGAAAAGTTGAAGGGCAGGGTGTAGCGCGCCACCTGCGGCCACAGTGTGTGTGCTTCAAACACTTTGGTAAACAGGGTCTCCACCTGCTGCCGGCACTGTCCCAGGTTGGGTACGATAATGCCGATGGTGGCCTCGGGCTGCTGGCGCAGCGTCTGCAGCGCCCAGCCGGCGGCGGTGTGAATCTCGCGCTCGAACGTTTCCAGTTCGGTGCGGTAAATGCGCGCGGCGGGGTGGGGAGGGGATTTGTGCCGCACCACCCAGTCGCAGGCGGCTGTCACTACCTGCGCCAGCAGCGGCGGCAGGTCGTCGAAGCCCTGCAGGCAGATCGCCGCCTGCCGCGGCAGCTCGGCGCTGCCATAGGCCGCGGCGAGGACGCCGTAGCTGTGTTCGCGGCAGATCAGTTGCCGCCGCGCCAGCAGGCGTTCAAAGGCCCTGGCCCAGGCGAGGAAGCGCTGGGTGTCGGCTTCCGCATAGTGCTCGAGTTGCGCCAGCGGCAACTGCCACAGGGCCATATTGCGATAGGCCAGCTCGGCCATACCCGCAGTCCGCTGGGCATTTAGCAGCTCGAACGCGTCGTTGTCGGCATCGATAACCTGCCGCCACAGCAGCTGGCATTGCCCCGGGCTCAGCACCACGCCGCGGCAGCGTTCACTGCCGCTGTCCAGCAGGCACTGCCAGGCCTCCGCCAGCCAGTCGGCAATGGCTTCCACTTGCGGCTTGACGATCACGCTATCGCCGCGCTCGGCGCGGTAGCGGCCGTAAGCCTCGAGGATCTTGTTCCGCAGGCGGCTGTTGGGCGTCAGAATCAGGGTGTCGCTGGCAATTGTGGGGAGCAGGGGAGTGATATCGAAGAGCGGCGCAACCATGGTGGCTATAATCTCACAGCCGCGCGGCTTTGACGATCCCCGGGCGCTGATGAGTCTGCGGCCACCGCCTCGCCGCGATGTTATGCTAGGCGTATTGCTGCACCACCCGGCGCAGCGATGCCAGGCTGAAGGACTTTCCATGACAGACAGAGATGATCAGAACGGGACTGCCGGCCATACCGCCCAAAACGCCGGCCGCCATGTTGCCACGCCGCGACCCTCAGCCAGTGTTATGATCGTCAGGGACGGCCGCGACGGTATCGAGGTGTTTATGATCAGGCGCAGTCCGGCACTGGATTTTTCCCCCAACAACCTGGTGTTTCCCGGCGGTGCCGTCGATCCCGCCGATGAGCTGCCGCAGCGGCTCGCCGACTACGATCGCGGCGAGCTGCTGGTTTTTCAACTGGCTGCCCTGCGCGAAGCCTTCGAAGAGAGCGGTTTTCTATTTGCCGATCGACAGGACTTGCCGCTGGCGGCCCTGGCGCGCGCGCGGGAGTCGTTATTGCGTGGTGACGGTCATTTTTACCAGCAGATCGCCAGCTGCGGTATAACACTGCGCCCCGATCTGCTGCAGCCGGTGTCGCACTGGGTCACGCCGGTGCAACTGCGGCGGCGCTTTTCCACCTATTTTTTCCTCGCCCGGCAGCCGTCCGGCCAGCAGGGCAGCCACGACGGTGGCGAAGCGGTGGATTCCGGCTGGTTCAGCGTCGCCGCACTGCTGGCCATGTGCGACAGTGAAGACCCGTCCATTATGCTCCCCACGGAGATGAATTGCCGCTGGCTGGCTGGCTTTGCCAGCAGCGCCGCCGCGCTGGCGGCAGCCGCCGCCCCGCGCCGCATACCCAGCGTCACCCCGCGGGTCGAGCGGCGCGGCGACAGTTACTGGCTGCTGTTGCCGGCGGACTCCGGCTACGGTGCGCTCGAGCGTAAATTGCGTTGAGGCGGACCGGATACTACACTGGACGAAAACCGCCGGCCATATTCCCTGTGTGACAGTTTTTTTTCATTTTTATGCTCTACTTCTGACATATTTGTTACGGCGCCTGTTTCACGGTTAAGGCGTACTAACCGTTTATACACACCGCAGCTGAAAACGACGGCGATTCTTTCACGGCCTTACTGCCGGGTCTGAAAAACGCTGCAAAAATCTCTTATGCCATTGAAATATAAGGAAATATAGTGGCCTGATCGTTTTTTGGTCAATTTGAGATCGGTCAAGCTATTTCGCGGCATAGCGTCGTTTTCCCAAATCCTATCCACCAACTTATCCACAGATTATGTGGACAAACACCCGGGGTCGGACCGGGCTGCTGTCACACAAGCGTCATTCCCCATTTACAGTCGCTGGCGCGATGGAAACGGCGCCTTATAATGAGCGCCGGAGCCTGCCGCAACACACCTTTGTAATGACACAATGACACCAGAACGCTATCAGACAATCTGCCGGGTACTGGATCACCGGCAGCCCGATCTCACAGTGGTTACCGACGAGGTCCACAAGGGCCGCAATCTCTCGGCGCTGGTACGGACCTGCGATGCCGTCGGCATCGATACCATCCACTGTGTGATTCCCAAAGCCGGTTATCGCCCCTATCGGGGCACGGCGCTCGGCAGCCACAAATGGGTAGAGGTGCAACAGCACACCACCCTGGAGACACCTTTGGCGGATCTGCGCCGGCAGGGTTTTCAGGTGGTAGCGGCGCATCTGTCGCCGCACGCTGTCGATTATCACAGGGTCGACTACACCGCACCCACTGCCCTGCTGCTGGGCACGGAGAAACAGGGGCTGAGCCGGGCGGCACTGGAAAGTGCCGATTATCAGGTGGCAATACCCATGGTGGGAATGGTGGCGTCCTACAATGTCTCTGCGGCCTGCGCCATTATCCTGGCCGAGGTGCAGCATCAGCGCCAGCGGGCCGGCCTCTATCAGCGGCCGCGCCTGCCGCAAACCCTGCGCCGGCGCCGCCTGTTCCAGTGGTGCCAGCCGGCGGTGGCAGCGTTTTGCGATCGCCGCGGTATCGGCTATCCAGCCCTCGACAGGGCCGGGGAAATTGTCGATGCGCCGCAGTGGTACCGGCGGGTAAAGGCGGGGGGCTGAGCCCCTGTGCCGCCGCCGGCCGGCTCAGTCTTGCGGCGGCTGGCCGCGGGTTTTCTCCCATACCCGCATGACCATTTCATCGGCTTCCACATCGAGCGCGGTTGCCAGCCTGAACAGCGTCTCAATGTCCGGTTCCACCAGACCCGCCTCAATCTCGTTGATCAGCCGCGTATCCACGCCGCTGTGGTGTGACAGTTGCTCTGGCGTCAGTTCCCGCGCCAGGCGCACCAGTCGCAGTTCTTCCCCTATAACCCCTCTCATACCTGCGCCTCCAGTTATCCTGTTTGTGGTTATCTATCATTACTTAACGCAGGTCGGGGCCAGCCCATCAGTATTGAGCGGCTTTTTTATCGCTAAAGCGTGGTTTCGCTCTGCGGCGCCCGCAAAGTCACACCAGTATGGGTGGCGGCGACCTCCGCCCGCTGGTTTTACATGCTGATTTTGCAGATCATCAGGTCGCGGCGGCGGGTATCTGCCGGGCTGCCGCGGGCGGCACGCAATACGCTTTACAGCGCTAGGGCAGGTGTTATAATTCGCGGCCCTTTCAGTTATATCAGGGCACAGCCAGTTATATCAGGGCACAGCAGTTATATCGGGGCCGGGATCATCGGAGCGTAGCGCAGCCTGGTAGCGCACCTCGTTCGGGACGAGGGGGTCGGAGGTTCAAATCCTCTCGCTCCGACCAATATCGGTAAAACGTCGCGACAGGCGCGGGCCGGAACAATATGGACATGAAGCTGCCTGGATATGACAAGCTGGCTATAAAAGGCCTGAGCCGAAAAAACCGCACTGAAAAAAAAGAACCCGATGTCTGGGGGAGAGCATCGGGCCAAGACCATTAGGAGTGAAACATTAAGGATAACTTCCTTAATAGCAAATCGCTTTCGCGATTCTAACTGGTGCCTACTTACACTTGGGGGGATGTGCATCACCAGTTACTTCTAAGTATTGGCGAGTCCTAAAAAACTTCCAGTCATCCAGGCACTAATTCTTAAATCAATTCGCAATAGGTGTGTTTAAAACTTAGTCACTTAGGCTATATCCTGAGCGATCAGGTCTAGCGTGACATGAGGCACATTATGTGGTTTCAAGCTCTGTTAGGCTTGTGGAAACACATTTTTTATATCGCCTTAGCAGCCGTGGGCTACTGCTGCAGTCCGCTCTTCGTGTGTGTTCGGGCGCAAAAAGGACCCGAATAGGTAAATCCTGGGATTGATGTTATGTCTGCTATTTACAGTGCTTTTCCCACACCGCCGTGGCTGACCACGCTGATACTGTTTGCCATCGCGGTGCTGTTACTGTACATGGCCAGAACTTCGGCCCACGGCGCCATCAACAGTATTTTCAGAATGCTGCACAACGGCCTGCGCATCGGCGCGCGCTCGGTTGCCCTGGCGGAAAAACGCCTCAGCGTGCGCAACCGCGACGTGCTGCTGGCGCTGGGGCGCGACCACGCCGAGCGGGAATTGAATCGGGAGTTTTTCCGCATCAACCGCTTCGTCGAAAGGGATCTCGGCGGCTATCCGCAGGTACAGCGTGCCATACAGGCGCAGGTGGCCCAGATCAGCGAGGACTATAAGGCCAGTGCCGAAGTGCCGCCGCCATCGCCGGACTGGGTGCAGGCGGTGGAGTCGGTGGCAAAGTTACAGGTCAAGGAAAAAAGCAACAGCAACCTGACCTCCCGCATCCTCGAAGACATTTACAACGCCGCCGAGGACCAGCACCGCGAGACACTGAAGGAATACCGCGAGGCGATGACCGAGCGCAATAATCGCCTGCGGCAAATGGCACCTTTCTGGCGTAAACTCAGCAATACGGTCGATCAGGTTGGCAAACACCTCCAGGAACTGGTAACCCGCAGCAACAATATCGATCGGCAGATGGAACACTTCGAGGAAATCAATCGCGGCACCGATAAGGCTGCACGGCGGCTGAAGGCTTCAAACTCGATTCAGTTCTGTGTGGCGCTGCTGTTCGTGCTGTTTGCCGCCGGCGGCGCCTTTTTCAATTTTCACTTGATCGCTTTGCCGATGTCGGAAATGGTGGGCGCAGCCTCCCGCGTCGGCGGTGTCAAAGTGGCGGATGTCGCCGCGCTGGTGATTATTTTTCTGGAAATCACCATGGGCATGTTTTTGCTCGAGTGTCTCGGCTGGACGCGCCTGTTTCCCATTATCGGCGCCATGGATGATAAATCGCGGGTCAGAATCGCCATTGCCTGCGGCACCTTCCTGCTGGTACTGGCGGGGGTGGAGGCGGGCCTGGCCTTTATGCGCGACCAGATCGCCGCCGATTACTCGGCCCTGCGCGCCTCTCTGGCCGGCGCCGGCAGCGCGCCGGAGGAAGAGGCAGTCAATGCCTGGATACCCCGCGTCACCGGCATGTTTCTGGGTTTTACCGTACCGCTGGCATTGACACTGGTGGCCATTCCGCTGGAATACCTGATTAATACCGGCCGCAATATATTCGGCATGCTGCTCGAATACCTGTTGCGCCTGCTGGCTATCTTGCTGCGCCTGGCGGGCAATGTCAGCCGCCATCTGGGCCACCTGACGCTGTACCTGTACGATATGCTGATCGTGCTGCCGCTGTGGCTCGAGGGACTGTGGCTGGCCTCCCGCAGGGCCAGCAGCGGCGCCGGCGGCGCGGAATTCGGCGGGCCCGACGGCAATGCCGACGGCGGCAGCAGTTTTTACCGCGGCAACGAGGTATCGAAAAATGCGTAGGCTATGGATTGCGGTACTGGTGTTGAGCCTGTTCGGCTGCAGCGACGGCGGCGGCCAGGCCAACAACTACCAGCGCGGTGTCTATCTGTTGCTCGACACCTCCGGTACCTATACCGAAGAGCTTGTCAAAGCCAAACAAATCATCAATTATCTGCTGGCCTATCTCGAGCCCGGCGATACCTTTGTGGTGGCGCGTATCGACAGCGGCAGTTTCAGCGAAAAGGATATTGTGGCCAAGGTAACCCTCGACGCGCGGCCCTCTGCTGCCAACCGCCAGAAGCGCGAGTTTGCCAGCACCATTGCCGACTTTGTCACCAATGTCAAAAGCAGTGCCTATACGGATATTTCCGGCGGCCTGCTGCAGGCGATCGAATATCTCAACGAAGCCCGGGTGGGCAAAAAGCACATTTATATTTTTTCCGATTTAAAAGAGGATTTACCGGCTAACTTCAAGCGCGATTTTGATTTCACCCTCGACGGTTTTGTCGTCAAAGCCCTGAATGTCACCAAGCTGCGCTCCGACAACGTCAATCCGGTGGAATACCTGGAGCGGGTGGCGGACTGGCAGGCGCGGGTGGTACAGGGAGGCGGTACCTGGGGGATTATCAACGACCTCGACAGGGCCGATGCGCTGGCGTTGTGATTTCCCTGCCACCTCCGATGGCTTACAATCGAGCCACTGTCGACGCCACCGGACCCCGATATGACAAAAATACGCTGGGGCATACTGGGCCCGGGCAAGATTGCCCATGCCTTTGCCGAAGATTTCCAATACGTCGATGACGGTGTGCTCTGCGCCGTCGCCTCGCGCGACAGCGGTCGCGCCCGGGCCTTTGCCGGACAGTATCAGCTGCCTTTTGCCTACGGCAGCTACGCTGAGCTGGCCGCCAGCCCGGAGGTCGATGCGGTTTATATCGCCGTGCCCCACTCGCATCACTTTGAAACCGCCAGCCTGTGCCTGCAGGCCGGTAAGGCGGTGCTGTGCGAGAAGCCGCTGACACTTAACAGCCGCCAGTCCGAACAGCTGTTTGAGCTGGCGCGCCGGCAGCGGGCCTTCCTGATGGAGGCCCTGTGGAGCAGGTTCAACCCGGTGATCCTGCGGCTGCAGGCGCTGATTGCCGCCGGTGAGATCGGCGAGGTGCGCCGCATCAGCAGCAACTTCGGTTTCAAGGCCGGCAGCGATCCGCAATCCCGTCTCTGGGACCCCCGGCAGGCCGGCGGCGCGCTGCTCGATATCGGTATCTACTGCCTGTTTTTACCGCACCTGCTGTGGGGCGCGCCCGCTGCGGTTGCCGCCCAGGCGGTGCTGGGGGAGACCGGTGTCGACGCCCAGGAGCAGATTATCATGCGCTGGCACGACGGCCGCATGGCAGTGGCGGAAGCGTCGCTGAACAGCTACTACCCCACCACAGCGGCTATCTCCGGCACTCGGGGATATATAGAACTGGCGCGGCCGTTTTTTGCCAGCCGCGAAATGACGGTGTGGAAGCCCGGTGAGGAAGCGCGCCAGCAGCGCTGGAACTTTCCCGGGCGCGGCTATCAGTTCGAAGTCGACGAGGTCAACACCTGCCTGCGTCGGGGTAAAATTGCCAGCGAAAAACACAGCTGGGCCGATTCACTGGCCCTGACCCGGACCATGGACCGCCTGCGCCGCGAGTGGGGGGTGTGCTATCCCGCCGAGGAGGACTGAGTGGGTTGCCGTACATGCCCCACAAAGGCGCATTAGTGAGTTTCTACCCCAAGCCGGTACCAGTGAACTACACTTATCTCTGGGTCCCCGATCGGCGCTGGAAATATCGGCGGCCTATTTATACTCACAGGGGGAAGTCCGCTGTCAATCCGCCGATCTTGGGTTAGAATAAGGAGCGCAACTAAGAGGCAGGTAATATGGATAAAACAAAACAAAAAGTCCAAAAGTTCCGCGAAAGGGAGCAGAACATACTCGATGCTGCATTAAAACTCTTAATTGAACACGGCGAAGAGAAGGTTACCGTCGAACAGATTGCCGACTATGTCGATATCGGCAAAGGCACCATCTACAAGCACTTCACTTCAAAGGTTGAAATCTACCTGCGCCTGCTTTTCGACTATGAAAGATCGATTGCCGAACGGCTGAAAGAAGGCGTCAGAGCGGCGGAGGAGGGCGATTACGCCGCGCCGGCCAGAGCCTATTTTGACTGCCGTATTTCCAACCCGGAAAAAGACCGCCTGTTCCAGCGCCTGGAAGAAAAAATCATTGCCCTCAATCAGGCGCCGGAAAAAATTGAGGAACTGCACCAGCTGCGCAACGGTATCGAGGATGCGCTGAAGAGTTTTATCAGCCGCCGCATCACCGAAGGCCGCTTGCAGGACGTGCCGCCCTATTACTACTATGCCGCCTACTGGGCGCTGACCCAGGGGGCAGTGGAGCTATATCATTCCAAGTCGTTTTCGCCGCTGGTCGAGGACATGCAGGGACTGATGGAATTCATCAAGGATCTCGGTGTACATATGGGTAATCGCAGTTAAAGCGGCCGCCCTCAGGGTCGATATATAGACAGTATAACCCTGCGCCTGGCAGGGGAAATGCTGGAAGATGTCTGAGGATATCTGAGGATATTGAAAGACATCGAAGCCCCATGTGTCTGCGCTTGATACAGCAGCTACAGGCTGTGAGCCGTCAACGCATCTCGAGAATTGCCTATGAACAGCCGCCCATCGATCCGCGTTGCCAAGCTGCTGCTGTTAGCTTTCGCCCTGTCGCTCTGCAGCTGCACCTTCAAGTACACGGCGCAAACCACGCAGTTGTGGCTGCAGCGCAGCGAATTTATCGATCACCACCGGCTGTATCGCCAGCAGGACTGGACACTGCCGGGCGGCGCCGCCATCTATGTCGCTTTCCCCGACAGCCGCTTTCCCGATGCGATGGACCTGCGTGTCCAGCGCGAATTGATCGGGCAACTCAGCGCCCATTTTCCCGTACTCGAATCCGGTTCCGGCGCGGAAACACCGCAATTGGCACTGCAGCGGGCGCGGGCCGCCGGTATGTCGTTCATGCTCTATCCACAGCTGCGCCGCCTGCGCGATGAAGTCAACAGCTGGCGCGAACTCGACAGTGGCCGCACGGCCGGTCTCGGCAGAGACCGGCTGCAGGTACAAGTGCAGATTTACGACAGCGTAAACCGGCGCCTGCTGGATACCGCCCTGGTGTCAAGTCGCAGCAGCTGGCTGGCCTGGCAGCAGCAGGCGCCAGAGCATATGCTGGGGCCGGCTTTTGCCGAGTTTGCCCGCAGCCTCAGTGCAAACCAGCCTTAGGTTGATGGCTTTGTCTCCTGAAACACCACCGCATCCCGACGCCCAGGCGCTGTTCGATTACCTGCAGCGCCAGCAGGCGCAGCAGCTCTCGGCGCTGCCGCCGGTGGCGCAGTGGCAGCCGCCGCTATCGGGTGATATGGACATGCGCATTGCCCGCGACGGTACCTGGTATCACCAGGGCGGGGCCATCAGGCGCCCGGCAATGGTGAAGCTGTTTTCGCGCATTTTAAAGCGCGAGGGCGATGACTACTTCCTGGTAACGCCGGTGGAGAAATGGCGCATCGTGGTAGAGGATGCACCGTTTGTCGCGATCGATTTCCGGCTTGAAGGCGGCAACGGTGCCGGCGAGTGTGCGCCGATGCCGGGGCAGGCGCTGGTCTTTACCACCCAGGTGGGAGATGAGGTGGTATTGGGCCCGGAGAACCCGTTGTGGGTGGAACTGCGCGCGACAGGCGCAGCCGGCAGCGGCGAACCGCGTCCTTATGTTGCCGTACGGGCCGGCCTTAAAGCCTTGCTGCACCGCAATACCTATTACCGGCTGGTTGAACTGGGTTGTCGGCAGCTCGAAGCGCAATCGACTGGAATGCCGGCGAGCGAGGAGGGGCAGTCACACAATATCGGTATTTGGAGCCTCGGGCACTTTTTTTCCCTCGAGCCAGCTGCATATTGCGACCCATAGAGACCGGCATGATCCTCTTAACGGTTTGCGTCCGATGTTGCAACGCAGTAGAAACAGCACCGACAACATCTCAAAGGTAAATACCTTTCCACGCCTCGTCACAGGGTTGCGAAGGCCCAGCTGACACCACACTAAAGGGTAGTTGTAACATTGCCTGCCTGCAGCCAGTATAAGCTGATGTGCAGTAGCACAACGCTTTGGAGCCGTTTGGCAAAGGAGCGAACCCTGGCTGCTCTGACTGACATTGGGACCACTGGTTCCAGGCGAATGCCGGTGAGGTGTCAGGGTTTGTCGATTATTCTTTAGCTATTAAAAAGAGAGGGTCGGTTTTATGCCGCTTACAGAAGTTTTCCCGCTACAAAACAACTTTGTAGATGCAAGTAATCGAAAAGGAGTTTGCACGGTGGCGGCACTACAATGGGCGAAAAAGTGTTTAGAGCTGGGCCGAGGGCTTAAAAACCGTGATGAATTAGGAATGAGCGACGTTCAACTCCAGCAAAGAATGCAAACAGTGCGCGGCTATGACAATGACCCGGTAAGGCAGACCGAAGAGATGGGCCTGCGTATTGTCGGCGGCAAAGATGTCCAGATAACGACACCAGATGAAGTGCAGGCGGTTACTGCATCGACGCCGCCCCACATCTCCATATTCTGGAATCGGGACCATACAATGGGATACCGGTTTAGCCTGAAGAAAAACGAGTACGATTTGTTTGACAATAATTTCGGGCTCTATCGTACCAATTCGCCCGCGGATATTTTCGACTGTTTACGCAATAATCAGCCGTCTGTTTACCAGGGTACGCCTATCCTGGCTGTTCGTGTAGTGGAACTGCCGGATTCGAAACTCGCCTGCAACATACTCTGACCGCAGACTGACGGCTTGCCGCAGCACTTGTATAAATGCCTACATATTCGGGTAGTTAGGCCCGCCGGCGCCTTCGGGGGTGACCCAGGTGATATTCTGGCTCGGGTCCTTGATATCGCAGGTCTTGCAATGCACGCAGTTTTGCGCATTGATCTGAAAGCGCTTGTTACCCTCCGCCTCTTCCACCACTTCATAGACGCCGGCCGGGCAGTAGCGCTGCGCCGGTTCGTCGTAGAGAGCCAGATTGGTAGCGATGGGAATGGCGGCGTCGGCCAGCTGCAGATGGACGGGCTGGTCCTCCTCGTGGTTGGTATTGGACAGAAATACCGACGACAGTTTGTCGAAGCTGATTTTGCCGTCGGGTTTCGGGTAGTCGATTTTCTGACTTTCCGCCGCCGGCTTCATCCCCTCGTGGTCCGGCTTGGGATCGGACAGCGTCCACGGCACTTTGCCGCCGAACAGTTTCAGGTCGATAAAGGCGTAGGCCGAGCCCAGCAGATAGCCCCACTTGTGCTGAGCGGCACCGATATTGCGCTGTTTCCACAGCTCCTGATAGGCCCAGGAGGCCTGATAACGGCTGGTGAACTCATTGAGTTCATCACCGCTGCGGCCGGCGGCGAGCGCTTCGACCACGGTTTCGGCGGCCACCATGCCGGATTTCATCGCCGTGTGCGAACCCTTGATCTTGGCAAAGTTCAAGGTGCCGGCATTGTCACCGATCAGCAGTCCGCCCGGGAAGGTCATCTTCGGTTGCGACTGCGGGCCGCCCTTGGTGATGGCGCGGGCGCCGTAGGAGATACGCTCGCCGCCTTCGAGATACTGTTTGATCACCGGGTGGTGCTTGTAGCGCTGGAACTCGTCGAAAGGGCTGACGTGGGGATTGGTGTAGGCGAGGTCGGTAATCAGCCCCACCACGACCTGGTTGTCCTCCAGGTGATATAGAAAGCTGCCACCGGTGGTACCGCTTTCCGACAGCGGCCAGCCCAGACTGTGCAGCACCAGGCCGGGCTGGTGCTGGCCGTCGGGTACTTTCCACAGCTCTTTGATGCCGATGCCGTAGTGCTGCGGTTCTCTGTCTTTGTCGAGTTCGAAGCCGGCGATCAGCTGCTTGCCCAGATGGCCGCGACAGCCCTCGCTGAACAGGGTGTATTTGGCGTGCAGTTCCATGCCCTGCATATACGAGTCTTTATGTTCGCCGGCGGCGGAAACGCCCATATCGCCGGTGGCAATGCCTTTGACACTGCCGTTGTCACGATAGAGAATCTCAGCGGCGGCAAAGCCCGGAAAGATCTCCACACCGAGGTTTTCCGCCTGTTCGGCCAGCCAGCGGCAGACGTTGCCGAGGCTGACGATATAGTTGCCGTCGTTGTGGGCGGTATCGGGAACCAGCAGGCCCGGTACCTTGGTGGCGTTTGTGGCATTGCGCAGAACGTAAATGTCGTCGCCGGAAACGGGAGTATTCAGCGGTGCGCCCTTTTCTTTCCAGTCGGGGAACAGCTCGTTCAGAGCAGTGGGCTCGAGCACGGCGCCGGAGAGGATATGGGCACCCACCTCCGAGCCTTTTTCCACCACACAGACGCTGATATCCTGATTGAGCTGGCGTATATGGCAGGCCGCAGCGAGGCCCGAGGGGCCGGCGCCGACGATCACCACATCGTACTCCATAGATTCTCGTTCCACAGGCGTTCTCCAGGCAGAGGGTCCCCTTGATCATAAAGTGAACAATCGGGACTGATCGGTGTCAGGCGGCGCATTATATAGCGGTAAAATACTGATCTCCAATAGCATTTCCGCGTATTTTGATTGTCAAAAAGCGCCCGCACAGGGCGGTATCCACGCCTTGTCAGCAGCGCATTTGCGCTACAGATTACCGTTTCATATATAGGGCAGTGCTAAATAATGACGATAAAGTCTAAGCCTTTGCCGCAAAAGCCATATCCTTAAGGGTATTGATTTTGCGGGGCGAAACCGTCACCATACTCGCCGTTCAAACGGTCGTTTGCCACTGTTGTTAAGGTGAATGTTCGGCGAAAAACAGGTATTCGGCAAACAGCAGGTAGCCGGCACAAGCAGGCGTTGCAGCCCTCCGGGGCGGCATGCTGCGGTAGCAATGCCCTGGCAGGTGCACGTATAGGCAGATGTACCTATAGAATGATAGATAGATATCCTCAAAAAGTAGGTATCCTCAAAAGATAGATCTCCTCAACAGACAAGCGAATGTGACATCCATGAAGATTCTTGTTGCCGTTAAGCGCGTGGTTGATTACAACGTCAAAGTCCGTCCGAAGTCCGACGGCAGCGACGTCGATATCGCCAATGCCAAAATGTCCATCAATCCCTTTTGCGAAATTGCCGTCGAAGAAGCCGTGCGCTTGAAAGAGAAGGGCGTTGCCAGCGAAATCATTGCCGTCTCCCTCGGATCCAAGCAATCTCAGGAGCAGATCCGCACAGCCATGGCGCTGGGCGCCGACCGCGGTATTCTGGTGGAGACCGACAGCGAGCTGCAGCCGCTGGCCGTAGCCAAGTGCCTCAAGGCGCTGGTGGACAAGGAGTCTCCGGATCTGGTGATTCTCGGCAAGCAGTCCATCGACGGCGACAACAACCAGACCGGGCAGATGCTCGGCGCACTCACCGGCATGCCCCAGGGGACCTTCGCCTCCGAGCTGGAAAATGCCGACGGCAAAGTCAAGGTTACCCGCGAGATCGACGGTGGCCTGCAAACGGTGGAGTTGAATCTGCCGGCCATCGTCACCACTGATCTGCGGCTTAACGAACCGCGCTACGCCTCGCTGCCGAATATCATGAAAGCCAAGAAAAAGCCCCTCGACACCACTACCCCGGAAGATCTCGGTGTGGATGTGGCGCCGCGCTTGCAGACACTCAAGGTCGAGCCGCCGGCGGAGCGTCAGGCCGGTATCAAAGTGGCTGATGTGGCGGAGCTGGTGGAAAAACTGAAAAGCGAGGCGAAGGTAATCTGATGAGCATTCTAGTTATAGCCGAACACGACAATGCCAGCCTCAAGGGCGCCACACTGAATACTGTGGCCGCGGCCCAGGCGCTTGGCGGCGATATCGATGTATTGGTTGCCGGCGCCGGCTGTGGCGACGCGGCGCAGGCCGCCGCCAAGGCAGCGGGGGTAGCCAGGGTGCTGGTGGCCGACAATGCCGCCTACCAGCACCAGCTGGCGGAGAATGTGGCACTGCTGATCGCTGAGATGGGCAAGAATTACACCCATATTCTCGCGCCGGCCACCACCAGCGGTAAGAACACCCTGCCGCGCGCCGCCGCCCTGCTGGATGTACAAGCCATTTCCGATATCGTCAGTGTGGAAAGTGCGGATACCTTCAAGCGGCCGATTTACGCCGGCAACGTGATCGCCACGGTACAGAGCTCCGATGCCGTCAAGGTCATCACTGTGCGCGGTACCGCTTTTGACGCCGTTGCCGCCGAGGGCGGCAGCGCCGCGGTGGAAAATCTCGATACTGCCACCGATGCCGGTATCTCCGCCTTTATCGGCGAGGAGCTGGCCAAAAGCGACCGCCCGGAGCTGACCGCTGCCAAGGTGGTCATTTCCGGTGGTCGCGGTATGCAGAACGGCGAGAATTTCGAAATGCTTTACAAGGTGGCCGACAAGCTCGGCGCCGCGGTGGGCGCCTCCCGCGCCGCGGTCGATGCCGGCTTTGTGCCCAACGATATGCAGGTGGGCCAGACCGGTAAGATTGTCGCTCCGGAGCTGTATATTGCCGTCGGTATTTCCGGTGCCATCCAGCACCTGGCCGGGATGAAGGACAGCAAGGTCATCGTCGCCATTAACAAGGACGAGGAAGCGCCCATCTTCCAGGTGGCCGACTACGGCCTGGTGGCCGACCTGTTCCAGGCGGTGCCGGAGCTGGACGGCAAGCTCTGAGCCGCGACTCGAATTATGAGGGAGAACGGCGCCAATCGATCGGCCTTAAGGCCTGCCACCGCAGTTCTATCGATATTTGCTTATTACGGGAAACAGCAGGCCGCTGCTTCGTTCGCCCCGCGCAACGACTGAAATCGGTAGCTGCGGGCTGGACAGCCCTGCGGAGGGTCTTGCGGAGGGTTGCGGCAGATTTCTAAGAACCTTTCGGATAGAGGCGGGCCAGTCAACTGGCGCCGCTCTCCTCACAGCATGCCATTCGGCTCAGACTGATTTTTCTCCTGCTGGCGGATACCGCCGGGCTCAATCTTTGCCGTCCGCGGGAGCTTCATCGGGCAAACCCAGCTTCTCTTTGGCGGCGGCGGCCGCATCGCCGGCGGATTCCGCTGCCGCCCCGGCTGCCTCGAGCGCCTGTTGCGACGCATCGCCAACGGCGTCGGCGGCCCCGGCGGCCATCTCCGCGGCCTGGTCTACCGCTTCTTCGGCCGCAGCGGTCGCTTCCGCCGCCATTTCTCCGGCTGCTGCCGCCGCGCTGGTAGCCATCTCACGGGCCTGATCAGCGGCCTCGGTCGCGGCGTCGGCTGCCTGTTCGACCGCAGACTCCTGCTGGGGGTCGGCCGGTTCCTGGGAACAGCCGCTCAGTAGTGCGATGCCGAGCACGGTGGTGGTAATCACGCTGGTTGCGATTTTCATGGTCATTGCTCTCGTTTTTATGCTTGTGGATTAGATGCCACTACGCAGTCTACTGGGACTTGCCCCCCGGGAAAAGGCGGATTTGACCGAATTGTTATCTCGCGCTCATTTTTTTCGCCAGGGTTTAGGCGGCTCCGGGGCCCGGCCAATGGCGGATTGGTGAAATTGTCACCTGCACGGTTTTATATTTCGTAAAACTCATTACAATTGCCCGCCAGCGAGTACAGGCAATCCTTAAATCTGGCTAATCCACGAGTGGACAGCCATAAGTGTGGAAAGATGAGCGTGGAGAGGTTTGCCGGCCGGCCAGGCGCCGGCAGATTTGGGTTTTTTGTGCTATTTACTGCTCTGGGTCTGGGCTTGTCCGGCTTTATCATCGAGACCGCATTGTTGGAGGTCGTTGAAAAATAGCTGCGTGGGCGGATCGCGTTCCAAGTCGCGGGGTCAATTGAATATGTCGCAATTGTTTGTGCCACAATCCAAGGTGCAGAAAGACCGCAAAGTGATGCGGGAAACCGATTCGCGCATGGCCAAGTACAGTCGGCGCGGGATCGTGCTCAATTTCCTCGCCTTTGTGTTGTGCCTGGTGGCCGGCTCCTTCTTCGAAAAGGCACCGCAACTGGCGATTGTGCTGCTGCTCGGCCTGTTGCTGATTTCCCTGCTGCGCGGCTATTTTCTTTTTCGCTTCGAGGCGCTTTACCCGCGCGCGCCCGGACGCTGGCGCAATCAGTATTTTATCGCCTCCTTTATCGGTGCGGCCTGGTGGAGCTTCATCATGGTCAGCGTCACCAGCGTTGTCGGCATGCGCGATGAAACGCCGCTGCTGTGGCTGTATACGGTTGTCTTCTATTCCGCCACCGCCAACGCTTTTGCCCCTTATCGCCAGTTTCTTACCGCCTACCAGTTTATCGGCCAGATTCCCGCCGCTGTTGCCGCGCTGTTGCTGGGTACGGTCGAGGGCTATCTCTACTGCGCCATGATGCTGGTGTTCTACCTGATGCTCTACCACCAGGGCCGCGGTGTTTGCGATGCCTTCTGGGATCGCCTGGAGGCCAATTATGCCTTGAAACAGAAGGCCAAAAGTCTGGAAGAGGAAAAACGGGATACCCAGGCCACTGTCGCCCTGAACAATGAGTTTATGACCAATCTCGGCCACGAGTTCCGCACGTCGTTAAACGATGTGATTGGCGCCTTGTCGCTGCTGGAAGACAGCGATCTGGGCGAAAAGCAGCGCGAGCTGCTGGCCCTGGCGGAAAAAGCCAGCGAGCGGCAGCTGGACCTGGTCAACAATGTCATGGACTTTTCCCGCATCACCGCCAGGGAGCTGGTGCTGGATGTGGCAATTTTCAATCTGCGCCGCCATATCGAGGCGGTTGTCGCCGAAGTCGCCGCCGAGGCCCACCGCCAGGGTGTGGAACTGAATTACCTGATCGACCCGGCGCTGCCGCTGCGCGCCCGCGGCGACGCCATCCGTCTCGGGCAGATGCTGACTCACCTGATCAGCAATGCGGTCAAGTTTTCCGAACGCGGCGAGGTTATCATCGAAGCCGGTTTCAAGTTCCTCAATGCCGAGGAGGGCGAGCTGCTGATCACCGTGCGCGACGAAGGGCAGGGTATTCAGGTGGCCGACGAGGAGGAGATGTTTGACGCCTTTGCCACCGCCGACACCACCAATGCCGGCACCGGCCTGGGGCTGGCTATCTGCAAAGGCCTGGCGGAATGTATGGGCGGCAGCTGCGGCACCACACGCGATGCCGAGCGGGGCAACAGCCTGTGGCTGAAAGTAAAGCTGCAACTGGCCGGTGACCAGCACCAGGTAATGGCTGCCAACCCCAAGCTGCACGGCCGCCGCATCCTGCTGGTCGGGGCGCCGGGCAAAATAGTCGACGCCTTGCTGGCGGAGTTGGAGGGTTGGGGCATGGCTGCCGAGGCGGTCGACGGCCACGACGCTGCCCTGCGCCGCCTCGATGCCGCCGCCGATTCCGAACACCCCTTCGGTGTGGTGATGATCTACAGCAAATTGCAGCAGCTCGACGGCCTCAGCCTGAGCCGCACCTTGTGTGAGGACCGGCAGCTGTCCGCTACCCGGCAGATTCTGGCAATTTCCCCGCTGCAGAGCGCGGACGAAGGGCTGCAGGCGCTGCTGGCCGCCAATCCACAGGTGCTTACCATCACCAAACCGGTATTTCGCCAGCACTTGTATGAAGTGATCAACCAGCTGCTGCTCGGTGCTGCAGGCACCAAAACGCGCGCTGAGAACGGCCACAACCACAGCCAGGGAATCGGCCATAGGGTACTGCTGGTAGAGGATCACCGCGTCAATCAGATGGTGGCCATGGGCATGCTGAAAAAGCTCGGTTACGAGGTTGAACTTGCCAACAATGGCCGCGAGGCGGTGGACCTGTGGCAGCGCTCGCACTTCGACCTGGTATTGATGGATTGCCAGATGCCGGAAATGGACGGCTTTATGGCAACCCAGGAAATTCGCAACCTGGAACATCAGGCGGCGCAGGAGAGTCATGTGCCGATTATCGCCATGACGGCGCACGCCGCCGAGGGGGATGAAACCCGCTGCCTGGCGGCGGGTATGGACGATTATCTGGCCAAGCCGGTGCGTTACGACCAGTTGGAAAGCCGGCTGCAGCGCTGGCTCGGCCTGCAGCCGAGCCGCGATACCGCCTGAGTACTTATCTCGGCGCTAAAAGTTGGCGACCTTTTGGGTTTCCTGGTTTTTCAGGGTGCGGATGAAGTCCACCAGGATATAGCCGCTCTCCGATAACAGCGGGTCCTTGTCGGGGTTGATTTCCCTGCCGGCAAAATTCGAGCTCGGGGCGCCGTCCTCGGCGTCGTCGTCGGCTTTGAATTCCTCGACGGTTTTATAGATCTCCAGACCTTTGGCCTTGCGCCGTTTGTTCTCCAGTGCCAGGGCGCGCTGTTCCATCATATCCTGTTCCTTTTTACGCGCCGCCTCGTTCAGCGAAACTGTGGTCTTGCTGCGCGACTCCTCCAGCATCTTCAGCTGGTCCACCAGATAGACGAAATCCGGGTCGGCCTTCACCCGCACATCGTGCAGGCTGCTGATCTTCGGCAGTATTTTTTTCAAATCGAAATACTGCGGATGGGGGACGGCGTGAATGTGGTCCCAGGGCAGTGCATTGTCATAGGAACTTTCGCCCACTTCATCGGCGTCCACCATGGCCGGGAACAGGATGTCGGGCACCACACCGCGGTGCTGGGTGCTCTCGCCGGAAACCCGGTAAAATTTCGATTCGGTGATCTTCAGCTGGCCTTCGTGCACCGGTGTCAGCGACTGTACCGTCCCCTTGCCGAAAGAGCGGGTGCCGATGACCAGGCCGCGTTTGTAATCCTGAATGGCACCGGCAAAAATTTCTGCCGCCGAGGCACTCAGGCGGTTGATCAACACCACCAGCGGCCCGCGATACTTGGCGCGGCTGCGCGAGCGGTGGTGGCGGGAAATGGTCTGATTGGTCTGCCGGATCTGTACCACCGGGCCCTGGTCGATAAACAGATCGGTCAGTGTGGTGGCCTCCTGCAGTGAGCCGCCGCCGTTGTTGCGCAGATCGAGAATAATGCCGTCGACATTCTCCAGCGCCAGCTCGTTCAGCAGCCGCCGCACGTCGCGGGTGGTGCTTTTGAAATTCGGATCGCGGTTGCGGTAGGCATCGAAATCGATGTAAAACGCCGGGATATCGATAACACCGAGCTTGTAAAGCTGCTTGCCGTCGCTGAGTTCGAATACCGCTTTCTTGGCTGCCTGCTCCTCGAGCTTGACCTTGCCGCGGTTGATGCGGATCACTTTGCCGACGTCTTTGGCGGTGCCGCTGGCGGGAATCACTTCCAGCCGCACCACTGTGTTTTTCGGGCCGCGAATCAGCTGCACGACTTCGTCCAGGCGCCAGCCGATCACATCCACCAGGTCGCCTTCGTCGCCCTGGCCGACGGCGATGATCTTGTCCGCCGGCGCCAGCTCACCCTGTTTGTCGGCGGGCCCGGCGGTCACCAGGCTCACGACTTTGGTGAACTCGTCCTCGGTCTGCAACACCGCGCCGATGCCCTCGAGTGACAGCGACATATTGATATTGAAGTTTTCCAGTGAGCGCGGCGAAAAGTAATTGCTGTGGGGATCGTAGAGCAGAGTAAAGGCGTTGATGATTGCCTCGAAGGCATCCGCCTGATCCTGCTGGCGCACGCGCTTGAGCTGATTCTTGTAGCGCCGGTGCAGGGTTTTCTTGATTTCAGCCTCTTCCCTGCCGGCCAGCTTCAGGTTCAGCGCCGCGGATTTGAGACGCTTGCGCCACAGCTCGTCGGCCTGCGCCCGGTCGCGCGGCCAGGCGGCCTGTTCGCGGTCTATCAGCAGACTTTCGCTCTTGCTGAAATCGAACTTGAAGTCCTCGCGCTCGAGCACTGCCACGATCGCCTCCAGGCGCTCCACCACGCGCTCGCGATAGCGGTGGAAAATGGCAAAGCCGGCGTCCAGCTTGCCGGCTTTGAGCTGGTCGTCAAGGCGATAGCGGTAGTGTTCGAATTCCTTGATGTCCTGCGCCAGAAAGTAACTGTGGGCCGGATCCAGATTTTCCAGATACTGGTCGAGGTAGCGGCTCGACAGGTCGTCGTTAAGCGGCTGATTGCGATAGTGGCGCTCGGCCAGCCGGTCGACGATTTCCACCGTTGTTCGAGCCTGATCTTTGGTGAATGTCAAAACCTCCGGGGCTTTACTCCAGGCCGGGGCAGCGGTAAGCAGGCCTAGCCCCAATGCTGTCCCTAATGCTGTCCTCAGGACAAGGTGCAATGCTTTGCGCATAAGAAGGATCATCTCTTGAACGTGGCTGTCTGGCTGACTATAGCATAATCAACCCGCTTCAGACCTGCTAAATTCACAATATTGTCGCGGTTGCTGCCAAGGGTAACTGCAGGGGCATAAAAAATCCTCAAAAATCCAAATATTACAAATAGTTAACTCTACAACTTAAAGTAAATTATAGCCTCGATGCAAGCCTTCCGAGGCGCTCCAGGGCGGCGTTTACAGCGCTCGACCAGGGCAGCGCACAGCTGAGGCGAAAACAGTTTTGAAAACCTTTGCGGGCAAAAACCCCACCCGGAACAATGCTAATTTTTTCCGCCAGGGCGCGCTCATAGAGAGTATGAGCATCGAGCCCGCGGGGAAGTTCCACCCAGGTGAGGAAACCGCCCCGCGGGCTGGTAGCCCGGGTCCCCGGCGGAAAACAGCGGCCGATGGTCGCCAGCGCCATCTGCAGGTTGCCGCGGTATTCGCGCCGGATCCGGGCCAGGTGTTTGTCGAAGTGGCCGCTTTGCAGGTATTCGCGCATCAACAGCTGGGAAAACCCGGCTGCGGCACTGGAGTTGGCCGTCATCAGTTCGATCAGCCGCTGCCGGTGGCGGCCCGCCGCCACCCAGCCGATACGAATGCCCGGCGCCACCGATTTGCTGAACGACGAGCAGTAGAGAACCCGGTCGTCGCTGTCGCGCGCTTTCAGCGCCGGCGGGCGCGTTTCGCCGTGCGCCAGCTCGCCGAGAATATCGTCCTCGACAATATGAAAATCGCAGCGCCGCGCCAGCGCCAGCAGCCGTGCCCTGGCGTTCTCGTCCATGCCGGCGCCGGTGGGGTTACTGCAACCGGGACTGCAGATACAGGCGCGGATGGGCCAGCGCTCAGCGGCGCGCTGCAACTGCCCCAGATCCAGGCCGGTCAGCGGATCGGTGGCGATATTTACCACGCGCAGATTGAGGCTCTGCAGCGCCAGTAAAAAGCCGTAGTAACAGGGCGACTCGACCGCCACCACGTCGCCCGGCGAGGTCAGCAGGCGCAGGCTCAGGGTGACCGCCTCCTGGCAGCCGTTAGTGACCACCACATCCTCGGGTGACTGCAGGCATCCGGCCTGCAGCATGCGCATGGCGATCTGCCGGCGCAGGCCAAAGTCTCCCGGCGCCGCTGTGAATGCCAGGCTGCGGCTGAAAGCGTCGCGCCTGACGGCGCCGGCGGCGCGCCGCAGCGCCGCGGCGGGCCAGTAATCCGGAGCCGGCAGGGCGAGGCCGAAGGGGGTCAGCGACGGCTCCCTGACATTGGCGAAAACCGCCGCCACCCGGCCGCTGAGCTGCAGCCGCGCCGGCCTCAGGCCGGGCGCCCTGGCCGGGGCCGGCAGGGCGGCCGGCGGTATCACATAAAAGCCGGATTTTTGCCGGGCGGCGACCAGCTGGCGGCGCTCCAGCAACTGGTAGGCGGCGACGGCCGTGGACACACTGACCGCCATGCGCTGTGCCAGCACCCGCACTGACGGCAGGCGCTGGCCGGGCTGAAACGCGCCCTGCTGGATTTGTCTGGCCAGCTTGTCGGCAATGGTGCGGTAAAGCGCCATGATTACTATCTGTACTGGTTGAAATTTGCTTTGATTGTATCTGTATTGACTTACAAAAAGAAACTACAGTCTCCCTGGCGTAGCAGTTCAGCAAACCAGGCAGTATCGGCAGCGCCGAGCTGCGGCAATGAATGACAGTACCGAGGAGTCCCCATGCAATTACCGCTGTACCAGATAGATGCCTTTGCCCGGCGGCCGTTTACCGGCAACCCGGCAGCTGTGATACCCCTGAGCGAATGGTTGCCGGATCACCTGTTACAGGCGATAGCCGCTGAAAACAACCTCTCGGAGACGGCTTTTTTCGTGCCCTTGGGCGCCGCTGCCAGCGAGGACTTTCACCTGCGCTGGTTTACGCCGGCGGATGAAATCGATTTGTGCGGCCACGCCACGCTGGCCAGCGCCTATGCGCTGTTTGAGATCCTGCAGCCGGGCCGCGATCACGTGCGTTTCAAAACCCTCAGCGGCACGCTGCAGGTCAGCGCCGGCACTGGCGGCTTGCGCATGGACCTGCCGGCGCGGCCGGCCGCGGCGCAGCCGCTGCCGCAGGCGGTCGCGGCGGCGCTCGGGGTTCAACCGCGCTGGAGCGGACTGGCGCGGGACTGGCTGCTGGTGCTCGCCAGCGAACAGCAGCTGCGCGACCTGAAGCCGGACCTCGCCGCCCTGCAACAGGCCTCGAAGCAGGCGGTGATCGTCACCGCGGCAGGGGAGGAAGTGGATTTCGTGTCGCGCTTTTTCGCACCGCAACTCGGCGTACTCGAGGACCCGGTCACCGGTTCCGCCCACTGTACACTGGCACCCTACTGGGCCCGGCAGCTGGGCAAACAGGCCTTGCAGGCGCGGCAGTTATCGGCGCGGCAGGGCGATCTGCACTGTGTGCTGGACGCTGACCGGGTGTTTATCAGCGGCCACTGCGTGCTCTATCTGCGCGGCGAAATTTCCGTTTGACGCAGTGCTCTACTTTGCCAGCGGGTTTGCGCTACTATAGCGGCCTGATTTTCCGCCTGTAGAGCAAAGCCGTTAAATGACCCGAGAGTGTAAATCCCAACAGCCCTGGTCGCCGTCGTCGTGGCGCGAGCTGCCGATTCAACAGCAGCCCGCTTACCACGACCCGCGCGCGCTGGCAGCGGTGGAGGCGAGCCTGAGCCGCCTGCCGCCGCTGGTTTTTGCCGAGGAGGCGCGCGAGCTGCGCCGGCAGCTGGCCGCAGTGGCTGAAGGGAGAGCCTTCCTGCTTCAGGGCGGCGACTGCGCCGAGAGCTTTGCCCACTTCGCCGCCGACCATATACGCGATACCTTCAAGGTCATTTTGCAGATGGCAATCGTACTGACCTACAGCGGTCGCTGCCCGGTTGTCAAAGTTGGCCGTATTGCCGGGCAGTTCGCCAAGCCGCGCTCGGCCGATCTGGAACAGCGCGACGGCCGCAGTCTGCCCAGTTACCGCGGCGATATCGTCAACGGCATCGAGTTCAGCGAGAGCGCCCGCCGCCCCGACCCGCAGCGCCTGCTGAGCGCTTACCACCAGTCCGCCGCCACGCTCAACCTGGTGCGCGCCTTTGCCCGCGGCGGGCTCGCCGACCTGCATCAGGTACACCAGTGGAACCAGAGTTTCGTCGCCGCCAATCCGCTGCGGGAAAAATACCAGCAGATGGGTGACCGCATTCAGGACGCGCTGGCTTTTATGGAAGTCTGCGGCGTCAACGCCGCCACCATCCCCTCGATTCGGGAAACCCAGCTCTACACCTCCCACGAGGCACTGCTGCTCAATTACGAGCAGGCGCTGACCCGCAAAGACACAGGCGACGGCAACTGGTACGACTGCTCGGCACATATGCTGTGGATCGGCGAGCGCACGCGCCAGCCGGACGGCGCCCATATCGAGTTCCTGCGCGGCATTCACAATCCGGTGGGCGTGAAAATCGGCCCCGACTGCAGCGCCGGGCAGTTATTGTCATTGATCGACGCTCTCAATCCCGACAATGTTCCCGGCCGGCTGACGCTGATCACGCGCATGGGGGCCGGTACCCTGGCCGACCGGCTGCCGCCGCTGGTGCGGCGGGTGAAACAGGAGGGGCGCAGTGTCGTCTGGTCTTCCGATCCCATGCACGGCAATACGGTAAAGGCCGCCAACGGCTACAAGACCCGCTCGTTCGATCGCATCCTGCGCGAGATCCAGGAGTTTTTTGCCGTGCACCAGGCCGAGGGCAGCCACGCCGGCGGCATCCACCTGGAGATGACCGGCGACCACGTCACCGAATGCACCGGTGGTGCCTACGACATATCCGAGGCCGACCTGGCCAGCTGCTACCGCACCCAGTGCGACCCGCGCCTCAACGGCCAGCAGGTGCTGGAACTGGCGTTTCGGGTGGCGGAGTTGTTGGCGGCGGGAGGGGGTGTACTCGGTGGGCGGTGAAGGGGTAGTATTGGGAAAAGGAAAAAGGGAAAAGGGAAAAGGGAAAAGTGATGGAAGGTGCCTGCGGGTCATTTCTTTTTCCTTTTCCCTTTTTCCTTTTCCCTTCCCCAGTTAAGAGCTACCTGTTATAGAGGTAAACATGACCGACATCCAAACCCTCCTCGGCAGTGAAGCAGACGATCTGCTCGGCTACACCTGCACCGGTATTGCCAGTGAACAGCTGCATCTGCCGGGGGCAGATTATATCGGCCGCGTTATGGGCGATATGGATCGCAGCCCGGTGGTGATGCGCAATATGCAGACGCTGTTCAACGGCGGCCGTCTCGCCGGTAGCGGTTATCTGTCGATTCTGCCGGTGGATCAGGGCATCGAGCACTCCGGCGCGGCTTCCTTTGCGCCCAACCCGATTTACTTCGATCCGGCGGCCATTGTCGAACTGGCGCTGGAAGGCGGCTGTAACGCCGTCGCCTCCACCCTCGGGGTGCTGGGCGCAGTGGCGAGAAAGTACGCCCATCGTATTCCCTTCATTGTCAAACTCAATCACAACGAGCACCTGAGCTACCCGAATATGTACGACCAGACGCCCTTCGCCGCGGTCGAACAGGCCTTCGATATGGGGGCGGTTGCCGTGGGGGCGACGATTTATTTCGGCGCCGAGAACTCGCGGCGACAGATTCAGGAGGTCAGCGAAGCCTTCAAACACGCCCACGATCTGGGCCTGGTGACTATTTTATGGGCCTATCTGCGCAATTCGGCATTTAAAACCGAGCAGGGCGATTTTCACACCGCCGCCGATCTCACCGGCCAGGCCAACCACCTGGCCGCTACCATCGAGGCCGATATCGTCAAACAGAAGCAGGCCGAGCGCAATGGCGGCTATAACGCCGTCAACTTCGGCCATACCCACCCGCGGGTCTACAGCGAACTGGTACCGGAGCACCCGATCGAATGGGTGCGCTGGCAGGTGGCGAACTGTTATATGGGGCGTATCGGCATGATCAACTCCGGCGGCCCCTCCGGCGGCGATGATCTGCACCAGGCGGTGCGCACGGCGGTGATTAACAAGCGCGCCGGGGGCATGGGGCTGATCTCCGGGCGCAAGTCCTTTCAGAAATCCATGGCCGACGGGGTCGCGCTGTTACATGCGATTCAGGATGTTTATCTCAGTGATGCGGTTACTGTTGCCTGATTCGATTCATGCTTCTTCACCCCAGTGAAAACCCCGCCGCCCCCACCGGCGGGTCCAACCTCACTGTCTTGCATTGACGATGCTGCTTTCCGAGGCGGATCTGACCGCGATCTGGCTGACCCTGCGGCTGGCGGGTACGGTGACGATATTGTTACTGCTGTTGGGGACACCGTTGGCCTGGTGGCTGGCGCGCACCCGCTCGCGCTGGAAGGGGCCGGTCGGCGCGGTGGTGGCGCTGCCGCTGGTGCTGCCGCCCACGGTGCTGGGCTTCTACCTGCTGCTGGCCATGGGGCCCAACGGTGCGGTGGGGCAGTTTACCCAGGCGCTGGGTATCGGTTATCTGCCGTTTACTTTCTGGGGGCTGGTGATCGGTTCGCTGTTCTACTCCATGCCCTTTGTTATCCAACCGATTCAGAATGCCATGGAAGCCGTCGGTGAGCGCCCGCTGGAAGTGGCGGCGACGCTGCGGGCCGGGCCGTGGGACCGCTTTTTCACCGTGGTGGTGCCGCAGGCCCGGCCCGGCTTCATTACCGCTGCGATACTCGGCTTTGCCCATACCGTCGGCGAATTTGGCGTGGTACTGATGATCGGCGGCAATATTCCCGGCGAGACGCGGGTGGTGTCGGTGCAGATTTACGACCACGTGGAGGCAATGGCATACGCCCAGGCCCACGGCCTGGCGGCACTCATGGTGGTGTTCTCCTTTGTGGTGCTGCTGTTTCTTTACACCTTCAATCGCAACGCTCACCAGTCCGGCATACGCTATGGCGCTTGAGGCGCGCTTTTTTCTGCAGTATGCGGCCGGCGCCGGCGACAGTTTTACCCTCAACGTCGACCTGCGCCTGCCCGGCCGCGGCGTCAGCGCCATTTTCGGCCCCTCCGGTTGCGGCAAGACTACACTCCTGCGCTGCATTGCCGGCCTGCAGCAGGTGCAACAGGGGCGGCTGCATATCAACGGTGAGATCTGGCAGGACGGCCGGACATGCCTGCCGGCGCACAGGCGGCCACTGGGATATGTGTTCCAGGAGGCCAGTCTGTTCAGCCATCTCACTGCCAGGGGCAACCTCGACTATGCGCTGAAGCGCGCCACCGCAACGCTGCCCGTGATCAGCTGTGACGAGGCAGTGGAATTGCTCGGTATCGGCGGGCTGTTAGCGCGCTTTCCCGCCCAGCTCTCCGGCGGCGAGCGGCAGCGGGTGGCCATCGCCAGAGCGCTGCTGATCAACCCGCGGCTGCTGTTGATGGACGAACCGCTGGCGTCACTCGACCTGGCCCGCAAGCGGGAAATACTGCCTTATCTGGAGCGGCTGCGCGCCGAACTGGATATTCCCATTGTCTATGTCAGCCATGCCATGGACGAAGTCGCGCGCCTGGCCGACCAACTGGTAGTGATGGAGCGGGGCAGCGTTGCCGCCGGCGGGCCGCTGGCCGAGGTGCTGGCGGGCCTGGATTGCGGCGCGGCGCTGGGGGAAGACGCCGGGGTGGTGCTGGAGGCGCGGGTGGTGGAAACCGACAGCCGCTGGCACCTGACCCGCATGGCCTTTGCCGGCGGCGACCTGTGGCTGCGCGACGACGGTGCGGCAGCGCCCGGTGAAACTCTGCGCGCGCGTGTTCTGGCGCGCGATGTCAGCCTGACCCTGGAACCCCATCGCGACAGCAGTATTGTCAATATTCTGCCCGGCGAGATCACCGATATTGCACCGGGTAGCGACCCGGCTTCCGCCCTGGTGCGACTCAAGGTGGGGGAGGTCGCGCTGCTGTCGCGCATTACGCGGCGTTCACTCCAGCATTTGCAACTGGCACCGGGCCGGCGGGTCTGGGCGCAGATCAAATCGGTGGCGATTGTGCGTTGATCCGGTGTATGCCCGGCATTATCCAGGGCCTACATATAGGAGGAAAACAGCCAGCAAAACGCATCGCGCAGGCGGCTGGGCAATCCCTGCCGGGAGAAATCCGCGCCGGTGATTTCCCTGGACTGCTGCAACAGGCGCTGGCAGTGCGCCTCCAGTGTCGTTACCAGCGAGCGGTCAAACACTTCTACCATAACCTCGAAGTTCAGCGCCAGGCTGCGCGGATCGAGATTGGCCGATCCCAGCAGGGCGTAGTAGTCGTCGATCAGGCAGAGTTTACTGTGGGCGAACGGCGGCGGCTGATAGTAGACGCGCACGCCGCGCCGGATCAACTCCGGCAATACCCGGCGCATGGCCCAGTGCACAAAAGGCAGGTTATTGCGGCCGGGCAAAATGATTTTGACATCGACACCGCGCATGGCCGCCGCCTGCAGAGCGCTGATCAGTCCCTGGGGCGGCAGAAAATACGGGGTCATAATGGCGATGCGGCGCCGCGCGCTGGAGATTACACCGTTGAGCAGCATGGGCAGGGTATCGATGTCCTCGTTGGGGCCGTCGCTGACCACGCGACAAATGGCGGCGCCGGTGTTTGCCTTGCCGCCGTCCGGCATCAGCAGCATCTCCTTGGTAACGAACAGCCAGTCGTCGGCGAATACCTGCCACAACTGCCGGCTCGACGGGCCCTGCAGGCAGAAGTGCAGATCCTGCACCGGATGGGCGACACCGGGCTTGCCGGTACAGTGCCTGGCACTGATATTCATACCGCCGGTAAACGCCGTATGACCATCGATAACCAGCACTTTGCGGTGATTGCGCAGGTTGAAGTTGACCTGCGGCGGCACCAGCAGCGGCGGCAGGAAGCGCGCCACGGTAACGCCGCGACGGCTCAGTAGCGGACCGATGCGGCGCCAGCTGTAGTGCTCGCCGACGCCGTCTATCAGCACGCGCACTTCCACACCGCCGTGAACCGCACTGACCAGCGCCTCGACGAAGTCGTTGCCGATGGCGTCGTTGTCGAAGATATAGCTGGAGAGCAGGATCTGGCGCCGCGCCGCGGCAATGGCGCTGAGCATCGCCGGGTAGGCCTGTTCGCCGTTGTGCAGCACTTCGATGCTGTTGCCGTTGCACAGCGGGAAGGGTGTGGCGAGGGAAACCTGTGCCGTGACCTGCGCCCCCAGCGGCAGTTCAGCCTCTTTCAACATCTCCCGGTCCGCTGCCAGCTGCGGCCTGGGAACGCCGCTGCTGCTGGGAATATTGAGCTGGCGCGCGCGCGTGCGGATGCGGTTGACGCCGAAAAGATAGTAGAGCAGGGGGCCGGCCAGCGGGAACAGCAGGCAGGTCGCCAGCCAACCGAAGGCTGCCACATGGTCGCGCTTGTACAGCAGCGCATGGGCGCCCGCCCACAGCGCCAGGATGGTGATGACGATTACCGGCAGCCACAGCGGGGCCCGGCTCAGGAGGTAATGCAGTAAGTTCGGAGTATCCATGTCATCGTCGCAATGCCAGCCCGGGTTTATTGTCCGTTTTCTCGGCAACGGTACACCTCGGCCGCCCCGCACTGCGGGTAGCGACCACCAGTGGGCGTATTTGGGGGGAGCGAATGCTTCTTGTCAACCTAAATTAGCCTGTACTAATATGAGGCACGGGGCGCGGCGGCCGGCCCGCGCCCCGCCCACTGGAGGTTGGCAGACCACATGAAGACCCTTGCAAAGCTCGGGCAGATGCAGGCGCACGCCGGCGAGGCGGCGCGGCTGCTGCGCTATATGGCCAATGAGAACCGCCTGATGGTATTGTGCAGCCTGATTGAAGGTGAGTTGTCGGTCGGCGAACTCAACGACAGAGTACCCCTCAGTCAGTCGGCCCTGTCCCAGCATCTGGCCTCGCTGCGCGACGCCGGCCTGGTGGCGACACGGCGGCAGTCGCAGACGATTTACTACCGTATAGACAGCGACGAGGCGGTGAAAATTATCCAGGTATTGTACAGTATCTTTTGTGCCGGGCGATAACTGTGTGCCGCGGGCGGTAAACCCGCGCAAGCTGCTGCAGCGCGACCTGTTTTTCAAACCAAGTCTAAACGACGTTCAATCAAGGTTTAAACAAAATTTGGATAAAATAGCGCTATGGTAAAATAAAAAGTTGCAATCGCTGTTGAGCTGTAGTAATAATTGAGGCTGCTGTCGTGAGGAGAAATGATTCCAATAGATCACAACCGTACACAGCAAGTATTTAAGGATATCTGAAAGCAGTTAAAATATTTAAAGCAGTTAAAAGTATTTAAAAGTAATTAAAAATATCTAAAAGTATTGTAAGAATATCTAAAAATTTTTATGTGCTATCTGCGTTTCCAAAATTCAACCGCCAAGGCAAATTGCTCCGCTGACTATCTGCTCAGCGAATGGTTTGACGAATAAGCCCGTCCTCTCGCCCGCGACTGGATGGGTGTGCCGCCAGCAGACACCTCCC
Source organism: Exilibacterium sp. (assembly GCA_028280195.1). Taxonomy (GTDB): domain Bacteria; phylum Pseudomonadota; class Gammaproteobacteria; order Pseudomonadales; family Cellvibrionaceae; genus Exilibacterium. The sequence goes on from JANQMH010000045.1 coordinate 89,465, forward strand.
ACTTTACTGACAGCCCAAGTCCGCCCCTAAGCGGCTTTGCGTATTGCCGTGCTGTTTTCTCCGGTCGCACTGCCAGACTAGTCCACGATAATGACAACAGTGCAGGCATTCTTGACGGAGGCCACGATGAACACAGTATCCAGGCACAAACTGACCGCGGCGATCGCCGCCGTCGTCAAACTCACCGGCGCCGGTGCGCTGACCCTTGCCTGTTCCACTCGGGCACAGGAGGCGGAACAGCTCGAGGTGATCGAGGAGATTTCGGTGGTGGGCACCCATATCAAAGGGCTCGATCTGCAGGGCGCGGTGCAGGCCATACAGATAGACCGGCGCGATATCGACGAGTCGGGCGCTGACTCACTGATCGATCTGATGCGCGATATCACCGTCACCGGTGGCGGCGGCGGCACCTTCAGCATTTCCACCGCCGGCGCGCTGTCCGGCGATACCCCGGTGGGTGCCGCCGGGGTATCGCTGCGCGGCCTGGGCACCAGTTCGACGCTGACCCTGATCAACGGCCGGCGCGCATCAGTCAGCTCCTTTGCCAACGGTCAGGAGTCTTTTATCGATGTCAATTCGATTCCACTGGCGGCGGTGGAGCGGGTTGAAATACTGCCCAGTGGTGCATCGGCCACCTATGGCGCCGATGCGGTCGCCGGCGTGGTCAACTATGTGCTGCGCGATGACTACGACGGCAGCGAGCTTTCCATCAACTACGGTAACTCCAGCGCCGGCAGTGACGAGGGCAAACAGAACATCAACTGGGTGTGGGGTAAAAACACCGCGCGCACCCATACTATGGTGGTGGTGGATTACTTCGATCGCAATGCCCTTTACGATCGCGATCGCGCTGTCAGTCGCGACAGTGTGCGACCCAGCCAGCAGGGTTTTTACCCGAGTTTTAACGACGTGAGATTTATGTTCAACGACCAGACCGAATCACCCGAAAACGGCGGTTGCCCGCTGGGCGACTTCGACTCAGGTAACTTCGGCGAGTTCTGCCGGGTCGACACCAATGACTTTGTCTCCACCTCGGACGACTATGAGAGCCTGGGGTTTGTCGGCACTTTCGACCTGCGTATCAGTGAACGTACCACCTGGTTCAACGAATTGATGTATCAGGGTACCGAATCCAAGGGCACCTCCTCGCCGGCGAACTTTTCCCGCGCGCCGGTGGACCCGCAGAATCCGAATTTTCCTGAAAGCTTCAAAGACGACTTGGTGGCAGAGGGGCAGGTCAGCGACTTCTCCGCTTTCAACGGCTTGCCGATCTTTATGTGGGGAAAATATCCGCAGCCGCGTGCCGTCGAGGTGGAGACGGAAAACCTGCGCCTGGTCAGCGGCTTTGAAACGCGGATCAAAGGCTGGGATTTTACCAGCGCGCTGACCTACGGCCGCAGTGAATCGGAACAGCGCGGCGTTTCCGGGGTGGTGGTTGCCGAGGCCTTTTACCATGCCAACCTCGGCAATCTGTGCAGTGACGGCAGCACAGTCAGCCGCTGGGACCTGGACCTGAACCGCCCCGATGCATTTTTCAATGGCGGCCCCAGCTGCGAGGATCTGGGTAAAACCACCCTCTGGTACAACCCCTTTGACGGCCAGGCACAGCAGCCGGACGGACTCGAGGCATTGCTTGAAAGCGCCGCGCGGCGCAGCGGCGAGTCGCAGTTGTGGTCCTTCGATGCCGTGGCTTCGGGCGACCTGTTTGCCATCGGCGGCAACTATGCCAAGGCTGCCGCCGGTTTCGAGTACCGCCATGAGGAAGTGGAGGATATCCCGGCCGGCATTGCCGTTGCCAGTGCCGATAACGCCGAGCCGCTGCTGGGTTTCAGTTCAACCTCTGCCGACGCCGAGCGCGACCAGTGGGCAGCCTTTGTCGAACTGCATTTGCCGCTGCGCGACAATCTCCAACTGCAGCTGGCCGGCCGCTTCGATGACTACGATGACTTCGGCAGCGACTTCAACCCCAAGCTGGCGCTGCGCTATGCGCCGCTGGAAACGGTGGCGCTACGAGCCAACTGGTCGACGTCATTTCGCGCACCGTCCCTGGCGCAGAGCGGCGCCGGTACCTTGTTGAGCAGTTATACCGTCGACTGTGCCGAGGTGCCCGCGGCCTGTGACGGCGACGCTGAGGCCAGCGGCGAGTCGTTGTTATCGGAAGACCTGGGCAATGCCCGGCTGCAGCCCGAGCAAGCCGAGAGTTGGGGCTTTGGCGCCCTGTTGACGCCGAACAGCGAGATCGAAATCGCGCTGGATTTCTGGAGTATCCGCCATGAGGACCTGGTGGGTATCAACGAAGAGAACTTTATTCGCCGCGCTTTGAACGGCGACTTCAGCGTGGTGGGGGCAGGTGAATTGCCCAGCGGCGTGCCCGGCATTGAAGTCGATCAGGGATTCGTGGTCGACGCCCATTTCCAGCTGACCAATCTCGGCTGGCAGAAAACCCGCGGTATCGATCTGTCCTATACCCATTACTTTGACAATACCCCTTATGGCAACTTTACCCTGTTGTTCGACGCCACCTACGTCGATGAATTCGATCGCCGCGCCAGCGGCGCTGCCGAGGTGGAAAGCGAGGCCGGCAACTACCAGTACCCGCGCTGGCTGGCCAATGCCAAACTGCGCTGGCGGCTAAACAACTGGCGCGCTTCGCTGAGCGCAAATTATACCCACGGCTATCGGGACGACCCCTCGACACGCGTGCTCAATGCCCTGGATATACCGCTGGATGCCGAAGTCGGGGTGCCCTCGTGGACACTGTGGGACATCCATCTCAGCTACGAGTTCGACGAGCACAATTACCTGCAGATCAATGTCGACAATGTGTTTGACCGCGAGCCGCCGCTGGTATTGGGTACCGCCGCCAATGTCGACCATATCAACCACAATTCGCTGGGCCGCTTTTTGAGCCTGCGCTATACCTATGATTTTTAAGTGACGATTTTTAAGTGACAGCCTACAGCTTACGGCAATTGAAAAGCGGGATCTTCTGTAAGCTGTCTGCTGTAAACTGCAAGCTCATCCTGTTTAAGGTGCTGACAATCGCGATGCGGAAATCAAACCCCGGCCAGGCCGATGCAGGCCCGCGGCCAATGCCGGATACCTATATTATTCTGCTGTTCGTGGCACTGCTGGCCTTCGCCTTGACCTATCTGCTGCCGCCCGGGCAATTCGCTATGCAGACGGTGGTCTACGAGTCCGATGGCGAGGCGGTGAGCCGCAGCGTAGTCGATCCGCAGTCGTTTCGCTATGTGCCCCAGGCCGGCGGCAATGGACTGCCACTGTTTGCCGAGGGCGGTGAAATCGGCCTGTTGAATTTTGTCTTCGAGGGGCTGGTCTCGGGCAGTAAGTGGGGCGCGGCCATCGGCGTCGTGGCATTTATCTTGATCACCGGCGGGGCCTTCGGCATCATTTTGAAAACCGGCGCGGTAGCGCAGGCATTGCTGAAACTGATCGCCCGCGGCAGCGGCGGCGGGCGGCTGCTGGTGCCGCTGCTGTTTTTTGTGTTTTCACTCTGCGGTGCGGTTTTCGGTATGAGTGAAGAGGCCATCGCCTTTACCCTGCTGCTGGTGCCGGTGATGGTGGCGGTGGGCTACGACAGCATCACCGCGGTGCTGATTACCTATGTCGCCACCCAGATCGGTTTTTCCACGTCGTGGATGAATCCCTTTGGCGTGGCCATTGCCCAGGGTATTGCCGGCGTGCCGCTGCTTTCCGGCGCCGGCTATCGCATTGGCCTCTGGGGTGTTTTCACCACTGTCGGTGCACTCTACACCATGCACTATGCCGCAGCGATAAAACGCTTCCCGCAGCGGTCGCTCGCCTATGTCTCCGATGCCGAGTTTCGCCGCCGCGCGCCGCTGCTGTCCGAGGTGGGGCCCCTGCAGGCGGGTCACTGGCTGGTTTTGCTGAGCGTTGCCGCAGGCGTGGGCTGGATCATCTGGGGCGTGGTTGCCAAGGGCTACTATCTGCCGGAAATCGCCGCGCAGTTTTTTACCATGGGTCTGGTTGCCGGCCTGCTGGCGCTCGCCTGCCGGCTCCCGGGCTTCAGCGCCAACGATGCCGCAGCCGGTTTTCGCGAAGGTGCGCAGCAGTTGCTGCCGGCCGCCCTGGTGGTGGGCATTGCCAAGGGCATTGTGCTGATGCTGGGCGGGGACGATCCGCAGTCGCCCAGTGTGCTCAATACGGTGCTCCACCATGCCAGTGGCGCCGTGGCGCAGTTGCCGCAGTGGTTTGCCGCCTGGGGCATGTACCTGTTTCAAAGCGTGTTCAACTTTTTCATCGTCTCCGGCTCCGGTCAGGCGGCGCTGACCATGCCGCTGATGGCGCCGCTGTCGGATCTGCTGGGCATCTCGCGCCAGACTGCGGTGCTGGCCTTTCAACTCGGCGACGGCCTGACCAATATTTTCGTGCCGACCTCGGCGGCGCTGATGGGCTGCCTCGGGGCAGCGCGCCTCGACTGGGTGGTGTGGCTGCGGTTTATCTATAAATTCATGCTGTTGCTGGCGGCCATGGCGAGTGCCTGTGTGATCGCCGCCGTTACCGCCGGTTATTAGTGCCAACAGGCCCTGACTCTGTGGATGTAAATAAAGATGATGTTGACCTTGATCAAAAATGCCGAAGTTTTCGCCCCGGCGCCGCTGGGGCGGCCGGATGTGGTGGTGGCGGGTGGCCGTATCGCCGCTGTCGGTGACAACCTCGGCCGCGGCCTGTCCGGTGAACTGGTGCAGACTGTGGATGCCGGCGGCAGGCGCCTGGTGCCCGGCTTTGTCGACTCGCTGGTGCATATCGCCGGCGGCGGCGGCGAGGGCGGGTTTGACACGCGCACCGCAGCGCTGTCGCACCGCCGTGCCCTTGGTGCCGGGGTTACCACGGTCATCGGCGCCCTCGGCACGGATGCCTGCACCCGCAGCCTGCGGGAACTGTACGGCACCGCGCGCCAACTCTGCGCCAGCGGTCTGAACTGCTATATCCATACCGGCTGCTATGAGATTCCGCCGCCGACACTGACCGGGTCGGTACGCGATGATATGGTTCTGGTCGACAGTGTGATCGGTGTCGGCGAAGTGGCGATCGCCGACCACCGGTCGTCACAGCCGACCCGCAGCGAGCTGGCGAAACTGGCGGCCGACGTGCATGTCGGCGGACTGCTGTCGGGTAAGAAAGGCGTCGTCTGCATCCACGTCGGCGACGGCGCACAGCGCCTGCAGCTGCTCAACCAGGTGCTGGCCGGCAGCGAACTGCCGATACAACTGTTCTATCCCACGCATATCAATCGCAGCCGCGAGCTGATGCTGGCGGGCTGGGACTTTGCCAAACGCGGCGGGGTGATTGATTTCACTGCCAGCACCACCGAGATGCTGCTGGAAATGGGGGAGATCAAAGCCAGCGTGGCGCTGCGCCTGTCGCTGCAACAGGGCGTGCCGCTGCAGCGAATCACCCTGTCTTCCGACGCCCAGGGTTCGCTGCCGCACTTCAACCCCGGCGGGCAGCTGGACGGGCTGCAGGTCGGTGACATCGCCAGCCTGCACGGCGCGATAAAAGAAGCGGTAAGCGCTGAGGGCATTCCCTTCGAGCAGGCGCTGGCCACGGTTACCGCCAACCCGGCGGCGATCCTGGGGCTGCCGGCCAAGGGCCGCATCGAAGCCGGTGCCGATGCCGACCTGCTGCTGCTGGACGCCGACAGCCTGGCGGTGCAGAGCACCATGAGCGGCGGCCGCTGGCTGCTGCACGAGGGCCACTGGCTGGCGCGCACGCCGTTCGATCACGCCGATGCGAAGTGAGTTGACTATGTTCCTATTGCGTTCTCTCGCCGGGCTTGGTCTGAGCCTGGTCATATCCCTGGTGCATGCCGGCAGCGAGCCGGTTTTAGCGGGTGGCAAGCTGCTGATCGCCGGCGGTGCCCTGCAGAGCGACAATCGCGCCGTCTACCGGGCCTTTATCGACAGCCTGCCGCAGCCTGCCGGCGATCGTATCGCGGTGATTCCGCTGGCCTCGGGGCACCCGCAAAAATCGGCGCAGGCCTTTCGCGACGACCTGATACGCTACGGCGTGGCCGCCGCGCGGGTGGTGATCGTACCGCTGGCGGTCAGGGACGACCCCGCCACCGCCGGGGTCGACGAGTCGCGCTGGCACCGGGGCGCCTATGACAGTGAGGTGCTGAAACTGCTGCAGGGTGTCGGCGGTATCTGGTTTACCGGCGGCGACCAGATGCGCATTGCCACCGCCATGCTGGATAACAGCGGCGCCGAGTCACCGCTGTTGCAGCGCTTGCGCCAGCGCCTCGCCGCCGGCGCGATTATCGGCGGCAGCAGTGCCGGCGCGGCGATTATGAGCAATCCGATGATCGCCGCCGGTGACAGCCTGTCGGCGCTGACCCGCGGCTTTGCCAGCAGCTATGCGGCCACCGGCCAGCAGGAAAGGGGCCGCCTGTTTTTGCATCCCGGCCTGGGCTTTTTCGAATACGGCCTGGTCGACCAGCATTTCGATCGCAAGGCGCGGCTGGGGCGACTGGCGCTGGCGCTGACCAGGATGCCGGCGGCGCGGCGGCTGGGCTTTGGCGTGGATGAAAACTCCGCCATGCTGGTCAGCCTGCGGGCGCAGAGCTTCAAGACCCTGGGGCCGGGCACGGTTACCGTGGTGGACGGCCGCCGGGGCAGCTTTGCCGCCGGCGGCGGCCGCCTGCTGGCAAAGGACCTGCGGCTGCACATACTGTCCGACGGCGATATCTTCAATATCGACACCGGCCAGGCGCTGATTGCCGACGATAAGAACGCCGTGGTGGGGGAGGAGGCCTTTGCCTACCGGCCCCACAGCGGCGGCGGTATCGCCGTGGGCAACCAGCGCATCGATCAGATACTCGGCTTCGATCTGCTCGACAACCGCCTGGCCGCGCGCATCGAGCGCTACAGTTTCGACGCCGAGGGCCGCGGTTTTATCTACCGCTTTCGCCAGACCGGGGCCAGTGCCGGCTACTGGCGCTACGACAGTGCGCGCAGGGACCAATACACGGCGCTCAATATTCTGTTTGATATTCTGCCGGTTGACGTTAAGGTTACGCCGGTAGAGTAGAGCTGATGGTGGAGCGTAGGCGATGGACAATACCAGCTGCAGAACAGCCGCCGCGACAGTCGCCGTGTTGCTGGCAGGCGGCATATCGACTGCCGGCGGGCAGGAAGACGAGGCCACCCTGCGCGCCTATGCCGCGGGCTACAAAGCCGCCTTTACCTGCAGTGCGACTTTCAATGCCGGCAAATCGCCCGAGCAGATTGCCGCCCATGAACTGACCGGTTTCTATACCGGCTACCGCGAGGCCTTTGCCGCCCTGCCCGACGCCGTGATCGACCGCGGCCGCCAGCAGGTGCGGGTGAGTTTCGACAGCCAGCTGCCGCCGCGCATAGCCCAATGGCGGCCGCACCTCGGCTGCGTCCAGCTGCCGGTGGGGGCGGCGGCCACAGGCAAGCATTTACCTGCGCTGGCGCTGCAGTCGCCCCGCCGCAATGACAATGCGCCGTGGCAACGGCACGCAGCGATCAACGGCAGCAGCGGCAACCCCGCCCTCGACAAAGTGGTCAGGGCGCAGTTCCGTGGCCCGGACTTCGATCCCGCATTTGGCCGCGACGCGCTGACCAGTGCCGTGCTGATCGCCACCCCGGAGGCCATTCTCGCCGAGCACTATATCCCGGGCCATACCCTGCGCACCTCGCAGCGCACCTGGTCGGTGGCCAAAAGCATCGCCGCCACCCTGATCGGTGCCGCCGTCCAGCAGGGTATTGTCGCGCTGAAACAGCCGGCGCCGATTGCCGCCTGGCAAAGCCCCGGCGACCCGCGCGCTGCCATCACCATCGAAAACCTGCTGCAGATGGCCTCGGGCCTGGACAGCAACCGCGCCGGCAACCGCACCGACCGGCTGTATTTTGGCGGCGGCCGGGTCGAGGACACCGCCACCCGCGGTGCGCTCGAGGCGCCGCCGGGCGCACGCTGGAAATACGCCAATAACGATACCCTGCTGGCGATAC
>JANQMH010000077.1 GCA_028280195.1 Exilibacterium sp.
AACCCGTAGTTGCCGCCGCACCGCCGCCACCGGTGGCCAAGCCTGCCGTGGCTGCGCCGCTGGCATTGCAGCAGAGCGCGACCGATACCGAAATCGAAACCGATGTAGCGCCCGCTGCCGCGGCGGCAGAGGAAGCAGCACAACTGAGTGAGCTGGACCGGGAGGCTCTCGACTATGCCGCGCGTGAAATGGGCAGATTGGAAAAGCTGCTCGCCGCCGGCAATCCCGGCAAGCCGAGTTTCCGGCGCCTCTATTTGAGGGGCTCCAAAGTCGATACCACGCAGTTTGATTTTCTCGGCCGCAACCAGTACCGCGCCGAGGTGGCGGTGGCCGAAGGCAAGCAGTTGTTTGAGATCGGCCGCCACAAATTCCGCCGTACCGTTCCCGCTTCGGACGACGGCGAAGTCTATGTGTTTATCTTCGATGCCAAACGGCTGTCGCGGCCGCGGCTGGCTATCTTCAAAAAATCGCTACTGGAACAGATCTAGCTAGCCCCACGACAAGCAGGTATTCGCGCCCGCCGCCATTGGTTACACTAGCAGTCTTTTAACCTATGGGGCGGCAGGCGATGGGTTCCACTTCCAAGCGTATATTGATCACCGGTGGTACCGGCTTTATCGGCGGCCACCTGTGCCGCCGGCTGCTGGATGCCGGCCACGAGATTACCGTGCTCAGTCGCACGCCGGACCGGGTGACCCTGCCGCAGGGTATCAGGCAGGTGGGGTCGCTGGAGAAACTGGACAAACCCTTCCCCTTTCACTGGGTCGTCAACCTGGCCGGCGCACCGCTGGCCAGCGGTCGCTGGAGCGAGAGGCGCAAGCGCCTGTTTCGCGACAGCCGCATCGCTTTCACCAACGACCTGCTGCGGCTCTTCCGCGCCAGTGACAGTGCACCGGAGGTATTGCTGAGCGGCTCGGCCATCGGGTATTACGGCCCTCACGGCGACGAGCTGCTGGACGAGTCCGGCCACGGTGTACCGAGCTTTTCCCACCACCTGTGTCGCGACTGGGAGTCGAGCGCCGAGGCCTTTGCCGAGTTGGGCACCCGGGTCTGCAGAGTGCGTATCGGCGTGGTGCTGGGCAGCGGCGGTGCGCTGGCGCGCATGCTGCCGCCGTTCAAACTCGGCCTCGGCGGGCCCATCGGCGACGGGCGGCAGTGGTTTTCCTGGGTGCATATCGACGATCTGGTGGGGCTGTTCATACACTGTCTCGAGCACCAGACGCTGCAGGGGGCGGTCAATGGCACGGCGCCGGAGCCGGTGCGCAACCGGGCTTTTGCCGAGACCCTGGGCAGCGTGCTGGCGAGGCCGGCCAGGCTGCCGATGCCGGCCTGGGTAATGTCCCTGCTATATGGTGAGATGGCGCAGGAGTTATTGCTCAGCGGCCAGCGGGTTTATCCGCAGGTAGCGCTGGAGTCGGGTTTCGAGTACCGTTATCCGACCCTGGAGCCGGCACTGCGCGATATTATCGCGGCTTAGTGCCCGGTGACCGGCACGGATTTCGCGCTAAAGTCTTTCGAGCGTGTGTCGTGTCACCACTGCATCCAGCTGGCTGGCGGCAAAATTTTCCACCGGCGCCAGCAACTGCTCCAGGCTTTTGTTATCGGCGGCCAGCCCGAGAAAACACCACTGCGCCTGCTGGTGTTGATCGTGCAGCCCGGCCTCGGACACGGCGAGGTTGGCGATGCGCCCGAAGCGCTGCTTCAGGCCCGACAGGCGCTGGCGCTTTTCCTTCAATGAGCGGCAGCCGGGCAGGTGGAATTCCAGTGTCAGTAAGCCGATAACCATTGAGTCACTCCCGGATGGCAATGCGCCAGTTTTCCCGCCCTTGAATCCTGAATTTTAGCCCCTATATATACAGTGCGCCCGCTCAAATGAGGGGTGCGACTACTGTAACCGGCTTGATCGTTATGATAAGCCATCTATCAACATATTGCTCCGATGAGGATATGACTATGCGTAATTTCGATTTTTCCCCCCTGTACCGCACCGCCATTGGTTTCGACCGGGTAGCCAGTATTCTGGACGCGGTAACACACGCCGAGCAGGGCCAGCCGGCCTATCCGCCTTACAATATCGAGTCGACCGGTGAGGACAGGTACCGTATCAGCATGGCCGTTGCCGGCTTTGAACAGGCTGAACTCGATATCAATGTCGAACAAAGCAAATTGACTGTGAAAGGCAGGAAAGCCGACACCGACAGCGAGCGCAAATACCTTTACCGCGGTATTGCCGGGCGCAACTTCGAGCGGCGCTTTCAACTCGCCGATCATGTGCGGGTCGCCGATGCCAGCCTGGCAAACGGTTTGCTGCATATAGACCTGGTACGCGAGATTCCCGAAGCCATGAAGCCGCGCAAGATTGCCATCGGCGGCGGTGACCTGCTCGAATCTCCGGATAGGGACGCTGCCTGAGTTTGCAGTTAGGTCTTTGTAACCAGCCTTAATTTGAAATCTATTTTCGTGGGGCGAGGCTGCTTGCTCCACGGATTTTGGTGTTTGTTTGAAATGTTGCTTGTGTGTAAAGCTTCCATGTCAACTGATCGACCCGCTTCTTCGAAGTAGCTGTAGAAATGCGCTGTGGACTCACGTTTGTGGGACGTTACGGCGTGTTTCGGGCTTTACATTGCTGCCCGATGGTGCCTAGTTGAGCGAAGGGTGCCAATTGATCGGCTCTAACCTGACTTGGGGTTTAGGTTCGAGACACGTCGTGAACCCCCGCAAGCGGGTCCAGCCCGAAATCACAGATTTCGGTCGTTTCGCGGGGCGAAGCGATGCTTCGCTATTTCCCGCTTCACCCCTGGGGACTTCACGCCAGCATCCCTGCTGGCGAGAGTCTCGAACCTAAACCCCAAGTCAGGTTAGAGCCTACCACCGCGGTTCTATCAGTGTTGATTAAGCATACTGAAGGTAGGCTTGGCTCTTGTAAGGCTTTCAAAAACTCTCGCCAGCAGGGATGCTGGCGTGAAGTCCCCAGGGATGGGTTCACGACGTGTTTTTGAAAGCCTTACAAGAGCCGAGCCGGTCAATTGGCACCCTTCCTTAAAGAATCCCCAGATCACCAAGCCGACAATTCCCCACCAGCCCTTCACCCAAGCACCAATACCGCCTAACTAAGCCTTAACCCCGTTATCAACACTGAACAACTTGGCGCGCACCGTGGTGCGATAATCGCTGGGTGTCGTGGCGAGAAACTTTTTAAACAGACCGGTGAAATGCCCCATATCCTGGTAACCCACCCGGTAGGCGATTTCACTGATGGAAAGGTTGCTGGTCTTCAATAAATCCTTGGCGGTCTCGATACGGATTTCCTGCAAATACTGCAGCGGTGATTTCCCCGTAGCGTTTTTGAAGCGGCGGTTAAAACTGCGCACACTCATATCGAAGCGCTGCGCCACTGCGCTCAGTTTGACATCGCGGCCGTAGTTGTCCTGCAGCCAGATCTGCGCCTGCACGATTTCCTCGTCGGGGTGGTGTTGGGCGCTGGCGCTGCCGCCCTCGAAATAGCTGGTGGTCTCGTAGGCGCGGCGTATTTCATGGGAAAAATGCCGCTCCACATGACTGGCGATCGGCCGGTTATAGAGTCGCTGGATGAAGTGTACAGTCAGGTCCGCCAGCGCGTTGACGCTGGCGGCGCAGTACAGACTGCCGGCCTGGGTAATGAAGTACTGGCGTTTGAGCTGAACCCGGGGATAGTCTTTTTGAAACTGATCGAAGTAGTGCCAGTGGGTGGTGGCGGGTTTCCCGCTCAGCAGCCCCGCCTCGGCCAGAAAGCAACAACCGGTACCCACCGCGCTGATGGTCGCTCCCGCCTCGTAGCGCTGGCGCAGCCAGGACTTCAGCAGATCGGCGCGGCGTACCACCGGGCGCGGGTTGCGCCACAGCGCCGGCAGGAACACCATATCCGAATCGCCGGCCTGTTCCAGGCTGCAGTCGGGGGTAAAGGCAAAGCCGGAGCGGGTCTGCAGGGGCTCTAATCGCTCCGCGGCGGTGCGCAGCTGCAGGCGCTGCGCGCGCCGGTCGCGGCCCATGGCGGCACTTTCGGCGGCCCGCAGCATCTCAATCGGCAGTGTGGTGCTGGTGGCGAGCATATGTTCGCACAGCACAAAGGTAATGATGGACATGGTCGGTGGATATTCCAGTAGATGGCGCTTTTGCCTTAGATTGTGGCCAAAACCACCCATGGAAATCCAGGCTTTTCTCGTCATAAAGTCGGGCATTGTGGCCATTTAAACATTTAAAGTGACGATTTGGCTTATCTACCCTGTTTCCTGGCTGATATGACCGGGACATCGCGGATCGGCCTACCTACACTAGGCCGTCTCAGTGGCGACCTGCGGGTTCCACCGTTCAACGCAGGAGTGCCCAAGCTATGTCACGCTTACCGCTTATCGTCGGCTTTGGCGGTTACAGTGCCGCCGGCCGCAGTTCCTTCCACCATGCCTACCGCCGCATGGTAATAGACTCTCTGGCTCCAGAAGTGCGCCGGGAAACCCTGGTGGGGCTGGCGGTCATGACCAAGCTGGTGCGGGCTGTGGACGGCCACTATGCCGACAGGCAGGGCAATTTGCTCAGTGCCGGGGAGGTGGAGGCGCAACTGCGCCAGCAGATTCTCGACGCTACCCTGGTGCGCCGTATCGAGAGCCGTTACTACGACGTCGAGCGGCTGCACTGGCACCGGCGCATGGAGCTGGCCCCTGAACGCGGGCAGCGGCTGTCGTTTATGGCCGCAGCCAAGCAATTGCCGCAGCCGCTGCCGGCCTCCTGGCGGGTGGAGGACTGCGGCGGCGGGCAGGTGCGGGTCGAAGTCGAAGACCATTTTCAGGTCAAAATCGACAGTTATCGCGAGGCGCCGGTAAAGGCGGCGGGACAGCTGCCGAGCGGCTTTGAACCGGGAGAATTGTACAATTCGCGCTTTCACCCGCGCGCCCTGCAAATGACCATTGTCGCGGCTTCGGATGCGATCCGTTCCCTGGGGCTGCCCTGGCAGTCGGTGGTGGATGCGGTCAGACCCGACGAGATCGGTGTCTACGCCGGCAATATTATGAGTCAACTGGACGAGGCCGGCTTTGGCGGCATGCTGCAGTCGCGTCTCAAAGGCGGCCGGGTTACCTCGAAGCAGTGCCCGCTGGGCTTTAACAGCATGCCGGCCGACTTCGTCAACGCCTATGTGCTCGGCAGTGTGGGGGTGACCGGCAGTACCACCGGCGCCTGTGCCAGCTTTCTCTACAACCTGCGTCTGGCGGTGGACGATATCCACAGCGGCCGCCGCCGGGTGGTGGTGGTGGGTAACAGTGAGGCGCCGATTACCCCGGAAATCATGGACGGCTACGGCAGTATGGGCGCCCTGGCCAGTGACGACAACCTCCGGCGCCTGGACAACAGCGACAGCGTCGATTACCGCCGCGCCAGCCGTCCGTTTGGCGACAACTGCGGTTTTACCATGGCGGAGTCGGCCCAGTATGTGGTGCTGATGGACGATCAGCTGGCGCTGCGACTGGGGGCCGATATTCACGCTGCCGCCACCGATGTGTTCGTCAACGCCGACGGCTACAAGAAATCCATCTCCGCCCCCGGCCCGGGCAACTATATCACCCTGGCCAAAGCGGTGGCCGCGGCGCGGGCCATTCTCGGCGACGAGGCGGTGAGGAAGCGCAGCTTTGTTCAGGCCCACGGTTCCAGCACCCCGCAGAATCGGGTTACCGAATCCCATATCCTGCATCAGGTGGCGGCGGCTTTCGGCATCAGCGAGTGGCCGGTGGCGGCGGTCAAGGCTTATCTCGGACACTCGCTGGCGCCGGCCAGCGCCGATCAGTTGATGGCTACGCTCGGGGTATTCAAGTATGGCGTCATCCCCGGCATCAAGACCATCGACAAGGTAGCCGACGATGTCCATGCCCAGCGTCTCAATATCGCCATAGAGGATATCGATGTCGGGCCCGGCCGGCTGGAGCTGGCGTTTTTGAACTCCAAAGGCTTCGGCGGCAACAATGCCACGGCCACCGTGCTGTCGCCGCAGCGTGTCGAAGCCATGCTGCGGCGCCGCTACGGCGCTGCCGCATTCGACGACTACACCCGGCGGCGCCAGCGGACCCGGGAGCAGGCCGCCGAATACGACCGCCGCGCCAATCGCGGCGACTTTCAGACCATCTACCATTTTGGCCGCGATATGATCGACGAAAAGGCCGTGCAGATCAGTGCCGAGCGCATCGATATTCCGGGTTTCAGCCAGGCGGTCAACCTGCGATTGCCAAATCCCTATGGCGACATGACCGAGTGAGTTAGTGTAATAAGGCCCCAACCACGGAAAAATGGCTATAGTTAGAGTCCTGTAAACACGACTTAGGGCAGGCTAAACCTATGGATGTCGGCGCTCGTCTACAAATCATTCGCACCCTCAACGGGTGGTCGCAACGGGAACTGGCCAAGCGTGCCGGCGTTACCAACAGTACCATCTCCATGATCGAACAGGGTCGGGTCAGCCCTTCGGTCAGTTCACTGCAGCGGGTGCTCGACGGTATTCCCATGAGCCTGAGGGATTTTTTCACTCTCAATCTCGATGCCGACACCCAGGTGTTTTACGATGCCGAGCAGTTCCGCGACGTCGGCAGCGGCAGTGTCGCCTACCACCTGCTGGGCGCCAACCGCCCGGGGCGCGCGATGTCGATCAAGCAGGCGCGCTTTCCACCCGGCAGCGATACCGGGCCGGAGGTGCTGATCAGCGACGGCGATGAGGGCGGCATTGTGGTTGAGGGGCAGATCGAGGCCATGGCGGCCGGCGAGGTGCGTGTGCTCAGTGCCGGTGACGGCTATTATTTCGAAAGCCGGCGCCCCCACCGTTTTCGCAATAACGGGGCTGAGGATTGTGTGGTTATTATCGCCACCTGCCGCGCTTTTTAGTCTCTCGGGCCAATAGGGCTCAAACAATCGTTTTAATGCAGCTATACTAGGCGGCCGCGGCGCACAGCGGGCGTTATCGGCAGCAATATCTCGGGGGGGCAGACCCCCGCTCAGACGAGGTTAACCATGATATTTCAAGGCAAGGCAATAACAGTGCAGCAGCTCGAGGGCGGTATCGCCGAGCTGAATTTCGACCTGGCAGGAGAGTCGGTCAACAAGTTCGACACGCGCACGGTGAATGAGCTGGACGAGGCCATTACCGCGCTGGCAGACACCGCCGGGCTGACCGGTGTGCTGGCCACCAGCGGCAAGGCGGTGTTTATTGTCGGCGCCGATATCAGCGAATTCGGGCCGGTGTTCGAACAGGGCCCTGAAGCCGCTGTCGCGCACCTGGCGAAAAACAATACCAATCTCAACCGCCTCGAGGACCTGCCGGTACCGACGGTGGCGGCCATCAATGGCTTTGCCCTGGGTGGCGGCTTCGAGTTTTGCCTGGCCTGTGACTATCGCGTGGCTGCCAGCGCCGCCAAAGTCGGCTTTCCGGAGGTGAAGCTGGGTCTCATCCCCGGCTG
This sequence comes from Exilibacterium sp., assembly GCA_028280195.1. Classification (GTDB taxonomy): domain Bacteria; phylum Pseudomonadota; class Gammaproteobacteria; order Pseudomonadales; family Cellvibrionaceae; genus Exilibacterium. The sequence goes on from JANQMH010000077.1 coordinate 7,470, forward strand.
GGGCGGCACAGTGCGGCTGCCGCGCCTGGCCGGTATCGACACTGCCGTGGAGTGGATCGCCTCCGGCAGAGACCAGCGCGCCGACCGCGCCCTGAGCGCCGGCGCCGTGGATGCGGTGGTGGCAGCCGAGATGCTGCGCGCTGCGGCCCTGCGCATGCTGCGCCAGTGTATCGACGGCAAACTCGACTACCGCGCCCGGCGCGCGCAGAAGCAGGCACCGCTGCAGCTCAACGATGTCGAGTCGCCAATGGCCTTTGAAACGTCCAAGGCCTTTGTCGCCGCCCAGGCCGGGAGCCATTATCCGGCGCCGCTGAGCGCCGTCAAGGCCATGCAGAAAGCCGCCGCCATGGACCGCGATGCAGCTATTGCCGTAGAGGCCGAGACCTTCGCCAAGGTGGCGCAGACCGACAGTGCGCAGGCGCTGGTGGGCCTGTTTTTGAACGAGCAGCTGGTTGCCAAAAAAGCCAGGCGCTGGGAAAAGTCGGCGCACGGAAAAGTCGCTCGCGCCGCGGTGCTCGGCGCCGGCATCATGGGGGGAGGGATCGCCTATCAGTCGGCCTACAAAGGTATTCCCATCAAGATGAAGGACATCGCCCAGGCGGGCATCGACCTGGGACTGTCGGAGGCCAACAAGCTGCTGGCCAAGCAGGTCGACCGCGGCCGCCTGACGCCGGCGAAAATGGGCGAAGTGCTGGCTCGCATTGCCCCGACCCTGTCTTACGACAGCTTCGAGGATGTCGATCTGGTGGTGGAAGCTGTGGTCGAGAATCCGCAAGTCAAACACGCGGTGCTGTCCGAGGTCGAGGCCCGGGTAGCGGCCGATACCGTGGTGACCTCCAACACCTCCACCATTTCCATCACCTACCTGGCGCAGGCGCTGCAGCGCCCGGAAAATTTCTGCGGTATGCATTTTTTCAATCCGGTACATGCCATGCCGCTGGTGGAGGTGATTCGCGGCGAAAAGACCAGCGACGCCACGGTGGCCCGCACCGTGGCCTACGCCAACGCCATGGGCAAAAAGGCCATTGTGGTGCAGGACTGCCCCGGCTTTCTGGTCAATCGCGTACTGTTCCCGTATTTCGCCGGCTTTTCCATGCTGTTGCGCGATGGCGCCGATTTCCAGCAGGTCGACAAAGTCATGGAAAACTGGGGTTGGCCGATGGGGCCCGCCTACCTGCTCGACGTGGTCGGCATCGATACCGGCGTGCACTGTGAAGCGGTGATGGCCGAAGGCTTTCCCGATCGCATGGGCAAACACTTCAAAGCCGCCACCGACGTGATGTTCGAGGCGGACCGTTACGGCCAGAAAAACGGCAGCGGTTTTTACAATTACGAGGCGGATAAGCGCGGCAAGCCGAAAAAGGTGGCCAGCGCGGAAGCCTATGAATTGCTCAAACCCCATGTGGCTGCCGGCAAAACGTTTTCCGAACAGGAGATCGTCGCCCGCACCATGGTGCCGATGGCCACCGAACTGGCCCGCTGCCTGGAAGAGGGCATTGTCGGCTCGGCGGCCGAGGCGGATATGGCATTGATATACGGCCTCGGTTTGCCACCGTTTCGCGGCGGCATTTTCCGCTGGATCGACGCCATCGGCGCACAGGTCTTTTGCGATATGGCCGATCAGCACGCGCAGCTCGGCAAGCTGTACCAGCCTACCGAGGGCCTGCGCAAGCTGGCCGCGGGCGGGCAAAAATTTTACCCCACTGCTTGACCTGGTGGAGAGCGGCAGCTGTGCCGGCTGCTGTTGATGTCGGTTGTGGCTGGTTGATAAAGAATCGGGAGAACACCAATGAGTTCAAATGCTAGAGATGCAGTGATTGTCGATTATGCGCGCAGTCCCATGGGCCGCTCTAAAAATGGCAGTTTGCGCCACCTGCGCGCCGACGATTTGAGTGCGGCCATCATCCGCGGGCTGCTGGCGCGCAACGAGGCGCTGGATGCAGCCGATATCGATGATGTGATATGGGGCTGTGTCATGCAGCGCGACGAGCAGGGCTTCAATATCGCGCGCAATACCATTCTGCGCGCCGGGCTGCCCCACACGATTCCGGGGCAGACGGTCAACCGCCTGTGCGGTTCCTCCATGTCGGCACTGCATACCGCGGCGGCCAATATCATGGCCGGGCTGGGACAGGTCTACCTGGTCGGCGGTGTCGAGCATATGGGGCACATCAATATGAATGAGGGCGTCAACCCCAATCCGCTGCTGGGCCTGTCGGTGGCCAAGGCGGCCGGCTCCATGGGCATGACAGCCGAGTACCTGTCGCTGCTGCACGGTATCAGCCGCGAGCAGATGGATGAATTCGGCGCGCGCTCCCACCAGCGCGCCGCCCGCGCCCGCGCCGAGGGCAAGTTCGATCGCGAAATCATTGCCGTGCCCGGTCACGACCCGGACGGTGCGCTTTATCTGATGGAACAGGACGAGACCATCCGCGCCGACACCACGGTCGAGGCGCTGGCGCAGCTGAAGCCGGTTTTCAATCCCAATGGCGGCACGGTTACCGCCGGCACCTCTTCCCAGGTGACCGACGGCGCCTCGGTCATGCTGGTGATGTCGGCGGCGCGCGCCGCCGCCCTGGGCCTGCAGCCGCTGGCGAAAATAACCGCCATGACACTGGCCGGTGTCGACCCCTCGATTATGGGCTATGGCCCGGTGCCGGCGACGCAAAAGGCCCTGCAGCAACTGGGTATGAGCATGGCCGATATCGATTGCGTGGAACTCAACGAGGCCTTTGCGGCGCAGGCGCTGCCGGTGTTGAAGGACCTGCAATTGCTCGATGCCATGGATGAAAAAGTCAATCTCTACGGCGGCGCCATCGCCCTCGGCCACCCCTTCGGCTGCTCCGGTGTGCGTATCACCGGCACACTGCTGTCGGTGATGGCGGACCGGGATGCCGGCCGCGGTGTCGCCACCATGTGTATCGGGCTGGGACAGGGCATTACCACCGTGGTCGAAAGGGTTTGAGTCAGTTACCAGTAACTAGAGACTAGTAACTAGTGACTAGCGACTGTCATCCGGTGCAGCGGTCGGCGCTGCTGCTGGCGCTGTTGTTTCTGTTTGCGCTGCCTGCGGCCAATGCCAAACTGTCGCCGTTGCTGTGGCGGGTGTCGTCGGAGGCTTCTGCCGGGCAGGTTTATCTGCTGGGCTCGATTCATTTTGGTCACGATAGTTTCTACCCGCTGCCGGCGGTGATAATGGATGCCTATCACCGCTCCGGCTCGCTGGCGGTTGAACTCGATCTGCAGGCGCTGGACCAGCGCCGGGCGGCTGCGCTGATGATGACCCGCGGCCGCTATCCACCGGAAACGACCCTGCGCAACGAGCTGGATGAAGCGACCTGGTCGCGCCTGCAGCAGGTGGGCGAGCAGCTCGGCGTCGAGGTCGACGGCTTTTTGTCGCTGCAGCCCTGGCTGGTGGCCGTACAGCTGGTATCGCTGCAGATGCTGGAGACCCACTATCGCCGCGAACTGGGGGTGGACCGGCATTTTCTGCAGCTGGCGCGCGGCCGCAAACCCATCCGCGAGCTGGAGACCATGGAGCAGCAGCTGGCTGTATTCGCGCAGTTCTCGGCCGCCGAGCAGGCGCTGTTTCTGCGTCAGACACTGGAGACCTTCGAGCGTGGCGAGGTCCAGCTGGAGCGCATCGCAACGGCCTGGAAAGCCGGTGACCGCCGGGCTCTGGAGTCGGCGGTACTGGCGGCATTTCGCGCCGGGCCGGGCAGTGAAAACATGTTTCGCCTGGTATTCACCGAGCGCAATGCGCGCATGGTCTCCGCTGTGGTCGACTTTCTCGCCCGCGGTGAGCGGGTGTTTATGGTCGTGGGTGTTGGCCATGTGCTGGGTGAGGAGGGCATTGTCGCGCGTCTGGACAAGGCCGGTTATCGGCTGCAGCGCCTTTCCCCGGACGCCGCAAGCCGGCAGCCGGCGCGGGCTGAGCCGTGACCGGATTGGCCGCCGGGTGCGTGTATTGAACCTGGGTAATGAGTGTGGCACAATCACCACCCCCGCGGCGTTAGGGGTTGGGCTTTATAGAAATTTGCCTAAATAAATCAAAGAGTTAGCGTCGAAAGTGAGGCCCGTTTCGAAGTCGGTATTCGAACCTGGCCGGAAATGCGGTCGTGGCGGAATTGGTAGACGCGCTGGATTTAGGTTCCAGTGCCGCAAGGCGTGAGAGTTCAAGTCTCTCCGACCGCACCATGTTTTCTCCCAAGCGCAGTTTTTTCAACCGTTTTTTTCAACCTTTTTTCAACAAGCAGTACCCCTGAATTGCACGAGGCACATCATGCAGGTTTCCATAGAGACGACTTCCGGTCTAGAGCGGCGCTTGACGGTCGGTATTCCCGCCGACCAGGTTGACAGCGAAGTTACCAAGCGACTGCAGCAGGCGGCCAAGACCGTCAGATTGAACGGTTTTCGCAAAGGTAAAGTGCCGCTGAAAGTCGTCAGGCAGCGCTTTGGTGCCGGTGTTCGCCAGGAGGTGCTGGGTGAAGTGATTAACCGCACCTTTTATGAAGCGGTGCAGAAGGAAGACGTCAAGCCGGCCGGGCAGCCCGATATTGAGGCCACTCAGCTCGATGAAGGCAAGGATGTGGAATTTGTTGCCACCTTTGAAGTGTATCCCGAAGTTGCGGTAAGCGACTTCGCGGCGTTTGAAATAACCCGTTTGAACGCCGAGGTGACCGGCGCAGATATCGACAATATGATCGAGGTATTGCGCAAACAGAACGCCAGTTGGGAGGAAGTTGAACGCGCCGCCGCCGACGGCGATCAGTTGACCATTGATTTTCTCGGCAGCAAAGACGGCGAGGAATTCGAAGGCGGCAAGGGCGAGGGGCACGAGTTGGTACTGGGGTCCAAGTCGATGATTCCCGGTTTTGAAGACGGCCTCGTCGGTGCCGTGGCCGGTGAACAGAAAACCCTGTCGTTGACGTTTCCCGATGACTATCACGCCGAGGCGCTGAAAGGCGCGGCGGTGGAATTCAAAGTCACCGTGCACAAAATTTGCCAACAGCGGCTGCCTGAACTCGACGCCGAGTTTTTTGCCAAGTACGGCGTGGAAGAAAACGACGAGGAAAAATTTCGCGCCGATGTCAAAGCCAATATGGAGCGCGAACTCAGTAATGCCGCCAAAAACAAGACTAAAAACCAGGTGATGGATGCGTTGCTGGGCGCCACCGAGGTCGATCTGCCCAAGGCCTTGATCAGCTCTGAAATAGAAAGCCTGCGCAATCAGATGTTTCAGAAGTTCGGCGGCGGTGCCAGCAATCAAAACCTGGATCTCAAATCCCTGATGCCGGACGATATGTTTACCGAGCAGGCCGAGCGCCGCGTCGCCCTCGGTCTGATTGTCGGCGAGGTGGTAAAAAGCGCCGACATTAAGGTCGACGGCGATCGAGTGCGCGCCATGGTCGACGAGATCGCTTCGACCTACCAGGAACCGGAAGAGGTGGTGAACTATTACTACAGCAACCGCGAACTGCTGTCAGGTGTAGAATCTGCCGTGCTCGAAGATCAGGTCGTCGATCATATTCTCGCCACTGCCAAGGTGACGGAAAAACAGTGCAGCTACGACGAAGTTACCAAGCAGGAAAATGCTGAATAATTGATCAGGTTGTCGGCAGTGGCGCGCGCGCCACGAACCAGCGAGTTCGGGCTTCGTGTCCGGGTCGTCCAACTACGGTATTTTATCCAGCGGGAAACTGGCATATAGTGCGGCCACACGTTAAGCTGACAAAGAGCAATAGTAACAGCAATAGTAACTACAGCTTGCGCTTTATTCATCCCGACCTCAAGCCGACCCCAAGCGCGGGGTTGCATGTCAGAAGGACATATACCTAAATGGCGAAGTTCGATTTTTCATCACAGGCCCCCGCGATTACCAACAGCGGCCTGGTGCCTATCGTCGTCGAACAAACGGCTCGCGGCGAGCGTTCCTACGATATTTATTCGCGCTTGCTGAAAGAGCGCGTTATCTTTCTGGTCGGGCCGGTCGAGGACCATATGGCCAACCTGGTGGTGGCGCAGCTGCTGTTTCTGGAAGCCGATAACCCGGATAAGGATATCAGTCTTTATATCAATTCTCCCGGCGGCTCGGTCACGGCGGGTATGTCCATTTACGATACCATGCAGTTTGTTAAACCGGATGTCAGCACCATGTGTGTCGGCCAGGCCTGCAGCATGGGGGCTTTCCTGCTCACCGCCGGTGCCCGCGGCAAGCGCTACTGCCTGCCGAATGCACGCACTATGATTCATCAACCCAGCGGCGGGGCCCAGGGCCAGGCCTCGGACATCCATATCCATGCCCAGGAGATTCTCAAGACCCGCGAGCGCCTCAATGAGCTGATGGCCGGCCACACCGGCCGCTCAGTGGAGGAGATTGCCCGCGATACGGAGAGGGACAACTTTATGGATGCGGTGGAGTCGAGAGAATACGGCTTGATTGACAAGGTGGTGGAGCAGCGCTTCGCAGCTGATTCCTAAAACCTTAACCAGCAGACAGTCTGGCTTCAATATTGCTTTTATAATAGCCGTACAAGAACGACATCAACGGATTATGACCACAAAAAAAGTGGGTGCATACCACATGTTGTCGCTTGACACTTGAAAAATGACCCAAAAGCTAGCATCTTGTAGCAAGTAAGGCATGGTTTACGGAGTGGTTTAATGACCGATCACACCAATGAAAATGGGGACGACAACGGCAAACTGCTGTATTGCTCGTTTTGTGGCAAGAGTCAGCACGAAGTGCGCAAGCTGATTGCCGGCCCCTCGGTATTTATCTGCGACGAATGCGTTGACTTGTGCAACGACATCATCCGCGAGGAAATACAGGAAAGCACCAGCGAGGGAGCTTCCGATCGGCTGCCTACCCCCCAGGAAATAGCTGAAATCCTCGACCAGTACGTCATTGGCCAGCGACGCGCGAAAAAGATACTGGCGGTAGCGGTTTACAACCACTACAAGCGCCTGCGGGTTGGGGACAAGAAGAAGGACAAGGAAGACGTCGAACTGGGCAAGAGCAATATCCTGCTGGTCGGGCCCACGGGCAGCGGCAAGACGCTGCTGGCGGAGACGCTGGCCCGGCTGTTGAACGTGCCATTTACCATCGCCGATGCCACCACCCTGACCGAGGCAGGCTATGTCGGCGAAGACGTCGAAAACATTATCCAGAAGCTGTTGCAGAAGTGTGACTACGACGTCGAGAAGGCGCAACAGGGTATCGTCTATATTGATGAAATCGATAAGATATCACGCAAATCCGACAATCCGTCGATAACCCGCGATGTGTCCGGCGAGGGCGTGCAGCAGGCACTGTTGAAGCTGATCGAGGGCACGGTGGCTTCCGTGCCACCCCAGGGGGGACGCAAGCATCCCCAGCAGGAGTTTCTGCAGGTGGATACTTCCAATATCCTGTTTATCTGCGGCGGCGCCTTTGCCGGCCTGGACAAAGTCATTCGCGACCGCTCGGAACGCGGCGGCATCGGCTTTAACGCCGAGGTCAAGAGCAAGGATGACAGTAAAAACGTCGGTGAAACGCTCAAGGAGCTGGAACCGGAAGATCTGGTGCGCTACGGACTGATTCCGGAATTTGTCGGGCGCCTGCCGGTGATTGCCACCCTCGACGAACTGGACAAGGTGGCGCTGGTACAGATTCTGACCGAACCGAAGAACTCGCTCACCAAGCAGTACGGCAAGTTGTTCGCCATGGAGGACGTAGAGGTGG
>JANQMH010000014.1 GCA_028280195.1 Exilibacterium sp.
GCGCCTGCAATAAAATCGTCACCGCCAATAAGCAGCGCGCCCGCCCCTACCTGGATAACCTCGAGCGCGAAATGGCGATGATGGCGGCGCTGATCGACCGCCGGCGGCCAGTCAACCAGCTACACCTCGGCGGCGGCACCCCCACTTTTATCAGCGACGGCGAAATGGCAGCACTGATCGGCAACCTGCGCCGCCATTTCTCCCTGCACGACGACGACAGCGGTGAATACTCCATCGAGGTGCACCCGGGGCGCATGGGCCTGCAGACCATCACCCACCTGCGAAAACTCGGCTTCAACCGCCTGAGTATGGGCGTGCAGGACTTCGACCCGCAGGTGCAGCGGGCCGTCAATCGCTTTAACTCGGTCGAACAGGTCGCAGCACTGATCAAGGCGGCGCGGCGCGAGCAGTTTCACTCGCTGAGCATGGACCTGATATACGGGCTGCCACATCAAAGCCTGACCAGTCTCAGCGCCACGCTGGATCGGGTGATCGAACTGGCGCCCGATCGCCTGTCACTGTTTAACTACGCCCATATGCCGCACCTGTTTAAAACCCAGCGCCAGATCGATGACAGCACCCTGCCCGGCCCGGAGAAAAAACTGCAGATGCTGCACCTCGCCATCGACAGCCTGACCCAGGCCGGCTACCGCTATATCGGTATGGACCACTTCGCCAGGCCCGACGACCCGCTGGCGCTGGCACAGGAGCGCGGCGAACTGCAGCGCAATTTCCAGGGCTATGCCACCCATGGCGACTGCGACCTGTTCGCCTTTGGCGTGTCCTCGATCAGCGCCATCGACGATATCTTCGTGCAGAATCACAAAAACATCGACGACTACAACCGCGCACTCAGCGCCCGGCAGCTGCCGCTGGCGCGGGGCATCGTCATGAGTGAAGACGACAAACTGCGCCGCTGGGTAATCCGCGAGCTGATCTGCCAGTTCCAGTTGGATATCGGCGCCGTGGAGCGGCGCTTCGGTATCCGCTTTGCCGATTACTTTGCCGCCGAACTGCAGGCGCTGCAGCCGCTGGCGGCGGACAAGCTGGTCAGCCTCAGCCCGCAGCGCATCGCGGTGACGCCGGAGGGCAGGCTGCTGGTGCGCCGTATCTGCATGCTGTTCGACGCCTATCTGCAAGACTCTCCCCGGGTACGTTACTCGCGCATTATCTAGTATCATGGGTCCATGACTGAATTGACTCATCTGGATGCCCAGGGCCATGCCAATATGGTCGATGTGGGCGCAAAACGCGAAACCGAGCGCAGCGCCACCGCACGGGCCTATGTCACCATGCTGCCGCAAACCCTGGCGCTGATAGAGAGCGGCGGCCACAAAAAAGGCGATGTATTTGCGGTGGCCCGCATCGCCGGCATCCAGGCGGCAAAAAAATGCGCCGACCTGATTCCCCTGTGCCACCCACTGATGCTGACCTCGATTGCCGTGACCTTAAACGCCGAGCCCGGGCAGCGGCGCGTGCACATCGAAGCCACCTGCAAGCTGACCGGCCGTACCGGTGTGGAGATGGAGGCCCTGACGGCGGTATCGGTGGCCGCCTTGACGCTCTACGATATGTGCAAAGCGGTGGATAAAGCCATGGTGATCAGCGACATCAGGCTACTGCAGAAAAGTGGCGGTAAGTCCGCTGACTGGCCGCCGCCCGAGGGGTGGGAAAAATGATCAAACTGCTGTATTTCGCCCGCTTTCGCGATGCCCTCGACTGTGCCGGGGAGCAGTTACCGCTGCCGGCGCATATCGACGATATCGCCGGCCTCGTCGCCTACCTCGGCGAGCGGGGCAAGCCCTGGCGCGAGACACTGGGCGGTGCGCGGGTGCTGGTGGCAATCAACCAGGAAGTGGCCGATTTCGATGCGCCGGTGAAGGAAGGCGACGAGGTAGCCTTTTTCCCGCCGGTTACCGGGGGCTGAAATATGGCCGAAAGTATCATGAAGGAAAGTACCATGAAGGAAAATACCGACATCATCCGGGTGCAGACAAGCGATTTCGATCTCGCTGCCGAATACCGGGCGCTGCGGGCGGCGAGCGCGCAAACCGGAGCGATTGTCACCTTTACCGGCCTGGTCAGGGATTTCAACCAGGGCGACCAAGTGGCCGCCATGACCCTGGAACACTACCCCGGCATGACCGAAAAAGTACTGGCGGATATCGTCGCCCGGGCGCGGCAGCGCTGGCGCCTGCAGGCAGTCGGTGTTGTTCACCGCGTCGGCGCGCTGGCGCCGGGCGAGCAGATCGTGTTTGTCGGCAGCGCCAGTGCCCACCGCGGCGACGCCTTCGCCGCCTGCGAGTTTATCATGGACTTTCTGAAAACCCGGGCGCCGTTCTGGAAGAAAGAGCGCACCGGCAGCGGCGAGCGCTGGGTGGATGAGCGCCAGTCCGACGGCGAGGCCGCGCAGCGCTGGCAGTCATAGCGCCCGCCGCCACCATTTCACCTCGCCTCCCCGCCTGCTCTTAACTACCCGGCACAACGAGTCCCGCGGCGCGGGATAATGGCCCTAGTCCAGGGGACATATCTGCCCGCAGCGGCAGCTGTCCACCAGTATGCCCGCCGGCGCTGAAATGAGGCCGGGTACTACCGTGCTGATCTGCAGCGTTTTTGTATCATTGGCACCGATACGCTGGGTTGCCAATGTCGAGACCGGCCGCGAGGGACATTTGGTAAAAACGCGGTTGAACTGGGTACCGCTGTCACTTTGCACTTTGAATACCCCGTCCCAGTGCCGCGACGCCGAAGCAGACGCATCTTCACAGCGAATCTGGCCCGGGTAATTGCTCAGCCTGAATTTTACGTCCAGGCACTGATTGGTCTTGTTGGCAACCGTGTAGTCGAGTCTGTATTCGACCCCGTAGTTGGAGGTGGAATCGGTATCGCTGTCGCCACCGCCGGTGACACCGGAAGTATTGCTGGTGTAGTAGCGGATGCCCCTGGCGCGCTGATTGTTTCCGGAACCGATGGGTCCGGCGTCGTAGGCGGGCACACAGTCACCGCGGCTGTTGGTAATATTGGGCGGTGCCGCAACCAAGCGATGGCCGCCGATCACCCGATTGATATCGCCACTGGTAATCCTCAGATCCTCTTCACCCACCCAGGTATCGTATTGATAGAATCCGTGCGGCCGGCCCCAACCGGCACCGTTCGACCAGCAGGGGTAGCCGGTATTGGCGTTGCCCCAGGCATACTGCCTGCCCGCCAGCTCGTAGGCTTTTGCCAAACTGGCATTGGCCGCGCTGGCGGCAACGACCTTGACGCGCAGGCATTTGTTATTGAGTGAACGAACTTTAAAGCGGGCGTCTACCGAGCTGTTTTGAATGGCGCCGAGATTGACCACAGCATAGGGTGCGGTTATGGATTTGCCGAGATCGACGATCATGCGCGAGCCCGAACCGGAACCGACGTGATTCGGCAGCCGGCCGACGGTTGCGGCGTATGAAACCGCATAAGACGGGCTCAACCCGGGGTCGAGCGAGCGGGTATCGACCTGTGTCACCGCTGCACCGTAGGCATTGAACTCGACTCTCTCTCCCGCTCTGGCAGGCTCGAGAAAAACGTAATACCTGGCATTGCCGCCCATAAAGTTAAGGTGATGCATATAGAAGGTAAACTCCTTCATCGAGCCACTGGGGCAATCGGCATCCAGCACACCGTTATTCAGCATGCGCCACACGGTGCCGCTGTTCTGCGGTCTCATGGCATCACTGGAAAGAATCAGCCCTTCGCGATTGACACCCTCCGGGTTGTTACTGACCACCATCCGGCTGCCCTCCATGCCGCCAAATAGCGAGGATAGACTATTGAAGTCGGGCACCGGTGATGCGCTGACACCAAGGGTATAACCGAGCATGGAGATGAAAACGGGTATCAAACATGCCGGGACAAACTTTCTGTAAATTTTTCCAAAAACTCTTCTACCGGAACAAGCGTACATAATCTGATCTCTCACGATAATAATTCCGCCAACAGTTCGCTGCTTCTTCAATGCCCGCCTGTGAAAAGTCAGTGCTGTCGCAAAAAAATGCCGCCGGCAAACTCCCGTGACAGCAAGGCCTCCGCTATCGGCCAGTTGGTATAAGTCGCTGGAAATGGTTTATAGCATCCCGGGGGTTCCCTGAGACCGCGTCAAATTACCTCAATAGCGACTGGCGCTATAAAATTTTCGACAAAGGGATATTGAATCACGGCAAATAATGGATTTCACCCTCACCGTTGTCAATCTCGATCCAGGTACGAAAAGCCTCTATACAAAATATATGTCATGCGATCATTTAATCTGACATTTTTATTTTATTCTTAACTTTCACTTAAACGGACTACGTTTGAAACTAGAAGCCGTTGCATGACTCTCGGTCCCAGTGAGATGAGTGATAGAGAGGCGAGTGATAACCGGCGCTATTGGCGGGTTTTACGGCAGCGCCTGGACAAAATGCGCTGTCTGGGTGCTGCGCCGATATTCCGCGCCATCGTTACCGGCAGCGGGTAGATCCATGACCGCGCCGCGTCGCGCCAAACGAATACCCAGCGCTTCGATCGCCAGGGCCTGTTGAGCGCTGTGGTAGTGGTAGGCATACAGGCGCTGCAGTACACCTCGATTGTATTCCCGCAGCAGTTCTTCAGCGCTGCTGTGGGAGGGGTTGCCTTCCAGGCAGCAGTCGTGAAAAAGCAGCTCGCCATGGCTGCAAAAATGGTGGATGATTTCCGGAATGGGCCTGGTATCGCCGGAGAAGAAAAACCGCCCGGCCAGATGCAGCGCAAACGATGTGTTGGGCTGATGGTGACGGGTGGGGTAAATGCGAAAGTAGTGTTGCTGCCACCAGAAACCGTCGATCACCGGAACCAGTTGCAGCACATCCCAGAAATTGGTGCCGCCCTCCGCCAGTTGACCGGGATAGTTGCCGACACGCAAGGTCAAATGCGGCACCAGGTGGGCGGCGATAAAAACGCGCACCGGTGTCTGCAGTTCGGCAAAACAGGCTTTATAGAACAGCGCTTCGAGGTCGCCGATATGATCGAAATGCAGGTGGGTGATAAACACCGCCGGCGGCAATTGGCCAAAACTGTCGAGGTACTGCGGCAATGTCCCCGGACCACAATCGATCAGCAGGTTCGGCTCGCCCGCATACAGCAGCGCCGCCGCCGAGGTGCCCAGATCGCCACCGTTGCCGACGCCCAAAAACTTAATTTGCCAGCTCATAATCGTTCAATCCCGCCTCTTGCGCGGCGATAAAATCCTGAAAGCTGCCGCTAAAACCCCCGGCAACCCTGGCGGCATAGCGCTGATTGAGCCGGTACTTGCGTTCCAGCATGCGCCGCACGCTGTGGCGAAACCCCTGCGTGCGAAACCCCAGCCCGTCGCCATCGATATGTTGCAGGCAGTAACGGTAGGCGCGCTCGGCGCGCCCGGCGGCACCGGCACTGTGACAGATGGACTGGCCGTGCACGCAGTAGGCGTGCAGCGGTGTGTGATGGCATACCAGCTGGCCGGCCGCCTCGACGATGCGCAGATTGAACAGCGTGTCTTCCCCCAGAACAACCCGCTCGTTCCAGTGACAGCGCAGCAGCCTGCGGTCGAATAGCAGTAACAGCGGCGTGGACAGCGCAAACAGCGATCCCAGCGGCAGCGCAGCCACCTGTGACGAGACCGTGAACGGGCGATAGAGCAGTTGTGAACTGCCGCTGTCACAGACATCGACATTGTCGGCGGCAACGGCGAAGATACGGGCCAGCGGCAGCAGCGTTTGCAGTCGCTCGGGATAGTAGAAATCGTCCGCATCCAGTGGGGCGATAAAGCGCCCCCTGGCCGCCCGCAGCGCTATATTGCGCGCCCTGTTGGGGCCGGCGGCGATCCGGCGTGTACTCAGAAAGCGCAGCCGGCCGTCTTCGAGCCCGCGCTCGCGCAACAGGCTGCGGTAGTCTTCGCCGTCATCGGCGACCACCAGCAGTTCCCAGTGCGGATAAGTCTGCTGCAACACGCTCCTGACAGCGCGTTCGATAAAGGCCGCAGCCCGGTAGGCCGGCATAAGGATGGATACCAGGTCACTCATCAGTCAGGCATTAACTACTGAGACTGCACCGTACTGTAGCCCCGCTTTATGACCGTCCTGTTAAACGGCCGCGGGTGTGGACTGACCAGCAGTGGCGCTGCAGCGCAAGGTCCCCCGGATGCCGGCAGATACCGGTTTCACGAGCACTTATTGGCATATCGCCACTGCGGCTTTATGATGGCGGCAATACCCTGCAAAAGGAAAAATCTGCCATAGAGATGTCGCTGAAGAGATATAAACAGGCGCTGCTGGCCCATTACTCGGCGCCACTGGACAGGGTATTTCGCCAGTTTCGCAATGGCGCCATGGTGTTTTTTGCCGGCCTGGCGGCTGTGTATCTCTCCACCCATATGCCGGCATCGGCAAAAAGCGAATGGGTATTGCTGGGTGGCCTGGTGCTGGTAGGTATCGGCTTCACTACCGCCATGCTGGCGCAGGTACGCATGGTCATCAGCCGCATCCTGCGCTTCATGCGGGAGAAATAGTCAACCCATCTTTTTCACCGCATAGATATCGTAACGGCTGGATTTGCCGGCCAGTACAAAGCCCGGCGGCGGCCCGGCGATGGCGGCGGCTTTGCGCGGCCGTTTCACCACCACCCGGTGCCTTACCCGGCTCAGCGCCAGCGCCAGCAGCTCGGCGGCGTCTTCGTCGCGCCCGACCACATCGTGAAATGCGCGCATTTCCTTTTTCACACTGGCGGACTTGCTGCGCTCGGGAAACATCGGGTCCAGGTAGATCACATCGGCGAAATGCGGCGCCTGCAAAGCCTGCAGATAGTCGAGCGCATTTTCCAGCCGCGGCGACATCAGCGCCAGGGCGGCGGCCAGGCCGGGGTCGGCGGCGGCCGGTTCGCGCGCCCGCGCCAGGCCGTCGACCAGCAGGGCATGGACCAGCGGTGAGCGCTCCAGCAGCAGTACCGGGCAGCCGAGTGAGGCGAGCACAAACGCATCGCTGCCGAGTCCCGCGGTAGCGTCGATCACAGAGGGGCGGCGCCCGGGCCCGATCCCCACGGCTCTGGCGATCAGCTGCCCGGCACCGCCGCCGAAGCGGCGCCGGTGGCCGGCCCGCCCGAGCGCGAATTCCGCCCTCACCGCACCCGGCGCGCGACGACCGGCCCGGCGCAGGCAGACGCCGCTGCCGTCGAAGATCAGCAGGTAAGCGCCGGCCAGCGGCGCCTGCGCCGAGTCCGGATCGATATCGGTATGCAGCGGCAGCCCGGTCAATGCGGCCAGCCGGCGGGCATCCGCCAGGGCGCCGCCGGCGTTGCAGACGATTTCGACGCGAGTGGGTGCTGTCGCCGGCAGCATGAAATCTCCACGTTTGCCAATAATTCCGGCCCCGATCATAGCAAAACCGGGCGGCGGCGCGGCTTATCGCTCAACACCCCGCCGGGCCGGGCCCGCAGGGTAGGCAGATCGGTGGCCGCACCTATGCGCCTGGCACAAAGGTCAGGTCAATTACGCAAAAAAAACAGCAACCGCAGTGGAGAAACGTTCTGGATTGGGTCGCCGGAACATCTAAGCGTCTGATAACAAAGGCGTTTTATCGGGAAAACAATTGGAGAAAGGGATTCGCCGGACTGCCGCCGGTGCCTGTGCCTATATGGGCGAAGGCAAATGCTTCGGGTGCTTCGCCACCTGCATATCCCGGAGCCTGTCCAAAGCTCCCAGCAGCGTCTCGGCCTCTTCCAGCAGCACCATATCGCGGCAGGCAAAGCTGTAGAAATCGCCATCCCGGCCGCGCTTGCCGAATACCACATACTGGCCGTCGAGCTGCAGGCGCGAGTGGCAATCGGAGAGGCTGACGCGAAGTTTGATATTGTTGCGCTCCACCCCCTTCCACTGCCGCAGCATTTCGGCGGTATAGACATAGCCTTCAACGGCGATCAGCCCATGCACCGACATGGCCGGGTTGACCAGCTCACCGATAAACCTGACCTTGACCAGCGATACCAGATCGGCCTCGCCAAAGCGCTGCTGCACCTCTGCGTGCTCGGCCTCGGCTTTATCAGCCTGCAACCCGGCAAGGGCCTGCGGTGCCAGCGCCCCCCACAGGCACAACAGTAAGACTTTGAGACTTTTTAACCCCGAAAACACCTGGTCTACCTCTCTACTTCTATTGCTCGACTTCTCTACCTCTACCCGCCGGCCCCACCCGCAAACCGGCGGTGCCAACAGGCCCTGACCCGCCAGTGTAAGCACCACTGTATTAAATTTGCTACCTCTTAGAAGCCGATGGCGCATTTAGTTCCTCAAGAAAGCCGATAAATTGCGCCACTGTCCACGCCACACGGTGGGGGGCGGTAATATCCCCGGCAAACACATGTTCGACCTTGTCGCCGTCCAGTTCCACCGGTATCAGTGTCTTCTGCCCGGCTCCCCAGGCCTCGAAGCCGGCCACCGCGGCAGGCGGGCTGATGACATCGTCATTGCGCATATACATCAGTGCCAGCGGCGTGCGCTGGCGCGACAGATCCTGGCGCTGAAACCAGTCCACTACCGCCTGCATCTGCTGCAGTGGCCAGATACTGCTCTGCGTGGTCCAGTATCTGGCCTGCTCGGCGTTCATCGGCTCCCAGCTGTGGCGCTCGCCGGCCACCCAGGTGAGCCAGTAGCGCGACCAGGGCCAGGTCAGTACCCGGGTCATGGCATTGCGTACGCGAAAGTTGGGCGACATGAACAGCAGCGCATGCAGGCGCTGATCCACCGCCGGCAGCTGACTCAGCCAGACCGCCAGCGGCGCGCCGGTGGAGGTGGCGACGATAATCACCCTGTCCCCCAGTTGCGCGGCGATCTCCCAGGCCTCGCGGACACTGTAGAGCCAGTCACTGGCGCTGTGGCTTTCCAGCCCGGCCGCACCGGTGCCGTGCCCCGCCAGGCGCATCTGGAAGGCATTGGCGCCAAAGTGCCGGGCCAGCCGCTCGGTGACCGGAGCGGTCTCCCGCCAGGTGGCGCTATAGCCGTGAATGTAGAGAAAAACCAGCGCCGTCGGCGCCGGCGCCGCGGCGTCAGCCCACTGGATACGGGCCTCGGCGCCTTCCACCAGAGCGGCGACACGGCCTTCGCGCTGCGCCACCCAGTCGGCCAGCTCCGCAATCTGCTGAGGCCGCGGCACCGCCACCTGCGGCTCGGCCGCATCCAGCACCACTCTGGGGCCGAGCAGGAAAACCAGCAGCAGCCCCGCGAGCACCATGGCGACAGACAGCATCAGTCTGCTGCCCATCCTATCCGGCGCCGCCGCGCGATCTGCGCCGGCGGCCGCGCAACCAGGCCAGCACCAGCGCCGCCAGGGTCAGCACGCCCGGCACCAGGGCGGTATTGATCAGCATGAGATTTGCCTCCAGGGTTTCAATATCCTTGTGCAGCTGATGCTGAACCTGGCGCAGCTGCTTGCGCACAGCCAGCCTCTGGCGTTCAAATGCGCGCACCTCGTGGCGCTGCGCGTCGCTCAATTCCAGCAGCATTTCACCCTGGCCGCTGTGGCTGAGCTGCTGGATTTTGCTTTCCAGCTCTTCGAGCCTGCCCAGCAGCAGCTGCTCCTGCTGCTGAAACCGCTCTGCCGCCCGGCGCTGCAGCTCGTCCACGACTTCAAAGCGCCGCCAGTGGCTGCCGCGCGAACGCACACTGATCAGATCGGCGCTGCCACCGAGGTTTTCCACCGCATTGATAACAAACGCGCCGTTATTGGCCCAGGGAGCCGCCACCCGCCGGCCGAAGAAATTGCTCACCTGCACCCACAGCCGGTCGGTGAGCATATCGGTATCAGCCACGACAATGATATTGATATCCTGCACCGACTCATGCAAATGGGGGGCTGCCGGCGCGGCAGCGCTATCAGCACCGCCCTCGCCGGCGGCCGGCGGCGGCCGGCCGCCGGCAAATGCGCTGCGCACCGGACCGCGAACACGGGCCGCCAGGGTGTAGCGCTCACCGCTGGGCACAAAGTCGCGCAGCAGTTTGCCATGATCGCGCAGGCCGGCAAAGCGTTCGCTCGCCATGGGCATGGCCATATCGCTGGAACTCAGCAGCGGCAGCCAGGTGGTTGTGGCGCCGGCCAGCGGCGCGATACTGCCGGCGGTGGCCACATTGATGTTTTCCAGGTCGGCGGTAATGATGTCACTGCCATGCAGGGCTTCGTCCTGCAGGCCGAGGATGCCGACATGGGGCAGCGGCAGATTGTCGTCGCCGGCGGCCAGGCGCAGTGCAAACTTGCTGTCGCCGATTACCCGGCCGGCATCAAAGCTCACTCCCCAGGCCGCCAGCAGCGCGGGCAGGTCGGAGCTGCCGGCAGCGGGGCCCGCCATACCAGCGGCGGCGGCCACCTCGGCATGGGGATCGACAAATACCAGGGCTTTGCCACCGCGCAGCACAAACTGGTCGATGGCATAGCGGCTGCCGGGATCGAGATCGCGCGGGTGAATCACCACCAGTACCTCCACATCCGTGTCCAGCCACTGTGGCGATCGGCCCAGGTCGCGCACCTCGGCCAGCTGCCGCAGCTGTTCTATCACCAGCCAGGGCTGGCCGCCGCCCCTGTCCGAGCCGCCGAAGACATCCACCGAGGCAATGACCCCGACCACCGTGGATTGCGGGTGATTGAGCCGGTAGACCAGCTGACTGATATCGTATTCGAGGAAGGCCTCGCGCTGCAGATTAAAAAAACTGATCACCTGCTCATCGCCGGCGGCATTCTTACCCAGCAGACCGAAGTAAATGGCAAAACTGCCGGCGCCGCCGGGCACTCCCTGCAGCCCGGCCTCGGCGGCCAGATCCTCGGCTTCGCTGAACGGTTCCGGATCGATGATTTCCAGCTTCAGCCTGCCGTCGCTGTAGAGCACATACTCATTCAGCAACTCGCGCACCCGCCGGGCAAAATCCCGCTGCTGCGGAAACTCCCGCGCTACCTTCTCCGAGAAGAACAGCGACAGCGTAATGGGCTGGTCGATCTCGGCGAGGATCTTGCGGCTGCCGGGACTCAGCGTGTAGAGAGCGTCTTCTGTCAGGTCGGCGCGCCAGTAGGGCAAATGCTGAATCAGGCCGGCGCCGGCCACCAGAACCACCAGCAATGCCGCCAGCCCCGTGCCGCTAAACCACCACCGGCGTTGCCCGAATGCCCCCATATCCGCCTCAATCAGCCTTTTTCAATTCGATAACGATAACCGTCGCCAGCAGCCAGCAGCTAATGAACAGTACAAAGAACAGCAGGTCGCGCCAGTCCAGCACACCGCGGCTGATACTTTGAAAATGGGTGATGAAACTCAGCGACGCCAGTGCCTGTACCAGCCAGTCCGGGCTCCAGCCGTAGAGCAGGTCGAGAAACAGCGGATAGCCGATAATCACGAAGACAAAACAGACACTCACCGTCAGAATAAAGGCGATAACCTGGTTTTTGCTGGCCGCCGACAGACATGAACCCACCGCCAGAAAAGCGCCGGCCATCAGCCAGCTGCCCAGGTAGGCGGCCAGCACCACACCGTTGTCCGGATTCCCCAGGTAGTTCACTGTCATCCAGATCGGAAAGGTCAGCGCCAGCGCCAGCGCGGTAAACAGCCAGGCGGCCAGAAACTTGCCCAGCACGGCATCGGCCACCGTGATCGGCAGGGTCATCAACAGCTCGATGGTGCCGGATTTGCGTTCTTCGGCCCACAGGCGCATGGCCAGCGGCGGTACCAGTATCAGATAAAGCCAGGGATGAAAGGTGAAGAACGCGCTCAGATCGGCCTGCCCGCGGGCAAAAAAATTGCCCAGCTTGAAGGTGAAAAAGCCGCTCAGCATCAGAAAGATAACGATAAACACATAGGCCAGCGGCGTGGCAAAATAGCTGCCCAGTTCGCGCTTCAAAAGCGCCGGCAGGCGTTGCAGCGGTCTGTTCAAGGCTGCCCGCCGGTGAGCTGCCGAAACACCTCGTCGAGACGCCCGCGGTCGCAGTGCAGCTCCTGCACCTGCCAGCCGTGGCGGTGAACACAGCGGCTGACCGCAGCAGCGATATCGCTGTGCGCCGCGGGAAATACCGTGTAAGCGTATTGCCCGTCGGCGCTGACTTCGGCCACGCCCGGCAGCGCCGACAGGGTATCGACAACCGGATAGGCCTCGGCGAACCGCAGGCTGATGGCGCGGTGATGGCGCGAGCGTCCCTGTAACTCAGCCGGGGTGCCGTCGGCGACGATGGCGCCGCGGTGGATAATGATGGCGCGCGAGCAGACGGCTGTCACTTCCTCGAGAATATGGGTGGAAATCACCACGATCTTCTCCCGCGACAGATCGCGAATCAGCTCGCGCACCTGGTGTTTCTGGTTCGGATCGAGACCGTCGGTGGGCTCATCCAGGATCAGTGCTCTGGGGTCGTGGATAATCGCCTGGGCCAGCCCCACCCGGCGCTTGAAGCCTTTTGACAGGGTATCGATGGCCTGGTGGCGCACCGCGCCGAGTTGCAGTCTCTCCACCACGGCGTCGATGCTGCGAGCTTTCAGCGCTTTTTTCAGCGCGCGAACATCGGCGATAAAGGCTAAAAATTGCAGCACGGTCATATCGCCGTAACTGGGTGCGCCCTCGGGCAGATAGCCGAGCTGAGCTTTCGCCGCAATGGGATCGGCCTCGAGATCGATACCGTAAATACTGATGCGACCACTGTCGGGCGCCAGAAAACCGGTAATCATTTTCATGGTGGTGGATTTGCCGGCGCCATTGGGCCCGAGAAAACCCAGTACCTCACCGGGTGCCACACGAAACGCCAGGTTGTCGACGGCGGTGATATGGCCGAAACGCTTGCTTAGCTGTTGTATCTCTATCATAGGTACACAAGATCATAGGTACACAAGAATCATAGCCACAGCAATCACAGATACACAGGCACCGCTCAGCTACCCAGCAACAACTGCTTTGCCTCATTAATCTGGTCTTTGGCCTGCTCGAGAATCCGTATGGTCAGCTCCGGGGTCAATTCCCCCAGCGGCAGTTTGTGAAACGCCGGCAACTGGTCGATGCGCGCCAGCGGCATGGGCTGGCGATTGCGGATATAACTGTGCAGTTTGGCCACTTGCACCACATCGCAGATATCCGCGGAGCCGGCGTGGCCGCGCTGCCAGTTGTCCGCCTGCAGCGCGACTTTTATGAATACGGGCGGGAATTTCCAGCGGCTGAGAATCTGCTCACCGGTGCGCCCGCGCCAGGTCTGGATCACCGTTTCGCAGCGGCTGTCGTCCTGCAGCAGCAGCGGGTGCGCTTCGAGATAACCGAGGATGGCGATAATACCGATATCGTGCAGCAGCCCGGCCAGCAACACTTCTTCAGCCGGTAACTCGAACGACTCCAGCATGCGGGCAATCACAAAGCTGATGGCGGCGACCTCGACGCTGTGTTGCCAGGCCTGCTGCATGCGCTTTTTCAATTTGCTCGAGGAAGTGTCGAACAGGTCGCGCAATGCGAAACTGACAACCAGCTGCTGAGTGGTAGCCAGCCCGAGGCGCACAATGGCATTGCGGGTGGTTTCACATTGTACGGCGCCGTGATAGAGCGGGCTGTTGGCAGCGCGGATCAACTTGGCGGCAATGGCCGGGTCCGAGTTCACCACATGGGCGATCACATCGGCATGGGCCTGCCCGTGCTGCAGCAATTCGCGCACTCTGAGCGCCACCTCGGGCAGGCTCGGCAGTACGAACTTGTTCTGCTGCAGGGCGCTCTGGAAGTCACTGAAAAGCTCCTGGCTCTCGGCTTCCTCGACACTCGAGACCTCGTCAACGAAATACGTTTCCTCCTCGCCGTGAGGCTGCCCCAGCTCTTGCTGAATCTCTTCGAGAATATCGGCATCGATCACTATCACAGTGCTGCGGGCGAGGGTAGAGACCGTGTACTGACGCGGCCGCAGCCGCGCTATCTGGCGCCTGGCGGCATCGTCCCCGGCGCTGATTTCGAGGCTTTTGCCGTCCGCCGACTCGAGTCGCAATCTGCCGTGCAGTAAAAAGAACTCGTTGCTATCGATATCGCCCACTGCAAACAGCTGCGTGCCGCGTTCGAGCTGTCGCAGGCCGACCCGGCTGGCGAGCAGCAGCAACTGGTGCTGGTCCAGCCCCTGAAAAGGTATGAACTGCTGCAGATCTTCAGGGCTTACCTGGCTGTTACTCATGATTGGGGCTGACTCCGGTTCCCAACAGTCCGCTGCAACGCTAGAGCTGCAACACTAGAGTAGTCGGCGCTAACATGCAAATCACGTTACGGTGATGCGGGCGCCAGTCGCGGGCCGGCCGCGGGCGTGCACGACAAGGCGGCGGCTTGGCCGTACAATAACGGCACGTTTCTGCTGGCGATTGCCGCCTATGAAGACCCTGTTAGCGAGCCTGGTGGTTATCTGTATCGCCACACTGGCGGCCTGCGGCAACTACGCCGTCACTTTCAACGAGCGCCCGGTGTACACGCCACCGCCGCTGCTGACCGACTACCAGGTCGCCGACCCGCGTCTCGAGACCTGCCTGGCGCAGACCATCGCCGATCAGCGCATTACCAGCGCCGGGGCATTGCAGCGGCTCTCTTGCAGCTACGCGGGCATCCGCTCGCTCGAGGGTATCGCCCGCTTCAGTCAGCTGCGGCTGCTGGATCTGTCCGATAACCAGCTGACCGATCTGTCGGCGCTGTCGACGCTGTCACAACTCGCGCATGTGGATGTCAGCCACAACAACCTGACCAGCGCCGCCGCGCTGTTGTCGCTGCTGCGCCTGCAGTACCTCAATATCGACCACAACCCCGACCTGCCCTGCGGCGATCTGCGGCAACTGGCGGCGGGCTTCAGCGGCAAGCTGATCCTGCCGCAACAGTGCCGGTAGCCAAACCAAAAGGTCGGTAGCCAAACCAAAAGGCCGGTAGCCAAACCAAAGGGCAGGTCCAAACCAAAGGGCCGGTAGGCCAAACCAGAGCGCCGCCGGCCAATACAAAGCGCCGCCGGCCCTAATTAGAGGCGGGGCTTACCGCGAAGGTGAGACCTATCATGTTGCGGTGATGATGAACTATGCGCATGGAAACCGGCTCTTCATTGATGGCCCCGACAACCTTTTTGAATTTGACGCTGACGACGGTTCCCACCGGCGGTATGGGCTGGTTTTCAATCAACACGGCTGCTCCGCCATCCGATATGTCCTGGGTAAAGCCCACGATCGTGCCAAATGCCGAATGGGCCATTTCCACCCGGATAGAAGTGGGCCTCCGTTCAAAACGGCGACGCTCGTCCACAGTCGTAACTCCTTATACTGAAAGTTAATCTTATAATAACGAATGTAACTGGCTGTGGCCTATAAAACCACAAAAAACCCGATAGTCAACCGGCAATGAGCCGCCTCAGCGCTACCGCGCCGGCCGCCATCCGCATACCGTTTCACAGCGCAGTGCGGGCTGTCGCCGGCGGCGCAAACTAATCCACAGAAACTGTGGATAACTCTGTGAATGAGGCTTTTAAAATCTCCGCAAAGCCGCGTTTTTCCAGCTTCACTTACAAATTGATGACAAAGTGAGCAGTTTCTAAAAGCCTTTTGATATCAACCAGTTATACTATTTTTTTAGCATTTCCAGGGTTGTCAAGAAAAACAGTCAGGCGCGCCCTACAATTATCTGCCAGCATGTGGAAAAAGACTGGCAATTTAGACAGATCGGTCTACCACCCGGACTCAAGTGAGTGCTGACTTAGGGCGATTGGCCGCCAGCGCGGCACCTCTGTCGCCTCAATCCTTGTATTTTTCGGTTGTGTTCCCTAATTTTAGTCGAAATTCAGGCCCAGGCGCCTGCCGACCAGCTCATAGGATTCGACAACGTCGCCCAGGTCCTGGCGGAAGCGGTCTTTATCGAGCTTCTCGCGAGTTTCCCTGTCCCACAGGCGGCAGCCGTCGGGGGTGAATTCATCGCCCAGCAGTAACTCGCCGCGGTGCAGGCCAAACTCCAGCTTGTAATCCACCAGCAGCATATCGCCGGCCAGGAACAGCGGCTTGAGCACGTCGTTGACGGCGAAAGTGAGTTCCTTCATCTTTTCCACCTGCGCCGCCCCGGCCCAGCCAAAGGCGCGAATATGGTAATCGTTGATCATGGGGTCGCCGAGCGCGTCGTCTTTGAGAAAAAACTCGAAGGTCGGCGGCGTCAGGTCCAGCCCTTCCTCCACCCCGAGGCGACGGCAGAGGGAACCGGCGGCGATATTGCGCACCACACACTCCACCGGGATCATCTGCAGGCGCTTTACCAGCGACTCCTGGGCGCAAAGCAGTCGCTCGAAATGGGTGGCAATGGCAGCGGCCGCCAGTTTTTCCATAATGAAGGCGTTGAACTTATTGTTGACCATGCCCTTGCGGTCGAGCTGGGCCTTCTTTTTGCCGTCAAAGGCGGAAGTGTCATTGCGGAAAAGCATGACGAGCCTGTCCGGGTCGTCGGTTTCGTATACAGACTTTGCCTTACCGGCGTAGAGCTGTTGTCGCTTTTCCACTGTCTTACCTCTGCCTTGCGTGTTTGCTTGACTGGCTCGGGGTGCCGAACCGGGGTCTACTGGATCGACAGCCAGTCAAAACCCTGTTCCTGACAGGCGTAGTGAACGCGGTCGATATCTTCAGTCTGCTCTGCCAGCGCGTCGCGCGCCAGCGCCAGCGAATTGTTCTGCTGGCTGATATGCGCCACCACCAGATGTTGCAGGCGCCGCGGCTCCATGCCCGCCAGAAAAGCTGCCGCCTGCTGGTTACTGAGGTGCCCCCAGGGCCCGCCGACACGCTGCTTGAGGGCCGCCGGGTAGGGTCCGGAGGCGAGCATGGCGGGGTCGTGATTGGCTTCCAGCAGCAGCGCGTCACAGTGCTGGTAGCTGCCCTCCACATGGGGCGTAATACTGCCCAGATCGGTCAGCACCCCGAGCCGCCTGCCTGCCGCCGCCAGCACGAACTGGGCCGGCTCGCGTGCGTCGTGGGGCACTGCCACCGGCTGTACCTCGATGCCGGCCAGCGCAAACGGGCGATAACCGTGGATCAGTTGCAGCGCCGGCAGCGCCCCTAGATCGCGAGCTTTGAACGTGCCCGGGGTCATATATACCGGCAGCTTGAAGCGCCGCGCCAGCGGCGCCACACCGCTGATATGGTCACTGTGCTCGTGGGTGACCAGAATTGCCGCCAGCTGCCCGGCTTCCACCCCCAGCCGCGCCAGGCGCCGCTGCGTTTCCTTCACGGTGAAACCACAGTCGATCAGAATACAGCGGTCGGCGTATCGCACCAGGGTGGCATTGCCGCGGCTGCCACTGCCAAGCGATGCAAACTGCACTACAGCGGATTCCTGCGGATAACTTTCAAGTCGAGTTCCTGCCGATGACCCATATCAGGTTTCTGCGAATGGCCCGGGTAACGGCCTATATAAGGTTACTGCGAATGATCTTCAGCAATTCCTGCGCCTGCCGCGCGCCCAGCACCCGCGCATAGGCATCGCGCACCCGCACCTCGATACCGTCTTCACTACCGCGCACCACGACCAGATAGCCGGGCACATCGGCCAGTTCCTCGCCGCTGGCATTGCCGTTGACGCTGGCAAAAATAGCGCGGTTTTCCGGCGTGTCCTCCAGCCGCAGCTGCGCCAGTATCTGCTGCAGCGTATAGGGGGTCTGCGGCGCAGCGGCTTCATCATCGCCGCCGAACCAGCGCCCGAAGAAGCCCGGCTCGTCATCCTCGACCGGCGCTTCGAAATGTACGTAGTACATGCCCGCGGTTTTGTCTTCGTCCCACAGATAATAGCCGCCGCGCTGCACGGCATAGCCGACGGTGGCCCAGGCGCGGGAGTAGTCCAGCTCCATGCGCAACAAGGGCTCCACCGCACCGCTGCGCACCTCGACCTTGGGACCGCCGCCGATGGTCTGCGCCAGCAGGGAAGTGGCGCCGCTGCTCTCTTCGCTGGCCAGACTCGCCGCCAGTTCGTCGATCATCCACGACTCGCGCTCGGCGTTGACCGAACTGGCGGGCCAGCCAAGCTCGGCGCTGGCCGGCACGTCTTTGTCTACGCTCATATGCACCACGTGAATCTCCGTGCTCTCGGGCTGCACGCCCTGCTCGATCTGCAGCCGGTAGCGGTCTTTGTTATCGGGATCGGATTTGAACTGCAGCCAGGCGGTTTCGATAATACCGTTAGTGGCATCGGTGAAAACCACCTGCAGGCCATTGCGGCCGAGGAAATTGCGCACTCGCGGCCAGACTTCACTGGGCGGCGTATTGATCAGAATCCAGCGATTCTGCCCCAGCCGCTGAATCTTGACCCGCTCGGTAAACTGGCCGGTGTTGAGTGCCTGCGGTCGCGGCACTTCGAACTTGTCGACAAACTCGGCGCCGGTGTCGGCTATGGTGGGAATCACATAGAGTTCGTCGAGCGCGCCCTCAGTGAGGCCGTCCGGTACGATGATGGGAGCAATGGCATCGGCCTTCAGATAATCGTCGCCGCGATCGCGGAAATAACCTTCCTGACCGAACAGCGCGCTGCAGCCGGCCAGCCATACGCATAACGCCAGCAACACATACAATCTGAGCACGGTGTTCATTGCAGCAATCCGGCGTCGCTGAGCGCACTGCGCACCTGCCGCTGATACTGCTGCGCCAGGGGTGTCAGCGGCAGGCGTATGCCGCTGTCGATCAGGCCCATCTGCGCCACCGCCCATTTCACCGGGATCGGGTTGGATTCCACAAACAGTGCGGCGTGCACCGGCGCCAAGCGCCGGTCGACGGCGCGGGCCTGTTCGGCATCGCCGGCCAGTGCCAGTTCGCACATGTTTGCCACCTGCGCGGGCGCTACATTTGCCGTTACTGAAATATTGCCTTTGCCGCCGAGCAGCATCAGTTCCACCGCGCTCGGGTCGTCCCCCGACAGTACGGTAAAATCATCCGTCGCCTCGAGAATGGCACCGACTCGGGACAATTCACCGGTCGCTTCCTTAACGGCGATGATATTCTCCACCGCCGCCAGGCGAATCACGGTTTCCACCGCCATATCCACCCCGGTGCGCCCCGGTACGTTATAGAGTATCTGCGGAATCGCCACCGATTTGGCAATATGCCGGTGGTGGAGAAACAGGCCTTCCTGGGTCGGTTTATTGTAATAGGGCGTCACCAGCAGGCAGGCATCGGCACCGCGCGCCTTGGCCGCCGAGGTCCACTCCACCGCCTCAGCGGTAGCGTTGGCACCGGTGCCGGCGATAACCGGTATGCGGCCGTTTACCTGGTCGACCACACGTTTCACCACTTCCAGGTGCTCGCTGACACTGAGGGTGGCCGACTCGCCGGTGGTACCGACGGCGACAATCGCATGGGTACCCTGTTGCAAGTGCCAGTCCACCAGTTTGTGGAGGCTGTCCCAATCCAGCTCATTGGTCGCTGTCATCGGGGTCACCAGGGCGACCATACTGCCTTCAATCATTCACTCTCTCCGTCCACGTATTCGGGCCCGCAGCGGTATTAGGGGTGCGTGCCCAAACCAAGGCGTAATGGTACTGACGCCATACCCGTGAAACAAGTTCCAGTGCGCTTTCTTTACTCATTTTCGACAATTTTATGACAAAAACAGTGGTCCTAAGTGGCCCGCGCATATCACCGCTGTAATCAGGCGGAGCCGCTCAGCTGCCACAGTTCCTCGCCAAACAGCCAGTGTTCCTCGGCGTGCTTGCTGGCGCGCCCCTCTTTCTCCAGCTTTAACAAATGCGCCCACAGCGATACCTTGGCCACCCGCAGCAGGCGCGGATCGACATCGCTGTATACCGTCTCGGCCAGGCGGTCGAGGCTGGCCCCCGGTTGCCGCGCCAGCGCTTCGACCACTTTGGCCTCGCGCGCCAGCCGGTGCCTGACCAGTTCGTCCACCACCCGCCCCGCCTCGCCCATCAGGTGGCCGTGGGCCGGGGCCAGGCGGCGCACCGGAAACTGCTTCAGCTTCTGCAGCGAAGCGATATAGTCGGCCATATCACCGCTGGGCGGCACGATCACTACCGTCGCTCCCTGCATGATATGGTCGCCGGTAAAAACCGTCTGCTCCTGCTCGAGATAGAAACAGAAATGGTTGCCCACATGACCGGGAGTGGCCACTGCCCGCAGGGAAAACTCCGCACTGCTGAGCAGCTGGCCGTCGCACAGCCCCAGATCCGGCTGAAAGGTAGTGTCCTGGTGACCGTCATCCTCCGCCATCAGCGCGCCGATCAACTGTGCCCCGGTCGCCTGTTGCAGGCGCAGGGCGGCCGGCGAATGGTCGGGGTGGGTATGGGTGGCCAGCACCCAGCGAATACGCCCGTCGCCGGCTTCGAGTATGGCCTCGACATGACTGTCGAGCGCCGGGCCCGGGTCGATCACCGCCACCTCCCGCCGGCCCAGCAGATAGGTATTGGTACCCGGGCCGGTCATGGGACCGGGATTGGGCGCGGTAATGCGCCGCACCCGATCGCTGACCGACACGGCCTTGCCGTGGGTGATGTCGAATTTGATCACGCTGCTGTGGAGGTCTGCCATTGGCGGGGCCTAAGTTGTTGAAGTTGAAAGGGAAAAGGGAAAAGGGAAAAGAAAAACGGCGCGCCGCAGGGCGCCGCGATCAAACAGACCTATCGACAACAGCGGCCCCGTTGCGGCATCGGAGCCACCCAAAGCCGGCCCCACCCCGCACTGCTTACCTTTTCCCTTTTCCCTTTTTACTTTTCCCTTTATTTACTACTTTCCCCTCTTTCCTCACCGAAAATCAACCCCCTCAACCACCGGACTGACATCGGCATCGTAATCAACCCCATCCACCCCAAAACCAAACAGTTTGAGAAAATCCTCGGTATAGCCTTTGAAGTCGGTCATTTGGAACAGATTGTCCTCGGTGACTTCGGGCCACAGGGCTTCGATCCTGGCCTGGGTTTCGGGGCGCAGTTCGAGGTTGTCCATGCGCAGGCGGTGGTCACCGTCTAAGCGCGGTTTGTTGCTGTACAGCCCTTCGGTAAACAGCCGGTAGAGCTGCTCGATACAGCCTTCGTGAGTGCCCTCGTCCTTCATGACCTTGTACACCAGTGAGATGTACAGGGGCATAATCGGAATTGCCGAGCTGGACTGGGTGACCACCGCCTTGAGCACCGAGACATGGGCGCTGCCGTCGCCGAGCTTGCCGCGGATGGCTTTTGCCGCCCGGTCAAGATCCTCTTTGGCCCGGCCGATGGTGGCATGGCCGTAGATCGGCCAGGTCAGCTTATCACCCAGGTAGGTATAGGCCACGGTCTTGCAGTCCGGCGCCAGCAGACCGGCAGCGGACAGCGCCTCCATCCACAACTCCCAGTCTTCCCCCCCCATGACCTTGACGGTATTGGCAATTTCCTCCTCGCTGGCGGGCTCCAGCGTCACGTCACTGATTTTCAGCGTGTCGGTGTTGAGGTTCTTGGCGGTGTGACTCTGGCCGATGGGCTTCAGCACCGAGGTGTAGAGTTCGCCGCTGCGCGGGTCCTGGCGGCGCGGCGAGGCGAGGCTGTAGACCACCAGGTCCAGCGCACCCATATCCCGCTGCAGCAGTTCGATAGTCTGCTGCTTACAGGCATCGGAAAAGGCGTCGCCGTTGATGCTGGCGGCGTACAACCCGGCCTGCTTTGCCTCGGCGTGAAAGGCCGCCGAATTGTAATACCCGGCCGAAGCGGTACGTTTGTCTGTGGGTGGTTTTTCAAAAAACACACCGACGGTATTTGCCTGACTGCCGAAAGCCGCAGTAATGCGCGACGCCAGACCATAACCGGTCGACGCCCCCACCACCAGAACGTTTTTGGGGCCGCCGGCGACCGGACCCCGCTGTTTGACAAACTCAATCTGCTCGCGCACGTTGGCGGCGCAGCCCTGCGGGTGCGCATTGGTACAGATAAATCCTCGTACTTTAGGCTTGATAATCATGCAAATACCCCGTTAAACATTACCTTCTCCACCGGCTGTGCCACAACCCGCCGGCGGCACATTATAGACCGCCACTCGAATAAACCGCCACCGGCGAGAAAACAGCATTTTTGCCCGTTTGTCCCGCAGCCCGGCTATAATAGCGGGTTTTGCAGCCGGCCAGCCTGCAACAGCCGCCGGCAACAGCCCGAACCCGAGGTCAGCCAAGCCATGTTTGAACTGCGTTTCCATACCCCGAGTCAGTGGACCGAAACGGTATTAGCCGATTTTGACCGTTTTTTACTCGATCACGCAGCGGCGGAAAAAAAGGCCTCCGGCATGGCCGTTTCGATGCTGTCACACTACCCGGACCGGCCACAGCTGGTGCAGGCAATGGTCGATCTGGCAGTGGAGGAAATGAATCACTTTCGCGAAGTGGTGAAGCTCCTGCTGGCGCGCGGCCTGCAGTTGTCGGCCGATGAAAAAGATTCCTATGTCAACCAACTGCGCGACAGCATGCGCAGAGGCAGCGACGCCTACCTGCTCGATCGCCTGCTGATCGGCGGCGTCATAGAGGCGCGCGGCTGCGAGCGCTTCGGTCTGCTCGGCGCGGCACTGCCCGCCGGACAGTTAAAAGACTTCTACACCGAGATCGCCGCATCGGAATCGCGCCACCAGCACCTGTTCGTCGATCTTGCCGGCTGCTACTTTTCCGCAGCACAGGTCAACGGCAGGCTCGATCAGCTGCTGGACCTGGAGGCCGACATCGCCGGCCGCCTGCCGCTGCGCGCGGCGCTGCACTGATACCGTGTCGACAGCCATCGAGAAATACCTGCAACACTACGCCGAGACGGAGGCGCGCAATCTGCAGCCGCTGCTGTCAGACTCGACGCAAGCGCCGCCGTTCAAACACGTCGTGGTGATTCCCGCTTACCGCGAAACGCCGGCATTTATCGAACAGTTTTTTTCCTCGCCACTGGCCGCCAGTGCGGTGTTGGTCATACTGGTGATCAATCAGCCGCAGCGGGACAGGGATAGCGCCACCAATAGCGCGCTGTTGCGCTATCTGGCCGACAACAGCCGGCGCCTGGGACAATACGACAATCTGCAACTGCTGCAGCGCCCCGGCCACGGCGCCCATGTACTGCTGGTCGACCGCTACAGTGAAGCACTGCGGCCGCCGGACAACCAGGCTGTGGGCCTGGCCCGCAAGGTGGGTGCAGACATCGCCGTGGCCGCCATTGCGTGCAAGCTGGTCGATAGCGCCTGGATTCACAACACCGATGCCGATGCGCACCTGCCGGCGGACTACCTGACTGCGCTGCGGCACCAGCGCGGCGCGGCTGCGATTTATCCGTTCAGGCACCGCTGCGACGACAGCGCCGTCGGACAAGCCACACAACTTTACGAGCGCGCGCTCAACTACTATGTCGAGGGCCTGGCATGGGCGGGGTCGCCCTACGCTTTCCATACTGTCGGCAGCGTCATCGCCGTGCAGGTCGAGCACTACTGTCAGGTGCGGGGGTTTCCCCGGCGCGCCGGGGGCGAGGATTTCTATCTGCTGAACAAACTCGCCAAACTGGGCAATATCCTGCAGCTGACAAGTGCGCCGATTGAGCTTGCCGCGCGCCAGTCGGCGCGCGTGCCTTTCGGCACCGGGCCGGCGGTGCAGCGTATCGTCGAGCGGCAACGGCAGCAGTTGCCTTACTGTTATTACAATCCAGACACGCTGCTGACACTGAAACGACTGTTGGCCGCAGTGCCGCATCTGTGGCCATGCCGAAGCCGGCCGCAGCAGTGGCTACAGCAACTGCCGGAGCCGGCCCGCGCCGCCCTGCGAGACCTGCATGTCCAGCCGCTGTTTGATCATATCGGCAGGCAGGCCAAGTCGGCACGGCAGTGCGAGCTGCATTTTCACTACTGGTTCGACGCCCTGCGCACACTGAAATTCATTCACTACCTGCAGCGGCATCACTTTGCCGCCATGCCTCTGCAGGATGCACTGGCAGGTTTAAGGCAACTGCAGGCAGCGCAGTGATAAGGCTGTTGTAAAGCCGAGCCGATGACAGCGACCGGGTTTTTTATCCGCTCAGCTTTGGTTCAGCCTTAATTCAGCTTTAGTTCAGCTGCCGTTCAGGTTTGATTCAGAATGCTTGCAGATGTTGCCAATCAACGACACTTGTTGCGCGCAAACAATTACCTGTTTCCTCTGCCGATCTATGTTCTTTGTCCTCTGTTCTTTAGTCCTTTATCCTTTAACCAAGTGTCCTCTACCTATTTCCTATACTTATTTTTCTTCCTATACTTATTTTTCCGATTTTCTATACTTACTTTTTCGATTTCCTATACTTAACTTAGTTTTCCTATTACTTACGCTCCCGTGCAGGCAAAACAACGTTTAAAAACAACGTTTAGAAGAGCGCGGCAGTGATGATATAAATGCCACTGCCGTCTATCAACTCACAGGCCGCGCAATAAATACGCTGCAAAAATCATCTTGAGGCGTGAAATTTAACACACTTTTACAAAAAAAAAGTATCCCCGCAGCAACTCGAAAGCAAAAACCTGGTCTGTGTAATGGTTTCTAATGTCGTAAACGTTCAAACGCTTACTGACGTTCCATTGCATTGTGCGACTTGGTATACAAGTTAAAGAATTCTTTACTTAGCTTTACGCTGTTTGCTTCGACAAACAATTGTACCTGCGTGAAGACGCTTCTATAATGCCGGCTGCTTGGCACCGCAACCTTGTATTGCGCGCGAAGCGTTAAAACCAACAATGCGTGTTATCAACGGAATTACCAAAGCACAACCGACGAGGAGTTTAGTAAGGATGAGAAAATCAGTAATTGCAACCGGGCTGGCCCTGGCTGTCACCGGTATCAGTCATGCGGGTACTTACAACACTGAACTGAGAGCCAGCTATTCCACAGGTGAGATAGAAACCCCCGGCGCTGATGCCGATGTCGACCAGTTGGGAATCGGTGGAGAATACTACTTCAACGGTGTAGACGACAGCAAAGGCCCACTGGCTGAGGCGGCATTTCTCGATCGCGCCTCCAGCGTCAGGGCCAACTATATCGACGGCGAGTTCGACGGCCGCTTCATCGACGAGGACTTCGACGGTTTTTCATTGGGTGGGCGCCTGGTGGACCCGGCCAGCGGCTGGATATTCGAGGTCGACTACACTGAAGTCGAGGCAGACGATAGCGGCGATGTCGATACCTTTGATTTCTCCGTCGGCAAATACATTGCGGAAAACACCAGCCTGAGTTTTACCTACAGTACCACCGACACTGACGGCGGCGGTGATGTCGATCTCTATGCAGTGGATATCAAGCACATTGCTTCTCTGGCCGGCGGTGCCTACCTCAGCGTTACCGGCAATTTCGGTATCGGCGATGCCGATGAGGCCGACGATCCGCTGGTCTACGGGGGCTCGCTGACCTACTACCCGACGCGCAATATCGGCGTGGGGGCATCACTGGATTTTGTCGATTCCGATGATACCGAAGACACTACTTTCGGCGTTTTCGGCTCCTGGTTTCCGTCCGAATCGCTGGAGCTGAGGGTGTCCTACGATATGAGCGACGACGATGAGACCGATGAGGAGTTAGACACCTTCACTATCGGTGCCGCTTTCCGCTTCTGATTGCCAGCGCTGTCAAACCCGACAGCCCGGGGCCGCTGCGCGGCTCCGGTGGCGCTGCGGGGAAGCGCTCTGCATCAGGGATGGTCGTACTTGTACTTCATGTAAGTGATACCTGTCGACAGCACCAGCCGCCAGGCCAGTTCGACGTCGTCGTCAAACTGTTCGTCGTACTGGGCAACGGTCAGTATCAGTGTTTCCAGCCACAGATCGTAGAGATTGGGCGGGATATCGAGATTGTCGCGGCTGTGGCGCTCGGCGATATCAACCAGGTAGTCGTCGGCGCTGTTGGTTGCATAGAATACCACCAGGCTGTAAAAAGATTTTTTCAGCATTTTCTTCTGGCGGTCCATATCCGTCTTTTCGAATTTCGCCCTGGCCTGCGGCGAGGTGCGGGTAAAATTTTCATAAAAGGCATCGAAAAAACCGCGCCCGCCCACCTCCAGGCGCAGCACCCGCTCGTAGCTGGCATCAAATATTTCTTCGTATTGCATGGGCTGACGCTACTGTTTCCATGGGCTGACGGCACTTTGCATGAGCTGACGGCACTATCGGCCGGAACTTGCAGATATGCTAATCGGATCTCTGCCCTATATCCATCACCCCGCCGACAGAATGGTATTGATCACGGCGTTTTGACCGCAAGACTTAATCCAAATCAAGTGAAAAATGAAAAAAAGCGGATTTCTGTTGACAAGGGCAGTCCGCTCACGCCGCGCGAATGGCCACCGGTATCCCACTGAAAACCGCATTTCCGGTCAGCTCATCGACGGCCATCTCGCTGGTCAGATCGTTGATGTTGACGCCGGGCCGGGTGGCGGCCACGCTCAGGCGGGTATTTTCCATATTGTGGCCCCAGCCGTGGGGAATGCTGACCACGCCGGGCATCATTTCGTCGCTGACCTGTACCTCGATAACAATTTTACCGGTAGCCGAGGCGACCTCGGCCAGTTGACCGGAGCTGAGCTGCAGTTGCTCGGCATCGCCGGGATTGAGCAGCATGGTACATTGATTTTTGCCCTTGATCAGGCGCGGCGAATTGTGGGTCCAGGAGTTGTGGCTGCGGGCCACGCGGCGGCTGATCAGCGAATAGGGGAACTGCGCCGCCGCCGGCGAGGCGGCAAAAAACGTGCGCTCCAGCCTGGCCAGGTCTTGCAGGTAGAGCGATGGCGCCAACGCCAGTCTGCCATCCGGCGTCTGCAGGCGCGATATGAGGTTGGGCTTCAGCGGCCCCAGATCGAGACCGTGGGGATGCGCTTTGAGCAGGTCCAGGCTCATACCCTGGGCAGCGTAAGGGCCGTGGCGCAGGGCCTGATCGATAACACTTTCCGGCGTCGAGGCATCGTCGCCGACACCGTTGATTGCCTGGTTCAGCAGTTTGATGATTTCCCAGTCGTATTTCTGCTCGCCCTGCTTTGCAAACAGGGGGGCGGCGTACTTGGCGGTATTGCGCACGGCATTGATATGAAAGGCGATATCGTACTGGGAAATCTGCAGGCCCGAGGCCGCCGGCAGAATGATATCGGCGTGGCGTGATGTCTCGTTGATATAGATATCCACCGCTACCATGAAATCCAGTGCCTCAAAGGCCTGGGCCAGGCGCGCGCCGTTGGGGGCGGAGATCACCGGGTTGCCGGCAATGGCGATTAGGCCGCGAATCCGGCCCTCGCCCTCGGTGAGAATTTCATCGGCCAGTGTGGCCACGGGAAACTCATTATTATTGTAGGGCAGCTGCCTTACCCGTGAACGCCTGCTGCCAAACGTATTGGGCTTGCCGCGGGCGCTGGTGATGCCCACCAGGTCGAACGCCGGTGTGGTGAACATGGCGCCGCCGGCGCGATCCATATTGCCGCTGACAATATTGAAGACCACTGTCAGCCATTGGCACAGGCCGCCGAACAGCTGCGTGGAGGCGCCCAGGCGACTGTAGCAGACCGCCGCTTCAGCGGCGGCCATCTCGCGGGCGATGCGGCGGATATCGGCGGCATCGATACCGGTGAGCGGCGCAACTCTCTCCGGGCTGTAGGGCTGCACCGCCTCGCGCACCGCCGCCAAGCCGCTCAACACCGGCTGCAGGTGGCGCAGCGCGATCAGATTCTCGGCAAACAGTACATGGTTCAGCGCCAACAGCAACAGCGCATCGGTATTGGGTTTGATAAACAGGTGCTCGTCGGCCCGGTCGGCAGTCTCGGTGCGACGCGGGTCGATAACCACTACCTTGCCGCCGCGCTGCTGAATGGCTTTGAGGCGCCGGGGGATGCCGGGAGCGGTCATCATACTGCCGTTGGAAATCACCGGGTTGCCGCCGATGATCAACATATACTGCGTGCGGTCGATATCCGGCACGGCAATCAGTGAGCCGTGGCCGAACATATGTTTGTAGGCCACATGGTGCGGCAACTGGTCGGCGGACGCCGAACTGTAGTGGTTGTAGGAACCCAGCGCCTTGCGCAGGCGGGCGAGAAATATCATCGCCCCGGCATTGTGCGCATTGGGGTTGCCGGCGTAGGTGGCCACGGCGCCGCGGCCGTGAACATCCTGTATCCCGCGCATGCGCGCGCCGATTTCCTCCAGCGCCCGCTGCCACGATATGGCCTGCCAGCCGGTATCGGTGCGCCGCAGCGGTGTTCTGACCCGGTCCTTATCGTAGTAGTAATCCTGCAACGCCACCGCTTTGGGGCAGATATGTCCGCGGCTCAGCGGGTCTTCCTTATCCGGCTTGATGGCAATGATCTGCTCACCGCGATGGTGAATTTCCAGGCCGCACATGGCCTCGCAGATATTGCAGGTCCGATAATGGGTTTGGATGTCCCGGGTCTGGCTATCCTGAGTTTGAATGTCCCGAGTTCGAATATCCCGAGTTCGAATATCAGAGGTATCGTTATCAGACATTGCTGCAGCCCCCCGCCGATACACCTGCGCACAATTGCGCAAGCGCAGTATAGCGAGCCCGCCTGTGCAGGCGTAATTTATTATATTGAGGAGTAAATATAATTTCGGCTTATTTGACTGCCGGCACCCGCTCGCTGCCTGCGAGTGCCGGTAAAACGCCAGGACGGCTGGCAGGCCCTTAAAGCAACAGCCGGCGGATATCACCCAGTATGGAAACAAAATGGGTGAAAAAGCGCCCCGCATCGGCGCCGTTGATGGCGCGGTGATCGTAGGACAGCGCCACCGGCAGCATCTGCCTGGGCACAAAGTCAGTGCCGTTCCAAACCGGCTGCACGGCGGCCTTCGACACCCCCAGAATCGCCACCTCCGGCGCGTTGACAATCGGCGTAAAGCCAGTACCGCCGATGGCACCCAGGCTCGATATGGTGAAACAGGCGCCCTGCATATCCCGCGGCAGCAGCTTGCCGTCGCGGGCCTGCTGCGCCAGCTGCGCCGATTCGGCGGCCAGCTGCCACAGCCCTTTCTTATCCACATCCCGAATCACCGGCACCAGCAGGCCCGCCGGTGTGGCGACCGCCACGCCGATATGCACGTAGTCTTTCTGCACGATATGCTCACCGTCGGCATGCAGCGATACATTGAAGCTGGGCTCATAGCGCAGCGCCGCCGCCGCGGCCTTGAGCAGAAATGCCAGCGGTGTCAGTTTTACACCCCGCGCTTCGGCCTCGGCCTTCATCTCCTTGCGGAAGGCTTCCATGTCGCTGACGTCGGCATCGTCAAACTGGGTGACATGGGGCACGTTCAACCAGTTGCGCGCCATATTGGCAGCGGTCACTTTTTTGATTTTGCTCATTTTTACCAGTTCGACGGCGCCGAACTTGGAAAAATCCACCTCGGGAATCGGCGCGATGGCGCCGCCGGCCGCGGCACCCGCGGCGGGCTTTTTGTCCACCAGCGCTTTGACATAAGCGCGGATATCGTCCTTGGTATGGCGGCTGCGCGGGCCGGAGGCTTTCACTTCCCCCAGATCCACGCCCAGCTGCCGCGCCAGTTTGCGCACTGAAGGTCCGGCATAGACATCGCCGCTGCCGGCCGCCGCCGGCTCGGCCTCCGGCGCCACCGCGGCCGGCGCTGTGATCGGCGGCCCGCTGCCCGGGGCCGCGGCAGCTGCCGGTGCGGCGGCCGGCGCCGGGGCCTGCGGCTCGGCAGCCGGCAGCGGGGCGGCGGCCGCTGCCACCGCCAGGGTGAGAATGGCATCGCCCTCGGCCACTTTCGCCCCTTCTTTGAGAGCCAGTGACAGCACCTTACCGGCGGCGGGAGCGGGAA
>JANQMH010000023.1 GCA_028280195.1 Exilibacterium sp.
AATGAGTGACGAGCAACGACGAGTGGCGCTTTGTCAGGCGCAACCCGAAGGGCTGGGCCTCTACTGCCACCCAGCGGCGTTATCAGTCGCTTATTTGGAGTGACCAAACGGCGCTCCTTCTGCCTTGCTGGGTGGCAGTAGAGGCCCAGCAGAGCCAACTCAATTAGTGTCAACAGGCCCTAGTATAAACGTCAACCAAGGAATGACAAATGTGCGGTATCTTTTGCTATGCGGGCGCCGGCGGGGCGATTGGGAAAACACTGGCGGGGCTGAAACGCCTGGAATATCGGGGTTACGATTCCTGGGGGCTGGCGGTGCCGGGCGACGGCCGTATCGAGTACTTCAAGAGTCTCGACCCGCTGCAGCAGGCCGAGGCGCCGCTGCAGGCGTTTGACGGCGACATGGCAATCGGCCACACCCGCTGGGCCACCCACGGTGCGGTCAATCTCGACAACAGCCACCCGCACCTGTCCGCCGACCGCCGTTTTGCCCTGGTGCACAACGGTATTGTGGAAAACTACGCGGACTTGAAGCGGCAGCTGATCGACGCCGGCATAGAGCTGCAATCGGACACGGATACCGAGGTGATTATGCGTTTGTTCGAACGCCGGCTGGCGGCGTCAAACGGGCGCAGTGAACGGAGCGGCCATGTCGCCGATACTCTGCAGGCCGCCTTTCAGCAACTCAAAGGCCGCAATACCCTCGTATTGCTCGACCAGCTACAGGGTCAGATTATCGCCATTCGCCACGGTTCACCGCTGCTGCTCGGCCGCCGCCGGAGCGAGGGCGGAGACGAGGGCGGAGAAAAGCCGGCGGGCGCCGAGTTTTTCCTGGCTTCCGACGCCCTGTCCTTCGCCGAATACACTGCCGAAAGCGCTGCGCTGGAGGACCGCCAGTTACTGGTCTGCCGGGGCGGCGCCGTCACAGTTCGCCATATCGACGACGGCCGCAGCGCGGCACTGCAGTGGCAGCGCCGCCATTTCCCCCAGGTGAAACTGGACCGCCGCGGCTGCCGTCACTTTATGCTCAAGGAAATTCTCGAGCAGTGGCATACCGTCGCTCAGGCGGCCCGGCTGTGCGATATGCAGCTGGCGACGCTGGCCGATAAAATCGCCGCCTACGGCACGCTCTACCTGACCGGCGCCGGCGCGGCTTATTTTGTCGCCGAGCAGATCGCCCATATGATCCGCCGCGACAGCGGCATTCGCGCCCAGGCGATTCCCGCCTACGACTACACCTGCTATCTGCCGCTGATGCAGCCGGGCGAGGTATTGCTGGCCATCAGCCAGAGCGGCGAGACCGCCGACACGCTGCAGTTCATCCAGCAGGCGAAGAACCTCGGCGTCAAAGTGGCCAGCGTCGTCAATATGCCCGGTGCGACGCTGACCCAGGTATCGGACTATGCCTTCAACAGCCAGTCCGGGCCCGAGGCCTGCGTGTTGTCGACCAAGAGCGGTACCGCGCAACTGACTTTCGGCTATCTGCTGAGCCGGGCCCTGGCCGGCAGGACGGCCAGCGCCCGGGACGCCATTCGGCAACTGGCGCAGAGTTTGAGCCACTATCTGGACTCCCACACTCTCCAGGCCATTGCCTCGCTGGCACAACAGCTCAGGGGGGAGCACCTCTACCTGCTGGGTGAAGGCCAATACACGGCGGCGGCAAAAATCGGCGCGCTCAATATCAAGGAGGCGAGTTATATCCACGCCGAGAGCTTTGTCGCCGGCGAACTGAAGCATGGCGTGATTGCCCTGATAGAGGCCGGCACGCCGGTGATCTTTTTTATGGATGCCGATAACAGAGACTATATCGCCAGCGTCGCCGCCGAAGTCAAGGCCCGGGGCGGCTTCACCATCGGCATTGCGCCCTGGGATGAAGGCGGTTTTGACAGCACCGTAGTACTGCCGCCGCTGGCGGAAACTGCGGGCGTTATCAGCAGCATCATTCCCTGCCAGATACTGGCTTACTACCTGTCGATACAGCGCGGGCTGAATCCGGACAAACCGAGAAACCTGGCGAAAAGTGTCACGGTTATTTAGCTGGCGGCATCGAAACCACGCCACCCTCGGTCGGGGTGGCAAGATCGGGATTGCACACGGTCGGAATCGGCACGGTCGGGGTAGGAGTCATTTTAGCTTTTTTAAAATGACTCCTACCCCTGCCAGAGGGTGCCACGGACTGGAACCGTGCCATGTGTAGCACTACCAGCCGGTAAGCGCTTTCAACGCATTGCCGATATCCGCCAGACTGCGCACCGTCTTCACACCGGCATCCTCCAGCGCGGCAAATTTTTCATCGGCCGTGCCCTTGCCGCCGGAAATGATCGCACCGGCGTGCCCCATGCGCTTGCCCGGCGGCGCGGTGACGCCGGCGATATAGGACACCACCGGCTTGCTGACGTTGGCCTTGATATACGCGGCAGCCTCCTCCTCGGCGGTACCGCCGATTTCACCGATCATAACGATGGCTTCGGTCTGGCTGTCGTGCTGAAACAGTTCGAGGATATCGATAAAGTTGGAACCGGGAATCGGGTCGCCGCCGATACCGACACAGGTGGACTGGCCAAAACCGAAATCGGTGGTCTGCTTGACCGCCTCGTAAGTCAGGGTACCCGAGCGCGAGACGATGCCCACTTTGCCCGGCAGGTGGATATGCCCCGGCATAATGCCGATTTTACATTCGCCCGGGGTAATCACACCCGGGCAATTGGGACCCACCAGGCGCACTCCCAGTTCGTCACATTTGACCTTGGCGTCGAGCATATCCAGCGTCGGAATACCTTCGGTGATGCACACCACCAGCTTGACGCCGCTGTGGGCCGCCTCCAGAATCGAGTCCTTGCAGAACGGCGCCGGCACATAGATCACCGAGGCATCGGCGCCGGTGGCGGCCACCGCCTCGCGCATGGTATTGAATACCGGCAGACCCAGGTGTTCCTGGCCGCCTTTGCCGGGGGTCACTCCACCGACCATGTTGGTGCCGTATTCGATGGCCTGTTGCGAATGGAAGGTACCCTGGGAGCCGGTAAAACCCTGGCACAGCACCTTGGTGTTGTTGTCGATCAATACGCTCATCTACTTGCCCCCCGCTGACGCTGCCTTGACCACCTGCTGCGCAGCGTCGGTCAGGCTGGTGGCAGCGATAATATTCAAACCGCTGTCGGCCAGTACCTTGGCTCCCAGATCGGCGTTGTTGCCCTCCAGGCGCACCACCACCGGCACTTTGACGCCGACCTCCTCCACCGCGCCGATGACCCCCTCGGCAATCAGGTCGCAGCGCACGATACCACCGAAAATATTGATCAGCACCGCCTCGACGTTGTCGTCGGAGAGAATGATCTTAAACGCCTCGATAACGCGCTCCTTGGTGGCGCCACCGCCCACGTCGAGAAAATTCGCCGGCTGGCCGCCGTGCAGTTTGACGATATCCATGGTGCCCATGGCCAGCCCGGCGCCGTTGACCATGCAGCCGATATTGCCGTCCAGCGCGACATAGTTGAGTTCCCATTTGGCGGCATGGGCCTCGCGCTCGTCCTCCTGGGAGGGGTCGTGCATTTCCTTGACCTTGGGCTGGCGGTAAAGCGCATTGCTGTCGATATTGATTTTACCGTCGAGGCAGTGCAGGTCGCCCTGTTCGGTAATCACCAGCGGATTGATTTCCAGCAAAGCGAAATCCAGCTCCTGAAACATTGTTGCCAGGCCGATAAAAATCTGCGTGAACTGTTTGATCTGATTGCCCTGCAGGCCCAGCTGGAAAGCCAGGTCGCGGGCCTGGTAAGGCTGCGCCCCCACCAGCGGGTCGATGCTGGCTTTGAGAATTTTTTCCGGTGTTTCCTCGGCGACCTTCTCGATTTCCACGCCGCCCTCGGTCGAGGCCATAAACACAATGCGCCGGGTGGAGCGGTCGACCACAGCGCCCAGATACAATTCCCGGGCAATATCGGTGCAGGACTCCACCAGAATACGGCTGACCGGCTGACCGTTTTCATCGGTCTGGTAGGTGACCAGATTATTGCCGAGCCATTTCTTCGAAAAGTCCTCGATCTCGGCCTTGGAGCTGACCAGCTTGACACCGCCGGCCTTACCGCGACCGCCGGCGTGTACCTGGGCCTTAACCACCCACTTGTCGCCACCGATAATATCGGCGGCGCCGACCGCCTCCGCCGGCGTCTCCGCCGCCACCCCTTTGGATACCGGTAGACCGTACTCGGCAAACAGCTGCTTCGCCTGATACTCATGCAAATTCATGATTTCTTTCCATTGTATTCACGACCACAGATCGCTAGACCCATTTTCCGCGGCACAGCGACACCGCACCACACCAAAACTCCCACCCCTGACTTTTTCCCTTTTCCCTTTTCCCTTTTCCCTTTTCCCTTTTCCCTTT
This sequence comes from Exilibacterium sp., assembly GCA_028280195.1. Classification (GTDB taxonomy): domain Bacteria; phylum Pseudomonadota; class Gammaproteobacteria; order Pseudomonadales; family Cellvibrionaceae; genus Exilibacterium. The sequence continues at coordinate 4,384 of JANQMH010000023.1, forward strand.
TCCCAACCATCCTACTTCCTGCGCTTGCGATTCGGCATATGAATCGCATGCCCGTGCAGCGCCAAGGCCGCCTCCTTCACCGCCTCGGAAAACGTCGGGTGCCCGAACACCGTCATACCGATATCCTCGGCACTGGCGCCAAATTCCATCGCTATCGCCACCTGTTGCACCAGGTCGGCGGCGCTGGGGCCGACGATATGGCAGCCGAGCACGCGATCACTGTCGGCATCGGCAATCATCTTCACCATACCATCGGCCTCGTCGGCGGCCACCGCGCGGCCGATGGCGAGAAAGGGGAAGGTGCCGACGTTGTAGTTTTCACCGTTGGCTTTTAACTGCTCCTCGGTATGACCCACGGAGGCCACTTCCGGGTGGGTATAGATAACATTGGGAATGATATCGTAATTGATCAGCGGTTTCTGGCCGGCGATGCGCTCGGCCACCATCACGCCCTCCTCGGAACCCTTGTGCGCCAGCATCGGGCCGCGCACCACATCGCCGATGGCCCAGACACCGGGCACGCCGGTAGCACAGAGATCGTTGACATAAATGGAACCGCGCTCGTCGAGGTTGACACCGCTGTCACCGGCCAGCAGCCCCTCGGTATAGGGGCGGCGGCCGACACAGACGATCAGTTTGTCAAAGGTCTCCGTGTGCTCGTTGCCCTCGCCGTCCTTATAGGCAACCACGACCTCTTTGCCTTTTACCTCGGTGCCGGTGACACGGCAGCCGAGGCGGATATCGAGACCCTGTTTACTGAGAATTTTGTGGGTTTCAGCGGCGATCTGCTGGTCCATGATTGCCAGAAAAGTTTCCAGCGCCTCCAGCATCACCACCTTGGAACCGAGGCGGGCCCAGACGCTGCCGAGTTCCAGGCCGATAACGCCGGCACCGATAACGCCGAGGCGCTCCGGCACACTGTCGAATTCGAGCGCGCCGGTGGAATCGACGATGATATCGTTATCTACCGGCGCCACCGGAATACTCACCGGCAGTGAGCCGGAGGCGAGAATCACATTGTCGGCGTCCAGCACCTGGACCTTGCCGTCGTGATCGGTGAATTCCACCTGGCGCCCGGCCAGCAACTTGCCGCTGCCGTAGAGCGAGGTGACTTTATTGGACTGGAACAGCCCGGTAATGCCGCCGGACATCTGTTTGACGATTTTGTCCTTGCGCTTGATCATCGCCGGCACATCGAGCCCGAGGTCGCCGGCCTTGATGCCGTGGCTACCGAGCGAATCCCGCACCTCGTGGAATTTTTGCGAGCTGTCCAGCAGTGCTTTGGAAGGAATACAGCCGACATTCAGACAGGTGCCGCCATTGGTATTCTTACCGTTCTTGTCCCGCCATTTCTCGATACAGGCAGTCTTCAGGCCCAGCTGCGCCGCGCGAATCGCAGCCACGTAACCGGCGGGGCCGGACCCAATCACTATCACATCGTATTTATCAGACATACTCAATTTCCCAAGATTTCAAAAACCGTTAGTCGGCACCGGCCGCAGCCGCACCCGCCCTCAAAGTGAAACCAGTTACTAGTTACTAGAGACTAGTGATTAGTAGGTGATTTATAGCTCTAGTAAAATCCGGGCCGGATCCTCAATCATATCCTTGATCGCCACCAGAAACTGCACCGCATCCTTGCCGTCCACCAGGCGGTGATCGTAGGACAGGGCCAGGTACATCATCGGCAAAATCTTCACCTGCCCGTCGACCGCCATCGGCCGCTCCTGAATCTTGTGCATGCCCAGTATGGCGGTCTGCGGCGGATTCAAAATCGGTGTCGACATCAGCGAACCGAAGACGCCGCCGTTGGTAATGGAGAAGGTGCCACCGGTCATCTCTTCGATCGACAGTTTGCCGTCGCGGGCGCGCAGGCCGTAGTCGCGGATACCGTTCTCCACCGCTGCCAGGCTCATGTTTTCACAGCTGCGCAGCACCGGCACCACCAGCCCCTTGTCGGTGGACACGGCCACGCTGATGTCCTGATAGCCATGGTAAACGATATCGTCGCCGTCAATCGAGGCGTTGACCGCGGGAAAACGCCGCAGGGCCTCCACCGATGCCTTGACAAAAAAGCCCATAAAACCCAGGCGCGTGCCGCTGTGCGACTTCTCGAACATCTCCTTGTACTTGTTGCGCAGGGCCATCACCGGCGCCATATTGACCTCGTTGAAGGTAGTCAGCATGGCGGTGCCGAGGTTGGTTTCCATCAACCGCTCGGCAATGCGCTTGCGCATGCGTGTCATCGGCACCCGCTTTTCGACCCGCTCACCGCCGGGCACATCCAGCGCTGCGCCTGCCGCTTTGGGCGCCGCTGCCGGCGCCGGGGCGACAGGCGCCGGCGCGGGGGCGGCGGCCGGGGCCGGGCTTTTCAGCCTGTTGAGCACGTCCTCTTTGGTGATGCGGCCGTCCTTGCCGCTGCCCCTGAGGTGGGCGAGGTCGATATTGTTCTCATCGGCCAGCTTGCGCGCCGAGGGGCTGGCCATGGCATGTTCAGCCAGCGCCGGCTCGGGCTCGGGCTCGGCCACCGCAGCCGGTGCCGGCGCCGCGGCGGCAGCGCCGGCTGCGGCGCCCTCCTGAAAAATGGCCAGCACTTCATTGCTGAGAATGGTGTCCCCTTCGGCCTTGACGATTTCCGCCAGGGCGCCGTCGGCGGGCGCGCTGACTTCAAGGACTACCTTATCCGTTTCGATGTCGACAATCAGCTCGTCGCGCGCCACCGCCTCGCCGGGCTGCTTGTGCCAGGTGGCGACGGTTCCATCCTGCACGGATTCGGGAAAAGTCGGGGCTTTTATTTCGATAGTCATTCGTATTTGTCCTTGGGCAATAGTTGCGGCCTGTCACCTGCCGGTGGCGGCCGCGGATCGTTCTGTCACACTGATTTTGTCAGGCACCTACTCCACTGTCAGGGCCTGGTCGATAAATTTGTTCTGTTCTTCCATATGCACCGACATATAACCCGCCGCCGGCGCTGCGGAGGGCTCGCGGCCGACAAAGCCGAGGTAGATACCCGGATCGATATCGTGCACCACCCGCCGCATGTGGTGCTGGCTGCTGTACCAGGCGCCCTGGTTCATCGGTTCTTCCTGGCACCAGACAATGTCCTTGAGGTGGCGAAACGGCGCCAGCGCCTCTTTCAGCTCGTGCTCCGGAAAGGGGTAGAGCTGCTCCAGCCGCACCAGCGCGATATTGCCCTGCTGGCGCTCGGTGCGCGCTTCCAGTAGATGGTAGTAGACCTTGCCGCTGCACATCACCACACGCCTGACCTCGTCGGCTTTCACCGTGTCGTCGCCAATGACATTATAGAAGCGACCGTCGGCCAATTCCTCCAGCGACGAGGTGGCCAGCTTGTGGCGCAAGATCCATTTCGGGCTCATCACCACCAGCGGCCGGCGCATGGGCCGTATCGCCTGGCGGCGCAGCATATGAAATACCTGCGCCGGTGTGGTGGGAATGCACACCTGGATATTGTGCTCGGCACACAGCTGCATGAAGCGCTCCAGCCGCGCCGAGGAGTGCTCCGGACCCTGACCTTCGTAACCGTGGGGCAGCAGCATGGTCAGGCCGCAGAGGCGGCCCCATTTGTGCTCGCCGCTGGTAATGAACTGATCGATCACCACCTGGGCGCCGTTGGCGAAATCGCCGAACTGGGCCTCCCAGATAATCAGCGCATTGGGTGTGGTGGTGGCATAGCCGTATTCAAACGCCAGCACCGCCTCCTCGGACAGCAGCGAATCGTAGATATCGAATTCCGGCTGTCCCTCGTAGAGGTTGCGCAGCGGCTGGTAGCAGGTGCCGTCCTTCTGGTTGTGAATGACGGCATGGCGGTGGGAAAAGGTGCCGCGCCCGACATCCTGGCCGGTAATGCGGATGCGCACGCCGTCTTTCAGCAAGGTAGCGTAGGCCAGCATTTCCGCCATGCCCCAGTTGATCAGCTGGGCGCCGCCGGCCATCTTGCGGCGGTCATCGTAGATCTTGGCCACCTGGCGCTGCACCTGAATGCCGTCCGGCACCTCGCACATTTTGTGGGCGAGTTTCTGCAGCGGTTTGAGTTTGTAGCCGGTATCGGCCGCTGTCTGCCAGTCGTGGCCGATATAGGGCGACCAGTCGACAAACAGCGAGCTGTCGGGCTCGCTGACCAGGCCGTGGGCGACGTGTTCGCCGCGATCCAGCGCCGCGCGGTAGTCGCTGGCCATCCGATCGGCCTCCTGCTGCGTCACTACGCCTTCGCTCACCAGGCGCTCGGCGTACAGCGCGCGGGTGGTTTTGTGTTTGCGGATGGCCTGGTACATCAGCGGCTGGGTGGCGGACGGCTCATCGGTTTCGTTGTGGCCGCGGCGGCGGTAGCACACCAGGTCGATCACCACGTCCTTCTTGAATTCATAGCGGTAATCGGTCGCCAGCTTGGTCACGAAGGCCACTGCCTCGGGGTCATCGCCGTTGACATGAAAAATCGGCGCCTCGATGATCTTCGCCACATCGGTGCAGTACTCGGTGGAGCGCGCATCGTCGCGGCGGCTGGTGGTAAAACCGACCTGGTTATTGAGCACCACATGCAGGGTGCCGCCGGTGGCGTAGGCCCGGGTCTGGGACATCTGGAAGGTTTCCATCACCACGCCCTGGCCGGCAAAGGCGGCGTCGCCGTGCACCACGATCGGCACCACCAGCTTGCCCAGGGGGTCGTCGCGGCGGTCCTGGCGCGCCCGCACCGACCCCTCCACCACCGGTGACACGATCTCCAGGTGCGAGGGGTTGAAGGCCATCGACAGATGCACTTCGCCGCCCGGGGTCATCAGGTTGGAGGAAAAACCCTGGTGGTATTTGACGTCGCCGGAGGTGTGAATCAGGCGCTTGCCCTGAAATTCATCGAACAGCTCGGCCGGGTTCTTGCCGAAGATATTTACCAGGGTATTGAGCCGGCCGCGGTGCGCCATGCCCAGAACAATCTCCTTGGCGCCGTACTGGCCGGCGCGGTTGACGGCGCCGTCCAGCAGCGGAATCAGGCTCTCCGCACCCTCCAGGCCGAAGCGCTTGGTGCCGGGGTATTTGCTGTCCAGATGCCGCTCCATGCCCTCGGCAGCGATCACCCGCTCGAGCACGCGCTTGCGCAGATCGTCGCCGATCACCGGTTTCGAGCGCACGCTTTCCAGGCGCTGCTGCAGCCACTGCTTCTCGGCAAAATTGGTAATATGCATGATTTCCGGGCCGATGGCGCCGCAGTAGGTCTGCTCCAGCGCCTCGATGATGTCTCTCAGCGGCGCTTCATCGGTACCCATAAACAGATTGCCGGTCTGAAACACCGTATCCAGATCGGCGGGGGTGAGGCCGTGGAAACTGAGTTCCAGGTCGGGAACCCGGTCGCGCTGCATCAAACCGAGGGGGTCGAGACGCGCTTTCTGGTGGCCGCGAAACCGGTAGGAGCTGATCAGCTGCACCACCTTGACCTGCTTGCGCTCATGCTCGATATGGGTGCCGCCGGAGCCCGGCGCGGCCAGCGGGCGGGCGCGGTTTTTACCCAGCAGTTCGAAATGTTCGCGCACAATGGAGTGCGGCGTATCCTGGGTGACGACACCCTCGATACGCGGCAATTTGTCGAAATAGCTGCGCCATTCTTCCGGCACAGCGTTGGGGTCGTGCAGATAGGTATCGTAGAGTTCCTCCACATAAGAGGCGTTGCCGCCCGATATATGGGAGGTGCTCCAGAGTAGATCCATGATGCTTTCTTGCATGTAAACCTCTCGGTTAGCCTGCGGTGGACAGCTAACAGCCTACAGCAGAAAGCCCAGATACCCTTTTCTTGGGCTAGCCGCCGGTTCTTGGGCTAGCCGCCGGCGGCTTACAAGCACGCTGCCGGCAACTGGCGAGCTGTCAGTGATCTCATCGCCTCAAGTGGCGCTCTGCAGTAACATATTGCGGATATGGCCGATCGCCCGGGTCGGGTTCAGGCCCTTGGGGCAGACCGACACGCAGTTCTGGATGCCGTGGCAGCGGAATACGCTGAACGGGTCGTCCAGCTTCGCCAGCCGCTCGGCGGTGGCCGTGTCCCGGCTGTCGGCCAGGAACCGGTAGGCCTGCAACAGGCCCGCCGGGCCGATAAACTTGTCCGGATTCCACCAGAACGAGGGGCAACTGGTCGAACAGCAGGCGCACAGAATACACTCGTACAGGCCGTCGAGTTTCTCCCGCTCCGCCGGCGACTGCAGCCGCTCTATCGCCGGCGCCGGCGTATCATTCTGCAGATACGGCGTCACCTTCTTATACTGATCGTAGAACTGGTTCATGTCGATCACCAGATCGCGGATCACCGGCAGCCCCGGCAGCGGCCGCAGCACCAGGGTATTGTTCTTGACACATTCCGACAAGGGCTTGATGCAGGCCAGGCCGTTGCGGCCGTTGATATTCATGCCGTCCGAACCGCACACCCCCTCGCGGCAGGAGCGCCGGTAGGCCAGCGTCGGGTCCTGCTCCTTGAGCAGTTCCAGCACGTCCAGCACCATCAGGTCCTTACCCTGGGTGTCGACCTGGTAGGTCTTCATCGCCGGTGCCTGGTCGGTATCCGGGTTGTAGCGATACACCTCAACGTTTAACATCTTCTACCTCCCGCACTGCCATCAGTGGGTTTATCACATCAGTCGCTTTATCAATCAGTCGCTTCATCAATAGGTTCGGATTTTCGGTTCGAACGCTTCCATCGTCTGCGGCGCGAAATTCACCCCGCGCTTGCCGACGCGCTTGCCGATCGGAAAATACATCGAGTGACACAGCCAGTTGTCGTCGTCGCGCTCCTGGAAGTCCTCCCGCGCGTGGGCCCCGCGCGACTCGGTGCGCGCCTCGGCCGCGACCGCGGTGGCCTCGGCCACCTCGAACAGGTTCTGCAGTTCCAGCGCCTCGATACGCGCGGTATTGAACGCCTGGCTCTTGTCGGCCAGCGCCACCGCCTCCACCCGCGGCCGCAGCGCCGCCAGCTTCTCGATGCCCTCCTGCATGAAGGCGCCCTTGCGGAACACCCCGAAGTGGTTCTGCATAATGGTCTGCAGTTCCTTGCGCAGCGCCCCGGCGCTCTCGCCACCCTCAGCATTGTTAACCCGGTCGAGCCGCGCCATCGCCGCCTGCAGGTCCGAGTCACTGGCCTCGCGGTGCTCGATTCCCTCGCGCAGCGCCTTTTCGATAAACAGCCCGGAAGCGCGGCCGAACACCACCAGGTCCAGCAGCGAGTTGCCGCCCAGGCGATTGGCGCCGTGTACCGACACACAGGCCACCTCGCCGCAGGCATAGAAACCGTCGATCACCTGGTCCTTGCCGTCGGCGTCCTGAGTCAGCGCCTGGCCGTCCACATTGGTGACGATGCCGCCCATCATATAGTGGCAGGTCGGCACTACCGGAATCGGCTCTTTCACCGGATCGGCATGGGCGAAGGTGCGCGCCAATTCCAGAATACCGGGCAGTTTGGCGTTCAGGGTCTCTTCGCCCAGGTGATCCAGCTTCAGGTGCACGTGGTCGGCCTCGGGGCCGCAGCCGCGGCCTTCGAGAATCTCCAGCACCATCGAACGGGCCACCACGTCGCGTCCGGCCAGGTCTTTGGCATTGGGTGCATAGCGCTCCATAAAGCGCTCGCCGTCCTTGTTGATCAGGTAGCCGCCCTCGCCGCGACAGCCCTCCGTCACCAGCACCCCCGCCCCGGCAATACCGGTGGGGTGAAACTGCCACATCTCGATGTCCTGTACCGGAAAGCCCGCCCGCAGCGCCATGCCGATACCGTCGCCGGTATTGATATGGGCATTGGTGGTGGAGGCGTAGATGCGCCCGGCGCCGCCGGTGGCAAATACCGTCGCCTTGGATTTGACAAATACCGTCTCGCCGTCCTCCAGGTTGATGGCAATCACCCCCACCACCGCCCCGTCCTGGTTTTTTACCAGGTCCACGGCAAACCACTCGTTGAGAAACACCGTGTCGTTTTTCAGGTTGCCCTGGTACAGCGCATGCAGCAGCGCATGCCCGGTGCGGTCCGCCGCCGCGCAGGTGCGCGCCGCCTGGCCGCCGCGGCCGAAATCCTTCGACTGGCCGCCAAACGGCCGCTGGTAGATGCGGCCGTTGTCGGTGCGTGAGAACGGCAGCCCCATGTGCTCCAGCTCGAATACCGCCTCCGGACCCACCGAGCACATATACTCGATGGCATCCTGGTCGCCGATATAGTCGGAGCCCTTGACCGTATCGTACATGTGCCAGCGCCAGTCGTCATTGGGGTCGGCGCTGGCAATCGCACAGGTGATGCCCCCCTGGGCCGATACAGTGTGGGAGCGGGTGGGAAAGACCTTGGTGATCACCGCGGTTTTGTAGCCCGACTGGGCCAGCTGCAGCGCCGCGCGCATGCCGGCGCCGCCGCCGCCGATCACGATGCCGTCAAAGGAAATAGTACGCATAGTCGCCATGCTCTCGCCTCTACAGTCCCCACAAGATTTCAATACCCCACACCACGTAGGTGACCGCAACCACCCCCAGCAGCATTTGCGCCAGCAACCGCAGCACCGTGGCCTTGGCGCCCAGGGCGCGGGTGGTCAGGTAATCGGTCAGCACCGCCCACAGACCGATCCAGGCGTGCGCGGCGATGGAAACCAGTGTGATCAGGCTGAACACCCGCATCCACAGCTGGCTGAACAGCGCCCGCCAGTCGGCGTACTGCAGCTCCGGCCGGGTCAGAATGAAGCCCAGCAGAAAACACACATAAGCGGTCATCACCACCGCGCTGATGCGCTGGATCAGCCAGTCGTAGAGACCGCTGCGCCCGAAACTCGTGACTGCCGTTACCATATCCACACCCCCGCCAGCACGATGGCTACCAACGCGAAGAACAGCACCAGCTTGGCGCCGACCTGGCCGCCTTCGAGGCTCTCGCCAATGCCGATATCCATGATCAGGTGGCGCACGCCGGCCACCGCGTGATAAGCCAGTGCCGCCAGCGTCAGCCACAGCACCGCCTGGCTCAGTGGCAGCGCCAGCAGTTCGCGCAGGGCCAGAAAGCTCTCCGGTGAGGCCAGGCTGGCGTCGAGCATCCACAGCAGCACGGCGATGCCGGCAAACAGCGCGACCCCGGAAATGCGGTGGAGAATGGAGACAATGGCGGTAATGGGAAAATGAATGGTCGATAAATCGAGATTAACAGGTCTTTTGCTATTCACGGTTGAATTACACCTTGTTGTCCGGCCGCTAGCCGTAATATAGGATTGATTCTGGCAATCGGACAGGTTTACGACAGCAGTTCCAGCTCGCACGCCGGTCCCGGACCATCTGTCAAGCATAGGCGGCCTCGGCAGCTCGCGCCAACCACCCCTCGTACCCCTCGCTGGATCGCGCGAGATTATAGAGACAGCATTGCTAAAATACAAATGACCACGGACACTTAGCCGTGCTCCTGCGCCATTACAGCCGGCCGCTGCGGCCGGCGCCGGTGACCATTTGAGCAGACAATCGACTTCGCGGTCAAACAGATTGCAGCGCGCGGACAAGATTCGCCGGCGCCGACACAGGCGCCGGATACGCGCCGTATTTTCACACTGTGCCGGGGCATCTATGCGCCTGTTTTCAGGGCATTGCGCCAATGCGGTGCAAGCGCCGGCCGCGGCCCAATCATCAGCTATAATTAGCATCGGCAGCGGGCTGTAGCATTTGACAATCCCACCTGTACGCTTATAGTTGAGCCCCCGTTTGCGGCTTGGGACGGCGGTTCAGACCACCGTATTACGAAGGTCGTTTGTCTATTAAATACAGTGTTTAACAGTTTGATTCGTAACTGTTTTTTATAAGCACTGCGGTAAACACAGGAGTCTCTAAATGACTGACAAGAAAGCGCAACTGACGGTTGAAGGCCTGGCCGAGCCCATCGAGTTACCGGTCTACTCAGGCTCCACCGGCCCCGACGTCATCGATGTGCGCGCTCTGACCAGCAAAGGTTACTTCACCTACGACCCGGGTTTTGTTTCCACTGCCGCCTGTGAATCGAAAATCACCTTCATCGACGGTGAAAACGGTGTACTGCTGCATCGCGGCTACCCCATCGACCAGTTGGCGGAGCATTCCGATTATCTGGAAACCTGCTACCTGCTGTTGAACGGGGAACTGCCCAACAGCGAAGAGAAGAAGAACTTTGTCGACCTGATTACCAATCACACCATGGTGCAGGAGTCCATGGCGCGCTTCTTCCGCGGTTTCCACTACAATGCCCACCCGATGGCGATGATGTGCGGCGCGGTCGGCGCGCTGTCGTCGTTCTATCACGACTCCACCGATATCACCAACCCGGAGCACCGGCGCATATCCGCCCACCGCCTGATCGCCAAAATGCCGACACTGGCGGCCATGTGTTACAAGCACCATATCGGCCAGCCGTTCATGTACCCCAACAACAAACTGGCCTATGCCGAGAATTTTCTGCACATGATGTTCGGCACGCCCTGCGACGACCCGGAGGTTAACCCGGTGCTGTCGCGGGCGATGGACAAAATCTTCCTGCTGCACGCCGACCACGAACAGAACGCCTCCACCTCCACAGTGCGACTGGCCGGCTCCTCCGGCGCCAACCCGTTTGCCTGTATCGCCTCCGGCATTACCGCCCTCTGGGGCCCGGCCCACGGCGGTGCCAATGAAGCGGTATTGAAGATGCTCGACGAAATCGGCGATGTTTCCAATATCGACAAGTATGTCGCCAAGGCCAAGGACAAAAACGACCCCTTCCGGCTGATGGGCTTCGGCCACCGGGTCTACAAAAACTTTGATCCGCGCGCCAAAGTGATGAAAGAAAGCTGCGACGAAGTGCTGCAGGAGCTGGGGCTGGAAAACGATCCGCTGCTGGCCATCGCCAAGCGGCTGGAGGAGATTGCCCTGGAAGATCCGTATTTTATCGAGAAGAAGCTCTACCCCAATGTGGATTTCTACTCCGGTATCATCATGAAGGCCATCGGTATTCCCACCGATATGTTTACGGTGATTTTTGCCACCGGCCGCACCGTCGGCTGGATTGCCCACTGGAACGAAATGATCAGCGACAGCTACAAGATCGGCCGCCCGCGCCAGCTTTACACCGGCTACGACCGGCGCGATTTCGTGCCGCTGCAGCAGCGCTGAGCCAGCCGGCACAGTCGCCTTCCCCAGGGCCGCCGGCAAGGCGGCCTTGTCATTTCCCGGTTTCACCACGACGCCTTCGAGCCCGTTGACTGGCGTCGCCGCCGGTGCGCCTGCCGCGCCCGCCGCACCGCCGCCCACCTCTCAGCGTATGGCAAATGTTGCCGTTTCGGCAAACTTGGACTAATAACAATAGTGACCAGACTTAACCGTGTGCCGCCGGGACATCGGCGGCCGGCCGGACGGACACGCTGAAGCTCGGCACAGGCCGCAGCCGGCGGGTATTACTAAGGTATCAATAAACATGACTTTACTCAGCAGCATACAAACACGACTTACCTTACTGATGGCCAGCGGCCTGATAGTCGAGGCCGGCGTATCGGCCGCCGCCAACGCACTGGTACCCAACAAGACCATCGCCGTGCTGATCGCCCTCGGCACCGCCGTGGTGGTACTGGCGGGCATCTGGCAGATTCTGCGCATCCTGCTGGCCAACCCCCTGCAGACCATGATCGACGAGATCGGCGCCCTCGGCCAGGGCGACTTCAGCCGCTCAATCGAAACCGGCCGCAGCGATGAACTGGGCGATCTGGCGCGCAGCCTGGTGCAGATGCAAAGCGGCATCGCCGAGATTGTCGCCGCTGTCAAAGGCACTTCCGGTGAACTGGGGGAAGCCTCTACCAGCATTAACAATACCGCCACCGATATTGCCCGCCACACCGGCGAAACCGAAACCTACACCGACCAGGTGTCCACCGCCATCAATGAAATGTCGGCAACCGTGCAGGATGTGGCCCAGAATGCCGCCGGCGCCGCCGACGCCGCCCGCGCCGCGGATGACAGCGCCCGCGAAGGCCTGCGGGTAATGGAGCAGACCACCGCCTCGATCAACAGCCTGTCGGAGGGTGTGGACAAGGTCGCCAAGGCGATGGACAAACTGGAGCAGGACACCTCCAGCGTCGGCGCCGTGCTGGACGTAATCAAAGGGATTGCCGAGCAGACCAACCTGCTGGCCCTCAACGC
>JANQMH010000041.1 GCA_028280195.1 Exilibacterium sp.
GGTGGCGGTGAGATGACAGCGGCGATTTAAGCCTAAGAGCCGATAATACCGCCGTCTTTTTTGGTGATGACAAAAGTGGTGTCCCTGGGCACAGTAACACCGTCCAGCGGCGCCGGGAAGTTGGTCAGCGACGGGTCGCCATTACCCGGGTGCTGGGTATTGATAAACATCGTGCGACGATCCGGCGTCACAGTGATGCCGGTAATTTCATCACCGGTAACACCGGTAAACAAACGCCGCAGCTCCCCGGTGCGGGTGTCGGCCACCAGCATCTGGTTGTTGAGGCCGTCTTTCTGCCCGCCATCGGTTTGAATGAACAACCTGCCGTCCGGATCGGCCCACAGACCGTCCGGGTCACTGAACGTATCTTCGGTACCGTGGGTGTCCTGGGAAATCAGGAATATCTCCCAGTCAAAGCGGGTGCCGATATGCCGGTCGCTGTCGTGCCAGCGGATAATGTGGCCGTCGGCGTTGGGCGCCAGCGGATTGGCGGCATCCGCCTCGGTGCGGCGGCTGTTATTGGTCAGCGTGCAGTAGACGTCGCCGTTGGGGGCTACCGTGGTCCACTCGGGCCGGTCCATCGGCGTTGCACCGAGGATATCCGCGGCCATGCGCGCGTAGGTCAACACCTCGCCCTGGTCGCTGAAGACGTCGGCCAGAGCCGGGTTGTCGATGGTCAGTTCAAGCCAGTCGCCGCTGCCGTCGTCATTGAAACGCGCCACATACAGCTGGCCGTGATCGAGAGGGCTTTCACCGCGGCGCAGCATTTTTCTGTAGTTGTCGGCAGACACGAACTTGTAGATATAATCGAAACGCTGATCGTCGCCCATATAGGCCACCGCGCGCTTGCCCCTGCCGATGGTCAATGCCACACCCTCGTGCTTGAAGCGGCCCAGCGCCGTGCGTTTGACCGGCTTCTGGGTGGCATCCATCGGATCGATTTCCACTACCCAGCCAAAGCGGTTTTCCTCGTTGGCGTAGTCCGGATCGGAAAGGTCGAAGCGGCGATCGTAATTGTACCAACCATAGTTGAAGCCGGTTTCACTGAAACCGTAACGCTGCTGGGCCGGTGTCGGCGTCCAGGCATTGTCGCGGTTGCTGGCGCCGAAGTAGCCGTTGAAATTCTCTTCACAGGTCAGGTAGGTGCCCCAGGGCGTGTGGCCGTTGGAGCAGTTGTTGACGGTACCCAGGGGCACATTGCCGTTGGCGGTCTGCAGCAGCGGATGACCGGCTGCCGGGCCACTGAAGGCAACCGGGGTATTGACATGAATGCGCCGGGCGTTATCGCTTTTCACTGTCCGCCATTTGCCGCGGATTTTTCTGATCTCGACCACAGAGACGCCATGGGCATGCTGCGATACACGCACATCATCCAAACTTTCCGGGTCCCTTTTGCCGAGCACATGGGTGTTGGTACCGAATTCGTGATTGATCACCAGCATACCGTGGCGGTTGCCGCGGCCGCCGCGGCGGTGGAGGTAAAACCAGTCGTCGTCATCGCCATCCCAGTCGTACCAGTCGTCGCGGTCAAAGCGCCTTCTGCGCTCGTCAATCGGAAAGTACCACATACCGTCGTGGCCGATACCGATCTGCTTGGTCTGATCGGCAGCGTTGGGCGGATAACTGAAAGCGGGACCACCGGGCTCCAGCGGATCCCCCCAGGGAATCAGCATCTGGTATTCGTAGTCCGCTGAGATGGTCGGCCATGGGCCGCTGCCGTCTTCGATGGCAACCGGCCTGAAATCGATGAGTTTTCTCTTTTTTCTATGACGTGATTTCTCGCGGTCGTCATCACCCCAATCATCGGCAAATACGGAGCTGGATGCAAAAAAACTGGTCGCCGCCAGGCTCAGGCCACCGGCTAATACTTTTCTTCGCGAGGCGGAGGATTCGAGAATCTGGCTGAACGGGCGGTTGTTGGTTTTGTTGCAGATTTCGTTGTCGTGGTCATCATTCATCTTATGAAAAACTCCAAGATAGGCTAATTCAGCGCGTGAGTCTAACAGATGAGTATTGCATCTGAATGTCATATATATGTATGAATGATGTGGGAAAAGAATTTTTGTGTGGGGTATCTCCACCTGAACCGCAGCAGTTTCTCGCCAGAAGGCAGACTGAGAACAATTATCATTTATCGGTTGATTCGCCCAACAGCGCTATCAGGGCAGTGATATCGGCATCCGCTTCGCTGGACTTGTCAATGATCTGAAAGCCGGCCCAGTACTGTTTTTGATCATCCGAGGGTCTCACCCAGAGACAGTCGACACCCAGGTGGATAAGGTCACGGCCATTGACTTTCTGCGGCAGCCGCAAGTCGAGTTGATAGAGGCGGTCGGCTTCGATCGCGGCCTGCGCCATCAACATCAAACCCTGGTGATGAATATTGACCAGCCGACCCACGCAGCAGTGGCGCAGTTTGTCGTGTACTTCAACGGTGCTGCCAATAGCATGGCGTTTCAGTTTGCGCGTGTAAGGGCGCGACTGCGGCGCTTCGGCCATGCTGCTAATCCCCTTTTTCCGCTGCGACTTCCGTCGACTGCATCGATTCGGCGCGGGCGTTGAGACTGTGGAAGATATTCTCCAGTGCGCGTTCAAAGAACGGCTTAGTGCTGCCGGCAATGACTTTGGCGTGTCCTGCCAGCATCTCCCGCGCCAGCTCCAGACCGGACTTCATCGCAACTTTTTTGCCCATCTGGTCCACCAGCATGTAGTGCAGTGTTTTGGAGTTGTACCAGGCAACCTTGAGGCGTTTACCGCCCTGGAATTCAAACCAGGTGCCAAATTCGATCATCTTCAGGTTCTCGACCATCTTCTCTTCCTCGGCCGAGGGCCTGTCCTCAAAGTCACCGGTCTGCCCGGCCTTCTCCGCCGCCATGGTCTCGAGCTTGTCGCGCATGGGCGCCGGTGCCGGCTCGGCCTGTTTGCTCTGCAGCGCCAGCTTTTGCAGCGAAACCAGTGCTTCAATCAGTTTTCTGCCCTTGGCCTGATCGTAGCCAATGGTTTCGAAACCGGTTTCCAGCATATCGTGCAACTGGTCGTGCATCTGTACCTGCCGGGTTTTGTCAGCCTGCTGCTGCTTCGGCTGGATACTCCACAAAATATCGTCCACCGCCCCGAGCGCGCGCTTCCAGCTGTCGGACTGGTCGCCGTAGCGCAGCAGAATGAAGGCGAGGTAGTCCGACCAGGGCTGCAGCAACAGCAACAGCACCGCCGAGGGCAACTCGCGCTGATCGGTGCGCGAACGTATCTCCTGGTTGACACGTATTTTCACCTCGCGCAGCTTTTCCTCGCCCTGGACCTTCTCCATGGCGCGGCGTTCCATCAACTCCTGCCGGCGCGATATTTTTTTGGTGTAGGCGCTGAACTCGAGCAGCAATTCAGCGAACAGGCGCACATCGTTTTTGAACTCTTCCAGCACGCGCGACACCATGTCCTTGATCTTGGTGTACATATCGTACTGGCAGGTGCCGTCGTTGCTGACCCACTTCACCCCGGCCTCGGCCAGATTGTTCAGCAGCAGCCGCGCGGGGTGCTCTGTCTGCTCGAAAAAGCCGGTATCGATAAAAGCGATTTTCAGAAACGGCGTATGCAGATAGCTGAGCAACGCTTTCACCGAGTCGGGCAGATTGTCGTCGGAGAGCATATACTCGAACAGCATGCCGACCAGGTCGATGGTCTGCATATCGCTGCGGTCAACCTTGGTATCGTCTTCCGCCCCCTGCTGTAACTGCGAATTCAACTGACTCGACAGCGTGGCGATGGTCTGCGGCCGCAGCGGCTCAACCAGATCGTCGTCGCCCTGCCCCGTACTCCGGGTAACCGACAGCGCCTGGGTCTGCAGGTTCTGCAAAGCGCCGATCAGTTGGTTGCTGGAATATACCGCGCCGGGGTGGGCAGCCGCCGCTGCGTCGGTGGCCGGCATGGCGGCCGGGATTGCGCCAATACCGGGCGCGGCACCGGCAACCGGTGCGCCGTAGTGGGCCACCTGGCTTTGCAGCAGGCGAATGGCATCCACCAAACTGCCCTGGTACTGGTCGCTCGGCAGACTCGGATCCGGGGCGGGCATAAGCCCACTCGGCGGCGGCTCGGCAAAAGGCGCCGGCGGCGGCTCCACACTCTGTGTCAGCGAACCCTGCCCGGCGCCGGCAGCGGCGCTATAACTCAAATTTGGCAGTATGCCCTGATGCATCAGATAGGTATTGGTGGACTCGAGTATCTCTCGCAGGTGGTTGATAAATTCCTTGTCAAAAATCTTGTAGGTAATGATTTTTGCTTTGGTATCGATGGAGAGTAACATCAGCGCCTTGCGCAGCGATTCGCAAAACTGTATCGGCCCGACCGGATTGCCGCGCTCGTTGACCCTGCGGCCCAGGTTGAGCACCGAGAAGCGCTGATTCAATGCCCACAGCGACTCTGCGTAGTAGGCTTCGGCGCGGTGAGTGATGGAAGAGATGGCAATGGTTTCTTCGAGATCCTCGTTCTCAACCAGCGACAGCATATCTCCCTGATATTTTTCCTCACCGGTGTGAGTATCGAGTTCGCCGTTTTTGAACTTGATGAAACCCTCGCCGAGATAACCGCAGAAGTAGCGCTGCAGCTCGTCGGCATGCCGTTCGAATTCCCTGCGGGTATCGAGCAGGTGAACTCTCTCGCGGTCGGTTTTGGCTTCATTGCTGGATTCGAGCAGGCGCTGGCAGAGGCTTTCGAGAAACTGGCCAAACAGCTGGCGCCCGTGCTCGACAGTGTCTCTCTGGCAGGCCTTCAGGTGCTCGACAATCCTGGGTTCCGACATCCCAGCTGTCTGGGTCGCCCGGGCATCACGGTCAGGTCGTTCGGTACCATATTCACTCATAAGGATCCAAATCTTGTTGGGTACTTCCGTGACGTTGCGAGTCCGGCCGGCATAGTGCCAGGCGCATTGCGTCAATAGACAGCTTTACCATCAAGTGTAGACAATAAATCCACGACTTCGAGATAACCGGATCACAGCCACTTTTCACCCGGCCGCTTCTTGCCCGGCCACGTGCACCCGATCATCTATACCCGATCACCTCTACCCGATCATCCATATCCGATTACCTACACCCGATTGGCACTTAACTCGCCCCGGCTGCCACGCCGGACCGGCAGGCCGGTACTCGTCGGCCGCACACTGGAAAACGACAGCCGCAACGGCACCTGTCATACGACAACATGCTGAACGGAGCGACACTGAGATACTAACACCGATTCCGCGGCGATGACAAAAACACGACTCAGGGGGTGTCCCGGGTCGGCCTCAGGGCTCGCCGACGGCCTCCAGCAGCGAGTGCAGCTGGCGGGTGACGGCCGCCGGGGCGCGGTCGCCGTAGCGCAGCCCCTGGCGGGCAAAGGCACGGGCCTGATCGAAATTTTCCACCGCCGAGTAGGCCCGTGCCAACACCAGGTACAACTCCGCCGAACGGCGTTCTATACGCAGCCCGCGCTCGGCGCTGGCAATGGCCTCACCCCAGCGGGCGGCATCGATATGCGCCCAGCATTCCTCGATGACCCCGCGCAGCGCCGGCGACTCCGCTGCGGGCTCTGCCCTGCCCGGCACGATCGGCACCGGCGGCGGTGCCGCCCTGTCCGACTCGGCCGGCGCCGGGGCAGCCGGCCGCTCGGCCGCCGGCAGTGTGCCGCAGCCGTGGCATATCAGGGCGAGACAGACAGGTACTAACAGTCGCATAGCTACCATAAGCGTTTAAACCACCTCAAAACCGGGTTTTCCATATAGCGGCAGGGCGATCTCTGCGCCGGCTGGCTGCCCTCGATAAAGGGAATCCACTGCGCGCCCTGACAGTTTTCACCACTGAGCAGACCGCTGCCGGTGTCTATCCAGTGATAGGACACCGCGGCCGGCTTCTCGAACGCCAGCGGGCGAGTCGCCAGCCCGGTGTAGATATCCGCCCACACCCCGGCGGCACCGGTGGCACCGGTCAGGGGGGTTTTACCGTTGTCATCCAGCCCCAGCCACACCACCCCCAGGTGATCGCCGCTGAAGCCGGCAAACCAGCTGTCGCGCTGGTCGTTGGTGGTACCCGTTTTGCCCGCCAGCGCCAGCGCCTGCGGCAGTTGCCGGTATACCGGCCGGCCGGTGCCGCTGCGCAGCACCGCCTGCATGGCGTACTGCAAAAGGTGAATCGACTCACTGGAAAAGCGCTGCTCTACCTGCAGGGGGTAGCGACTCAGCGGCTGCCCCTGCGCATCGAGCACGGCGCGCACCGCCCGCAGCGGTGTATATACGCCGTCGGCGGCGATGGTATGGTACATGGTCGCCACATCCAGCGCGGACAATTCCGCCGCTCCCAGCAACACCGCGGGTACCTGCGGCAGCCGCTGTTGTACACCCAGCTTTGCCACCGTTTCCAGCACCTCGGCCAGCCCCAGCTGCATACCCAGGCGCGCGGTGGACTGGTTGTACGACTTTGACAGAGCTTCCAGCAATAATACCTCACCGTGGTCCTGCTCGGAGAAGTTGCGCGGCTGCCACAGTTCACCGTCCGCACCGGACACAGTCACCGCGGTATCGCTGAGGCGGCTCGCCAGCGTGTATTGCTGCGGCTGCAGCAGTGCATTGAGG
The DNA here is from genome assembly GCA_028280195.1 of Exilibacterium sp. Lineage (GTDB taxonomy): Bacteria > Pseudomonadota > Gammaproteobacteria > Pseudomonadales > Cellvibrionaceae > Exilibacterium. Next base: position 6,602 of record JANQMH010000041.1, read on the forward strand.
TAGATTGCCGGTTTTATCAGCGAGCCCACCGGCCGCCTGGCATCCAGGGCGCGGTTGAAGCCGGCAAAGTGGGGGTTGCGCCCACCCACCACCGCCGTAACTTCACCGTCGCCCACGGAAGTCAACACCGCCGCACCCTGCAGGCTATCGGCGGCCATGCCATGGTCGCGCTCGAGCCGGGCAATACGCTGCTGCAAGGCCTGCTCCACCCGGTGCTGCAGCGACGGCGCCAGGGTGGTAAAGACCTGCAGCCCGGCCGCCTGTAAATCCTCAGCGCGATAGTCGCGCCTGAGCTGGCGCTTGACCAGGTCGATAAAACTGGGGTGATCGCGCAGGCGTCGCAGCTCCGGGGGAACCACGCCCAGGCCGCTGCCAACGGCGGCTTCGCGCTGCTCAGCGGAAATCAGGCCGGCTTCCGCCATCAGCCCCAGCACCAGATCGCGCCGCTGCCTGGCGCGCTCGGGATAGCGCCAGGGGTTATAGTAAGAGGCGCCTTTTACCAGCCCCACCAGCAGAGCGATCTGCGGCGCCGCCAACTCATCCAGCGACTTGCCGAAATAGTGCTGGGCCGCCAGCGCAAAGCCGTGAATGGCGCGCGGACCGCTCTGCCCGAGATAGACCTCGTTGACATAGGTTTCCAGAATCTCGGCCTTGCTGTAATGCAGCTCCAGCAGCAGCGACATCAGCGCCTCCACCACTTTGCGCGACAGGCTGCGCTCATGGCTGAGGTAGAAGTTTTTCACCAGTTGTTGTGTCAGGGTGCTGCCGCCCTGTACCACTCTGCCGGCACGCAGGTTGACCCAGGCGGCGCGCGCCACTGCTTTCAGCGAGACACCGTTGTGGTCGAGGAAGGCCCGGTCCTCCACCGCGATCAAGGCCTCCCCCAGCAACGCCGGCAGCTGCGCCAGGCGAATCAGTTCGCGGTCCTCCATATGGGCGGTAAAGATACCGCCAATGAGCTGCGGGTCCAGGCGCGCCAGAGTCAGCGCCTCGCCGTCGAGGCTGCCGAGGTGGGTCAGTCGCTGCCCGGAAAACTGCAGCGACAGCCTGCGCGCCGGCTCCAGCCGGTCCCAGAACTGGAAGCTGCGGCTGAAAACCTCGTAGCGACCACCGCGCTCAACCATATCACCGGGGCGCCGCAGGCGATCGCTGCGCCGGTAGCCGAGCCCGGCCAGCTCGAACTCAAAATCCGCAGCCGACAGCGGCAGCCCCTCATAGAGTTCCAGCGGGCGGGCATAAACCCGCGCCGGCAGGGCCCACTTCTTGCCGTCAAACTTGGAACGCACCAGGTAATCAACGTAGATCAGGCCGATGATCAGGGCTACACACACGCCCCCGACCAGCTTCCAATACCAGGCCGGGCCCGACCGGCCGCGCCTGCGGCGGCGCCTGGAGCGGCGCCGTCTCGGGTAAGGGAACTTCATTTACTCAGTCAACACCTGCATCATTCGCTGCAAAGTCGGGCATTGTAGCGGCCAGCGGGAAAAAACACAGGTAAAATCTGCGCGGACAGTATCGATGAATGACAGGGTTTCCACACCTGGGCTAGACTGACACAGGCTGGACCGACACAGCTTGCCATATTCACCCGGTTTACTGACTGAACAAAAGAAGAGATTTTATGCAGCAATATCACGTTTACGGCCTCGGCGCCGCCCTGGTTGATACAGAGATTACCGTCACCGACCAAAATCTCGCCGACCTGGGCGTCGACAAGGGTCTGATGACACTGGTCGATCAACAGCGCCAGCAGCAGCTGATCGACTATCTGTCAGATCACCTGATCGCCGCCAGGCGCGCCAGCGGCGGCTCCGCCGCCAACACCATCATCGCCAGCAGTTATTTTGGCGCCTCGGCCTTTTACTCCTGCAAGGTCGCCGCCGATGACAACGGCGCGTTCTATCTCCAAGATCTGCGCGCCGCAGGGGTCGACTATCACCACAACGGCGCGCTCGAAGACGGCATTACCGGCAAATGCCTGGTGATGATCACCCCCGACGCCGAACGCAGTATGAATACCTTTCTCGGCATCAGCGAGGCACTGTCGATCAACGAGCTGCATGAGGACGCCGTCAAGGCCTCGCAGTATGCCTATATCGAAGGCTATCTGGTGACTTCGGACAGCGGCCGCGCAGCGGCCATCCGCCTGCGCGAAGTGGCGGAAGAAAACGGCGTCAAGACCGCCATCAGCCTCTCAGATCCGGCCATGGTGGAGTTTTTCCGCGACGGCCTGCAGGAGATGATGGGCAGCGGCGTGGACCTGTTATTTTGCAACAAGGCCGAAGCACTGGGTTTCACCGCCACCGATTCGCTCGCCGCGGCGGTGGAATCGCTCAAAGCGGTGGCGAAAAACTTTGCCATTACCCTCGGCGCTGACGGTGCGCTTGTCTACGACGGCAGCCAACTGATCGAGATCGATGCCCATGCAGTCGAGGCGATCGACAGCAACGGCGCCGGCGATATGTTCGCCGGCGCCTACCTCTATGCCATTACCCACGGCTTCAGCGCCAGGCAGGCCGGCCAGCTGGCCAGCTACGCCTGCTCGGTGGTGGTATCCCAATACGGCCCGCGCCTGCGGCCGCAGCAGCACGAGGAGATCCGCCGGCGTATTCTGCAGGCCTAGGACTTGACTAGAGGCTCGGCAGCGGCGACGGCATGGCAATGCCGTAGCCCTGCACGTAGTCGACACCCACGGCGCGCAGCCATTCCAGCAGCACCTCGTTCTCCACATACTCGGCTACGGTCTTGATACCCATGACATGGGCGAGGTGATTGATGGTGCTGACCATGGCAAAGTTGGTGGAGTCCTCCTCCATGCCGCGCACAAAAGCGCCGTCAATTTTCAGATAGTTGATAGGGAAATTCTTCAGATAGGCGAATGATGACAGGCCGCTGCCAAAATCGTCGAGAAAAAAACGGCAGCCATTCTCGCCGAACAGTTGCATAAACTCCACTGCCCTCTGCATATTGCTGATCGCGGCGGTCTCGGTGATTTCAAAGTGCAGCAGTTTCGGCGGTACGCCACTTTCGGCCAGTTCGTGCCAGACAAATTCACAGAAACCCTCATCGCCGAGGCTGACACCGGAGACATTGACGGCGTAACTCTCGCGGGCAAGGCCGGCGTCGCGCTGGCGGCGCATATACTGCAGCAGGTGGCGCAGCACCCAGCGGTCGATCTCGTCCATCAAACCATAGCGCTCGGCAGCGGGAATGAAATCGATCGGCGCAATCAACTCACCTTCGGGACTCATCATCCGCACCAGTATCTCGTAGTGCGGCATGTCGTCCTGCTTCGGGTCGCTCGGCACCACCGGCTGGCGATACAGCACCAGGCGGTTTTCCGCCAGCGCTTCATTGATTTTCACCACCCAGTGCATTTCGCTGCGGCGCTGTACCAGGGCGTTGTCATTGTGGTAGAACTGAATGCGGTTGCGCCCCGCCTCCTTGGCGGCACAGCAGGCGGCGTTGGCGGCCGACAGCGCCTGTGCCTCCGACTCGATGCTCTGGTCGATCATCACCGCACCGACACTGATGCCGACTTTATACTGCTGCTCGTTCCACAGAAAGCGAAATGCCTGCAGCTCGCGCAGCAAGGTATCGGCCACCCGCTGAGTACCCGCTAACGTGCAGTTGCGCAACAGCACACCGAACTCATCGCTGCCGAGCCGGGCGAGCACGTCCTGGCTGCGCATGCGCTTGCCAAACAGCGCCGCCAATTGCCGCAGCAATTCATCACCGGCGGTGTGCCCGCAGGTATCATTGATCAGTTTGAAGTGATAGAGGTCGACATACAACAGACCGTGAGTCATCTCGCCCTTGCCCACACCGGCCACTGCGCGCGCCAGCTCCGCTTCGAAGTGATGGCGGTTGGGCAGCTGCGTCAGCACATCGTGGTTGGCCTGCCAGTTCAGATGGGAAGATACCCGGCTGGCTTCATTGACCGACTGCAAAACCAGCACGCTGCCACTGATCTGATTCATGCCATTGCGCAGCGGCGTCACCTGAGCGGTCACCATCACCGGGTTTTGCTGATCGGCGCTGTAGAGCTGCACGCGGCCGTCTACCTGAACCCGCGTGCCGCGTTTCAGCGCCTCCATCACCAGCGACGGCAGCGGGCGCTGATACTCCGCATCGTAGAGGGTAAACAGCTGGTCGACCGGCACACCCAGGCCCTCGTGCAGCGACAGGCCCAGTATCTGCCGGGCGACAGGGCTGAGGGTTTCGACTTCGGTACGCGCATTGGTGGTAATCACCGCGTCGGAGACATTGCTCAGCATCGCCTGGATGACTTCGCGCTGCAGCAACAGATCCTCTTTGAACCAATCGTCTTCGCTGGCCTGGTGCAGCAGCAACTGGCAATAATTGCTGTCGACCACCCTGGCCGCCAGCAGGTTGAGCCTGATCTCACGGCCACTGCTGGAAAACCCGGTCAACTGAGTGGCGACCGGAACCCGGGCGTTTTTAATCAGCACGCTGTCGGCGCCGCGTATCTGCTCATCGGTCATACCGGGAAAAAGCTGGCGCAGGGGTTTGGCTTCGGTATCGGCGGCGGCCACCCCGAACAGGGTCCTGGCGGCAGTATTGAGCTGATGGATGCGCCCGAGGCGATCGAAGGTGATCACCACATCGCTCACCAGTTGCAAAAATTCGCTATCTTCGGGGGAGGGAGAGGGGCCTTTTGACAACGTTCCGTTGTCAAACGCAGTGAGAGGTCGAGACTGTTTAGACGGCGCTTCCTTCACAGTGCCAGGCTGGTCACCTCGTTAATATTGGTCTTTTCGGCCAGAATCACCAGCGTCCCCGCAACAGCGTGATACAGGTCAGTGGTAAAGTGTGCCACAGTTAACACCATGATGGTAAATAATTTTTCCCCACCAATAATATTTTCCACCGCCGCCACCGCCAGCACCGGGCTGCGCGCGTGGCAGACCTTATAGCAGAGACATCTGGCGATCGGTAATCTGCGCGAACGAGGTCCCCAGAAACTGTAGAATACTGTCGGCCACCGGCCGCAACTGCCGGTCGATATACTCTTGATAGGCAAGCGCGCCGGCAGCCTTGCCGGTTCTCAGCTCCAGCGGTGCCGGGCCGTTGACCGTCAGCACATAGCTGACCCAGTCGCCGGGCCTGGGACTGACGCCAGTCGCAGCGCGCAACTGGCGCGCCGCCTGTACATGGGGGGGAATGTTTTTCTGATAATCGTCGAGCTTGCGCCGCAGCCGCTTGCGGTACACCAGTTCCCCGTCGCGCGCGCCCGACAGCACTTCGGCCACGGTATCGCGGATATAGGCTTCGAAGGGCTGCTGGAAAAAAATCCGCTCATACAGCTGCAACTGGAACTGGCGGGCCAGCGGCGTCCAGTCGGTGCGCACATTTTCGAGCCCCTTGAATATCACTTCGCGGCGGCCGTCGCGCTCGATGACCCCGGCATAGCGCTTCTTGCTGCCGGTCTCGGCGCCGCGCACGGTGGGCATGAAAAATTTTTGGTAATGGGTTTCAAACTCGATTTCCAGCGCGCTGTCGACCCCGAATTCGGCCCGCAGGCCCTCGCGCCACCACTGATTCAGGCCCTGTTGCAGCTCTGTGCCGATACCCTGCGCCCGGCTGTCCGTATCGCAGCTCTCCAGCCACACAAACAGTGAATCCGTATCGCCGTAGATAACCTGGTAGCCGCGCTGCTCGATCCACTCGCGACTGCGCTGAATGATTTCATGGCCGCGCAGAGTAATGGAGCTGCTGATACGGGGATCAAAGAAACGGCAGCCCGGCGAACCCAGCACGCCGTAAAAGGAGTTCATAATGATTTTGATCGCCTGCGACAATGGCGCATTGCTGTCGCGCTTGGCCCGCTCCCGCGCCTGCCAGAGGTCCTGAATGATTGCCGGCAGCAACGCCCGCTGGCGGGCGAACCGGGCGCCGTTGAAACCGGGCACACAGTCGGCGGCGGGCAATTGCTCGATCTGTGCTACCCAATAGGCGCAGGGGTCGATACAGAAACTGCGGATAATACTCGGGTACAGGCTTTTGAAATCCAGTACCAGTACGTGCCGGTAGATCCCCGGCCGCGAGTCCAGCACATAGCCGCCCGGGCTGACGACTTCCGAGTGCAGTTCGCCCAGATTGGGGGCGACAAAACCGGCGCGGTGCAGGCGCGGCAGGTAGGCGTACTCGAAGGCCGCCACCGAGCCGCCGATGCGGTCCAGCGCCAGGCCGGTCAACTGCGCCCGGGCGAGAGCAAAGGCGAGCAGGTCGGTGCGCTCGAACACCTCCCACACCAGTTCGCAGTCGCGCAGATTATAGGCTGCCAGCGCCACCTTATCGCGCTGGAACAGATCACTGATGTCGGCCCCCCGATCTTTGCCGCGCAACAGTTTGCCGCGCCCCAGTACGGCGCTGGCCACCGACTCCAGGGAAAAACTGTCGAACGAATAGGTGGCCGCTTTCAGCAGCTCGATGCCGTCCAGCGCGACGCGGCCGGGAATACTCACATAGTGCCGTTCGCGGCCGCTCTGCTGGCGCCAGTGGCAGGACTGTCCGCCGCGCCCCAGGGCCAGTGGCATGCGGTAACGGCGGCAGAGCTTTTCCAGCACCCAGAGGTCGAACTGCACCAGGTTCCAGCCGATCAGCAGATCCGGGTCGCTGGCGGCAATCCAGGCAAAAAACTGCTGCAGGCAGGCCTGCGCCGAATCGCACCATTGTATCTCCACCCCGTCCTGCGCCGCGCCGGTGGCTGCGCCGATCATGAACACGCGCTGCTCGCCGGCGCTGTATACGCCGATGGAATACAGCTCACGCATGTCCATGGAGGTTTCGATATCGACCGATACCGCCCGCAAGGCGGGCAGGTAGGATTGCGGTTTCAAGTGGGGATCAACGACGGTGGTACAGACATCAGCTATCGGCGTGCCGCCTTCAATGGCGACGCCACCGGTGATGAAGCGCTCCATCAGATAGCGTTGCGCCGGGCGAATATCCGCCTCCCACAGCGCAATGCCCGCCCCCTCCAACAGTGCCCGCCACTCCTGCAGGCGCCGCTGGCCGCGGCTGTAAAACGCCAGCACGGCCTCGCCGCCGTAGTGGCGCAAGGCCACCTCGGCAGTGCGCCAGCCGCCGCTTTGCGGCAGCAGAGCCCGCAGCCGCGGCCCGTCTTCACGGCGCAGAAAAAACACCGCCTCCTGCCCCCCGACCAGCACCCGCAACGGCCCCTCGGAGGTGGCCAACCAGAACTCCAGCTGCACCCCCTGAGCGGTATCGCGCCAGTGGCGCGTCAACAAAAAGCCGTGCATAACAATCTCTGGCAATTAGCCCCTAGCGACTAGAGACTGATCACCCCTGCGCCAGCAGTTCGCGCAGATCGATAATGGCAGCGTTGGCGCGGGAGATATAGGAAGCCATCACCAGCGAGTGATTGGCGAGAAAGCCAAAGCCGCCGCCGTTGAGAATCATGGGGCTGTACACCGTATCCTGGGTGGCCTCCAACTCGCGGATAATCTGCCGCAGGCTGACCAGGGCGTTTTTCTTTTCCAGCACATCGCGAAAATCGACTTCAGCCGCCTTGAGAAAGTGAATCAGCGCCCAGGATGTCCCCCGCGCCTCATAAAAAACGTCGTCAATCTCCAGCCAGGGTGTCTTGACCAGCAATTCCCCGGGGGTGGCGGTGGCCTGGCGCGCCTTGTCATCGCCGGCCAGATCGGTATTGATGCGGCGCTGGCCGACACTGGCGCTGAGGCGCTGCGAGAGACTGCCGAGACGGGTTTCGACGGTGCTGAGCCAGTAGCGGAGATTGTCGGCGCGGGCGAAGAACTGGGCGTTTTGCTGGTCCTCGTCGGCCAGGCGCGACAGGTATTTGCGCAGGAAGCGGATGCCTTCCCGGTATTGCGCTTCCGAGGCCGGCAGGGCCCAGCTGTTGTTATCGAAATTGAAGCGGGATTCAGCCAGAGCGAGATCGGTATCTTCGGTGGACTGGGACTGCGAGCGGCTAAAGGCCTCGCGCATCGCCTTGCTCAGATCCCGCACCTGAATCAATACCCCGTATTCCCAGTTGGGCAGATTGTCGAGCCAGACCCCGGGGGGCAGGATATCGTTGGTCAAAAACCCGCCCGGTTTCGCCAGCAGCGTATCGGCCACCGTGATCAGCGCCGCCGCGGTGGCGGCGCCGGTTACCGCAGCGCGATTGTCGTGCGCCAGCTGCGCGGCGGCGTTGGCCTCAACGGCAAAGGTATCCGGCTCACTGCTCCAGTACCAGCCCACCAGCAGCGACAGCAACAGATAGACCACCAGCGCCGCCAGCCCCAGTTTCAACCAGATACTGCCGGATTGCACATCGGCGCGTGTTTCCGAGAACCACTCGCGCAGCCTGCGCCCCAGCCCCGTCCAGATGTTTCCTGTTTTCTCAAGCGCCATAGTCGTTACTCGTAAGCCAGTCAGTGGCGGCGTTCAGCTGCAAAAAAAGTCGGTTGGCCCTCACGGTCGCCTGGCCAGCGCCAGCACCGCCACTTCGTTACCATCGGCCAGCAGTAAAGTCAGTGCAAACTTGTCTCCCGGCACCAGTTCGGCGCTCAGGCCGTATACCATCAAATGGTAGCCACCGGGCTCGAGTGCCACTTCACTGTTTGCCGGCACCTGCAATTGCGCCAACTGCCGCATACGCATCATGCCGTCGACATGTTCATGGGTGTGGATCTCGACCTTCTCCGCCATGTCAGCGCGCGCGCCAACCAGCTGCAGCGCCTGCCCGCCGGTGTTGCGCAGGGTCAGAAACACGGCTGCCACCGGGTGGCCCGGCGGCGGTATGCGCAGATAGGCACCACTGACATCGAGCTGCGCCACTGCCGGGGCCGCCCCCAGAATCAGGCCCGGGACCAGCCACCACAGCAGCCGCCTGACCGCCGCCAGCCGGCCGGGCGCCGCCTTTAACAATAGCCCAATATTCATATTGCACATCCTCCGTTACTGCCCGCCGCCGGCCGGCGCGGGCTCAGCCAGATAAAACCCCTGCCCGCCATCGACGCCAAGGGATAACAGTGCCTGCCATTCGGCAGCCGATTCAACCCCCTCGGCGAAAATTTCGACATCGCAGCTGTGGGCAATCTGTACCAGGGATTTTACAAAAAACCGGTTGTCCGCGTTGTCCTCGATGGACTGTATGAAGCAGCGGTCGATCTTCAGCATTTGCAGTTGCATACTCTGCAGGTAACTAAACGCCGCAGCACCGGCACCAAAATGGTCGAGCGACAACGCAGAACCCCGCGCCTGCAGTGACAGCGCCAGTTCGCGCACCGGACTCTCCGCCAGTGTCAGAGTGTGTTCGGGCACCTCGAACACCAAGCGCTCGGCAAAGCGCCGGTGCTGCCGCAGGAACTTGTCCAGCCAGCGCCTGAAAAGCGGCTCCTGTACCGAGCGCGGCGACAGGTTGACGCAGTAGCGAACACCGGTATTGTCCTGTTGCTGCAGCAGTAATTCAAGGATTAACTGATCGAAGTCGACGCCGAGGTCAAAGCGCTCGGCCATGGGTAAGAACACCCCGGCGTTGAGCAGTTGCCCGCCGTCGCGCAGGCGGCACAGCACCTCGACACAGACCAGCCCCCGTTGGCGGTCGAACAACGGCTGGTAGTGCAGCACCAGCGAGCGCCGTGCGAGTGTCTCGCGCAGCAGCTGGCGCCATTGGCCGGCCTCGCGCACCGGCGTTTGCGGCGGCTCGCTGCCGGTATCGAGCAGCTGCCAGCCGGTCGCCAGGTGCTGGGCCCGGCGCAGGGCGGTATCGGCCTGACTCAGCAACTGCTGTTGCAGTGTCAACGCCGGCGTATACGCCGCACCGATATGCAGCTTCACCCCGTAGGGCTGGCTCAGCCAGCTAAGCTGTTGCAGGCTGCGGTAGATGGCGTCGAGCTGCTGCTCGACCTCCTCTGGCGGCACCCCGGGCAGCAGCAGGCAGAAATCAGCGCCGCCGCGCCGCGACAACAGCGCCTTGTCGCCGGCCAGCTCGCGCAGTGCCAGGGCAAACTCCAACAGGCACTGGTCACCGGTATCGCGGCCGTGCTGATCGTTGAGCGCCTGCAGCCCGCCGATATTGATCAGCAGCAGCAGCGCGCTGCAGCCGCCCTGTTCGGACTTGATGAACGCTTCCAGCCGGGCATCGAAGTCGCGGCGGTTGGACAGCTGTGTCACCGGGTCCAGATAGGCCTGCAGGCGCAGCGTTTCGGTCAGCTCGACCTGTTCCTGGAACATCGCCTGTATCTTTTGCACCATGCGATTCATCGCCACCACCATGCGCCGCAGCTCGCGCGTGCGGGGCAGTTTGTGCTGCACCGGAAACTCGCGCCGGCAGATGGCCTCGGCCTGATTCTCAACGCGGCGCAGAGGCCGCAGCAAAAACCGCAGCCCGAGGCCCGCCAGCCCATAGCTGAGCACCGCGGTAAATACAAACAGCCAGAACTGCTCCCGAAACACCCGCCACAGATCGCGGTAGGCGTATCCCGGATGGCCCACCACAATCAGCTCACCGAGGCGATACCAGCCGGACAGCACTTCGGCGCGCCCGGACGGCTCGGGCAGCCTGACATAATCCACAAACCAGTCCGGCACACCCTCAATACTGATCGGGCGGCGCCGCTCGACCACGACTTCGCCATCCAGATTGATATAGGCGATATGGCGGTAATAGCCGCGATCGAATATCACATCGATCATGGAGTTGACCTGGGCCAGGTCTTTTTCCTGGGCGGCATGGGAAATGGTAAAGCCGAGCGAGGTGGCGGTATCCTGGGCCAGAGACTGCATTTGCTCGTAAAAGTAGCTTCTGGCATTGATCACACTGACCAGCACATTGCCGGCAAGCAGGCAGGTAATCAAAAAGGTAATGGCGATGATCAGCTGCCTGAGTAAGGTCAAGGTCGATATCCTTTGAGTCTGTTTTTAGTCACTAGCCACTGGTCGTTAGTGGCTAGTGACTGCATTCGCTCAATCGATGGGTGGCAATAGCAATATCTTGGGCCGCTTGCCGAGCTTGATGTCGCCGCGCAGGCGATAGCCCTGCACCGCCTCTTTCATCTGCTGGTAAATCCAGCGGCCCTCGGCGTCACTGCGCGCGACGATCAGCAGCGAGCCCTCATCGAGCCGCGCCTGGCGGGCAATCGCGTGCAGGCGTTCGACAATATCGACATTCTGCGCATCGAGCGCCTCCTCGGCCAATAAAAACTCGTTGTCTATATCATTATAGTCGGGTTGCTCGGTCTTCAGCGCGGCCACGGTGCGGGCCAGTTCCTGCGCCAGCGCCTCCACCGCCGGGTTGTCCGCCTGCACCAGCCGCGCCCGCTCTATCAATGCCCTGGCCTTGCCGTATTCGCGCGCCGCCGCCGCCTCGCGCGTCAGCTGCAGATAGCGCAACAGGATCGACTGCAGACCGGAGAGGGCCTGCGGGTGACCGGGCTTGAGCATTAAAACCGCCTGAAAGCGATCGAAGGCGTTGTCGTGCAGGGGCGAGGTCAGGCGGTCTGCCGCCAGCGCCTGCTCCGCATCCCGCAGCAGCTGCCTCACATCGTCGTCCACCGTGCGCACCGGGCGCGGCGCCGGCGCCGCTGCCGGCTTCTGCTCGGGAGCCGGCAGCGGCACCACCACCGGCACGGTCTCACAGGCCGCCGCTATTAACAGCAGCGCGATCGACAAGAGTCGCTTGAGCGTTTTCATAACTACCTATTAAACACGTCCTCATCCGGCAATACCGTGAACGGCACCGACAAAGCCCGCAACCGCCGTTTTTGTGATTGCCTAGACGACCGCCGGGCCGGGCTTGGGCTACAATGGAGCGAACTCTGCCTGAAAGCCCAGGTCAAAGCAACGCCCATCGGCTAGTGAAAAAGTTCTTTTATGCGCCAGATACCAAACCCGTTATACCCCACCCTGCGCTGGCTGACAATTTGCCTGCTGGGCTTCAGCCTGCCGGCGCTGGCGGATTTCGACAGCTCGCTGCCGAACGCCCTGCAGGGCGGTGGCAGCAGCCCGCTGGCAAACACACAGCCGTTTGCGCCAAGCCAGGAATTCCTGCCGGTGGAGCAGGCCTATCAGCTCGAGATCGACATTACCGAGACCGAGATGCGCTTGTTCTGGAGCATCGCCCCCGGCTATTACCTGTACAAGGAGCGCTTTAAGCTGCAGGCTACCGCTGAGGGCGAGGCCCTGCCGCTGTCACCGCAGTACCGCCAGGGCAAGGTCAAATACGACGACTACTTCGAAAAAGAACTCGAGGTCTTCTACGACAGCACCGATATCATCGCCGCACTGCCGGCCGCGCAGACCTTCGAGCTGACAGTAGGCTCCCAGGGCTGCGCCGACGCCGGGCTGTGTTACCCGCCGCAGAAGGCCCACTTCCGCATCGACGTTGCCAGCGGCAGCGCCACCCCGTTTACGCCCGCGGCCGCCACCGACAGCGGTGGCGCGACCGAGACTGCGGGCACCCCGGGCACAGCCGGCAGCGATGCATTTCTGCCTTATATCCTGCTGCTGGCGGTACTCGGCGGATCGATACTGAATCTCATGCCCTGTGTCTTCCCGGTGCTATCGATCAAGGCCCTGAGCCTGGCCTCAGCCGGCGAGTCGCCACGCCACCTGCGGCTGCACGGCTGGGCCTTTACCGCCGGCGTGGTCCTGGCCTTTATGGCCGTCGCGGCCGCCATGCTGGCGGCCCGCGCCGGCGGGCAGTCGGTGGGCTGGGGCTTTCAGCTGCAGTCGCCGCTGTTTATCAGCTTCCTCATCTATCTGTTTTTCATCATGGGCCTGAGTCTGTCCGGGATGATCAACTTCGGCACCCGCCTGATGGGCGTCGGCCAGTCGCTGACCCAGGGCGCAGGGCTGCGGCCCTCGTTCTTTACCGGTGTGCTCGCCGCGGTAGTGGCCAGCCCCTGCACCGCGCCGATGATGGGCACCGCCATCGGCTTTGCCATGACCCAGACCACCGCTGTGGCGCTGAGTGTATTCGCGGCCCTCGGTTTCGGTATGGCGCTGCCCTTTCTGCTGCTGAGCTATGCGCCCAAATTGTCCACCTATCTGCCGGCGCCGGGCGCGTGGATGGAAACCATGAAA
>JANQMH010000043.1 GCA_028280195.1 Exilibacterium sp.
CCTGCGCCGCCTCGATGGCTTGCGACAGTGGAAAGAAACCGTGTACCGGCAGCCACAGTTCGCCGTCCGAGCCGAGCAGCACCGTGCGCACGCCGCCGAAGGGCTCGGATCTGAAAGCCAGTGGAATACTGTTGGCCATTTCGGTGCCGCCGGCCTGGGAGCAGATATCGGCGGCGAGGTCGACGTGCTCGGCGGCGACCGCCGCGGTATGGCCGTCCAGGGTCATATGCAGGGAGTAGGGCACGTCTTTGAGCAGTTTCTTACCGCTGAGCGCTACCCTGGCCGCATTTTTCAGGCCCCCGCGGCGGGCGATCTTGCCCACCAGTGACAGGCCCTCTTCAAAGGTAAAGCCCTGCTTTTCGAAGCCGTTGTTGTAATAGGGATCGAAGCCGTAGCATTCGGAGGCGATGCCCAGGCGCGCAATGTCGACCTGGGCCTGCAGCATATTCTCCAGCGTTTCGAATTTGTAGGACAGGTAGCCGGTATGCCTGGGTGCGGTGAGCAGCCGCAGCGTGGCTTCCGCCTTGATACCGAATGCGCCGGTATCGGCGGTAAACAGGCCGGTAACGTCCGGGCCAAAATGTCTGTAGAAAGGCTTGGCGTGTTTGTGGGCACCGGACCCGGTTACCAGCACGGAACCGTCGGCCAGCACCACTTTCAGGCCCAGCACACTTTCCGCCGCGGTGTGGTGTACGCCGGAGCCGTGGAACAGGCTGTTCTGTGACAGCGCGCCGCCGACCGTGGCGTAAGCGCCGGACAGCGGCCCCGAATAGGGTGTTCTGAGGCCCAGCGGCTGCAGTGCTTCATGCAGCTTTTTCCAGCTGCAGCCGCACTGCACGGTTACATACATATCCTCGTGATTGATCTCGACGATAGCGTCGAGGCCGGCCATATCCACCAGCACGCTGTTGTCGTTTGCGGGTGTGTAGCCGCTGGTATAGGACATACCGCCGCCACGCGCGAGCACGCTGCAGCCCGCCTTGGCGACAGCGGTCACGGCGCTGCTGAGGCTGTCGATATCGGTGGGGCGTATGACTGCCAGGGCGATACTGTTTGGGCGAAAACTGAGGTCGGTCGAAAGCAGCGTGCGCCGTTCCAGGTCGAGGCTGAGCTGATCTGCCCCCAGGATCTGGGTAAGTCCTTCAATAAGCTCGATATTGTTATTGTGCATTGGCGTATGTCCGAACTGATTGGATGGGATGGTGTTACCATATTTGTGTTTATCTCAACGACAGGCAAGAAAGTATACTATATTGCATGCAATTTCAACTGAAGATCAGCAAAGCTGAAATGAGGACTTAGCTTGGATACAAAATCCGGCGCCAACAAAGCGCCCAAAACGACGAGTTCCCCTGCCGTTACAACGGCGGAGGTCAGTAAGGAGCTTGCCGCTCGGCCCCTGTCTCTGGTCCAGAGAGTGGTCGACGGCATTATTCACGGCGTTTCACGCGGTACCTATGTGCCCGGCCAGCGGCTTATTGCCGCCGATCTGGCGCGCGAGTTCGATGTCAGTCGCGCCCCTGTGCGCGAGGCGCTGGCGGTGCTGGCCGGCGAGGGCGTGGTGGAGAATATCCCCAACCGCGGCGCCCAGATCCGCCGCCTGGGCGTCGATCAGCTGAGCGATTTCATGGAGTTTACCGAAGCGATCTGCCGCCTCGGGATTCGCCGCGCCAGCAGTGCCATGCGCACCCCGGAGGCGCGTGAAGAAATAAGCCAGGCCTTTGAAAATATTGAGAAATATTGGAGTCGAAGATCCGCGCCCGAGTTTGTCAACGCGCTCTACGAGTACCACGAGACACTCAACCGGCTGTCCGGCAACACTTTTCTCGACTTCTTTTACCGGCGCCCTTATTTCACTTTCTTCAACCGCCTGGTGGCCGACCTGGTGCCGGACAGCGACGAGGTCTGGGAGCACTACATCAGCCACTACCGCAGCATTCATCAAAAAGTGCTGGGCGGCAATGTCGAGCGGGCAGAGGCGGAGTTCGTCTCCCATATCGGCTGGGTACTGGAGATTATGCGGGCCGGTGATTCATCGCGGCCGAGGTAGCCGGTCAATATTTACAGGCTGCGCAGCTATTTACATGCAATATAGTATGTAATATAGTGAGGCGAAATATTCAGAGTCTGATTCCATGATAAAAAAAGGCTACGTGGATATATCGCTGGGGCAGGTTCACTACCGGCAGCGCCAGGGCGCCGGAACAGCGGCCGTCTACCTGCATCAAACCGCCAGTTCGTCGCGCATGTGGGAGCAGGTGATAACCGCATTTACGCCCGGGCGCCGCCACCTGGCATTCGATACACCGGGCTTTGGCGGCAGCGACGACCCGCCGGGCATGCCTGCGATGGCCGATTACGGCCGCTGGCTTACCGAAGCCATCGACGCCTGCGCTGTCGGTACCTTCGATCTGGTCGGTCACCACACCGGTGCCTGCATTGCCGCCGAGATCGTTGCCCTGGTACCCGAACGGGTGCGATCGGTGGCGATGATCGGACCGCTGCCGCTGACGCCCGCCGAGCGCGAGACATTTCGCCAGCACTACAGTACCCCCTTCTCGCCGACAGCCGACGGGCAGTACCTGCTGGATACCTGGGAGTATCTGCGCCAGCTCGGCGCCGATAGCGAACTGGCGCTGCACCACCGCGAGCTGATCGATACCGTGCGCGCCTACTACGGGCGCTTTCAGGCCTATAGTGCCGTCTGGGACCAGGACTTCACCGCGCTTTTTCAGGCTATCGACTGTCCGCTGCTGCTGATGTGTGCCGGGGATGATGTGCTCTATCCCTACTTTCAGCGCGCCGGGAAGATGCGGCCGGAAGCCGGCCGGCGGCAGTTGCGCGGCACAAACTTCGAGCCGGATCAGGACTCGCAGAGTATTGTCGAGGCGCTGCAGGCATTCTGGCCGGCACAGCAGGCCGGTGCCGATACGGCGCAGTGAAAACAGTAACGCTATCTGGAGGTGGGGATGGACGATTCGGGCAGACAGCTGCTGCAAGCGGCCGGCGGACTCGCGCTTGCGGGTGCCGCCGCCGGCTTTTCCGGCAGCGCAAAAGCGGCGGGCGATGACGCCGATACCGCGGTTGCCAAAGCCTTCGAACGCCTGGTTGCAGCGCTGAAAGGCGGCGACCTCGAGGGTTTTTATGGCAGCATGCACACCGACTTTGTGATGATCGATGAGGATTCGCCCTACCGGATGAATAAGGCCGAATTTCAGGACCATATCGGTTTTCATGTCAGCGGTCTGTGGGAACGCTTCGAATGGCTGCCGCTGGCGGCACAGGCCGGCGCCTTTGGCGATAGCGGCAGCGTCGTCGGCACCGCCACCTTTCGCGGCAAACCGCGGGATGCCGGGTTTCGCATTCGCCACCTGCTGTTTGCCCAGACCTGGACCCGCAACCGCGCCGGCGCCTGGGAGCTGCTGCTCTGGCATCAGAGCCCGGTCGACGGTCATAGCATTGATGTTTCCCCCGGTTGAGCCCCGAGCGGAGAGCGCCAATAATGAAGACAGACAGTAACACGCTGGAAGCCGCATTTCGCGATGCGTTCGCGTTCTTTTCCGGTACGGCCGGTCTCGACGCACTGCTGGATTTTTTCGATCAGCGGGCCCTGTTCATAGACGAGGATCATACCAGCGTGCTCGACAAGGCGGCGTTTGGCGATCACCTCGGCTTTCACCTCGACGGTTGCTGGGAATCCAGGCAGCTGATCACCTACCAACCCAGATTCGTCGTAGCCGGCAGTACCGGTGTTGTCACCACCTACTACACCTTGCGGGGCAAGCCGGTCAATGCGGGCTTTCGCCTGCGCCACGGTATCGCTTCGGTGTCGTGCTATTGCGATCGGCACCGGGACCAGTGGCGCGCCATGTCACTGGTGCTGGGGCCGATGATCAGCCATATCCACAATGCTTCGCCCGGCTAGCGCTTGTAGCCGCCACCTACCCGCAGTCAAATTTCGGAGGAATACATCATGCCTGTTGGATTGACGCCCGGTCAGTACTCCCGTTTTCAGGTTCACAAAATCAGGCCCGAGGATATGGCATCGGCGGCGCTGCTGGATTTGCCGTTTAACGACGGCGTGCAGATCCGCGGGTACAATACCGAAATCAATGAACCCGCCGCCCAGGTCGTGGTCGAGGATTTCTTACCGGGCTCCGAGTTTTCCTGGACCTTCGTTCACGACGAGCTGCAGTACGGTCTTTCCGGTGCCATCGATATCGAAGTGTTTCTGCCGCCGCTATACAGTGAAACGGTAAAGACACGTCTCGATGAAGGCTGTGTTTATCTGTTTCCCGCCGGTGCGCGCATGCACGTCAAGGTCCTGGGCGACGAGCCCTATCGCCATATCTGTATCTGTGTGCCGAACCCGGGTTATCCGTTTCCGGACGCCGAGAGCATGACACCGGCCTGACCGTCCGGGCGGGTTCAAACTGACTTTTGTCACTGCCATGAAGGTATGGTGAAGGTATCAGAAGGTATCAAGAAAGTATCAAGAAGGTATGGAGGCACTGTCGATGGTAGAGGAAAAGACAGAGAAAAATTATATCCGCGTTGCCGCCGGCCAGATTCACTACCGCCATTGCGCCGGCAGCGGCACAGCGCTTGTGTGTCTGCATCAGACCGCCAGCTCATCGGCGATGTTTGCGCGCCTGATGGAAGTCTATGCCGGGCCCCACCCCATTTACGCGCTCGACACACCGGGATTCGGCGGCTCCTATGATCCGCCGGGCCAGCCGTCGATGGCCGCCTACGCCGACACACTGGTCGAGGCCCTGTCCGCCCTCGGCATCGATCGCGCCCATTTGTTTGGCCACCATACCGGCGCCAGTCTGGCGGTGGAGATCGCGGCCAGATATCCGCAACTGGCGGCGTCGCTGATCATGATCGGCCCGGTGGTCATCAACGCCGACGAGGCGCAGTTGTTCAAGCAGGTTTACCCCAAGGATTTCTCGCCCAGAGCCGATGGCTCGCATCTCAAGCTGATGTGGGACTATGTCGGTGAAATCGGCGGCAGCGGTTCACTGGCGCTGCAGCAGCGCGAATTTGTCGATACCGCACGCGCCTGGCAGGGGCATATCAAGGTGTATTCAGAGATATGGGATCAGGACTTCTGTGCCCTGTATCAGCAGGTACGGTGCCCGCTGATGATCATGTGCTCACCCGATGATGTGCTGTGGACTCTGTTTGAGCGGGCGAAATCCATGCGCCCGGATGCCCGGGCCGTCGAACTCGGTGGTACCAACTTTCAGCCCGATGAGGTGCCGGAGGACATTGCGGCCGCAGTGGCTGAATTCGTGGCTGACCTTTAAACGTGAAGACTGTTGTTTTCATCTCCCGCACCGCCGCGGCAAGGTATAACCCTGAAGTTGGGAAAAAGGCGACAGTGAAAATGTTTATTTTATGGCTATTGAAAATTCATTGTCTTGTCGGGTCACTATCACTCAGGCCCGTCCTTCAGGCAGATAGTCCGGCAAATCCCAGCTGTCCCACTGCTGGTAGATCAGCGACGTTTCGATATGCTTGACTTCCCGCCGCTCGGTAAAGGCGGTGAGCACGAAATCGCGCAGGTGCTCGGTATTGCGCACACTGATCTGTACCAGAAAGTCGCTGGCGCCGCTGGTGTGCAATACCCGCTGCACCTCCTCAAAACCGAGCAGGTGCTGGCGAAAGCTCTCCACGCCCCTGCGCGTATGGCGGGTCAGCTGCACGGCCACCATGGCCTCTATTTCCATACCCATCGCCGCGGCGTTCACCTCGGCGTGGTAGCCCCGCAGCACGCCGCTGGCGCGTAAATACCGCATCCGTGACAGGCAGGTAGAGGCTGCCAGTCCCACCTGCTCGGCCAGCTCTTTATTCGATATCCGCGCATTCTTCCGCAATTGCTGCACTATTTCGAAGTCGATTCGGTCCACGGGCTGTTTCGGTATTGAGATAGAATTAAATTCGGAAATATAAAAAATTATAAGTCATATATTAGGATTTATCGATTATTTCTCGATGAATAGGCAATCACGGAGCCCAGGCGATGAACATTTCAGACAGCCGCATTGAGCGTGCCAGAACCCTTTCTCCAGTCCGCAACAGCAGCGCTGCCGGCGCTATCGATGAACTTGTCGGGGAGCAGCTCGCACACTTTCATATCGACGGCGACAGCGCCCTGGGGCGGCACCTGGCGCAGATTGCGCAGAGTCTTTACCAGTGCCAGGGCAGCGTCGATGCGCTCTGGGAGCAGGCACAGGCGGCGCTGAAAACGCTGGATCGCAGCGACCGCATCGCGCTGTTCAACGCCAAGAAGTTCCTCTCTTTCCAGATAGCAAAAATCCTCGATAATCTGCAGACGGGCTTTCGCCGCAGTTACCAGCACCTGGGGGAGTCTGCGGCCACCCGCGCCGCGCGCTCCGCCTACCCGGTTTTCGACAATGTATCGGCGCTGTTTTCCGCCACCCCGGTCATTACCCGCACTGCCACTTACACCTTTGCCTGTGCCGACTGGATTGCCGATGCTTTCGAGGGCAGGGAGTTTATGCTGGAGATCTACTCGCGCCTGCTCAACCCGACTTCCATCGCCCTGGCAAATCATATTGTCGACCTGGAGGCCGGCCCCGAGGCGGGAGAATACCTGGCCTGGAATTTTAACAGCGGCATGGCGGCCATCGACGCCACGCTGTCCCATGTCCTCGGCCGCGAAGATATACTGATCACCAGCCGGCACATCTATGGCGGCGCCCACCAGCTGATCCACGACTGGTATGCCAAACCGGCTAATCTGAATATTGCGGTGGAGCAGTTCGACGGCGGCGGCGTGGAGGACTTTCTCGACTGCTGGCGTTGCCTCAGGCAGCGATACGCCGGGCGTTTGCGCGACAAGCGGGCTTATCTCTATATCGAATCGCCCTGCAATCCCCACGGCTATGTACTGGATGTCGCGGGCCTGTGCCAGGCCGCCCACGCCGAGGGTTTGCGGGTTATTCTCGATGCCACCGTCGGCACGCCCTTCCTGCAGCAGCCCCTGCGCCAGAGCGATGCCGACAAGCGCCCGGACTTTCTGATCCACAGTTACACCAAGGACCTGAGCGGCACCGGCTCGGTCATCGCCGGCGGGGTTATTGCCCGCAACAGGGATATGTTCATCCCCAAAGGCGAGCCGGGCTGGGAGCAGACGATGTTCTGGAATGTGTATTATATCAAGGGCGCCTTCCTTTCCGCCGACGCGGCCTTCGAGGTCCTGCAGGGTATGCGCACGCTGAACCTGCGCATGCTGAGCAAATGTATCAATGCGGAAATTCTGGCAAAATTCTTCGCTTCCCATCCCGCCATTCGAGTGAATTGCAATGCGCTGGCCGACAGCCCCAACTACGCGCTGTGCCAGCAGCAGCTGAGCTGCGGCTTGACGCCGCCACTGTTCACCATCGATCTGGAGGGCGTGCCGAAGGCGGCTTTCCAGCGCTTTTTTGACAGTCTGGAGCCGGCTTTTTCCCATCAGATCAGTCTCGGGCAGACCAATACCATTGTCAGCTGCCCAGGCTTGACCACCCATTCCGAACTCAGCCCTGAGCAGCAGCAACAGGCGGGTATATCCCCGACCACTATCCGTATTTCCCTGGGCATCGAAAATCCGCTGGATCTGATCGAGCATTTTGTCGCCGCGAGTAAAAGTCTGCTGGACCCGGCGGTGCCCGGGTTTTCACAGCGGTTTATCGGCGCCGAAGCGGTAAAGCAGCTGATTCGGGCTGTCTACACCGAGCGGCACCGGCGTTATATCGACCATTGCCTGGCTGACGGAGGGCCGCTTCCGGGGTGCCGGTGAACCTGACAAGCCCATAGCGCGTACAAAGGTGCACAACCAGAGAAATAAAGTCTGCTATGAAAGTCGCTATCATTGGTGCGGGTATTGCCGGGTTAACCGCTGCCGCCGAGCTGAACCGGCGCGGTATTGAGGTAGCCGTGTTCGAGAAGGCGCGCGGCAGTGGCGGCAGGCTGGCAACCCGGCGCTGCGACTGGGGCCACCTGGATATCGGCGCCCAGTACTTCACCGCACACAGCGAGCGCTTTCAGCGGCAAGTACATCACTGGCAAAAGCTCGGAACGCTGGCGCGCTGGGAATTCACCCCTTACAAAGCCCATGACGGCGGTCTCACAGCCTCCGCCGACGACACGCTGCGGTATGTGGGCATCCCCGATATGAACAGCCTCACCCGCTACCTCGCCGCCGACTTGCAGATTCACTACCAGACACGTATCAGCGGCGTGTACCGGCGGGCAACCGAATGGTGCCTGTATACCGAAACGGATGAAACGCTCAGGGGCTTTGATTGGGTAGTCAGTACCTTACCGGCGGAGCAGAGCCGTTCGTTGTTGAGCGATGCCAGCGATATTCTCGCAGCACTGCCCGCGCATATTCACGACCCCTGCTGGGCACTGGCGCTGGCCACACGAGGCCCGGCGCCGGCGGCGGTACAGGGTATTTTCGGCGACCGGACCATCTCCTGGGTATCGCGGCTGTCGTCGCGACCACAGCGCCGGGCCGGCACGGGTTACGACGATTTGTGGATGCTGCATTTCGCCGCCGGCTGGAGCCGCCGCGAGGGCAAGCAAACCGGCGTGGATCTTGCGGACACCGGTTTGAGCTGGCTCAACCAGCGGCTGCAGACGCGCCTGCAGTGCCTGCATCACTACCGCCACTACTGGCGCTATGCCGGTATTGCCGCAAACGACGAGGTCGACCTTGCGCCGTCATTGATAGATGCCCCCCAGCAGCTTGCGGTCATTGGTGCCTGGCTCGGCGGCGGCCGGGTGGAGGGCGGCTACCTTTCCGCCATGGATATGATTGAGGGTTGCTTCATATAGGTCGGCGCCGCCCCGCAGACCGGCGGCGCCGGTGTCAAGTTTAAATTCCTGCCAGCGGGAGTAAGCCGTGAAAAAGCAAGCCGAAAACGAATCCGTGTGGGATTATCCGAGGCCCGCGATTTGCGAGCCTTTTCGCGGCAGTTTGCGGGTGATACACCGGGATGTGGTGGTGGCGCGCACTACCAGGGGCTACCGCACCCTGGAAACCTCGCATCCGCCCAGCTATTATTTTCCCGCCGATGATGTCGATATGTCCCTGTTGGTCGAAAACGGGCACCGCACGTTCTGCGAGTGGAAGGGGGTGGCGGGCTACTACAATCTGGCTCTGGCAGCGCACAAGGTGCAAAACGTCGCCTGGACCTATACGCGACCGGCGCCGTCGTTTCAAGCCATTCGGCATTTTCTCAGCTTTTACGCTTCCAAAGTCGATGCCTGCTTTGTGAACGACGAACAGGTGAGCGCACAAGAGGGCGATTTTTACGGCGGCTGGATTACCGCCAATATCCGCGGCCCATTCAAGGGCGGCCCCGGCACCGGAGCGTGGTAGGCCGGAACGCGGCGGCGATTTCACTGGCAAACCTGATTGATGATCGGTGCTGTGCATCCACACGACCGGCGGATGACGGCGGGATATCGACCAACAGGTCAGGTAATGATACTTTCCTTGACTTATCAGGAGCGCTGCCTGTGTCGCCGGTGACGCCCTGGAGTGCGGGGCAGTACCGGCACCGGTTCGGTTGAAAAGCTGAGCGACAGCCGGGCGCGCGCGCCGGCGCGAGGATGCTCTCGCCGGCGCCGTGGACGGGCCGGTAACTATTAACGAGGTGGTAACAATGAGCAATATACCCAACAGTAACACAGGTCCCTGGCCCGCCATTCCCTTTGATGAGGGCAGGGACACCGTCGCTACTTTGCAGCTATGGACGCAGATTATCGGCAAGATCCGACTGGTACAGACGCCGTGGTTAAATCACTCCTGGCATGTTCCGCTCTACGTAACTGTCAACGGCTTGTCCACCGGCTCGATTCCCTATGATCACCGCATCTTTCAGATAGATATGGACTTTATCCGCCACGAGCTGGTGATCCGCGTTGCCGATGGCCGGCACAGAACGCTGGCCCTGCAGGCATACAGCGTTGCGGATTTCTATGCCAGGGTAATATCCCTACTTGCGGAGTTGGGTTTGCCCGTCGATATCAATGAAATGCCGAATGAAATCGCCGACCCGATTGCATTCAGCCAGGATACCGTGCATCACCACTACGATGCTGACTATGCAAACAGACTGTGGCAGGTCCTGTTGCAGTCCGATCGGGTATTCCGCATTTTTCGCACCGGGTTTTTGGGTAAAAGCAGCCCGGTTCACTTTTTCTGGGGCAGTTTCGATCTGGCTGCAACGCGCTTCTCGGGGCGGCCGGCGCCGCTGCACCCCGGCGGTGTGCCGCACCTTTCCGACGCCGTTACCCGCGAAGCCTATTCCCACGAGGTCAGCAGTGCCGGCTTCTGGCCGGGCGGCGGTGCGGTCGACTACCCGGTATATTATTCTTACGCCTATCCCATGCCCCGGGGCTTTGACAGCTGCGATATCAATATCGGCGAGGCTTTTTTCCATAAAGATCTCGGTGAGTTTCTGCTGCCCTATGAGGCGGTGCGCAAGGCGCCGGACCCGGACAGTCTGTTGCTGGATTTTTTGCAGAATACATATGTGGCGGCTGCCGAGCTGGCAAACTGGGACAGAGCCGAACTCGAGTGCGAGCAGGGCCGCCGCGGTGTGCCCAGGGCTTTGAGTCAGTAGGGGATTTGGTCGCCGTCCCATGCAAAAATTTTGCCGCTGTCGGCAGGCGTCAAGGTGTCGACAACGGCCAGCAGTTTTTCTGCCGCAGTGCCGGCGTCAAAGAGCCTGTGCGCCGGCACGTTTTTCTGGAAGGGCAGGGACAGCTTGCTCGCCACGGTGCCGGGGTGCAGGCCGACGACAATCGCCTGTTTGTGCCGCCGCGCCAGTTCCAGGCTGGCGGTTTTGATAATCATATTGAGCGCGGCTTTTGAGGCCCGGTAGGCGTACCAGCCGCCGAGCCGGTTGTCTGCGATACTGCCCACGCGCGCCGACAGTGCGGCAAATATCGCAGTCTCACCAGGCGCCAGTTTCGGCAGAAAATATTTCGCCACCAGTGCCGGACCGATAGTATTGACCAGAAAGAGCTTGTTGAATTTTTCCGGCGCCAGATCGCGCAGGGATTTCTCCGGCATTATGTCGCCCTCATGCAGCAGTCCGGAGGCAACCAGCACCAATTGCAGTGGCGCGTCCCTGGCGGCAATTTCCGCGGCTTCACGCACACTGGCTTCGTCACTGAAATCGATGGGATAGGTGTTGACGGCAGCCGCATCAAAAGTGCTTGGCGTGCGTGAAAATGCCTGAATGGATGCACCGTCGCGGCGGCACAGGATATTGACAAAAGCGCGGCCGAGGGCCCCGGAGGCGCCGATGACGGCGATATTTACTTTGGACATGATTGGCTAAAATGGCCGCCCGGCCGTATATTGCAGTTATCGTTGTGTACGGCGCAAATGGCAGCCCAGATCACTTCTTCAAGACAACCCTATATGCGCTTCTGGGCCGATGGAAAACTGTGTCAGAATAAGCGGGGTTGGCTCGCCCGAGCCCGGCGCAGATCGCGACAGCGTGAGATTGTCTGATATACAAGGTCCCCGTCATCATGCACAGCAAATGGTTTCTCCCGGTGAGTAAGTCCTCGCACAGGCGTTTGCGCCTGTTTTGCCTGCCCTATGCCGGTGGTATGGCGGCCAATTATCTGCCGTGGGCGGGCTTGTTGCAGCGGGACATCGAGGCGCTGGCGGTGCAGCTGCCCGGCAGGGGCAACAGAATTGTCGAGCCCTGTATTGTCGGTATGGGTGAAATGGCTGACCGCCTGCTGCAGGCGATGGAGCCTTATCTTCACGAGCCCTATATCTTGCTGGGACACAGCATGGGTGCCCGTATTTCGATTGCGCTGATGGACAAACTCTGCCGTGCCGGGCTTAATCTACCCGTCCACTTCATTGCCTCCGGCTGTCGCGCACCCCATTATCCGGTGCGCGATGATCCCATTCACGCCTTGCCCCACGCCGAGTTCGTGCGCGAACTGGAAGCGCTGGAGGGCACCCCGGAGGAAGTGCTGAAGAACCGCGAATTAATGGATATCTATCTGCCTGTACTGCGCGCGGATATGCAGGTGGTCGAAACCTATATCCGCCAGCCTGAACGCAAGCTGCCCTGCCGCGTATCCGTATTTGGCGGCGAGGGGGACAGGCGCATCGGGCCTGAACATTTACGCGGCTGGCAACAGCATTTCAGCGAACCGGTGGCGGTGGAGCTGTTTCCCGGCAAGCACTTTTTCATCAACAGCGATCGCGAGGCGGTGGTTGGCGCGGTAAACGCGATTGCTGCGGGCTTGTTGCAGGACCGCTACACCGCGGCGCAATTGTGACCGTCGGGGCGCGAGCCCCGGGCGTTTTTGACCAGCGCAACACAGTGCGTTAACAACAGATCGCGCACCGCCTCGAACGAGCCCTCCCAGGGCCTGCCGCGGCCGATAAAAATCACCATACCTTCCACCGACCCCATTACCGTCAACGCCATGTCCCTGGACTCGGATTCGCTCAGGCTGGTATTGGTGCCCATAATGTAATTCTGCAGATCCAGCAGCCCGCGTTCGTACATCTCCTCGAGCACTTTTGCCGCTGCCGGATCGCGATTGGCCTGTACCCAGAACTCCGGGTAAAACTTGGTTTTCTTCTCGGTTCTGAAGCTGTCGATAATACAGGTCAGAAAAGCCAGCAGTTTTTGTTCGGGGGTTTTGCCGGCGTCGCCGGCTATTGCCTCGAAATCCTCGAAAATACCGCGCAGGGTATAGTCGAGCAAGTCCCGCAGTATGCGCTCCTTGGTGGGGTAGTAATACTGAATATTGCCCACTGTGGTTTTTGCCGCGCGGGCGACATTGCGCATGGTCAATTTGCCGTAGCCCTGTTTGATCAGGATCTTCTCGGCGGCCCGCAAAATGGCTTCAATGCGCTGTTGGCCGCGCGGGTAGCGTGCCGTGCCCGTGCGAATTCGTAATTTTGTATTACCCATATCGATCTCCGGCAAGTGCTGAAAACCCCTTGCGCCACTGTCGCTAGAGTACAGCAATTGCTTTGTTTTTCAAGCACATATGCCTGCCATCCGCAGCTGGTTGCCGGGCTGTCACGGGCACTTGAAATAAATACATCTGTACTATATATTTAGGACGCTTGTAATAAGTGAACTCCCGCATGAGAGCGGCAGTGACAACGGCCACAGCGAGAACTGACCATGACAGATGGCGAGAGCTGACCATGACAAATAATGTAGCGGCGTTCGACAAGTGGATTCGCGGCGCTTTCCGCGAAATGAATACGGCGCTGGAAGAAATGTACTTTGCCCGCGAGCAGCGGCAGAGCGTCGAGGGGGTGGGCGACGACATCAAGGCCCAGCTGACCGCAGAGGGGCGTGCATGTATCGCCGCGCTGCTGGCCGAGGGCAATACCGATGAGGGCTTTGATCAGCAGTACAAGCTGCTCGGCGCTGTCGGTCTGTATATGGCGGCCTGCCGCCGCCACGAGATCACCGAGCCCTCGCGCGAAACCACCTCGCCGCTGGTGGAGGCCTCGGCGCTGGCGCTGCAGCTGTCGACTTCTCTCGGGGTGACACCGCGCTTCGCCTCCTGCCACCTGTCGGGCTTCAATCCGGCCGAAAACGGCGTCTATCGGACCTTTACCAACCTGGCCGACGAGTTTTTGTTTATCGACTACAATACGCTCGGTGTATTTGCCTACCAGCGCGCAGCGGAAGCGCTGACGCGCATGTTGCCGCTGGGTATCTCCCACCCGCTGGTCCGGTATTTACTCCGCGATGCCCAGGCAGGGCTGCGCGATGTGATAAAGTACAACGATAAACTGTTCAGTGAACTGGATGTGGAGCGCTTTTTCAACTCGGTAAGGCCCTATTACAAGCCCTACCGGGTGGGTGCCAATATCTATCGCGGTGCCAATGCCGGAGACTTTGCCGGCATCAATATTATCGATTTGCTACTGGGTGTCTGTAACGCCAATAATCCGTCTTACTCGCAGCTGCTGGTGGACAAATTTCTGTTTATGTCGCCGCACGAGCAGGCGCTGCTGAAAGACTGTATGCGGCGGCGCAGCTTTATGAATCAGTTTCTCGATGTGATCGACTCTCACAGTCAAAGTGACTGGTATCAGAAAAACCTCGAGGCATTTCTGCAGCTGCTTGAACTGCACGGCGAGGCGGCCGCGCAGCACCACGATCAATTGGTAAGCAAGTTTATCGAGGGGCCGTCGGCGCAGCTGCCGCAAGCGAGCCTCACTAATATTACCGCCAGCGGACCGCCGCTGCCGGTGTTGCTGCGATCGCTGGAGCGGTTGCGGGATTTGCGTATGGCGGCGGATCGGGATGATATTCCCAGCCGCCATGCCGATATACAGCGGCTGAAAGCCAGCCTGCGGGCGGCATAGCGAAACACTGACTATGGACAAAGCGTTTATCAAGCCGGACGGCATCTACCTGCTCAACCACTCTGTCGGGTTGCTGCCCGCGGGGACGAGGCGCTATGTCGACAGGCATTTTTTCGATATATGGGAGTCGCAGGCGCAGCCGTGGAACGCCTGGATCGAGGAAACTGAGAGTTTCAAAACGAGCCTCGGACGCCTGCTCAATGCCGCTGCCGGTGATTTCTGCCCGCAGACCAATATCTCCAGCGCAATTACCAAAATTCTGTATTCCCTGCCGGATAAAGCCGGCAGAAAAACCCTGGTGCTGTCGGAGCAGGACTTCCCCTCCACCGGGTTTGTTTTCGATCGCGCGCGATTGCAGGGTTATCGGGTGAAGTTCATTCCGCGCGACGCCGACCTGCTGGATACCGATACCTGGAAGGCGTACCTGAGTGACGATGTGCTGTGTGTGTTCATCACCCATGTGTTGTCCAATACCAGTGCGCGCGTGCCGGTTGGTGATATTACCGCACTGGCGGCCGGGCGCGGCATTGTTTCCATCGTGGATATTGCCCAGTCGGTCGGTGTGGTGCCGATTGACCTGCAGCGCTGGCAGGCGGACTTTGTCGTCGGCTCCTGTGTAAAATGGTTGTGCGGTGGGCCGGGCGCCGGTTATCTGTGGGCCAATCCGGCTATGGTTGCAAAATGCAACCCCGTCGATGTCGGCTGGTTTTCCCATGACAACCCGTTTGCATTCGATATTCACGACTTCCGCTATGCCGCCGATGCGCGGCGTTTCTGGGGCGGCACACCCGCGGTACTGCCGTTTGTGGTTGCCGATCACAGTATTCAGGTGGCCCTGTCTGTCGGGATTGAGAAGATCCGCGCGCACAATATCGAACTGACCCGGGCGCTGATGGACGCGGTGGACCCGGCCTGCCTGCGAACACCGCCGGGCCCCGGGGAGCGCGGCGGCACTGTGGTGGTGGATTTTGCCGACCGACAGCCGCTCGTTGAACAGCGCCTCAAATCCGCCGGGGTGCACTTCGATAGTCGCGCAAGCGGTATTCGCCTGTCGCCGCATATCTATACCGGCCGCACCGAGATCGATACAGTGGTGGCGTGTCTGCCGGTGTCGTGAGGGAAGACTCACCCCAGCAAAAACCAATAACAACAGGCTGCCGCAGAACGGGCCTCCGCTGTTACGCCAAAAATTCCTGCTGGCGGTGCCGCCGCAGAGATCCCCTGCCGGCTCAGAGCCATCGGTAAGGCCTTGTCGCAACCCCTTGTCGAAACCCCTTGTCGAAACCTATGGTTTATGAAGTTACATAAAGTGTGGACATACCCATGAGAACACTGTGAGTGGCGCCGGCGGTCACCAAATATTCATGTTTTGGTCAAACCTCTGCAACCTGTCTTCTTTAATGTCATGCGGTCAAAATTTAATACCAAGAGGGCAATCATATGACATTCTATCGCGGGCTTGTTGCGGCCTTATCCGGCCTGCTGGCCATCTCGGCGCTGTCGGCGAATGCTGACTATGACGGGCGGCAGGGCTTCAGTTCTTTTCTGCATGAGTCCAGAGGCAGTTTGCGTCTCTGGGAGTGTTTCGACAATTACTACAACAGCCTGCAGATTCTGCACAGCTCGGACAACGAATCTTCCTTTCAGGACCCCAATACCCTGGAGGAAAAGGCTCTCAACTATTCCACCCTGACCAAGGGTCTGCAGCGGCTGGCACGGCGCCAGTGTACGCCTTCACTGCACCTGACTGCCGGCGACCACACCATTCCGGGCCCCTTCTACCTGGCCTCCGCAGAGGCCTTCGGCCAGCCGGGCCTGGGTGATATCAGAATGTTTAACGCCATGGACCTGGCCGCCAACGGTATGGGCAACCACGAATTCGACGGTGGTATCGACGAGTTTGCGCATATGCTGAAGCGGGCCAGGTACCCGTTTATCGCTGTCAATCTGGACTTCAGTGAGGTGCAGGTCTCCGCCGATGCGCCGCGTATCCGCATCGGCCGCGATGCCCGGGCCTGCTATCGCAGCCTCGGTAAGGTGGTGAAAAGCTGCTGGGTCAGAGCCGGACGCAGCAAGATTGGTTTGATCGGCCGCGCGCCGGCGGAATTTTTCAATGTGATTGCCGACCCGGAAAACACCCTGCCCGGCCTGGATTTCGTCGGCGGCCGGGATGACAACAATCAGCCGCTGGTCTCGGCTGTCGATCAGGTGCTGGAGCAGGTGGAAAAGCTGGAGCGCAAGGGTATCAACCGCATCATTCTGCTCGACCACGCCCAGGATTTTACCGCCGACCCGCTCTCCACCAATCGCCTGCGCGGTATTGATATTATCGTCGCCGCCGGCTCTACCGGTTTTATGGCCCAGCCCACCGCGGACGGGCCCTTTAACCTGCTGCGACCGGAAGACAGCGCCGAGGCCGAATACCCGACCTGGCGCGTCGACAGCGAGGGTGAAACGGTGCTGGTCATCAACAGTGACCAGCAGTATCGCTATGTCGGCAACCTGATTGTCTCCTTCGACTACGACGGCCATATCAGGGATGTCGACTACCGCAGCGGTCCGGTGGCGACTACCGCTGAAGCCATCGAAGAACTCAGGCAGGTAATGTACGAGCGCAGGCTGACCCCGCACAAAAGGGTTGCCAGAACCCTCGACCGGCTCGAGCGCACCAGCCTGATCGAGGATGCCTTTTTTGTGGTCGGTGAAACCGCCTTCCCGCTTAACGGCCAGCGCATCAATGTGCGTACCCGCGAGACCAACCTGGGCAACCTGGCCGCCGATTCCACCATCTGGGGCGCCCAGCAAAACGGCTTTGCGACAGTTGACGTGGCGCTGAAAAACGGCGGCGGTATCCGCGATACCATTCAGGGACCGACCATTATCCGCTTGGCGGTGCAGGCGGCACTGGCTTTCGACAATACCTTGACGGTACTGGAGATGAGCGGCGCGCAGGTACTGGCGGCGATGGAAAACGCTGTCAGCCGCGCGACTTTTGCCGACGGCCGCTTCCCCCAGGTTGCCGGTATGGTGCTGGAATTTGACGCCGGCTTCGCGCCGATTGAAAGTGCTACCGAGTTAAACACGCCGTCGCGGGTTCGCAATCTGACTATCACCAGGCACGACGGCGCCGTGGTGAATCTGGTCAGCAACGGCGTTGCCGATGCCGCCGCGTTGGCGCAGACTTTTGTGCTGGCCACCAACAGCTTTACCGCCAATGGCGGTGACGGCTTTGCCGCGTTTGCCGCCGCCAATGTGCTCGGCGCTACCAGTATCGGTGAGCAGGCAATTCTCGAGAACTATATTATCGATGTGCTCGGTGGCAGTGTTTCCCTGCCGGATGATGCCGATAATCCGCAGCGCGTTATTCGTCTCGACTGATTCATCCCCTCACCAGATAACCAGTCCCGCGGGCCCTGCCCGCGGGATTCGGCCTTTACAGCGCTCAGCCTGTCTCCTTTACTTATTGAGCAAGGCCCACGTAATGGGTCATGTCTGCCGCACCCACAGACAGCCTGGCGGGCCTTGCTGAAACTTTTTGAACGATCGTTACTCTATAGGCTGGGTTGGCGCAGGGCCGCCGCAGAGGCGATGGCACTGTGCCCCGTAATCATAAACTTATAACTTTTTCGTCTGAAGTTATCGACGGTATCAAGCTACAAAGGAAAAACTCATGTTCAAGCAAGCACTGACAAGTCTGATTGCTCTATGGCTGATTTCGACTGCGGCAATGGCGGCAGACCCTTATACCTACTCGCATAAAAAACACGGCGCGATCAAAGGCACCGATCCGGTGGCCTACTTTTCTCTCGAGCCGGGCCAGGACGCTGTGCGCGGATCGGATAAATACACCTACGACTGGAATGGCGCCACCTGGAAATTTGCTTCGGCGGAAAACCGCGATAAGTTTGCCGCCAACCCCGAACAGTACGCACCGCAGTACGGTGGTTACTGCGCCTTTGCCGTCTCTCACAACTTTACCAAACCCACCGATCCCGACGCCTGGCGCATTGTCGACAACAAACTGTATCTCAACCTGAGCAAGGGCGTGCAGAAGAAGTGGGTCAAGGACATTCCCGGCAATATCGCCAGAGCCGACAATAACTGGCCCGCGGTTTTGGGTCAGTAGTAGCGCCCGGCAAACGCGCCCCGCCATTGGCGGGTTGGCGCCTTTGCCGAGCGCGGCGCCGCTCAGCGTTTTTCGAATATCAGATTGACGGTGACCGGCACAATCGGGCTGATGTTGGCCAGGCCGACCACGGCGCGCAATTTCTCCACCCCTTCGGCCAGGGCGAAATCATCGGTGTTCAACAGGATCGGCTGCAGGCCCGCCACCGCCAGTTGGTTGCCTGACAGGCGGGTAATGCTGACCTTGGTTTCGAGCGTTTTCTGCTGGCCGTGCAGGTCGATGGTCAGCGGCAGTTTGCTGCGGATGGCCTGGCCCGCCTTCAGCGCATCGACCTGACCGTAATCCACGCTGGCAGACACCCTGGCCTGGGGGAAACTGACTACATTGAACAGCATCTCTTTCATCCGCTGGTCGCGAATGGGGATCAGCGTGTCGACGCTGGCCAGGTCGATATTGATTGCGACATTACCGTCCTTTGTCAGGCCGCCGCTCAGGGTTTTAAAACTGTGTACCTCGGCGAACTGGGTGTTCTTTACCGAGGCGAACTGCAGGCTGGATTGATCGTTGTTGAGCTGCCAGTCCGCGGTGGCGATACCCGCATACAGCATTAACGCGAGGGTGGTGAAAGCCCTGATAAAAACCTGGTAATTCATAGTGTCCTCTGGTCGGCAGTAAGTGCGTGATGCGAAAATAGCACAACCGGCCCCAGAGTATAAGGGTACCGGCCGATGCCGGCGGGGCCGGCCAGCAATATTCTGGAAATGCGAATTGTTATCATCTGTGGTAGGCTGAAGAGCCGCTCGCCAGTCGCCCGTGCCGGTTTGGCGGCCCAGTGTATTTCACCGTCAGAGGAAAATGATGCAAACGACTACAAAAGCCCTGCTTGTCGCCGCCCTTTTCGCCGTCGCGGCGGCCCGGGTACTGTCCTATACGCCGGCCGCCGCGCCGGAATGCGACCGGGCCGGCGCGCGCTATATATTCAGCTGGCCATTGAGTGACGAGTGTGCGGACAGGCCGCGCGGGGGCACCAGCCGGGGTGCGCCGGTAACGCCCGACAGCGAACCCCATCCCGGCTGGCTGGCGCTTCAGCAGCCCGGCCTGTCGAAATTCGAACGCGACCGCCGCGCCATTCTGGCGATGGCCGGGCCCTACAAAGCCAGCTTTGACTTTCTCGAGACGGTGGGTTTCGGCAAGGACTTCGAGCGCGATAAACCCTACCAGTCCTGGGGCACCGAGTATATCTACGTGGTCGAGGACCGGGACACATTTATCAGCCTGCAGCACCTGATGGTGATGTACTTTCAGCAGGATGACGGCAGTATTTCCGAGCCGATGGTGATGAAGCACTGGCGCCAGGACTGGACTTATCAGGACGACGAGCTGCTGGTTTTCGACCACCGCGACCAGTGGCACAGGCAGGCGGTGTCGCGCCGCCAGCGCAAAGGCGGCTGGAGTCAGGCGGTGTTCCAGGTTGATGACTCGCCGCGCTACGAATCGTTTGGACACTGGCGTCACAACGGCAGCTTTTCCACCTGGATCAGCGCTACTACCCGGCGCCCGCTGCCGCGCCGCGAGTTCAGTGTGCGCGACGATTACCAGGTGCTCGAGGGTTACAATCGCCATACCGTGACCCGCACCGGCTGGGTACAGGAGGAGGAAAACTGGAAACTGGTGCTGGACCCGTCGGGCCAACCCGATGCGGTGCAGCCCTATCTGTCGAAGGAGGAGGGGCTGGCCCGCTACCGGCGTATCAGCGGTTTTGATTTTACCCCCGGTGACCGCTATATGGCCCTGGCCGGAAAATTCTGGACCGATGTGCGCGCCCAGTGGCGGGAAGTTTTTGCGCGCCATAAAACGCTGCGTTTACATGCCAGCGTCGACAATCAGCCGCTTTTCGTGCCGCTGTTTGGCTATGCGCAGCAGGTGATGGAAGACGGTGCCTATGACAGTGACAAGGGCAGGGCATTCGCCAGGCGGACCATTGAGGCCTATGTTAAAAAGTAGCGCTTATGGCAACACTAAGGGTTGCTGCGAAGACGGTACTCTGCCGGGCTGACGCCGGTCCACTGCTTGAAGGCCCGGGCGAAGGATGCCGGCTCGGCAAAACCGAGCTGCTGGCCGACCTCCTGCAGAGGGATGTCGCCTCGCACCAGCTTGTCGATTGCCAGATCGCGCCGCGTGGCATCTTTTATCCTGCGATAGCTGCTGCGCTCCTCGCGCAGGCGCCGCCGCAGTGTCTGCGGGCTGACATGCAGTGCCGCGGCGACGCTGTCGAGGTTGGGCAGGGGTTTGTGTTGCCGGCAGGATGCCGCCAGCAGATTGCGTACCCGGGTTTTATAGCGGTCGTCGTCGCCGGGTATCAGCATTAAGTCCGCCGGCGCCCGGCGCAGGAAGTCCCTGACTTGCTGCGCGTTGCGGACCACCGGCAGGCGCAGGTATTTTTTTGCCAACAGCAGTTCGTTGGCCGGCTGCTTGAAGCGATGGACACAGGGAAACATATGGCCGTACCAGTCTGCGTGGGACGGTTGCCGGTAACTGAAAGCGGCTGCCTGTAAGGGGATGCGCTTATCGCTGATCCAGCAGATAAAACGGTGAATCGAGACCAGCAGCAGTTCCACCAGGTAGTGATCCGTATCCAGTTCCGGGCGGGCCAGTTTTACCTGCAGCGATGTATGGTTGTCGTCGACGTTTATGTCGATGCTCACATCGTCGCGGGTGATGGCGTAGAAATGTCTCAGTTCCCTGAGCACTGCCCCCAGGGTTTCGAACTGGCTGACATACTGCACGCCCAGCGCAAACAGGCCCGGTTTGCAGGGAGTGGCGGAGAAACCGAGAAATTCATCGTCCAGTGCCTGCCAGAGATATTGCACCAGGCCGACAAAGCGGGCGCTGTGGATAACCTGCTGTTCGCCGCTCAGGGCGGCAGGGGAAATACCGTTATCGCGCAGTATTTTATCGATATCGAGTTGTCTGGCGCCTGCCGTTTTTAACACGGTGCCGACATAGTGGCTGGGAATCGTAAGCATGGTGACAGTTTAGCGGATGGCCGGCAGACCCCTCGGACAGGCGCGGCCAGCGCCGCTATGATGAGGCGCAGCCGGTTTGAAAAGCCGCCGGTGAGTCATACCGCCTCGTTGTTGTCGATCTGCTTCTGGTACTGATCGGCCATGGCTTTGAAGACAAGTCCGGGAAAGAACCGCTTTAACCACAGGCCGTGCATCTCAATGCCGTTGCCCACGGCGATCTCCGGCCGACCTTTTTGCAGGCCTTTTACGATGCCCCTGGCGCAGTCGGTAACGTCCATGCCGGCGGCAATGTACTTATCGGTTTTCCCAAACCGGCTGCCGTCCCCGCTCAAAGCGTTTTCAGATATGGCGGTGCGGATAAAGCCCGGGGTAATGGTCGTCACCCGGATGCCCTGGTGGGCGACCTCGGCCCGCAGCGCATCGAAAAATCCCATCACCGCGTGTTTGGCGGCGCAGTAA
Source organism: Exilibacterium sp. (assembly GCA_028280195.1). GTDB lineage: Bacteria > Pseudomonadota > Gammaproteobacteria > Pseudomonadales > Cellvibrionaceae > Exilibacterium. The sequence continues at coordinate 22,013 of JANQMH010000043.1, forward strand.
CCGGTGCGGAAGGGCGCGCCCATCTTGCCGGCCACAGAGGCAGTGACGGCGATATGGCCGCTTCCCTGTGCCACCATCAGCGGCAGTACCGCCTTGGTCAGGGCGATCTGGCCGAAGACATCCACCTCGAACAGCGTCCGGTATGTGGCCATATCGGTCTCCAGGCAGCTGGAACGCTGGGAGATGCCGGCGTTGTTGACCAGCATATCGATGCGCCCGCTAAAGGCCCGGGCCTGTTCGACCTTGTCTGCCATACCCGCTTCATCGGTAATATCGAGAGGCAGCACCCATATGCCGCCTGCACTGCCGGCGGCGGCGATACAGCTGTCCTTAACCCTCTGCAAGGCGTCCTCGCGCCTGGCCGACAGGATCACCCTGGCCCCCAGGCCCGCAAATTCCACTGCCAGGGCCTCGCCAATGCCCGAGGAGGCACCGGTAATCCACAGGGTCTGCTGTTCGAACATATCATCTCCTCCCTATCTGCGGGGGATGCAGCAGTGAATCTAGCATAACCTCGCCGCAGAGTTACAGTTAGAAGTTACCTGATATCCGCAATCAGATCATTCTTTCCGGTAATGGGAAGGAAGTTGATGATCGCCGCCGCTTCTGTTTCAATACTGCTGGTCCGACCGCGGGCGGGTGCAGGTGCAGCCTGCTGTATCAGCGCTACGGCGGCCAGGGTTTTGCCTGTGATTTTAGGTAGTGAACCAGGGGTCTTGCCGCTGGCGGCAGGGTTTTATCGTCGAATACCGCTGAGCGTTTCGAGTCTTTATCTTCAATGGTAATCTCGTATTGCTGCAAATCCCGGCCCGTATCCGACAGGGACTGACAGGCTGCCGAAATCCCGCTGGCCTCGACCAGTTGCTCCAGCTCTCGGGCAGTATCCGGCGCAAGGTGTTCAGTGCGGAGTTCGCAACCCCGGATCGAGCCGAGAATACCGCCGGATTGTACGAACTTCACTGTCTTCAGTTTCATGGCAGAAATCTCCTGCTGCCCCCGTTCACAGGCTGATACCAACCTGTTGCCAGGCGTTTCTGACGGCACTCTGCGCGGCCGCGCCGTAGGCGGCCGCTACCTGTAATGTCAGCCTGGCACAGTCGGAGAACTGGCTGGTGGTGGTCAGCTGCAACAGGGTTTGGTACCAGATACGCCCGGCGATATCCCAAGCATTGCCTCCCAGGGCCTTGGCTGTCAAGACAAAGGCCCGGTTGGGTATGCCGGAATTGATATGCACACCGCCGCGGTTGCGCCAGCCGGTGTACAGCTGTGACATATCGGCCGGTTGCGGGTCGTTCCCCAGATCCGGATCGTTGCGATAAGCCGTGCCGGGGTTCTCCATATCCCGAATACCGCGCCGGGTCGGCGCCGGCACCAGCACCTCTGCGCCCACTACCCAATTTGCCTGTGCTGCGGTCTCGTCATTTTTCCACTGCCGCACCAGCACGCCGAAGACATCAGCAAAATGCTCGTTAAGGGCGCCCGATTGCCCGTAGTAACGCAGGTTGCTGGTAAACGACTGCACGCCGTGGCTGAGTTCGTGGGCGACTACATCCAACGACTGGGTAAAGCGCTGAAAAACCAGCCCGTCACCATCGCCGTAGGCCATCTGCCGGCCATTCCAGAAGGCATTGTTCATCGGCACATAGTGTTCGCCGTCGCCGACTTCGGCGACATGCACCGAGGAGATCATGCTCATGCCGTTATCGTCCAGCGAGTTGCGTTGGAACAGCTGTTGGAAAAAGTCATAGGTATCGCCGGAAAAGTCGTAGGCCTCGTCCACTGCCGGGTCGGCGGTGCAGGGCTGCCCCTCTGCGCGCGCTAGCCTGCCCGGCAGCCGGTCAGTCTGCTGTGCGTCGTAGACCAGGCGGTGTTTGGTTTGCGTCGGCGACATGGTCGCCATCAGCGACGGCGTGGCCTGTGCGGCCTCGCGCAGCGCGCGCATATGCGCAGCGGTGGATAAATGGGCAATTGCTCTGGCACGAACTTGCGGATTGGGTGAGTGAGCCAACTGTTCGGTCATATAAGGCGGGACAATGCAGTGAATGGGGTTGCGCATGTACATGGTATTTTCCTCTGCCGTTGCTATTCGCTTAAAGAGGTTCTCAGGCTTTGCTGCAGTGCGGGCCCCAATGCTTCTCTAATCGCTTTTATTTCCGCCGCTTTTTCGTCGAAGTCGATGCCGACTCGGCCGGTTTCGGCAATGCTGATGGTTACCGATATCGGATCTATATTCGACTTCGGGTAGGGAATCAGATCGGTTGTCGGGCAGTCGTCGCGGCAGCGGTAGTCTCCGCCGCCAGGTCCGATGGCAAGGTTGGGTATACTGATGACGCTGTGGGCTATAGGTATCAGCGCGGTGCTTGCACCTTGAGCGGCAATCGCTTTTATGGAAATGGCCAACGATAAGCTGATGCTTGGCGGTGTTGTGGCGGCGGTTACCACAAAAGCGTTTTCCGCTTTTATAAAAACCGGTGTGATGGTAAACGCATCGTTACTTAAAGGGACTATTTTCGCAATATATAACAGACCCAATTTAGTCGGTCCGTTTACGGTTTCCACCTGGTAACGCGCAAAAGCGATACAGCGCTGTTTCTTGAAATCCGCCAGATCGATGAAGGCGCGTGCCGAATATGAGCCCTGTGCCGATCGCTTTAAGGCTTCCAGCTCGCGCAAATTCTCATTCAGGGATAGATCGAAAAGCAGCTTGCCGAAGGACGCAATAACGGGCACCAGGGTGGGTGCAACTGTCAATCTTTGGTCGGGAGAACAGGTATCACTGATATATTCCGCGATATCCTGATTTGCAGACAGGTACTCCGCCAGGTATTGGCTGGTTTCCCAATCGGGATATTTCTCAATAAAAGCCATCAGCGTTCTGCTATCAGTTACAGCGCTGATATTGGATTTTGTGAAGCTCTCAACACCGAGGCAGCCCGATAGTGCAATGACGGCGGCGGCGACAGGCAGTATTTTTCTCATAACGGCACCCTGCGACTTAAGATACATAAACCCGGTATAAGTTGCCGTTTTAGTGGCGCAGAGTAGTGAAATTGGGGGCTTATGTGACAGTTTTCGATATATAGGGCATTGGCAGTTGTAGCGGGCTGCTCGAGTGGCACCAACCCCTCCCCACTTGCATTGACACACCGAACCAGGGCCGCGGCGGTAGCGGGTGTTTTTAAACCCTACATAGAGGACGTGTGCCAGAAGGGAATTGTAGTAGTAAGCAGTTGTCAGGCGGCAGAGGTCCCGCTACCGGCAGGCTTAAAAACACCCGCTACCGCCGCGGCTCGTGCCGTGTGGCACTCCCCCACCAACCCCAAACCTGCCCAAGCAAGTTCTGTTCCGTCACCCCCGCCGATATCACCGAAATACAGCAACGGCATGATTTTCACATAAACGGCATACCAGATTATCACAATGGCAGTATGTGATTTGGCCTGTGTTACAAGACCGTTAATGCGAAAAAACGCCATTACATGCATTGGTTTACATCCTGACGATCTAACAGACGTATAGTCCCTCCCCACAACCACCTGCCAGCAAGAGTTCAGGAGGACTTATGAAAATCAACAGGGTTCGGCATAGCATTTCCAGACCTGTATTTGGCGCAATTTTAATAAGCTCAGCGGCACTGTTCAGTGGCTGCGGTGACGATGACGACGGCAGTGTCGAGGCGATGGATTTCGGCAGCAATATCATCGCCACCATGATGCCGGCGCGGGATGGCGTTGAACTCGAGACCTATATTTACCTGCCCGAGGGAGAGGGGCCATTTCCGGCCCTGGTTACCAGGACGCTCTACGGGCTGCCGATTTCCCCCATAGGGGGTTACCCCGGTGGTGATATCGATGATGACGACTTGAGCGAGGAAGAGGCCATTAGACTCGGCTGGCCTTTAATCAATGAGCGCGGCTATGCGCTGGTGATCCAGAACACAAGGGGCCGGTACAATTCCGGGGGTGTCGATCGCTCATGGCTCGATGACGCCAGTGATGGCTATGACTTGATCGAATGGGTCAACAGTCAACCGTGGAGCGATGGCAATATCGGTGTGTTCGGTGATTCGGCCGTCGGGTTTACCGCGCTGCTGGCGGCGGCTGCCAACCCTCCCAGCCTGGACGCCGTCTATGCGCAAGTTGCGCCGTCGAGCCCCTATGGCATTGATTTTATGCCTGATAATGGTGCGTCCAAGCTGGAGTCCCTGCTTTTGCAGGGAGGTTCCCTGGCAGAAGACACAAGCCAGGCCCATCGCCAGGCTTTGGGCCTGAGTATCGAACGGGTCCAAAGCATACTGACGGAAACGCAACAATACCTGGAGCAGCTTTTTTTCGGTTTAGACAACCCGCTTGAATCTCCCGCGTGGATGGAACTGCCGCTGGCTGAGGAAAAACCCGTCGCCGAACTCATGCCGTTCTGGAATGCAATACGGGAGCGAGATCTGGAGAGACGCTATCGCGACGAGCTGAACGTGTTGGGGAAAATACAAATACCCACTTACCTGGTGACTCTGTGGCAGGATGTATTTTTCGACAGCACCATGGCACTGCACAAAGATCTGAGCGCGCGCCATATACCCCATCATATGCTGGTGTTTAACGGCAGTCACTATGAGATCGACGACCCCGGCCTTTGGCAAAGGCCGGTCATGCTCGACTGGTTCGACCACTGGCTGCAAAACGCCGACAACGGCATTACCGCCACACCCGAGGTCATTTATACAGTCCAGGGCACTGACGCGGCGGTCAGCGAAAGTGACAGCTGGCCCCCCGCCGGCACTGAGGAACGGATTTTCTATCTGCACAGCGATGGTTCCCTGGCAGCATCCGCCGAAGCGACTGCCGCTCAGCGCAGTTACACTTATGATCCCGCCAACCCTGTCATTACTGATGGCGGTCGCCATCTTATTGCAGCGGCGGGTACCCGCACCCAGGGCACCTTGCTCGACCGCGATGATGTATTGGGGTATTACTCCCAGGTGCTGAGCGCGAACCGGCGCATCGCCGGCAGTGTCAACGCGTACTTGTCGGTAAGCTCCTCCGCCGTTGACACTGACTTTATCATCAAGCTGCTGGACAGATCCCCCGGCGGCGAGCTTTATTTAGTACTCGAGCAACTGATTCGTGTCAGCCGGCGCAACGGGCGCTATGCCGGGGACTATCTCCAACCCGGTGAGGTGGTTGGCCTCGATTTTAATCTCGGTGATATTGCCCATGAATTTAAGGCGGGCCACCAAATCGTAGTGGCGATAAGCAGTTCGGATTTTCCCGCCTGGGACAGGAATTTGAATACAGCGCTCAGCTCGTTTACGAGTGACAGCTATCAAAGCTCGCTCAATACCATTGTCAATGATATCGATAAGCCAAATCGCATCGTATTACCTGAATATATCGATAAGTGAGTTTTTACTTCACTGGTATTCGCCTGCTGCGACACAGCCATTATCCAACGTGAAAAGCGCCGGCCGGCACCCGTCGCCGGGCGCTTAGTTTGCAACGAGGAATTTCCATGTCTTATCCCCGATCAGCCCGTTTTTCAGGGTACCATATAGCACTAAAAAAAATTGCCGTAATATTTTTGTGTTTGATTTCCACAAGTCTGGCCTGTGCACAGTCCGGAAATATTCTTGTCACCGTTATCGATGCCCAGACCCAGCGCCCGATAAGTACTGCCGCGGTGCAGGTGATTGCCCGGGACGGTTTGCGCCGCGATATGTCGGTCGATAGCGACGGTCGTTTGAATATCGATGAACTCAGTGCGGGCCTTTACGCAGTTATTATCTCCCATCCCAAGTACCAGACGTCTCGATCAGCCAGTGTGCGGGTCGTCGATAGGAAAGTGACACCGCTTCGGGTTGCGCTTAGCGCCAGGCGCTGGGACATTGAAGAAACCATTGTTATCGGTGAAGCCGTGGGTGTGGATCGGCTGGGCTCTGCCGGCAGCAGTTATCTGGATCGTGAGTCGCTGCGCAGCGCCGCCGGTAGTGGCAGCGATATATTGCGGGCCCTCGACGGTTTGCCGGGCTTGTTTGCCAGTGGCGAGTTTGCCAACTTTACCGTGCGTGGCAATGGCCCGCGCGATAACTTGATTCTGGTTGACGGCATTCCCTTCGACAATATTGTGCACTTTGATGAGAGTTTCGGTGAGCAGGAAGATATTGAGGGCGGCGGTCGATTTTCCGTATTTGCGCCGAATTTGATCAGCGGTGCCACGTTCCAGCCCGGTGGATGGAGTGCAGCTTACGGCGGTCGTGCCGGCTCACTGCTGCAACTGGAGGTTGCTGAGGGCAACCCCGAAACACCGTCTTATACCGTGCGCCTTGATATCGCCGGTGTGGAGGTCGGTTACGACGGCCCCAGCCGATTGTTTGAAAACACCTCGGTATTGTTTTCTGCGCGCCGTTTGGATTTTGGGCAGTTTTTCGAGACGATCGGTGTCGATGATCTGGGGTCGCCGGAGTTGACGGATATCGTTTTTAAATCGTCCACCCGGTTAAGCGCTGTAGATAAGCTGAATTTGCTGGCCATCTATGCGCCGGAGGATTTCACCCGGGATATCGACAATGTGCTGGCATCGGATGAAGATGATCCGGGTAATTTTGAAGATGTTGAACTCTCCGAAAGCGAAGCTGATAATTCCCTGCTGGCGTTAACGTGGTCACGCTTGATCGGCGATGATGCCGAATGGGTGAATCGGCTGTACTATCGCCATTATGATGAAAGCAGCACCAGTGGCGAGGCCTTTCCGGATCTGGTGGCGCCGAACACGCCGGCTGATGAGATTCCTGTGCGTGAGAATATCATTGTCTCCAGCAGGGAAGAGACTGAAATCGGCTGGCGCAGCGACTTCAATACCCGCAATACTCTGGGGCAGCTGTCTGCCGGCTTGAGGGCTACGCATCTGGACCTCGCGTTTGATCTCAACCTGGACGACGACTGGATTCGCTATATTTATGATGAGGATGACTTCCGGGCCGAACCCGGGCAGCGGTTTATCCGGTTGACACCGGCCGCGGTGAATAGCCGGTTCGAAGACGCCGGTGTATCCTATGCCGCCTATCTCGATCAGGGTTTTGAGTTTGACAACTGGGAGCTGCGCGCGGGGTTGCGCTACGATCGCGATCGTCTTGCCGGCGAAAGCCTTGTTTCGCCGCGCTTCGCCGCCGCTTGGCAGTTATCGGACCAGGTAGGACTTTCAGCTACTGCCGGTATTTACTACCAGTCCCCACGTTTCAGTGATCGGGCCAGCGATACCACCAATGCCGATGTGGAAAATGAAAAAATCACTCAGTACAGTCTGGGTTTGAAGTACTACTTGACCCCCGATATAGAAATACTTGTCGAGCCTTACTATCAGGATCTGGATAATCTGGTGGTGGAACAGGACAGTGTCAATCAAACCGTAGGCAACAGTGGTGAGGGAAGGTCCTACGGTGTCGACGCGGCCATTACGCGGCGTTTTGATGATGGCTGGTCCGCTAATTTTAATTACTCCTACAATGATGCCCGTGTTAGGGATGGAAAGGGTTTGGCGTTTTACGACGCCGATTTCAGTCGCCCGCATTTTGTCAGCCTTGGCGGTATTTGGGAGATTAGCGCGCGCTGGAAACTGTCTGCGCGCTGGAAGTGGGCCTCCGGGGCGCCGCGAGACGAGTTTATCGTATTTGACAATGTGCTGGGTGATGGCCAGCCCCTGAGGTTTTCCAAGCAGATAACGTCTACTAATACCGATAGATATGAAAGCTATAACTCGCTGAACTTTCGCGCCGATTACCGGCGCGCTTTTGGCCGCACTAATGTGATCGCTTTTATCGATATCATTAATGTCTATGGTGCCGATAATCCCGGTAGCTCGGAGTTTAATGAGCGCACCGGGGAGGATGTTATCGAGGAGGGAGAGTCTTTGCCACTGGTGGGCTTCAGGCTTGAGTGGTAGGAAGTTCAGTGACAAAGGTCTGTAGATAACCTGGGAAACTTTAGGCTGGTTTTAGGGGGAGGTGAAGGGGGGAGTGCTACACGGCCCTGGTTCGGCGTGAACCGGCCCGGGTGGCACATTGCCCTATTCAAGACGCACCCAATCAAAAACCGACAACGACAGACTATCTGAAGATTTAGAGCTTGGCTCTCAATGCGCGTTTATCGATTTTTCCATTTGCAAGCATGGGTAAGTGCTTGACGATATGAAATGCCTTCGGCACCTTGTAGTTTGCGAGTATGGTTTTGGCATAGGCCCGGATGCTGCTTTCATCAAGTGCCGGGTCGGATGCGATGATATAGGCCTTACCAACTTCCGTGTAGAGAGGGTCAGGCACGCCAATGACAGCCGCCATGGCGACGGCGGAGTGACTTTCTATCGCTTTTTCAATTTCCGCCGGATAAATATTGTAGCCACCGGATTTAAACATCTCCGAACGGCGGCCAACGATGATGAAAGCGCCATCTTTACGTCTTTTGGCTAAATCTCCCGTTTTTAACCATCCATCTGCAGTAACAGCGGCAGCAGTCGCTTCAGATTGATGCCAGTAACCCTGCATCAGAAATGGACCGCCGCCTGCCTGATTTTCGCTTGATCTCGACCGCTTTGGGCGCGCATGCTCGTAGCTATTGTTCGTAGCTATGGCCGCTACGTTTATGCTCCCGAGCACGCCCAAAACGGGCGATCTCGACGCGAAAATTCAGGCAACTGTTATTCATGCAGCGTTATTTCAGGCAACTGTTGCAAGATGCGGCTAGGAAGCGTCGCTCGGCTGCACCTCTTCACCTTCCGGCTGGGCATCTTCGAGCGCCAGCTGCGGCATGCCGATTTCGGTGATGCGCTCGTAGTCGAACTGGCTGATGGTAAATATCGCTTCGAGATCATCGCGGCGCACGTAGTAGTTATCGTCGGCCTGCATAAACTGGTAAGTCCAGCGCCCGCCGGCCCCGGCAACTTCCAGTGTAATCGGCGTTGCCTCCCCGGGCGGGCTGTCGGCCACACCGTCAACTCGCAGGCCGGCCACAGCGGAGGCCAGCTGCTGGGCCTTCTCCACATTCAGTTTGGGTGAAGCCTGCTCGGCCTCGGGCGCCGCTGTCACAAAGCCCCAGCTTTCCTCCTTTTTATGCAGGGCGTAGTCCGGGCCTTTGATGCTGTCGACGCCTGTGGCGCTGAGCAGGGTTTTATCCAGCCAGGCCTCGTCGGTGACCGGCAGCTCGTAGCTGTTGAGCGCGACACTGTAGATTTCATCGTCGCCGGGGCGGCGCGCATGCACTTTGCGGAAACCGGGCGAGGTACCCACAAATAATTCTCCCAGCGCGGTATCGCCGCGATAGAGCTGCAGGCGGCGCTGGAAATTGTCCTCCGCCACTTCGAAGCGCTCGCGGCCGGAGGCGGTGGTGGCGACCGGCCAGCCGGCGTTCAGAGCGTTGAGTTTGGACAGCAGATCGTCCAGTTTGTCGCTGTCCGCCGGCAGCTGCTGCATCTGCGGCAGCTGCCAGTTGCCGTCGACCCTGCTCAGGGTGGCGGTGGTATCGCCGTCGGCCAGCACCACACGGTCTACCTGGCTCTGTTCAAAGCTCAGCAGCGGCTGTTGCAGGCCTTGCTGCTGTTGCTGCTGACTGCTCCAGAACAGGCCGGCGGCGATTAACAGTTGCAGTAGCAGCAGGGCGCTTAAACGGGCTTGTGTTGTCGTCATCTCTGCCTCCTTTAATTAACCAGAATTAGCCAGTAAGCGCAGGTAGTTGCGTTCGGCGGTTTTTTTGCGCTGCCGCTGCACCAGCGCCACAACGCCCAGCGCCAAGGCCGCGAGTATATAGTTCAGATACTCCCAGAACATCTGCGCACTGTTTTCCATCGGCGGCAGGGTGCGGTTGAAGTGGCCGCGGGCGCGGATGCTGAGCAGCCCGGCGTCCTCCAGTGACCAGTCCACCGTATTGGCGGTCAGTTGCAGGGTGTTGAGATACTCGCTGCCGCCGGCGGAGCCGGCCATCTGGATGATGGTATCGCGCAGGAAGTCGTTGGAGCTGAACAGGATGATGCGCGCCGATTCCGGCGAGCGTTCGATGACACTCGAGATGGTGCTGGTTTCGGCCTCCTCACTCTGCTCATCCTCTCCCGCCCCGGTATCGGTATCTTCACTGTCCGGCTCGGCCAGCAGCGGCGAGGGCTGGCCGGCGAAATAGGATTCGAAGCGCCCGGCGCTGATCACGCCCAGCAGCTGTGAGCCGCGCTCGCCCTCCGGTGTAAATGCCGTCAGCCCGCTTTCGTCGATGCGCGGCATGACATCGGTGGACGACGACAGCCAGGCGTCCGCGGAACTGCGCAGCAACTCGGTGACCTGGCGCTGGCCCTGCTTTTCGGCCACGACGCTGATCGGCGAGGCCCAGGCAACGGTGGTCTGGGGCAGGTCGGCGGTGATGGCGTTGTCGCGGTTCAGCCCGTCGCCGCGCACGTCGATGAAGTAGGGGTAGTCGAGCATGCGCATTTCCTGCAGGCGGAAACCGCCGACATTGCGCGTCACCGGCGCCGGGAAGGCGGCGTTCTGCGGGTCCAGCACCAGTTTGTCGCCGACGCTCAGGCCGTGGTGAGTCAGCCAGTCGCCGAGGCCGCTGTCGTGGCGCTGCAGATTGATGCCGCGGTTGCCGAAATCGGCGCTGAAGGGCGAGGTGGCGGCGATCACGGTGCCGCCCTGCATCAGGAACTGATCCACCGCAAATAGCTGCGTCTGGTCCAGCGCTTTGGGCGCCGCCAGCAGCAGAATATCGGCTTCACCGGAGACGCTGCCGTCGCTGAGATCCTCGCGCTGGACGTTGAGTTCGGCACCGAGGAAACCCTGCAGCTGGTTGAACTGCGCACCCGGCGCCATACCGTACTGGGCCATACGCGGGTCGCTGGGCGGCGGTGTCACCAGGGCCACGGTCTTGGTAAAGCCGCTGGCAAAGCGCTTGATACCGGCCTCCAGGTTGCGCTCGAAGCTGCTTTCGGTCATATCGTCCAGCGGTATCTGGACGATCTGATCACCTTTTGCCAGGGTCAGGTAGAAGTAAAAGCTCTCATTGCTGAACAGGCTGGTGGCCATGGGCCGGAAGCCGAAGTCCTCGGCAATCTGGCGGCCGACCTCGCCGCCGTTGGCGTCGGGGTCGATGAAGTTGACACTGAACCTGCCGCCGGCGTTTGCCTGCATGGTATCGGTCACCGCACCGACAATGCCCCTGTACTCGACCAGTTCCTGCGGCAGCGCCGCATCCGGCGAGACATAGGCGTTGAATACCAGCTCTCCCTGCACGGTATCGAACAGATTGCCGCCGGCCTGGTAACTGTGCAGGACTTTTCTGATGGCACGGGTCAGATCGTGCTCGGGGTTGCGCAATTGCACATCCAGATCGGCATCGCCGCGCATTTTGACTTCGATCAGTTCGCGGAAACTCAGTATCTGGTACTCGTCGCCGTACTGCACCAGGACATTGAAATAAGAGCTGACGATGGCGGACTGATAGCGGTCGGCCACCTGGAAAGGCACCGGCTGGATACCGTATTTCTGGTTGGCTTCCTCCTCGAGTTCGGGATTGGCTGCCGGGTCGATAAACTCGGCCCGCACCCGGCCGCGCCCGGCGATCTCATACTCGCGGATCAGATCCCGCAGCTGCGGCACCAGCGGCGCCAGCAGCGGGTGAGTCTTGCCGCTGAAATAGCCGCGCAGCAGCAGCGGCTCCTGCAGCTGCTGCAGATAGCTGCGGGTGGCCGGGGAAATGGAGTACTGATTGCCGGCGGTGGCATCGATACGCAGGGCGCTGATCTGGCCGAGCCAGAGGTTGGCGCCCAGGGCGTTGGCCAGCAACAGCACAGTGATATTGCGCCAGCGGCGGTGGTGCCGGGTGCTGCGCCCTTTGGCCCAGCGCTCGCGCTCCAGTACGTAGGTATTGAGCGCGAGAAATACCGCGATGATGCTCAGGTAGTAGTACAGGTCGCGCAGGTCGATGACGCCGCGGGTAATGGCGTCAAAGCGCGAGCCGGTGCCCAGCAGGCGCAACCACTCGCCTGCCTGGTTGCCGAAAAAATTGGTAATGGTGGGGGCACCGATCAGGTAGAACACACTGCACAGCGCAGTGGCGCTGATCAGGCTGACGATCTGGTTGTCGCTGCGCGCCGAGATGAACAGGCCGATGCTCAGATAGGCCGCGCCGAGCAGGAAGGTGGCCAGATAACCGGCCCAGACCGGGCCCCAGTCGAGTTCGCCGATCAGCGCCACGGTGATTGGCAGCGGCAGGGTAATGACCAGGGCGATGCCCAGCAGCAGCAGGCAGCCGGCGAATTTGCCGGCGGCGAAGTGCCACAGCGGCACCGGCTGGGTCAGTACGTGTTCCAGCGTGCCGGTGCGCCGCTCCTCGCTCCACAGGCGCATCGTCAGGGTGCTGGCGAGGAAAATCAGCAACAGCGGCATCCACTCGAACAGCGGCCTGACATCGGCGATATTGCGTGAGAAAAACGCCTCGCCCCAGAAAAACACAAACAGGGTGACGGCGGCGAAGGTGGCCAGAAACAGATAGGCGATGGGCGAGGCGAAAAACAGTGTCACCTCTTTGGCGGCGATACGCCGGATCAGG
>JANQMH010000060.1 GCA_028280195.1 Exilibacterium sp.
CCGTTCAACAGCCTGTTTCACCGCCTGGGCATGCTCGATACCTTTGCGGAAACCGACTGGGGCGGTGACTTTGTGCTGTCTTCCCAGGTCTGGACCAGCGCCCGCGATATGGCCCGCCTCGGGGTGCTGTATCTCAACGACGGCCGCTGGAACGGCGAGCGCATACTGCCGCCGGGCTGGGCAAAATACGTCGCCACCGCGGCGCCGGCACAACCGCCGGCACAGCGCCGGCAGCAGGTGATACCGGGCTACGGCGCGCAGTTCTGGCTTTACAACCAGCGTTTCCCCAAGATTCCCGACGACGCTTACGCGGCGCGCGGCAACCGCGGTCAGTTCCTGATGATCATCCCGTCGCAAAACCTGTTGCTCGTACGGCGCGGCTACGACCCGGCCGGTGGGGAAGGGTTTCAACTGCATACTTTTACCGCAGCGGTGTTGCAAGCGCTGCGGCGATGACATATCCGAACGCCTACCGGCAAGGTCGCAGGCCAGAGTATGGCGCGAGACGATAGCGACGCCGGTGGCCGCGGCATTGCTTGCCGGCTGTTGCAGCGCGCGCGCCGGCCGGCGGTGTGGGTGGTATTGCTCAGCCTGGCGGCCGGTATCTATGTTTCCACCAGCGTCGCACCGCAGTGGCGCGAGCAAAAAACCACTTACGAAGTCTTTATCAACAGCGACGGCCTTGCGGTTTACACCCATCGCGGGCGCGAGGTGCCTGTCGGCGACATCGTTCCCTATGCCCAGTCTCCGCTGCGCCAGGCGGCGCTGGCGCAGTTGCGCGGCCCGCCGCCACTGCAGCAGCAATGGGTAGTGGAAACCCGTTTCGAAAACAATCGGGAAGTGAAGCACTATTCCCTGTTACAGGCCAAGTTCCACTTCGGTCTGTGGTCGCTGTTGCCGGCCCTGGTGGCCATCGCCCTGTGCCTGTTGACCAGGGAGCCTTTGACGGCCCTACTCTGCGGTATTATGGTCGGCGCCTTCATGCTCGGCCGCTTCAATATCACCGATGCGGTCATCGTTCCCGGCCTGGCCAGTAAAAGCGCCGCCGGGGTGCTGTTGCTCTATCTATGGCTGCTGGGCGGGCTGCTGGGCATCTGGTCGAGAACCGGTGCGGCCCGGGCCTTTGCCGGGTTTATGGTCGCGCACTGCGTGCGCGGGCGCAGGTCGGCCAAGCTGGTGGCCTGGTTGCTGGGCGTGATGTTTTTCCAAGGCGGCACCATGAGCACCGTACTGGTCGGTACCACGGTGAGGCCGCTGGCGGACAAAGCCGGGATCAGTCACGAGGAAATGAGCTATATCGTCGACTCCACCGCCTCGCCGATTGCCTCGGTACTGGCGTTCAACGCCTGGCCGGCCTATGTGCAGGCGCTGATATTCGTGCCGGGCGTGGCCTTCCTGGCGACCGAGAGCGACCGTATCCGCTTTTTCTTCAGCAGTGTGCCGTTCAGCTTCTACGGTATTCTGGCGGTGCTGGGTACATTGCTGCTGAGCCTCGAGATCACGCGCTTTTCCGGCGCCGGTATGCGCCGCGCCAGACAGCGGGCGATACAGACCGGCCAGCTGGACGCGCCCGATGCCAGGCCCATGAGTGCGCCGGAGCTGCACAGCGACACGGTGCCGGACGGCTATACCCCCCATGTGGCGGAGTTTTTTCTGCCGCTGTTGCTGCTGATCGGTGTCGCCGTGGGGACATTTGTCATTGCCGGCGCGCCGCAGATAAACTGGGCATTTGCCGCCGCGCTGCTGCTCTCCGCCCTCGTGGCGCTGTTCAAGGGCATGTCCCTGACCCACTTGGTCGAGGGTTTCGGGCAGGGTTTGAAAGGGGTGGTATTGGCCTCGGTCATCCTGATGCTGGCAATCATTATCGGCGGTATCAGCAAAGAGGTGGGCGGCGGACTGTTTTTGATCGACCTGCTGCAGGGGCGCCTGCCTTACTGGGCGCTACCGGTGGCGTTGCAACTGTTGACCATGGTGATTGCTTTCTCCACCGGCACCAGCTGGGGCACCTACGCCGTGGCTTTTCCGCTGTCCATGCCGCTGGTCTGGGCCATCGCCCAGTCGCAGGGGCTGGCATCGCCGGAGCTGTTTATGTCCATCTGCTTTGCCGCTGTGCTCAACGGCAGTGTTTACGGCGATCAGTGCTCACCCATTTCCGATACCACCATCCTCAGCGCCATGACAACCGGCTGTGACCTGATGGACCATGTCAAAACCCAACTGGTACCGGCCTCATTTGCCGCTGCGCTTGCCGGCGTGCTGTGGACGGCAGTTGCATTGATCTATGCCTGAACAGCAAGGTTGTATTTGCCGGTAGATTTGCGCCGGCAACAGGCTGCTGGGGCAGGGGTGCCACACCCAGCCCTTGCTTTTTACATTAGAATAATCTAATTTAGATAAACTTAAACTATGCCTGAGGAAACTGCGAGGCCAGACATGAACATCGACCGTTTTGTATTTGCTTTCGCCGCCACCTTGATCCTTGCCAGTGTGGCCCTGGGCCACTGGGTCCACGCTTACTGGCTGTTGCTAACCGCCTTTGTCGGGCTGAATATGCTCCAGGCTGCCTTTACCGGGTTTTGTCCGCTCGCCGCCGTATTGAAAAAAATCGGCATCAAACCGGGCAGGGCATTCGGCTAGGGGACAGATGCCATGCTCGCCCTGTCGGAATACACCGCCGCGCGCCCGCGAATCGGTTTTATTATCAGTGGCCTGTTGAGCCTGCTGATTATTGCACTGGTGGCCGCCCCCAGTCTCAAGCCCGAGACGTTTCAGTTTCTGCACCCCGTGCATATCGATACCGACCCGGAAAACATGCTGCCCGCCGATGAACCGGTACGGGTTTTCCACAACGCCATGAAACAGCAATTCGGCCTCTACGATATGGTGGTGGTCGGCGTCGTCAACCGCCGCCACCCGCAGGGTGTGTTCAACGTCGATTCGCTCGGACATGTCTACCAACTGGCGACATATGCACAACAGCTGCGCTGGGAAGAGCAGGGCAGGCAGCGGGGTGTTGTCGCCATCGATATGATCGCGCCGTCCAGTGTCGACTATATCGAACAGGCCGGCCTCGGCGCGGTGCGCTTCGACTGGCTGATGAGCCGGCCGCCGCGCAGCGAGGATGAGGCCCTGGCCGTTGCCGACAGGGCCATGCGAATTCCCTTTCTCAACGACACCCTGGTATCGCGGGATAAGAAGGCCGTCGCCCTGTATATTCCCATCGTCTCGAAAAGCGACAGCTACCGGGTCGCACAGCGCTTGCGGGAAAAAATCGCCACCTTTGACAGCGCCGACGAATACCATATAACCGGCCTGCCCGTTGCGCAGGACCAGTTCGGCGTGGAAATGTTCAAGCAGATGGCGATCTCCGCACCGCTGGCCATGCTGCTGATTTTTGTACTGATGTGGTGGTTCTTCCGCCACCTGCAACTGGTGCTGGCACCGTTGATCGTGGCGCTGATTGCCGTCATCGTCACTATGGGACTGCTGGTTATCAGCGGCAATACCATTCACATCATGAGTTCGATGATCCCGATTTTCATTATGCCCATCGCCGTGCTCGATGCGGTGCATATTCTGTCGGATTTTTTTGACCGCTATCCGGCGCTGCGCGACCGCAAGGCAACCCTCAGGGCAGTGATGACCGAACTGTCCGCACCGATGCTGTTTACCTCCATCACCACCTGCGCGGGTTTTGCCTCGCTGGCCTTTACCCCGATACCGCCGGTACAGGTTTTCGGTGTGTTTGTGGCGCTGGGCGTGCTGCTTGCATGGCTGCTGACGATTACCCTGATTCCGGCCTATATCATGCTGTTGCCGGAAGCCTCGCTCAGCGGCTTCGGTATGCAGGCATCGGCGTCGCGGCACACACCCATGGGGCGCTTATTGCAGTGTGTCGGCAATATCACTTTCCGCCACGGCAAACTGATTCTGCTGGCGACCGTGCTGCTGTCTGCCGCCGCGGTCTACGGTATGCAGCAGATCCGCATCAACGACAACCCGGTGAAATGGTTTGATCAGCAGCACAGTATCCGGGTTGCCGACAGCGCCCTGAACGAACGCTTTGGCGGCACCTATATGGCCTACCTGGCACTGTCGCCGCCGCCCGCCGCCGGCACTGACCTCGAGGCCGAACTGCCGGTGCGCCTTGCCGATCTGCAACCGGCCTGCAGACAGCCGTTAATGCGACAAATCGATACACTGCCGGCAGCGGCTGATGCGGACCCGCTGGCACAGCTGATCGAGTTCGCGCTGGCGCAACAGTGGGCCGCTGCCGGCGATAGCGGCTGGCAGTGCTGGCAGAGCGCCACGGCGGTACTCGAGCAGATGCAGCAGCAGCGGGCACTGTTCAAGCAGCCGCAGGTGCTGCGCTATGTCGCCGGGCTGCAGGCCCATCTCGATAGCACCGGACTGGTGGGCAAAAGCAACGGCCTGCCCGATATTGTCAAAACCGTGCACCGCGATTTACTGCTCGGCGCCGAACCGGAATTCCGCATTCCCGATACCGTCGCGGCGGTGGCGCAGACCTTGATCACCTACCAGAGCAGCCACCGGCCCCAGGACCTGTGGCACTTCGTAACGCCCGACTACCGCAACAGCAATCTGTGGATTCAACTCAAAAGTGGTGACAACAGGGATATGAGTGCACTGGTGGCGGCAGTGGATGACTATATCGCCGCCAATCCGCCACCGGTGGCCTTGCAGCACGACTGGTTTGGCCTGACTTACATCAATGTAATCTGGCAGGACAAAATGGTCAGCGGTATGTTGCAAGCCTTTCTCGGCAGTTTTGCCATCGTGCTGGTGATGATGGTGCTGTTGTTCAGATCGCTGTGGTGGGGGCTGCTCAGCATGTTGCCGCTGACTGTCACCATCGCCGCTATCTACGGGCTGATCGGCCTGATCGGCAAGGACTACGATATGCCGGTGGCGGTACTGTCGGCGTTGAGCCTGGGACTGGCGATCGACTATGCGATTCATTTTCTGGCGCGCAGTCGCTATCTGCACGCTGCCAGTGGCGGCTGGGAGCAGGGGATTAAAGCGGTGTTCGGCGAGCCGGCCCGCGCCATCAGCCGCAATGTCATCGTCATCGGGGTCGGTTTTTTACCGCTGCTGGCCGCGCCGCTGGTGCCCTACCAAACCGTCGGTGTGTTTATCTCCGCCATACTGGTGTTTGCCGGCGCCGCCTCACTGCTGATTTTGCCGGCCATTCTGAGCCTGTTTGAAAACCTGTTTTTTGATACCCGAGAGCAGCCTCCATGCGAAACCACTTCTTGCCGCTAGCGCTGTCGTTGCTAATGGCCGCCGGCGCCCAGGCCGCGGAAATGACGGCGCAGGAAATCGTCGATCGGGCCAACCGCGCCGCCTACTATCAGGGCGCCGACGGCAGAGCCAGCGTGCATATGCAGATCACCGACGGCCAGGGGCGGCAGCGCAACCGGCACTTTACCCTGCTGCGTAGAAACAACCCCGGGCCGGGCGGCGGCGGGCAAAAATTCTATCTGTACTTCCACAGCCCGGCCGACGTCAGGAAAACCGCTTTTATGGTCTGGAAGCATATTGACAGCGACGATGACCGCTGGATGTATCTGCCGGCGCTGGATCTGGTAAAGCGTATTGCCGCCAGCGATGAGCGCACCAGCTTTATCGGCTCCCATTTTTTCTACGAGGATGTATCGGGGCGCACGCCGGCCGAGGACAGGCACGAGTTGCTGGAGCAAACTGCCGATTACTACGTAATACGGAGCACGCCGAAGCAGCCGCAGGCGGTGGAGTTTGCCCACTATAAAAACTGGATTCACAAGACCAGCTTCATCCCGGTCAAAAGCGAATACTTCGACGGCGACGGCCGGATTTACCGCACTTACCAGGCCCTGCAGGTGGAGGTTATCGAAGGCTTTGCCACCGTTATCCGGGCCAGCATCAGCGATACGCGCATTGGCGGCCACACCACTCTTGGCTACAGCAATGTGGACTACAACCTGGATATTGCCGAGGCGATTTTTACCGAGCGCTACCTGCGCAATCCACCTCGACAATACTTGCGTTAGTATGCAAGCCCTTGTCTGCATTGCCGCCGGTGCGCTGTTGCTGCCGCTGTCTGCGGCGGCGCAGGAGCCGCCGCCGTTACCGGCGGGGCTCGGGCAGGGCGCTGAAGCGGCGCTGCCCGCCGGCGCGGATCAAAGCCCGGCGGCGCCGACAGCGGCCACCAGCCTTGCGCAACTGCAGCGCTACGGTTTTATCGAAACCCGGCTGGGCCGGCGGCTGCGCGACGCTGCCGGGCAAAAAGATAGCTCACTGGGCGAGGTGCGACTGCAGCTGGGGTTGAGCGGTGGCAATGAGCGCGGTCAACTGTCTCTGGTTTCGGATTTTGTCTACGACCCGGTGCTGGACCGCCACGGGCTCGATCTCGACACCGGGCAGGGCTGGCTCGATCTGCGCGAACTCAGTCTGCTGGCGCACCCGGCAGGCGCTGCGGATGTAAAGATCGGCCGCCAGATCCTCACCTGGGGCACCGGCGACCTGTTGTTTATCAACGATTTATTTCCCAAGGACTGGAATGCCTTTATGATCGGCCGCGACGAGGACTATTTGAAAGCGCCTTCCGACGCCGTCAAGCTCTCACTCTATGGCCGTTCGCTGAACCTTGATCTGGTTTATATGCCGGTTTTCGACGGCGACCGTTTTATCGACGGCGCACGCCTGTACTACTTCAATCCCCAGAGCGGCGCGGTGGTCGGTCGCGAGCAGATGCTCGAGGTTGCTCGAAGAGACGCCGTGTGGCGGGACGACGAAGTTGCGCTGCGCGCCTACCGCCTTTTGGGCGCCCGCGAGATTGCCGCCTACTATTATCGCGGTTACTGGAAAAGCCCGGCCGGCTTCGCGGCCGCCGTTGCCGATGGCCCCGGCCGGGCCATATTTCCGCGCCTTGCCGTTTATGGTGCCAGCCTGCGGACACCGCTTGGCGGCGGGATTGCTTACGCGGAAGTTGGCCTGTATGACAGTCTCGACGATGGTGACGGTGACGATGGCTTGATCAACAATAGTGAATGGCGTTTTCTGCTGGGCTATGAGCGGGAGCTGGCGCCGGCGTTTACCGGTGCGCTGCAGTTTTACCGGGAATCCATGCGCCACTACCGCGCCTATAAAAACTCACTGCCGGGCGGGGCTGCGGTCCGGGTCAGAGATCGCGATGTGCTGACGCTGAGACTGACACGACAACTGTTGAACCAGACGCTGACCCTGTCTCTGTTCAATTTCTGGAGCCCTGCCGACGACGACGGCTATTTACGGCTGCGGGCGACTTATCAGGCCGGCGACAGCTGGCGCTGGGAAATCGGCGCCAACCTGTTTCACGGCCAGCGGGATGCCACTTTTTTCGGCCAGCTGCGGGATAACAGCAATGCCTTTGCCGCCTTGAGATTCAGTTTCTAGGATCCGCGCCCGTCAAATAATATATCTTCCACATCTCCCCTGCAGGTGGCGTATATTTCTAGTCCGCCTGCTGTTAACAGCCGCCATGTCTTTTTTGCCGTTGCTGTCTTTGATGAGCCGGTGCGCAACAGTCTTTCTTTCCAAATCGGTGCACAGGCAGGCGGCTAAGATATTGCTGTTCTGCAGTTAAAGGATTTTTCTCGCATTTATCCAGGAGATCACTATGAAAAATTGGTTAAAGCAAGGTCTGATACCGCTGGTGGGGGCGCTCAGTGCCGCGATCATGCCGCCAAGCCTGGCCCAGTCGGCGGCATCTCAGATCGATACAGACGACGCCAAGCGCCATATCTTCGACCGCGGTTTTATCTTTGGCCGGGTATTTGACGATCGCGATGGCAATGGACACCCCAATGCCCGCGAGCGGGGAATACGACGGGTCACTGTCTATCTCGACGACAACGACAATGGCGTGCGCGATGCAGGCGAACGTTTTGCACGCACCGACAGGCGCGGGTTTTACTATTTTCCAAGGGTTCCCAGCGGTGACTATATCCTGCGTCAGGAAGTTCCGTTTGGCTGGCGCAATATCAGTGGCGGTGAAGGCGAGGCGGTAAGCCCGACTGTGGTCCGGTCCGAGGGAATCGGCGTCACACCGCAAATTATCGGCGGCGATGAGGTCACTATCAATGAGTATCCGTTTATGGCTGCCGTCGGCATCGTCAGCGGTGGCCAGTTTCGGCAGTTCTGCGGCGGCGTGTTGATCACCGACCGTTGGGTGGCTACCGCCGCGCACTGTTCCGTGGGCGCCTCGGGAGGCAACGTCAATGTGCTGGTCGGTACAAATAATGTCGAGGACGGCAGTGGTCAGGTGTTGGATGTCGCCAGTGTCATACTGCATCCCGACTACATTCTTCAGCCCACCGAGCCGGGAGGAGCCGCCGGCGTTATCGGCGGTTACGATATGGCGCTGTGGGAGCTGAGCGAACCCCTTGCACTGCGCGAAAGCGGTTTGCAGACCATTGCCATGTTGACGCCGAGAAGCCGGCAGCTGGCCGCCGACGGCAGACTGGCGACAGCTGTTGGCTGGGGAGCCAGCGATCTTCAGAGCAATCTGCTGCAGGACGTCCATTTGCCTGTGTTTGACACCGCGCAGTGCGCAGCGGTTTATGCCAATGCCATAAATTTTGATACGCAAATTTGCGGCGGTGCTCCCGAGGGCGGTATCGATGCCTGCCAGGGCGACAGCGGTGGTCCGCTGCTGGTGCGCGACTCGCGCAAGCAGCGCTGGCGGCTGGCGGGCATTACCAGTTATGGCAACGGTTGTGCCTTGCCCGGTAACCCGGGTGTCTGGGCACGGGTTTCGGAACTGTCGCGCTGGGCAAAGCAAACCGCCGTTGAGCCCTCGCGCGTTCACCGTATCAGCGTCAGGCCTTTTGGCTTCGTGCACGCCAGCTTTGGCAATCAATCCACGCGCTTTGAACCGCGCAGCCCAATCGAACCGCGCTGGCAGCTGGTCAATGCCGATGTGGAGAACGACGCGGAGCGCGGGCTTACCTTCGACTGGAGAATTATCGATGAATCACCCGCGCCCCGCAGCTTTGACTGTGTAGCCGATGGTGATGGTATCGCAATCCGGCCCGGTGTAGAGGTGGCTTGTTTCGAAGGCCTGAATCGGCTTGCTCTGCCATCGCTGGAGGACGGTGTCTATATACCGACCCTGGCGGCCAGCGACAGTGAGGCACGTTTCTCGAGAACCACCAGTTTCATCGTCGGTACACCGCTCGAGAGCAGCATCGAGGGGGCACTGACTGCGGAGGACGGTTTCGACCCGGACTATCAGGACAATTACTACATCGACTACTTTGACCTGAACGGACTGCAGGGAGACCGGGCAATCGCGGTGCGGGTTGAATCTACCGGCATCAACGATCTTTTCATCGTGCTGTACGACCGCGATATTCGCCAAACGCAGGGGTTTGGTGGCCAGCTGCAGACAGCTTTTACCTTTGGCATAGGCGAAGCGGCGGACATCTTTCTGGTGCCGGATATCGGAACCAATTATCTCTTGGGTGTGTCGTCATTCAACACCGAGCAGACCGGGAGCTACAGGGTCTCGGTGCTGAATGGCGGCAGTGCGGAGCCCACCTCACTCGAAGCACCTGTGGTACCGGGTATCGACAGGCGCGGATTGCGCAAGATTCCGGCCGTTAAAGCGATCGTTTCCTATCCGATAATCGATTGATGCGATAAGCCGGGCCTATCAGCATACCGCCAAACTCCAGCGAGAGTTCTGTCGACCGCAGAGCCCTCGCCCGGCGCTATCTGCACTGCCGGCAATGCGCTGCCGATGCCGGCGGGTCAAACCCGCTGCATGCGCATTGCCGCGTGTTGCACCGGGGATGACGGGCATGTAATACTGCCGCGGGGTTGTAAGGAGAGGGGCAATGACCTACCACACCGCAAGCGAGCCGGTCTGCAACCAGCAATCGGGCACCATCGAGTTGTTGATCGAACCCAAAAAGAAAGACCTGGGCGGTTTCAGCGTTGCCCGCGTGCTGCCCTCCAGCCGCCGGCGTATGGTGGGGCCGTTCATTTTCTTTGATCACATGGGGCCCGCCACCTTCGCGCCGGGCGAGGGCATTCAGGTGCGCCCCCACCCGCATATCGGCCTGGCGACCCTGACCTATCTGTTCGAGGGTGAAATCATGCACCGCGACAGCCTCGGGTACCAACAGGTGATACAGAGCGGCGCGGTCAATTTGATGACCGCCGGCAGCGGTATCGTGCATTCAGAGCGGGCGAGCGACGATCTCAATACCACCTCCCGGCTGCACGGTATTCAATCCTGGCTGGCCCTGCCGGCCGCGGCCGAGCAGTGTGAACCGGCATTTGCGCACTACCCGGCGGCCGACATTCCCGCGGTCGAAGTCGGTGCGGCCAGCGCAAGGGTTATTCTCGGGACGGCCTACGGTGCCAGTTCGCCGGTCGAGACCCATTCGCCGAGTTTATACCTGGAACTGTTAATGCCCCGCGGCAGCGCCGTCAAACTGCCGTCGCACTGTGCCGAGAGCGCCGTCTACCTGGTGTCCGGCGAAGTCAGCATCGGCGAGCGGCGCTGCGGCGCCGGGGTGATGGCGGTTATTCGCAACGGCGAGCATGCGCAGCTGCAGGCAGCGGCGGACAGCCGGGTAATGGTGATCGGCGGTGAGCCGCTCGGCGAGCGCCATATCTGGTGGAATTTCGTCGCCAGCTCCAGGCAGCTGATCGAGCAGGCCAAATCGAACTGGCGCCAGGGGCGTTTTGCCGGGGTCGCAGGCGACGACGAGTTTATACCCTTGCCGGAACACTAGCCCGTGAGTTGGCTGCTGCGGCAATGCCGCCACAGTTGATACCCCTGCCGCTGGATTCCGCGCTGTTCTGGTTGCTGGCCATTGCCGGTGTGGTGATGACCGGGATTTCCAAGTCCGGCTTTGCCGGCGGGGCAGGGGTGGTTGCGGTGCCGCTGCTGGCGCTGGTGATGCCGCTGCCGCAGGCGGTGGTGCTGATGCTGCCGCTGCTGCTGGCGATGGACGTCAAGACTATCAGCTATTATCGCAATTCTGTCGACCGGCGGGAGTTAAGGGCGATTTTACCCGCCGCACTGGCGGGCATTGCCGCCGGCGGGCTGCTGATGGGAATGCTCTCGAATACCGCACTGCAGCTGATACTGGGCCTGCTGTGCGTGGTATTTGCGCTGTGGCAGCAGCTGGCGCCCCATCTCGGGCGCATGCGCGGCGGCGGCTGGTTCTGGGGCGGTATGGCCGGCCTGACCAGCACCCTGATTCACGCCGGCGGGCCGCCGATCAATATTTACTTGCTGGCGCGGCAGTTGCCCAAGCTGACCTGGCTGGCCACGGCCGGGGTTTTCTTTGGCGCCATGAATGTGGTCAAGATCATTCCCTATGTGCTGGTCGGGCAGTGGCACAGCCAGCTGTTGCTGATTTCGCTGCTGTTACTGCCGGCGGCCTGGTTCGGTGTCAAGTTGGGGCATATCATTCAGCAACATATCAGTGAGTCCGGTTTTATGCTGACCTGCCGAGTTCTGTTGCTGGGTTCCGGCTGCCTGTTACTGGTCAAATCCGCAAATACTCTTTGACCTCAATTGCAAGTGACCTAGAGAACCAACCTGGCAGGTCCTGGCCCGAGCGGGACCTTTCGGGTTCTCGCCGTGTCGCATCGCGCCATAACGGAGCGCTGCAACAATATTCTACTGGCTTTCTTGCAAATATAAATGATAATAATTAACATTGCGTTTATAATATATCCCAGCACGCTATTGCAGGATGCCTTACTATATGAAGCCTACCGGTATTTCACTTCTCAACCTATTGCTGGCTGCGGCATTGCTCAGCGCATGCGCACAGAACACGCCCCAAATTGCCGATAACATTGACACGGCTAAAGAGGAAACGCCGGCCTACCAACCCGCCGCCAACGAAAACTTCACCAGGATTGGCGCCGCCACTACCGCCGCGGGCAAGGACCGGGCCGCCATTCTCGCTATGCAGGGCGAGTACAAAGTGGACTTCGATTTCAAGGAAACGGTGGTATTACAGCCCGGTTACCAGCGCCGCCCCCCCAAACACAGCGGTGCCTTCGAAGCGGTGCTGGTGGTGGAGGACTCGCCCGAGCGCATCGTTTTACAGCATATTCTGGTGGTCGGTGGCGATCAGGTGGTCAAGCACTGGCGCCAGGACTGGATGTTCGAGGCGAGCGAGCGCTTTGAATTCGTCGCCGAGCAGACCTGGGCGCTCAAGCCGCTTGCGGCCGGCAAGCGCGCCGGCACATGGACGCAGTGTGTCTACGAGGTTTCCGATGCGCCGCGCTACTGCGGCACCGGCACCTGGAACCACCGCTACGGCGTTTCCACCTGGACCAGCGATCGCAGCTGGCGCCCGCTGCCGCGGCGGGAGTATACCACCCGCGACGATTACAACGCGCTCAATGTCGAAAACCGCCACACCGTTACCGCGCAGGGCTGGACCCACGAACAGGACAATACCAAAACCGTGCGTGCCGGCAGTGCCACTCAGGAGACGCTGGTGCGGGAATTCGGTTTCAACAATTACCGCCGCATCGACGGCTATGATTTTTCGCCGGCCTACCGCTACTGGGAAAAAACCGCCGCCTACTGGGCCGATGTCCGCCGCGCCTGGTCGGAGCGCTTTGCCCGCGGTAAAGGCGTGGTACTGAAAACCGCAATTGACGGTATGCCGATTATCGAGGCCACCTTCAGCCATGCCGCGTCGATAGAGAAGGGAGAGCAGGCGCCGACCAGAGAAGATGTCGACGAGGTGCTCAACAGATGGGTTGCGGCAAAACTCGATTAGTGCGTGCGGTATTTTCCATGATCAGGCCTTTACAGTAACTGTGACAGTTACTGGGAACAGCGGATATACGATAATAAAATTCGATTACCCGAGCCTGCTGGTATGGCTGGGAGCGATCACCGTACCGGGCTGGATACTGGCGCTTGCCGTCGACGCTGCTATAACATTGCCATCTGGCCCTAATGGCACCGACTTTAAGAAACAACGGTGGTGGCCGACCCGGCCCTAACCCGGTCAGGGTCTGGGGTTCGAGACCCGCCGTAAACCCATCCGTGGGGGCTTCACGCCA
>JANQMH010000067.1 GCA_028280195.1 Exilibacterium sp.
GGCAATCAGCTCGCGGATGCGCGGCAGTTCGTCGAAGCGCACCCGCTGCAGGGTGTCCCACATCATTTGTGACATGGCGTCCTGATTGCGCGCCAGCGCCTTGGCCGACAAGGTCAGGTGGGCGTTTATCGCCTGTACATCGCCGATCTCGCCGCGCACTGTGGCATAGGCGGAAATCGATCCCAGTACCTGCGCCTGCCGGCGCTGGGTGGCCAGGTAGTCCTCGTCGCCGACGCCCAGCTCCGTCAGGCAGATGCTGTAAAACGGCAGCAGCGGGTGGGACTCGGGCGGCAGCTGCGGCAGGCGCATAACGATCTGCTGGTAGATCAGGCCGTTGGTGCCGGCCTCGTAAGTGGTGAGCGGTATGCCGTTGAGCTGCTGTCGCCGCCCTTCGGTGTAGCGCATTTGCGCCGGGATGTCGTCCAGCCCCACTTTCGGCAGTATGGCTTCGTCGTCCTGCTGTTGCTGGCGCTGTTGCAGCGCGCGGGCCTGGGCCACCACGGCCTGCCGCTGCTGTTCGCTCATCAGTGCTTTCATGGCCGCCAGGCGTTCGGTTTCGGCGCGGTTGCGGCGCTGTGCCAGCTGTCGATCCGGTATCATCGTCAGGCGCACGCGGTGGCGGTTTTCCAGCAACAGCTCGGCGGCCAGTGTCTGAATAAAATCCGGCTGCTTGACCGCCTCGCGCAGGCGGGCCAGCACCGGGTCCAGATCCAGCAGGGCGATGGGGTCGCCGCGGTGAGTGGCGGCCGTCAACCCGGTCAGAATCAGCTGCAGGCCGTAGGGGTAGCTGTCGCCGCCGACCTCGCGCTGCTGCAATTCCAACTGGTGCAGCGAGGCCTCGACCTGATCGGCCGGGATGCCGTCGCGGGCGATTTCCTCGATCACGCCGAGAATCAGGGCTTCCACCGCTGCGGCGTGCTCTCTGTCACTGCCCTCGACGCCGCAGACAAAGGTCAGTTCCAGCTGTGAGTCGTCCAGCCCGCACAGAGGGGAGGGCGCCGTACCCAGGTCGGTGGTCTCCAGTGCCCGCTGCAGTGGCGAGGCGCTGTTGTCGAACAGCACCGATGCCAGCAGCTGCGCCTTGAGCGTGGCCTCCAGGTCCGTGGATTTGCCCAGCAGCCACGCCAGCACGATATGGGTCTTCTTCTCCAGTGCGCCGGTGTCGGTCAGCGGGTAGTACTCCTCGACATAGACCGGTGCCTGGTAGCGTTTTTCATCTCTGACCGCAATGGTTTCATCGAGGCGCTCAAAGCGCTGCAGGGCCTGCTGTTCGAACTTGGCCTGGTGGTCCTGCGCGCCGATATCCCCGTAAGTCATAAAAACAGCATTGCTGGGATGGTAGTGAGTGCGGTAAAAAGCCTGCAGTTCGGCATAGGTCAGATCCGGGATCGACTGCGGATCGCCGCCGCTGTTGTAGTGGTAGGTGGTGGTGGGGTAGAGGTATTTGCACAGGGTGTGCCACAGTTGTGACGGCACTGAACTCATCGCGCCTTTCATTTCGTTGTAGACCACACCTTTGAACAGCAGTGGCGTCGACGGGTCATCGGGCTGTTCGAACTCGACCCGGTGCCCCTCCTGGCAGAAGTCGAGCGGGTCCAGGCGGGAGAAAAAAACCGCGTCCAGATAGACGTCGAGCAGATTATTGAAGTCCTTCCTGTTCTGGCTGGCAAAGGGGTAGGCCGTCCAGTCGGAGCTGGTAAAGGCGTTCATGAAGGTGTTCAGGGAGCGCCGTATCATCATGAAAAACGGGTCGCGTACCGGGTATCTCTCGCTGCCGCACAGCGCCGTATGTTCGAGGATATGGGCCACCCCGGTGGAGTCGTGAGGCACGGTGCGCAGCGCCACCAGAAAGACATTTTCATCGTTGTCGGCGGCGATATGGATATGCTGGGCGCCGGTTTTGCGGTGGCGGTACTCCTCGACGGTAACTTTGAGTGAATCGATCGTGTGGCTGCGCAGCCATTCAAAAGCGGGGTGAACCTGTGGGGTCATGAAAACCTCTTTATAAGGGGTGCAAAAAAATCCATTGCCTGTTGCCTGGCCTGTTGCCGGAGACAAGAGCGGGCGCTTGCCGGCACGGCAGGGGCGCCCATTCTATCCCGAATATCCACTTTGTACGATGCCCGCGCCGGCTCCGGATCAGGGAGCCGGCGCTTTGCCGTGTGCTGCAAAGCGCCGGTTCAGGGCGGCAAAGCCGTTGAGGATGGGCGCCAGCCGCGCCTTGCAGTGCTCCATTTCGGCCAGCGCCTGACAGGTTGCCTCCAGTGTCGAGCGCTGCTGTGGCCGCTGTGCCTTGCGAATGCTGTAGCGCGCTTCGCCGAGGGTAGTCAATACCAGGCGCGGCAGCTGTTGCAGCGGCGGATTCAGGTGCAGCTGTTTGCGGGTTTTGCGCCAGGTGCCGTCGAGCACCACCAGCCGCGTCTGCCGCGGCTGCAGCTGCGCGGCGCTGACGGTGCTGCAGGGGTAGGGGCCGTCGGCGGGGTAGAGCAGGACACTGCGGCGCCCCCCGGCCGCCAGGCGTGCGGCCAGTTCGGCGGCCGGGTACGTTTCCCCCACCCAGCGCCGGCTGTTGGCCAGGCTCAGGTGCAGCAGCTGTGCCGAGCCCTTGGGATGGCCGGTTTCCAGCGGGTGCTGCAGGATCAGGATCTCGGTATCGGTCGCCACAGCGACTGCCAGATCGCAGATACAGGTCGAGCGCGGCCGCAGGCAGCGGCGGCAGACCGGGCGCGGTTCAGTTGTCACAGGCGCCGGGATTGGGTGCGGCGGCCGCGGCGATCAATTGCAGCTTCTGGCGGCGGGTCATTTGCTTGATCAGTGCCTCGCGGCGGCTGGCACTGCTGCGGCTGTGGCCGGGCTCGACAAAGCACAGGCTCTGCGGCCGCCGGCCGCGAAAGTACTTAGCACCGCCGCGACCGCTGCGGTGGGCGCGCCAGCGCTTTTCCAGGTCGGTGGTAATGCCGGTGTAGAGGCTGCTGTCGCTGGCGCGGATAATATAAACGCACCAGTTGCCCGCGCCCGCCGGGCGACTGCTGTTATGCTCCATGCAGCGTATACTAGAGCCCGCGGCGACCGATAACAAGCGCGCCGCCGCCGCCGTTCTGGCATTTTTCAGCGCATCAATACGGGATCGTCGATACCATGGATCTGCAGCAACTGACCCGCGAGTTCGAACAAATTGCCCTCGCCAATGACTGGCAGGCCCTGCACACAGCGAAAAACCTGGCGGCGGCGGTCAGCGTCGAGGCGGCGGAACTGCTGGCGGAATTCCAGTGGTTGAGCGATCAGCAGGCCGAGGCGCTGGCGGCCGACAGCGAGGCCAGGCGGCGCGTCGGGGAAGAGGTGGCCGATGTATTGCTGTATCTGCTGGCCCTGTGCCGGCGACTGGATCTGGATTTACTCGAGGTCGCAGGCGACAAGATGGCAAAAAACCGCCGGCGGTTGCTGTCGCCGTGAGCGGGGATCGCAATTTCGACGATCTGGCGCCGCGCTTCGAGCGCAATGTCTACGGCGGTTTGAAAGGTGAGCTGCGGCTGCGGGTGCTGCAGCGCGACTTCGATGAATTCATACCGCAGCTGCAGTGCCGGTCGTTGCGGGTGCTCGATGCCGGCGGCGGCCAGGGGCAGATGGCAGTGGCGCTGGCACGGCAGGGGCATCGGGTTTTGCTGTGCGACATTTCCGCCAATATGCTGGCGCTGGCGGCACAGCGGGCCGAACAGGCAGGCGTTGCCGAATGCATCGAACTGGTTAACAAGCCCATTCAGGCCCTGGACTGGCAGCAGACCGGACAGTTCGATCTGGTAACCTGCCACGCGGTAGTGGAGTGGGTGGCCGAGCCGGAGGTATTGTTGCGCCGGCTGGCCGGTGCGATAAAGCCCGGCGGTTTTCTGTCACTGACGTTTTACAATCTCGAATCGCTGATCTTCAAAAACCTGTTGCGCACCAACTTCAAAAAAATCCGCCGGCGCAGCTACCGCGGCTATCGCGGCAGCCTCACACCCACCAACCCGCTCCAACGCGAGCAAGTGGAGTGCTGGTTGCAGGCACTGCCGCTGAATATCCTCTGCCGCAGTGGTATCCGCGTATTTCACGACTACATCTTTGACCGGGCCGACCGCCAGCGCGACCCCGAGGGCGTGGTGGAGATGGAGTTGCGGTTTTCCCGCTGCGAGCCCTATCGGTCGTTGGGGCGGTATATTCACATTTTGGGGCGGGTTGGGGGAGAATAATTGGGGAAAAGGGAAAAGGGAAAAGGGAAAAGGGAAAAGGGAAAAGGGAAAAGTGGGCGGTGGGGGTGATTTACTCTGTGGGGTTTTCTTTTCCCTTTTTCCTTTTCCCTTTTTCCTGCTATTCCACCCCCATCAGAATATCCTTAGCCTCATTAACCTTCGCCGCCAGGTAGTCGCTGCCCCCCCGGTCGGGGTGCAGTTTCTGCATTAACTTGCGATGCGCTTTGACGATGTCGTCCCTGCCGGCCTGTTCGCCGACGCCGAGAATCTGCCGCGCTTCGGCCACTGTCATGGTCGAGCCGGAGGCGCCCGGGGCCGAATCCTGGTGTTCGGTGTAGCCTGCCTGCTCGAAAAACTCGGGGCCGAAGCGGCGCTGCAGGTAGGCGGTCAATAATTGCTGCGATTCGCGGTCCTGCTCGGCACAGTAGCGCAGCAGCTCGAGCAGCTGCGAGCGCTGCAGGTCGTTTAACAGGCTGCCTTTGAATGGCCCCTCCAGGACGCTGCCCCGCATTTCGCCGCTGTCGTGGTCCAGCTGCATCTGCAGCAGGGCGGTGGCGACAGTCGAGGTATTGCCGCCGGAAACATTCGCCCCCCGCCGCCGCTGCCAGAACTGCAGCAGCGGCGCCAGGCGCAAGAACAGCGGAAACAGGCGCAAGAAAAAAGGCATCGCTGCCGCGGCCACCGCACCGAGCCAGTGCAGCCTGCCGCTCAGGGCGCCGAGCAATAACAGCACGGCGACCGCGCCGACGGCGGACTGCAGATACAGTTTTTTCTGCTGGGCCGAGGGCTGGCGGCGGATATGGCGCATCCACAGCACCACAAGCACCACAATCAGCAGGGCAAATAACACTCGCGCCACCGTTTAGCGACCACCTTTTGGCAGTTGGCGGGTAAGCTGGCGCACGGCCGCCGGCTTCTGCCGGCTGAAGTCCTGCAGGGCGCGATAGCCGCCGGCGGCGTAGACGGCTACGGCCGCGAGCAGGTCCGCCAGCAGGTCGGCACTGTGTTCGTTGAACGGGCAATAGGCGCCACCGCTGAGCTGGCTGATCTGCCGGAACACCTGCTGTGCCCCGATATCGCCGCCCTCCTGAAAGGTAAACACCGGCAGCCCCAGCAAGCCCAGCTCGCCGGCCAGCTGGCACAGGTGGTCGGCGTTTTCCTCCATGGCGTCGCCGATAAAGACCACGGCGTTGACCGTCTGCCGGCGTGTCTCCGCCTGCGCGTGTGCCAGCACCCGGCCGATCTGGGTATGTCCGCCCAGGCAGCTGACCCGCTCCATCTCCGCCAGCAGTGCGCCGGTATCGCCGAGCCAGCCGCAGGTGTGAAACTCGGTCAGGCCGCGGTAGTAGCACAGTTGCGCCTGCAGGCCGCCGAGGGACTCGGTGGCCCTGAACATATTGCCCTGCAGGCGCTTGGCGGTCTCCCAGGTGGGCTGGCGGCTGGCGGTGGCGTCGATGGCAAACAGCAGCCGCCCGGCATCGCTGCCCGCCGCCTTCACCGGCGTTTTCGCCGCCTGCTGCAAAAACGCCTGAATATCGCGGTTACTGGACACAGCGGGCTTATTGGAAGGCAGTTTATCTTTCACGATCAAAGCTTAATCACTATCACTAATCACTAGCCTCTAGTCACTAGAGACTCACCACTAAAATTATACCTTTGTTACGGCCGCGGTCTCTACAGTTGCCTCAGGCGCGGATATTGGCGTGTATCGTATCGGCCACGCAAATCCCGTTGCGGCCGCGGCGCTTTACCTGGTACAGGGCCTGGTCGGTGGCGCTCAGCAGGTCCAGGGGCTGGTGGGCGACAGCGGGCACCAGGCCGCCGATACCGATGCTGACGGTGTAGCGGATATCCGCGCCGTTATATCGCATCGGCGTGGCCTCCACCAGCTGCCGCAGCTTCTCCGCTGCCGCTGTCGCCTGCTCCGGCGGTGTGTTGGGCAGCAGCACCACAAACTCCTCGCCGCCGTAGCGGCACACCACATCGCTGGCGCGCTGGAACACCGCCTGCATGTGGCGGACGATATCTTTCAGGCCCTGATCGCCGGCCAGGTGGCCGTGCCGGTCGTTGAGCGCCTTGAAGTGATCGATATCCACCAGCACCAGTGACAGCGGCGTCTGTTCGCGGCGCGAGCGCTGCCATTCGATCAGGAACTGGCGGTCGAAGTAAAGCCGGTTGTAGGCGCCGGTGAGGCCATCGGTGATGGACAGCGCCTTGAGATCGCGGTTGACCTCCTCCAGCGCGGTGCGGGCAATCAGCAGCTCGTAGTTTTTTGCCTCCAGTGATGCCGTCTGCTGTTTCACCTCTTCGGCCAGCGAATTGGACAGGTGCTGGGATCTGCTGATAACCAGCCCCATGCGCCGGCCCTGCACCAGGCACTGGATGAAAATGAAGAACACCATGGCGTATTCGGTGAGCGTGGCAGCCGGGGCGCCGTTGCTGCCGGCGACAAAATCCGCCGGAATGGTAAAGCACAGCGGCAGCATGCCGATCAGCAGGCGCACGGCGTGGTTCTGCCGGTCGTACAGCGCGCGCAGCAGAATATAGACAGTTGCCAGCAACTGCAGGCAGGTGAAATACATCAGCACGCTGTAGTACTGGGTGAACCAGCGCGCGGGGGTGATGAAGACAATCAGGCACAACAGCAGCGCCACGGCGATATTGATCGCCAGCGGGGTACTGGGAAGATAGTGTATGCGATAGGCGTGGTGGTGAAAGAGGAGGATAAGCGGGCCCAGCAGCAGTATGGTGCCGTACTCGAGCGCGTAGTGCAGCTCGAAGCCGAATCTGCCGTCGAGGCCGATAACCTGCTCCCAGAAATTGCCATGCGTCCACAGATACAGCGCCATGGTCAGGGCCCACAGGCCCAGCCACAGCGAGGAGCGGTTGCGCGGGGTGTAGAAGTAGATCGCGAAGGCGTAGAGCGCCATACTGAAAATAATGGCGATGGTCAGCCCGCGGCCGGCCAGTTGCTGTAACTGCAGGTCAAACAGCTGCTGCTGGGTGCCCAGATACAGCGCGCCGCACAGACCGCCCAGGCGGTGGTCAAAGTTGGCGACCTGCAGCAGCAGATAATGCGCTTCGCCGGCCTGCATCGGCAGGGCCGAAAGCACTGCCTTTTGGTGGGGTACAGTCTGTGCCAGCGAGAGGCCGACCCGGCCGAGCTCCGAGGTGGTCGCCGCCGCGGGCTGTGAAGCGGGAAAAAAGAAGCTGCGGCTGCTGGTGCAGGCCTGCTGCTGCAACAGGCTGAGGCTGGCCTGGCCGCCGCCGGTAATCTTCAGGGCATAGGTGCCGTAGCCGCGGCCCTGCGCCAGCGGGCTGTGCCGCTGCGGCAGGGCCTGGTTCCAGGTGGCCGGCACCGGCATCGCCAGCGGCGCCGCGGCGCCGGCGGCCGGGGCGGTTGCCACGGCGGCGACCAGGCTCGCCGGCGTATGCAGCTGCCGGGGGAAAAACAACCAGTCGCCTGCCAGACTCAAGGCTCCGCGGCGCTCGAAATCCCAGTCGCCGATATCCAGTGTGCCGCCGTTGATCGGCAGGGAGGCGGTTGCCGGGGAGCGCAGGTTATAACCCGCCACCAGCAGGATAAGCGCAACTAAAAGCAGCCAGTACCCACGCCGCATCGGCGCAAATTCCCCCTTTTCCGGACGCTGAACAAGCGCCTTGGCCTCTCGAGCCCGGGAAGATATGTAGTTTGCCCCATGCTGGCAGCCGCCACCGCAGCCGTGCACTCAGCGCCTGCAGCCCGGCAGACACCGCGGCAAACCCCAAAACCGCAGGATGGTGGCATGAAAAGCAACCCATATCAAGGTGTATTAGGCGACAACAATAACTAGCCACTAGTCTCTAGTGACTAGTAACTGAGGCCAATGCCTACGGCTGCCAGGTAGTCGGCTTCGGTTGCCAGGCTGCGGGCGGTCAGCGGGTGCTTGTCGAGCCAGCCGCGCTTGAAACTCAGCAGCACCCGGTCGCCCTGCCAGCTGATGCCCACTTTGCAGTTCAGCGGTTCGCGCCCGCGGTTGAGCAGCACCGCCAGCCGCAGGCACAGCACCAGCGGCAACAGGGCGTCGTTGCGCTGCGACAGCGGCGGGTTGGTGGCGGGGTTGACGTCCAGAGGGTCCAGCGGTTCGTCGAGCAGTTTGCGGCGGTGGAAGCGCACCAGGGTGGCGAGCAATTGCTGCTCGTAGCGACCGAAGCCGCCCAGGTCGCTGTGTTTCAGCAGGTAGTGGCCGTGGTGGTGATAGCCGGAGTGGGAGATGCTCAAGCCGATTTCGTGCAACTGCGCCGCCCAGCGCAGCAGCTTGTCGGGGGACTGGCCGCCGAGACTGGTGGCGGGCAGCTGCCGCCACAGTGCCTGCGCCGTATTCTGCACGCGCTCGGCCTGGGCGCGGTCGATCTGGTAGCGCTGCAGCAGGTTTTCCACGGTGTGGTCGCGGATGTCCTGCTGGCCCATGCGGCCGAGGGAATCGTAGATCAGGCCTTCCTTGAGGGTGGCGTCGGCCACATGCAGCTCGGTCAGTTTGAGCTGGCTGAAAATGGCTTTGAGCACGGCCAGGCCGGCAGGCAGTACATCGCGCCGCAGCTTCGAGATGCCCGGTGCCAGCACTTCACCATCTCTGATGGTCTGCTCGATCAGGCTGTTGAGACCCTGGCGGGTGATGACCGCGCCGGCGGTGTGGTCGGGCATCAGTTCGGCGATCACCCGCATGGTGCCGGAGGCGCCGTAAGCGACATCCCAGCCGGCGTTGCGGTATTCGTTTCTGATCAGTTCCAACTCGTTACAGGCGGCCATGTAGGCGCTGCCGATAGTCTCGGCACTGACACCGCTTTGCAGATAGCGCTCGGCGTAGGTAACGCAGCCGATACTGAGGCTCTCCAGGTGTTGCGGGCTGAGGTCGTGACCGATAACGAACTCGGTACTGCCGCCGCCGATATCGATGACCAGGCGGCGGTGGTGCTCGTCGACAATACTGCGGCACACACCCAGGTACACCAGCCGCGCCTCTTCGTAGCCGGAGATAATCTGGATCGACTGGCCCAGAGCGGCTTCGGCGGCGCGCAGAAAGCGGTCGGCATTGCGGGCTGCGCGCAGGGTTTTGGTGGCCACGGCGCGCACCCGCGAACTGGGAATCTGGCGGATGCGTTCGCCGAAGCACGCCAGGCAGTGGAGGGCGCGCTGCTGCGCCTGCTCGGACAGGTTGCCGTCGCGGCCGAGGCCGCGGGCAATCTGCACCATCTCCTTGACCCGGTCGACGATTTCCAGGGTGCCGTCCTTGTCGCGGGCGATCAGCATATGGAAACTGTTGGAGCCGAGATCCACGGCGACGAAGTAGGAGGATTCGTGAACTGACATGGTCTGAATAGTCGCTGCCGCCGAGCCCCTGCGAAATTTGCCGCCATACTAACACAGCCGCCGGCGGCGCTGGAAACGCCGCCGCCAGCGGCCCTGCCGGCAATCTGGCACACCCCGCCATGCGTAGCATATCTAATGGCGCGACAATGGCGGCGCGGGCGGGCCATTCGCGGCGGCGGCGCTGCGTGTTATGCTTTCCCCCGCTATCGCGCTGCGCGTGCCGCCGGGCTCCATGACGCTCCACAATACTCCACAATGGTCCACAACGACAGGAGGACGAGGGTGAGAAACAGGTTGGATAAAATGCAGATGCCGACTGAGCAGCAGGCTCTGCCGGGGCGCAGTCAGCCCCTGACCCTGATCAACCAGCATTTCGTCAACGGCAACCCGATACAGCCGCCATTTGCCGATACCCTGGCCTGCGCGATGTTCGGGCTGGGCTGCTTCTGGGGTGCCGAGCGCCGCTTCTGGCAGCTGGAAGGGGTGTATTCAACGTTTGTAGGCTATGCCGGGGGCTATACGCCCAATGCCACCTACGAAGAGGTGTGCACCGGCCTGACCGGTCACAACGAGGTGGTGCAGGTGGTCTATGACCCGGCGCTGATTACTTACCGGCAGTTGCTGAAGACGTTCTGGGAAGCCCACGACCCCACCCAGGGCATGCGCCAGGGCAATGATATCGGCACGCAGTACCGCTCCGGTATCTACACTTTTTCCGAACAGCAGCAGGCCGAGGCCGAGCAGTCCCGCGATGAATTCCAGCGCGCACTGAGCGGCGCCGGGCTGGGCGGCATTTCCACCGAGATACTGCCGGCACCGGCTTTTTACTACGCCGAAGAGTATCACCAGCAATACCTGGCCAAAAATCCCAATGGCTACTGCGGCCTGGGCGGCACCGGTGTGTGTTACGCGCCGGCGCCGGCCACCGGCAGCTCAGCGTAGGAGCACCAGTCGCTCCAGCTGCCGGGATAGAGCCTGGCGCGGTGGCCGGCCAGGTGCAGAGACAGCAGATTGGCGCAGGCGCTGACCCCGGAACCGCAGTAAACGATCAGTTCCCGGTGCGGCGGCAGCGCCTGCCAGCGCGCCCGCTGGGCATCGATGCCGAGTGCGAAGCCGTCGGCGTCGCTGGCCTCGCACCAGGGAAAGTTGAGGGCGCCCGGGATATGGCCGGCGACCGGGTCTATGGGCTCCTGTTCACCGCGGTAGCGGGCCGGCTCGCGCGAGTCGAGCAACAGCGTGGCCTGATCGCCGATGGCGCTTTGCACCTGCTTGACATCGGCGGTCCACTGCCGCTGCGGCCGCGCTTGAAAGCGCCCGCTTCTGGGTGCCGGCTCGCGCCGGTCGAGCGGGTAACCGGCCGTCACCCAGGCCCGATAGCCGCCGTCCAGCAGCGCCACATTGTCGTGTCCGAGATAGCGCAGTAACCACCACAGGCGCGCGGCAAAACTGAAATGGCTGTCGTCATAGGCCACTACCAGGGAGTGGTCATTGATACCGGCGGCATTGAGCTTTGCCACCAGGGTATCGGTGTCCGGCAGCGGATGGCGGCCGCCGTGCTCGGCCGGCGGCGCCGACAGGTCCCGGTCGAGAGAA